>NZ_JAGOMQ010000001.1:0-153654 GCF_017993425.1 Amaricoccus sp.
GCCCTGCCCGCCCCCGCCCTTCAGCTCGCCCGCCCGCGCGATCTCCGTCGCGCCCTCGACGCCGCTGTCGGCGAGGAGCCCGGCCAGCCGCTCGCGCGAGCCTGGCGAATAGGCGGCGATCACCACGTCCCCCGCCCGCCGCCGCGCCTTCACATGGGCGGCCAGCGCGTCGAAGAGGCTCACCCCCTCCTGCTGCCGCTCCGGCGCGAAGTCGCGCCCGAGCCGCCCGCCCGCGTCGATCACCCCCGGCCCCAGCGGCTGCGGCAACGTGGCGAGCCGCTGCACCGACCGCCCCGCCAGCGCCGCCTCCAGCGCCTCGGGGTCGAGGTAGAGCTCTCCCGGCGGCACGGGCTTGTAGACCGCCCCGAGCTTCGATTTCGCCGACAGCGCGGCCATGCGCGCCTGATACTGCTCGCCAAGCGCCGCCCAGCGCGCCGAATGCGCCGCGTCGAACGCCTCGTCGAGCATCACCGGCGCGCCGGGCAGGTAGTCGAGCAGCGTCCCGAGCCCGTCATGGAAGAACGGCAGCCAGTGCTCGTAGCCCTGGTGCTTGCGCCCGGCGCTCACCGCCTCGTAGAGCGGATCGTCGTTCCCCGCCGCCCCGAACATCGCGCGATAGCGCGTGCGGAAGCGCTGGATCGAGGCCTCGTCCAGCACCACCTCGGAGACCGGCGCCAGCTCCACCCGCTTGAGGCTCGCCGTCGTCCGCTGCGTCTCGGGATCGAAGCGCCGCGCGCTCTCCAGCACGTCGCCGAAGAGGTCGAGCCGCACCGGCCCCCCCGTCCCCGGCGGATAGAGGTCGACGATGCCGCCCCGCACCGCGAACTCGCCCGGCTCGGTCACCGTCGGGGCCTGATGAAAGCCCATCCGCGCCAGGTAGGCGCGCAGCGCCGCCATGTCGAGCCGATGCCCGACCGTCGCGGTGAACGCCGCCTCCGCCACGGTCTCCGGCCGCGGCGTCCGCTGGGTGAGCGCGCCCACGGTGGTCAGCACCGCCGCCGGCCGGTCGAAGCCGCCGGCGAGCGTGGCGAGCGTCGCCATCCGCCGCGCCGCCACGTCCGGGTTCGGCGACATCCGGTCGTAGGGCAGGCAGTCCCAGGCCGGGAAGGTCAGCGCCGGCAGCTCCGGCGCGAAGAACCGCAGCGCCGCGCGCGCCGCGGCGAGCCGCGCGTCGTCGCGCGCGACATGGATCACCGGGCCGCCGGCGCGGCCGATGGTCCTTGCGAGATGACGCCCGTCGAAGCCCTCGGGACAGCCGCCGACGAGAAGCTTTCCGGGCCGAATGGCTGCGACCCCGGCCATGGCGCGCGACGTAGCGCAGCCCCCGCCCGCCCGCAAGCGCCGAGGGGCGGCGCGCCCGCGGCGGCCGCCCGCGAGCCCGTCGGCCGCCTCCCGCCGCCGCAGCCCCCCGAACGGCCCCTGCCTCCTTGCTCCCCTCGCCCATCGACAAGGCGGGGGGCTCAGGGCGATCACCCGATGGCCCCGCGGGTCTGCTCCCGGCGCGGCTGCCCCCTCCGCGCCGCCGATTGACGCCCGCGCGCCCCGGGTTCATGTATACAAAAAACCAACCAGAACCCGGAGGAATCGACCGCCATGGACAGTCTCGAGGACATCATCCGGCGCGACGGCGGCATCGTCCCGCGGCTGCGCAACTCGAGGATCGGCATGTATGTATACCCTGTCGTCGCCTCCGAGTTCTCCAACTGGCGCGACGAGCAACGGGCCTGGCGCGAGAGCGCCGTGCTCTTCGACCAGTCCCACCACATGGACGAGATCGTCGTCGAGGGCCGCGACGCCGCCGGCTTCCTGCAGGGTCTCGCCATCAACAGCTTCGCCAATTTCGGCCCCGACCGGGCGAAGCACTTCGTCGCCGTCGGCCCCGAGGGCTACGTCATCGGCGACATGATCGCCTTCCGCGAGGAGGAGGACCGCTTCGTGCTGGTCGGCCGCGCGCCGACGGCGAACTGGGTCCAGTGGAACGCCGCCCTCGGCAGGCACGACGTCCGCGTCGCCCGCGACCCCCGCTCGCCCTCGCGCCCCGACGGGCAGAAGGTCGACCGCATCCACTACCGCTTCCAGATCCAGGGCCCGCAGGCGAACGCCATCCTCGAGCGGATCAACGGCGGCCCCGTCCCGGAGATCGCCTTCTTCCACACCGGCTGGATCAACGTCGGCGACCGCCGGGTCCGGGCGCTCCGCCACGGCATGGCCGGCGCGCCCGGCCTCGAGATCTGGGGCCCCTACGCCGAGAAGGACGCGGTGCGCGACGCCGTCCTGCGCGCCGCCGCCGCCGCCGGCGTCGACCTCCGCCAGGTCGGCTCGCGCGCCTATTCCACCAACACGCTCGAATCGGGCTGGATCCCCTCGCCGCTGCCGGCGATCTACACCGCGCCCGAGCTCGCCCCCTACCGCCAGTGGCTCAAGGCCGACAGCTACGAGGCGAACGGCGCGATCGGCGGCAGCTTCGCCTCCGACGACATCCGCGACTACTACACCTCGCCCTACGAGCTCGGCTACGGCATCTACGTGAAGTTCGACCACGACTTCGTCGGTCGCCCGGCGCTCGAGGCGATGAAGGACAAGCCCCGGCGCAAGAAGGTCACCTTCGAGTGGAACGGCGAGGACGTGGTCAAGGTGATCGCCTCCGCCTTCCAGCGCGACGCCGACCCCTTCAAGTGGATCGACTTCCCGCAGCCGAACTATGCCTCGTCGAGCTTCGACCGGGTGATGCAGGGCGACCGGGTCGCCGGCCTGTCGATGTTCAACGGCTACAGCTACAACGAGCGCTGCATGCTCTCGCTCGGCGTGGTCGACGCCGACGTGGCCGTCGGCGACGTGCTGACGCTCGTCTGGGGCGAGCCCGACGGCGGGACCGGCAAGACCTCGACCGAGCGCCACCGCCAGGCCGGGATCCGCGTCCGCGTCGCCCCCACCCCCTATGCCCGCGAGGCCCGCGAGAACTACGCCGACAGCTGGCGCACCCGCCAGCCCCAGCCGGCCTGACCCGCCGCGCACTCCGGTCGACCCGCGCCACGGGTCGGCCGGCCACGTCGGCGACTTTAACCTCTCGTTAAGCCGCAATCACGTGAAATCAATGCCTTATCCTATTTTCACGCGTGAACGCCCGCAGCGATCACGCCAGCCGAAGGCTCGCCGCGCCCGCCACGATCAGCCCTGCGGCGGCGAGCCGCGCCGGCCCTACCCGCTCGTGCAGGGCCAGCGCGGCGATCGCCATCCCGAAGAGGATCGAGGTCTCCCGCAGCGCCGCCACCACCGCGACCGGCGCGTGGGTCATCGCCCAGAGCGCCAGTCCGTAGGACCCGAGGTTCCCCACCCCGCCGGCGACCCCCAGCCGCCAGTGCCGCTCCGCATAGGCGAGGAACGCGCGCCGCCGCGCCACGAGCGCCCAGCCGACCAGCGGAATCGCGTTGAGGAGGAACAGCCACATCGCATAGGCGACCGCCGACCCCGAGACCCGCACCCCCGCCCCGTCGATCAGGGTGTAGCAGGCGATCACCCCGGCGTTCGCCAGCGCGAGCCCCGTCCCCAGCCGCGACGAGCGCCCGCCATAGGCGAAGGTCATCGCAAAGACCCCCGACGAGATCAGCGCCACCCCCACCCAGGCGAGCGCCCCCAGATGCTCGCCGAGGACCGTCGCCGCGAACACCGCCACCAGCGCCGGCGCGAGCCCACGCATCAGCGGATAGGCCCGGCTCATGTCCGTCGCCTTGTAGGCCCCGGCGACCAGCGCGAAGTAGACGACCTGCACCACCGCCGAGGCGAGCAGATAGGGCGCCGCCGCGGCCGAGGGCGCCGGCAGGAACGGCAGCGCCGCCGCCCCGATCAGCCCCGACACCGCCGCGAGCAGCACCGTCGTCAGGAGCTTGTCCGGCCCGCCCTTCACCACGGCGTTCCAGCTCGCGTGGAGCGCGGCCCCGAGCAGCACGGCGAGGAACACGGTCGGGCTCATCGCCCTTCCCTAGGACGGCGCGCGCGCCGGCGCCAGCGGCGCGAGAAAACGGCTGACCGGGCCCTCGTCTTGCGCTAGCTTGCGCGGATAACCGCCGGAACAGGCGGGCTCGAGGCGGAACAGGAGACTCCATTGCGCGCCCTCGCTCTTTTGGCATGCGCCGCCGCGCTCGTCGCGTGCGGCTCGCCCTCGCCCCAGGCGTCGAGGTCCGTCGCGACCTCCGCCCCGCGCTTCCTCGACTACGACCCCCACGAATGGACCGCACGCACGCCGTGGAACTACCCCGTCCACGGCGTCGACGTCTCGAAGTGGCAGGGCACGATCGACTGGCCGCAGGTCCGCGCCTCCGGCGCCTCCTTCGCCTTCATCAAGGCGACCGAGGGCGACGACCACATGGACGACCGCTTCGCCGAGAACTGGCGCGCCGCCGGCGCGGCCGGGATGCCGCGCGGGGCCTATCACTTCTACTACTTCTGCTCCTCCGCCGAGGACCAGGCGGCCTGGTTCATCCGCAACGTCCCCCGCGAGCGCGGCGCCCTGCCGCCCGTCCTCGACGTCGAATGGAACCACAAGTCGAAGACCTGCCCCTACCGCCCGGCGCCGGCGATCGTCCGCGCCGAGATGACGACCTTCCTCGACATCCTCGCCAGCCACTACGGCCAGCGCCCGGTGGTCTACGTGCCGCCCGACTTCTACCGCGAGAACGACCTCGGCCGGCTGCAGGGCGTGACCTTCTGGCTGCGCTCGGTCGCGGGGCACCCGTCCGAGGTCTACCCGGGCCAGCCTTGGGGCTTCTGGCAATACACCGGCACCGGACAGGTCCCCGGCATCGCCGGCCAGGCCGACCTCAACGCCTTCGCGGGCGGCCAGTCCGAATGGCGCGCCTGGCTGGCGCGCCACACGCTCTAGACGCCGCCCGCCCCGGGGCGGCGTCCCGTCGCCGTCCCTACTGGTTCGCGGGAGCCGGAGCCGGAACCGCGGGCGCCGCCGGAGCAGCGGGAGCCGGAGGCGCCGGCGGCACGGCGAGCGAATCGAATCCGGCGGTGAACCCGGCCAGCGACAGGTTCAGCACGACCGGCGTCTGCGGGCTGGCGATCGAGGTCACGATCAGCTTGATCGCGTTTCCCCGCTTCATCGCCGCCACGTCGGGCTCGCGCAGGCCGAGGCGCACGACGCAGCCCTCCTGCACGCACCACTCGAACGGCAGCACCGCCGCCTGCGCGTTGTCGATCTGGAAGCTCAGCCCGGAATGCAGCAGCGTGCCGAGCGGGGTGTTGAAGATCATCAGCGCCTGGGCGTCGGCGCCGGCCGGGAGCTTGATGACCCGCGCCAGCACGACCGGGTTCTTCGTCGGGTCGAGCGCCACCTGCTGCATCTCGCAATTGGTGGTGCCGGCGACGCAGCCGATCTCCCAGTCGCCCTGCTTGGTCACCTGGATCTGCGGCTGCGCCGGCGCGGCGGGCGCAGGCGCAGGAGCGGCAGCGGGGGCCGTCGCCGGGACGGCGGGCTGCGCGGCCGGCGCGGCCGCGGGGGCAGCCTCGGCCGGCGCCGCGGCGCCGGCGGGAGCCGCCGGGGCCGTCGCGGGCGCGGCGGCGTCCTGGGCGAGGACCGGAGCGGCGGCCGCGAAGCCGACGGCGGCGGCCGTCATGAGTAGAATGCGCAAGGAGGTCATGATCTGCTCGGGTTTCCTCGATCGACGCGAGGGCGCTTGCCACTCTTGGCCCGGCCTGTCAACGTCGCCGGCGGGGCGCGGAGAAGTGAAAAGGACGCCCACAAGGAGCGCCCTTTTCCTCGCTTGTGCGATTTTCCCTGTCGGACTGGCCGAGCCGTGGACGGGAAGTTACGCCAGATGAGAAACAGCGTCAAGCGCAGCGGACAAGTTGTGATGATACAATCGTGAATAGAAAAAAGGGGCCGCGGAGCAAGCTCCGCGGCCAGTCCAACAGGGAGGAAGTCGCCCGCCCCGGACCGACCAAGCCGCGGGACGTGATTGCACTCTAGCGGACATTAGTTAATAACCGGTTCGAACAAACCGTGACTTCGACTGACCGGAGGACAGATGGCGGAAGGCACGATCTTCGTGGGCGGCGCGGGAGAGGGCTACGCCGAGGCCCGCGAGCTGCTGCTGCGCTACGGCAACCGCCACGGGCTCGTCGCCGGCGCGACCGGCACCGGCAAGACCGTGACGCTGCAAATTCTCGTGGAGGGCCTCTCCGCCGCGGGCGTGCCGGTCTTCGTCGCCGACGTGAAGGGCGACGTCTCCGGCCTCTCCCGCCCCGGCGACCCGGCCGGCAAGGCGCATGAGGCGCTGGAGGCGCGCGCGCGGCAGATCGGCTTCCAGCCCTACGCCTACGAGGGCTTCCCTTGCGTCTTCTGGGACCTCTTCGGCGAGAAGGGCCACCCGGTCCGCGCCACCGTCGCCGAGATGGGCCCGCTGATGCTGGCGCGGATGCTCGAGCTCTCCGAGGCCCAGGAGGGCGTCCTCAACGTCGCCTTCCGCATCGCCGACGAGCAGGGCCTCGCGCTACTCGACCTCGCCGATTTGCAGGCCATGCTGGTCTGGCTCGCCGACAACGCCAAGGAGGTGGGCAAGACCTACGGCAACGTCGCGCCCGCCACCGTCGGCTCGATCCAGCGCGCGCTCCTCGTGCTGGAGAACCAGGGCGCGGCGAAGTTCCTCGGCGAGCCGGCCCTGAAGCTCTCCGACATGATCGCGGTCGATGCGACCGGTCGCGGCCGGGTCAACGTGCTGATGGCCGACCGGCTGATCCAGGCGCCGCGGCTTTACGCGATGTTCCTGCTCTGGCTGCTCTCCGAGCTCTTCGAGGAGCTGCCCGAGGTGGGCGACCCGGAGAAGCCCGTCATGGCGTTCTTCTTCGACGAGGCGCATCTCCTCTTCGACGGAGCCCCCAAGGCGCTTGTCGACAAGGTGGCGCAGGTGGTGCGGCTGATCCGCTCCAAGGGCGTGGGCGTCTACTTCATCACCCAGAACCCCGACGACGTCCCCGGCGTGGTGCTCGGCCAGCTCGGCAACCGCATCCAGCACGCGCTCCGCGCCTTCACGCCGCGCGACGCCAAGGCGCTGAAGCAGGCGGCGGAGACCTTCCGGCCCAACCCCGCGTTCGACACCGAGACCGCGATCCGCGAGGTCGGCACCGGCGAAGCGGTGATCTCGCTCCTCGAGGCGAAGGGCGTGCCCTCGATGGTCAGCCGCGCGCTGATCCGGCCGCCCTGCTCACGCATGGGGCCGATCACCGACGCGGAGCGGGCCGAGAGCCTGCGCACGTCGCCGGTCGCCGGCGTCTACGACACGCCCGTCGACCGCGAGTCGGCGCGCGAGCTGCTGGCGGCCCGCGCCGACAAGGCGGCCGGCGAGGCCGCGCTGGCGGAGATGATGCTGGCCGACGCCGCGGCGCGCGAGGCGGCCGAGAAGGAGTTCGCCCGGGCCCGCCGCTACCAGCCGCCGGCCGAGCCCGCGCGCCGGTCGACCCGCGCCGACCCGGGCCTCGCCGAGACGATCACCAAGACGGTGGTCAAGCAGCTCGGCACCCGTCAAGGCCAGGCGATGGTCCGCGGCATCCTCGGCGGCCTCTTCCGCGCCCGCTGAGGCGGGCGTCTACTCCTCCGGCTGCGCCGCCGGGCGCTCCGAGGGTCCGGGCAGCACCGAGCCGATGCCGCGCTCCACGCGCCGCGCGGCGGCGGAGAAGCCGGAATCGAGGCGGCGGAAGCCGCTCGCGAAGTCTCGCCGGGCCGCGGAGAAGATGTTGTCCGGCTTCTGCGGCTGCACGACCGGCTCCGGCGCGGGCGCCGCTCCCCGGCGCCGGCTCTTCGCCGCCGGCCGCGCCGTCGGCTGCTCGGGGAGCCAGACCGCTATCCCGGGATCGGCCCGCGGCGCATCCTCGAACGCCGCCGGCGGCTGCCCGGCGCCGGAGAAGAGCGGCAACGCCGCCGAGGCGTCCGGCGCGGGAAGCGCCGCGCCCCCCGGCGCCGCGACGGACACGGGCGCAACCGTCGCGTCCCGCGCCGTCCCGGGGGCCTGCAGCGCACCCTCCGTCCGCGCCGCGAGCCCCTGCGGCCGCGGCAGCGGCGCAGCCGCCCGCAAGGTCGCGGCGCCGGCCGGCGCCGCCGGCGCGGCCTCCCGCACGACATCGGTCTCCGGCGCGGCGACGCTCTCTGGCGCAGCCGCCTCCAGGGCGGCGGCGTCCTCGGGCGCGGCGGCGTCCAGGATGGCCGCGCCCTCCGGCGCCGCCTCCGGCATGGCCCCGCCAACCGGCGCGGCGGCGCCGCTGGCCGGCGCAAATCCTTGCTCGGGCTTCGCTTCCACGGCAGGTCGATCCTCCACGGGCATGGGCGCGACGCCCTCCGCTCCCGGGGCTTCCGCACGCGCCAACGCATCGACCGCCGGCACGACCGGGATGACGACCGTCCCGGGGCCGGACTCCGGGGCCTCGACCGGCGAGGCCACGACCGCCTGCGACGAAGCCGCCGGTTCCGACGTCGCCGCAGCCGGCGCCTCGGCCGTCGCGTCCCCCTCCGGGAGCACGACGACGGCAGGAACATCGGACCGGAAGAACGGCCCCGCGAGCCAGGTCAGCGCCGCCCCCGCGGCGAAGGCCAGCCCGGCCGCGAGCAGGACCGAGCCCCTGCGCCGCGCAGCGGGCCGGCTCCGCGCCTCGCGGCGCAGCGGCGTCGCCGGATAGGTGTCGAAGGCGTTGGCGGCATCCTCGGAACCGACCGCCGCGAGCCGCGGCGGCAGGTCGGCGTCGCCCCGCTCCGCCCCGACCCCGAGCCCCGGCCGCGCCCGCCCGAGCCGCGCCGCGAGCCCCGAGGCGAACCGCGGCGGCGGCTTCCGCGCCAGCGCGGCGGCGCGCTGCGCGCGGGCCTCGCGCAACCGCGCCTCCAGCGCCGGGGATTCGATGTGCAGCGCCGCGGGCGCGTCTTCCCAGCCGCCCGCCGTCCGACCATCGTCTCGCATGGTTCGCTCCACCGCCCGCCGGTCGTCGCGCCGACGTTTCGCCAGGATCTGCTCGATCCCGACGATAGCATGCACACGCCCGAGGGTGTAGCCGCTTGTCGCGAAAGAAGCTGGACCGGCGCCGGTCGCTCAGTTGACGATCTTCGCCTCGGTCGCGGCCCGCGCCTCCGCCTCGGTCACCCCGTCCGCGACCTCGACCAGCCGCAAACCGCCCTCGACCACGTCGAAGACGCCGAGATTGGTGATGATGCGGTCCACCACGCCCTTGCCGGTCAGCGGCAGCGTGCATTCCTTCAGGAGCTTGCTCTCGCCGTGCTTGGAGGTGTGGTCCATCACCACCACCACCCGCTTCACGCCCGCAACCAGGTCCATGGCCCCGCCCATGCCCTTCACGAGCTTGCCCGGGATCATCCAGTTGGCGAGGTCGCCCTTCTCCGAGACCTCCATCGCCCCGAGGATCGCCATGGCGATCTTGCCGCCGCGGATCATCCCGAAGCTCTGGCTGCTGTCGAAGTAGCTCGTCCGCGCCAGCTCCGTCACCGTCTGCTTGCCGGCGTTGATCAGGTCGGCGTCCACCTCGTCGTCGGTCGGGAACGGCCCGATGCCGAGCATCCCGTTCTCCGACTGCAACGTCACGTCGACGCCCTCGGGGATGTAGTTCGCCACCAGCGTCGGAATGCCGATGCCGAGGTTCACGTACATGCCGTCCTCGAGCTCCTTCGCGGCGCGGGCGGCCATCTGGTTGCGGTCCCAGGGCATTGTCGTCCTCCTCGGGGTCAGATCGGGAAGCGCCGCGCGCGCGGCACAGCAATGGTGAATGTCGAGCCGCCGGGGCCGCTCTCGACCTCCAGCGTCGCGTCGAGGGACCGGACCAGCGCCGCCACGATGCGCCCGCCGAGCCCGCCGCCCGCGGGCAGCGCCGCGCCGGCCGGCATCCCGCCGCCGTCGTCCGCCACCACGACCACGACGCCGCCGTCGGCCCCCTCGCGCACGCCGACCCGGACCACGCCGCCCCGCCCCGCGAAGGCGTGCCGCAGCGCGTTGGTGACGAGCTCGGAGAGCACGAGCCCGAGGTTCACCGCGACCTCCATCGGCGCGGCGAAGCTGTCGAACCCCACCTCGACCGACACCTCCGGCCGGTCGTCGAGCGCCGCGATCGCCGCCGCCACCCGCCCGAGATAGGGCCCGAGCGCCACCGCGTCGCGGTTCTCGCCGCCGCGATAGGTCAGCTCGTCATAGAGGAGCTTCAGGCTCTCCACCCGATGCGCCAGCATCTCCAGCGCGGAATCGTCCTCGGCGCCGCGCGCCTGCATGCGGATCATGCTGACGATCAGCGACAGGTGGTTCTTCACCCGGTGCTGCACCTCGCGCACCGCCCGGTCGACCTGCTCGCCCGCGGTCTCCTCCAGAGGCTCGCCCAGCACCTGCTGTATGCCGGCGAAATACTGCACCTTGCCCTGGGGGTCGAGAAGCGGCGCGATGACCAGCCGGTTCCAGAACGGCGCGCCGTCGGCGCGATAGTTCAGGATGTCGAGCGAGATCTCCCGCCCCTCCGCCACCGCCTCGCGCAGCCGCGCCACGCTGCGCGGATCGGTGCCTTCGCCCTGCAGGAACCGGCAGTTGCGGCCGATCGCCGCCGAGGGCGGATAGCCCGTGGTCTTCTCGAAGGCCCGGTTGACGTAGACAATCGGATTGTCCGGCAGCCGCGGGTCGGTCAGGATCATCGAGAGCGGCGCACGCGCCAGGATGCCGAGGGCCGCGCCCTCCGGCATCCCGAGCTTCGCCGCCAGTTCGGTCTGCAAATCCGCCCCCTGTGCAGGCCCGGGCCGCCCCGGCGCCCCTTCCGTCTAGCGCCGCCGGTCCAGATCCGGCGGCGGCAGCTCCAGACCGAAGTCGTCGTCGTACTCGGCGATCGTCGCCATGTCCTCCTGGAACGTCCGCGTCGTCGCCTCGAGATAGGCCCCGACCAGCGCCGGGTTCGCCTTGGCGTAGCCCGCCCCGAACAGCCGGTCGAGCTTCGCCACGGCGGCGTCGAGGATCGCGTCGCTCACCGCGGCGGCGTTCTGGGCGATCATGAGCCGCCCGGCCCGGAACTCGTCCATGGCGGCCTCCTCGGCCGACTTGCCGCCCCGCTTCATGCCGCCCTCGTGGTCCGCTGCTCGATCCGCTTCTCGAACGTCCCCTGCACCAGCCGGTGGACGTAGATGCCCGGCAGGTGGATGCAGTCGGGGTCGAGCGCGCCGCGCTCGACGATCTCCTCGACCTCGGCGACGCAGACGCGGCCGCACATCGCCGCCGGCGGGTTGAAGTTGCGCGCGGTCTTGCGGAACACGAGGTTGCCGGTGTCGTCGGCCTTCCAGGCCTTCACGATCGACAGGTCCGCGACGATCCCCCGCTCGAGGATATAGGTCTCGCCGTCGAACTCCTTGTGATCCTTGCCCTCGGCGATCACCGTGCCCACGCCGGTCTTCGTGTAGAAGCCCGGGATGCCGCAGCCCCCCGCCCGCATCCGCTCGGCGAGCGTGCCCTGCGGATTGAACTCGAGCTCGAGCTCGCCCGAGAGGTACTGCCGCATGAACTCGGCGTTCTCGCCGACGTAGGACGAGATCATCTTCCTGATCTGCCGCGTCTTCAGCAGGATCCCGAGGCCGAAGTCGTCCACGCCGCAATTGTTCGACGCGACGGTGATGTCCTTGGTGCCGGCGTCGCGGATCGCGGCGATCAGATTCTCGGGAATGCCGCACAACCCGAACCCGCCCGCGGCGATCAGCATCCCGTCGAACAGGAGCCCGTCGAGCGCCGCGCCCGCGTCCGAATAGACCTTCTTCATCCCGTCCTCCCTCGCGCCTGCGGCTGTCTGCATCCGGGATGCGCCAACCGCTGTCAAGCGCCGACGGCCCGTCTCCAGCCCGCCTCCGGCCCATGTCCGCGCGCGCGCTCAGCCGTGCGGCGCGGGCAGGACGTCCTCGACCGTCGCGGCGATCAGCGCGAGGTTCTCCGGCGCGCTGAACCGGTGGTCCGCGTCGCGGACGAGGGTGAGGCGGACGTCCTCGCCCTCGGCATGGTCGAGGAGCCGGAGCGCCACCGAGACGTCCACGTCGAGGTCGGCGGTGCCGTGCAGCAGACGCAGCGGAAACGGCAGCGCCAGCGGCGCGCGCAGCACGAGATTGTCGCGGCCGTCCTCGATCAGCCGCCGCGTGATGACGTAAGGATCGTCGGAATACTCGGACGGCGTCTCGACCCGGCCCTCGCGCAGCAGACGGTCGCGCTGCGCGGCGTCGAAGCCTGCCCACATCGAATCCTCGGTGAAGTCCGGCGCGGCGGCGACGCCCACGATGGCGGCGACCCGCGCCGGCAGGCGCAGCGCGAGGAGGAGCGCGATCCAGCCGCCCATCGACGAGCCGACCAGCACCTGCGGACCGCGGGTGAGCCGGCTCACCGCATCCGCGGCGTCGCGGGCCCAGTCGCCGATCGCGGCCTGCTCGAAGTCGCCCGAGGAGGCGCCGTGGCCGGTGTAGTCGAACCGCAGGAAGGCGCGCCCGCGCTCGCGCGCCCAGGCCTCGAGGAACAGCGCCTTCGTCCCCGTCATGTCGGAACGGAACCCGCCGAGGAAGACCACCCCCGGCTCGATCCCCTCGGTGCGGGCATGGGCGATGCGGCGCCCGTCGGGCAGGTCGAGGAAGGCGGTCTCCATGCCGACGGGTTACCAGCCCCGCGCCCCTCAGGCCAGCGCCGCGTTCTTGGCGCAGCGCCGGCCGGGCGGCCGTCACCCCGGGGCGGCGAGGTAGGCGACGCAGTTGTTGAGGAAGGCGAGGTTGTCCGCAAAGCCGGTCTGGCCCCGCGAGGGGAAATCGGCGCCCGCGTTGCCGCAGATGCCGGAAGGCCGATGACGATGATCTTGCCCGAGCCGATCGTGACTCGCCCGTCCGGCGCGGCCGTCAAAAGGGGCTGCGACGGCAAGGTTCCGTTAAACCAGAGTTTAGGGAATATTGAGATATTTCAACAATATGACCCGTGCCAGCACATGCGCGTCTCCCCGGCGCGCATGTGCCCCCCGGCTTTGCCGGGGCCGCCCCGCTCCCCGCCGCCGGCGCGGGTCAGGCGATGTATTCGCGGTAGGCCGCCTCGTCCATCAGGTCGTCGAGCTCGGACGGATCGTTCAGCGTCATCTTGAAGAACCAGCCGTCCTCCATCGGATCCTCGTTGACCTTGCCGGGGTTCTCCACGATCGCCGAGTTCACCTCGGTGATCACCCCGTCGAGCGGCGCGGCGATGTCCGAGGCCGCCTTGACGCTCTCGATCGTCACGATCTCGTCGCCCTTCGCCACCGTCACCCCCTCCGAGGGCAGCTCGACGAACACGATGTCGCCGAGCTGCTCGGCGGCGTGCTCGGTGATGCCGACGGTCACCTCGTCGCCGTCGAGCCGCAGCCACTCGTGCTCCTCGGTGTATCTCAGCATCGGCGTCCTCAGCGCTTGTAGCCCGGCCTGACCAGCGGGCCGCGGGCCACCTTTACAGGCTGCATCCGGCCGCGCAACAGCCCGAACAGCGCCGTCCCCGGCGCCGCCGAGCCGGCCGGCACGTAGCCCATGGCCACCGGCGCGTCGAGGCTCGGCCCGAACCCGCCCGACGTGATCCGCCCCACCTCCGGCCCGTCCTCCGCCGCGTGGAGGGCTACCCCCTCCCGCATCGGCGCGCGGCCCTCCGGCAGCAGCATCACCCGCCGCCGCTCCGCCCCCTCCGCCATCTGCCGCAGCACCACCTCCGCCCCCGGAAACCCGCCGGCCCGCGCGCCACCGGCCCGGCGCACCGGCTGGATCGCCCATTCCAGCGCCGCCTCGACCGGGGTGGTGGTCCGGTCGATGTCGTGCCCATACAGGCAGAGCCCCGCCTCCAGCCGCAGCGAGTCGCGCGCGCCGAGCCCGACCGGCAGCACGTCCGGGCTCTTCAGCAGCGGCGCGACCACGTCCGCGGCGTGCTCGGGGGCGAGCGAGATCTCGAACCCGTCCTCCCCCGTGTACCCGGAACGCGAGACGATCCCCGGCATCCCCCGGAAGTCGATGTCGCGCACGTCCATGAACCGCATCCCGGCCACGTCCGGGTTCAGCCGGCCCAGCAGCGCCTCCGCCTTCGGCCCCTGCAGCGCGACCAGCGCCCGGTCGAGCGGCTCCACCTCGCAGCTCCCGCCCAGCCCCGCCTGCAGATGCGCGAGGTCCGCGTCCTTGCACGCGGCGTTGACGACGAGGAGCAGGTGATCCCCCCGATTGGCGACCATCAGGTCATCGAGGATCCCCCCCGCCTCGTCGGTGAAGACCGCATACCGCTGCCGCCCCGGCGCCAGCCCGACGACGTCGACCGGCACGAGCGCCTCCAGCGCCGCCGCCGCGTCGGCGATCCGCCCCGATCGCGGCCGGACCGCGATCTGCCCCATGTGGCTGACATCGAAGAGCCCCGCCGCGGCGCGGGTGTGCAGGTGCTCCTTCAGCACGCCGGCGGGGTAGTTGATCGGCATGTCGTAGCCGGCGAAGGCCGCCATCCTCGCCCCGAGCGACAGGTGCAGCCCGTGAAGCGGCGTGGTCCTGAGTTCTGGCATCGGCTCCCCTCCGCAACGGGGCCGAGCATAGGCGCCGCCCGGCGCCCTCACAAGCCGGCGAGCGCGCCCCCCGCAGGGAACGCCCGGCCGCACGCCGGCGTTTTCCCGTCACTCGGCAGTCACGCTGGCGCCACGGGCGATTAACGACAATCCCCTAGAACGAGGCGCGGAGTCGGTATCGGGCAGGGTCATGGCCATCATCGGGGTCACGGCGAGGCAGGACGGGCTGGCGGCGGCGGACGGCGATCCGCTCGACGCCGCGCTCGCGCCGGCGCTCGCCGCCCTCGCGCCCCGCGCGCCCATCGTCGTCCTCGTCCACGGCTACAAGTTCAGCCCCGACCGCCCCGCCGACGACCCGCACCGCAGCCTCTACGCCGCCCGGCCCGCGGAAGCGTCGTGGAAGGTGCCGAGCTGGCCCGCGGGCCTCGGCTTCGATCCCGACGACGCTTCCGGCGGGCTCTGCGTCGGCTTCGCCTGGAACGCGGTCGAGCCGCTCCTCGCCAGCCTCCTCGCCACCCGCCGCTCCGGCTTCGCCCGCGTCTACGACCGCGCCGGCGAGACCGGGCTCCACCTCGCCGCGCTGCTGCGCCGCATCGCCCTGCTCGCCCCCGGCCGCAACGTCGACGTGCTGGCGCATTCCCTCGGCGCCCGCGTGGCGCTGGCGGCGCTGCCGCATGTCGAGGTCGCCCCGGGCCGCATGGTCCTCCTCGGCGCGGCCGAGTTCGACGCGCGGGCCCGCGAGGCGCTCGACGCCTGCCGCGCCCCGCGCAAGCCGGCGGTCTACAACGTCACGGCGCGGGCGAACGACGCCTACGACCTCGCCTTCGAGACCTTCGCGCCGCGCCGCGGCTGGGGCGAGCGGGCGCTCGGGCTCGGGCTGCGGACGCCGCCGCCCTGCTGGCTCGACCTCCAGCTCGACCGCGCCGACGTCACCGACTGGATCAACGCCCAGGGCGTCGCGCTGCGCCAGGCCGAGGCGCGGCTCTGCCACTGGAGCTTCTACACGCGGCCGGGGGCGTTCGAGGTCTACCAGGCGATCCTGCGCCGGCGGCCGGGCTGGGACGTGGGCTCGCTGCGCGCCGCGCTCGCCTTCGCGACGCAGGAGCCGCGCTGGAGCCGGTTCGCCCGGCGGCCGGCGGGGGTCCCGCACGGGTTCGGCCTCGGGCGCGCTTGATCCCGGCGGCGCGGTCGCGCCAGTATCCTCCGGTCCTGCAAGGAGACCGGCATGCCCGCACCGATCGAGCTTCATTACTGGCCGACGCCGAACGGCTGGAAGATCGCCATCGCGCTCCACGAGATGGCGCTGCCGTTCGAGACGCGGCTGGTGAACATCGGCAAGGGCGAGCAATTCCGGCCGGAATTCCTCGCGATCTCCCCCAACAACCGGATGCCGGCGATCGTCGACCCGGAGGGGCCGGACGGCCAGCCGATCTCGGTCTTCGAATCCGGGGCGATCCTGCAATACCTCGCCCGCAAGACCGGCCGCTTCCACGGGCGGGACGCGCGGGAGCGGGTGGCCGTCGAGGAGTGGCTGTTCTGGCAGGTGGGGGGCGTCGGGCCCATGGCCGGGCAGGCGCACCATTTCCTGACCTACGCGCCGAAAATGGAGCCGCCGCAGGACCTGCCCTACGCCAAGGATCGCTACCGCAACGAGGTGGCCCGGCTCTACGGCGTGCTCGACCGCCGGCTCGCCGGGCGGGACTTCGTGGCGGGGGAATACTCGATCGCCGACATGGCGATCTGGCCCTGGGCGAGCCTGTGGGAGCGGCAGGAGCAGGACCTCGACGCCTTCCCGAACATGAAGGCCTGGCTGGAGCGGGTCGGCGCGCGGCCGGCGGTGCAGGCGGGCCGCGCGCTCGCCGCGGAACTGCGGGCGAACCTCGCCGGCGACAAGGAGGCGTTGAAGGCGCTGTTCGGGAAGCGGCCGCCGGGCTGAGCCCGCCCAGCTCCGGCTCGACCAGCGGCGCCGTCCCGCCTCGCGCCCGCGCCAGCGGCCCGGCGTCGGGCCCGCCCGCGCCAATTTGTTGAAAACACGCGAAAATCCCGCGCATTAACCGCGCGTTCTCGTTTCGTGTTGCAGGGTGCCCGGCATCGTCATGCGGGGTCCTGCGATGCTCCAGAGGATTTTGACCTGTCGGCGCGGCGCGGTCAGCGTCGAGGCGGCGCTCCTGATGCCGGCGCTGATCCTGCTGGTCATGGGCGCGATGGAGTTCGGCCTGCTGATCTTCACCTACAGCTCGATGCAGACCGCCACGCGCGAGGCGGCGCGCGAGCTTGCGGTGAACTACGCCAGCGCCGGCTCGATCGACGGCGACGTGCGCGCCCGGCTGCCGCAATGGAGCCGGGCGGCGGCGGACGTGACCGTCAGCCAGTCCGCTCCGGGGAACGCCGCGGCCAACGTCATCACCGTGCGCGTCGTCATGCGCGCGGACGATGCGACGCCCATGCGCATCTTCACCCGCCTCGCCGAGGAATGGGACCTGCGCACCGAGGTGACGATGAAGCAGGAGCTGCCGCTGTGAGGCAGCTCCGCGACCTCCTCCGCGACGAAGGCGGCGCCGTCGCCGTGGCCGTGGCGCTGCTCCTGCCGGTGCTGATCGGCGTCGGGGCCTTCGCCGTCGACGTCAGCCACACGCGGCTGGTGAAGAACCGCCTGCAATCGGCCGCCGACGCCGCGGCGCTCGCCGGCGCGCAGCTCCTCGGCGACCAGCCGGCGGCGCGCGCCCGCGCGATCGCCTACGCGCGCGCCAACGTGCCGGAAGGCTTCGGCGCGGTCACCGGCGGGGCGGACGTCGACTTCGGCTCCTACGACCCCGCCGGGCGCGTCTTCACCCCGTCGGCCGTCGACGTGAACGCGATCCGCGTCGTCGCGCGCCGCGACGCCGACCGCGGCAACGCCGCGCCGCGCTTCCTCGCCGCGATCTTCGGCGAGGGCGGCCTCGCCGTCGGCGCGAGCGCCATCGCGGCGCGCACCATCACCACGACCTACGGGCCGCCCGAGCTCTTCGACCTCGCGCCGGAGGCGGCCGACTACAACGAGGTCTACGCCTATTGCTACAAGTACGACGGCAGCGGCTCGAAATCGTCGCGGCGGACCAAGATGACGCTGATCGCGCGGAACATCACCCCGGCCGTCAAGTACACCTGGCCCGAATGCCCCGACGGCCAGTCGATGAGCTTCCGGCTGCGCAACATCCGCGACGCCCGCAACAACCCGCAGCTGCGCACCTCGCCGAACCGCGAGGAATACAACCACTACTCCGACACGGTGATCGAGGAGAGCCGCGAGGTCTTCGACTTCGGCGGCAGGAAGATCCTCGAGACCTATCGCTGCGACACGCTCGGCGCGTGCAAGCCGACCAGCGAGGGCGGCGTCGTCCCCTACGGCAAGAACCGCGAGCCGGTCCGCGACGACCGGCCCTGCGTGCCGGGCAAGTTCATGTATTTCGGCTGGGAGGACCGCCCGCCGGGGCTCGGCTGGACCGACCAGGACTACGACGACATCGTCTTCGTCATGCGCTGCCCGACCGGGATCGGCGTCGAGTACGGGGCCTCGCGGCTGGTGAAGTAGCCCGCGCGTGATCGCTCCGCGACGGATTCCCAAAGCCGTCGCGCTCGCGTAACCTCGCGGTAACGCCGGCCGGCTAGAGCACGGCGAAACCTGAGGCACGAGGCGCCAGTATGGGCCGTTGGGCAGGCCTTCTCCTCCTGATCGCGAGCGTCCTGCCGGGCGCGGCGCAGGCCACCGAGGCGGACGAGCGCGGCGCGGCGCTCTGCGAGCGCGCCATCGTCGACGGCGCCCGCCGCGGCGGCGTCCCGGTCGACGTGCTGCGCGCCATCGCGCTTTCCGAGACGGGGCGGATGGTCGGCGGCCAGCTCCGCCCCTGGCCCTGGGCGATCAACCGCGAGGGCGAGGGCCACTGGTTCGCCAGCCGCGACGAGGCGCTGGCCTTCGCCCGCGCCAGCGTCGCCGCCGGACGGCCGAGCTTCGACGTGGGCTGCTTCCAGATCAACTACAACTGGCACGGCCACGCCTTCCCCTCGCTCGAGGCGATGTTCGACCAGGAGGTCGCCGGCACCTACGCGGCGCAGTTCCTGAGGAGCCTCCAGCACGAGCTCGGCGACTGGTCGCGGGCCGCGGGGGCCTATCACTCGCGCACCCCGGAGCGCGCGGAGCGCTACCGCGCCCGCTTCGACCGGCTCTATGCCGGCGTCGCCGGGACGCCGCTGGTCGTCGCCGCCGCGGAGCCGGAGGCGGCGGCGGAGCCGGCGATCCCTCGCAAGAGCCGCACCCGCGTCGGCGTGCGGCCCAAGGTCATCAACCTCGCCGGCGACCCGCGGCTTTCCGACATCAACGCCGCCCGCGTCGCCGGCATCCGCGTCGAGCGCGGCCGCACGCCGACGGCGCGGAACGTCGAGGCGGAGGCGATCCCCGCCGACGCCGAGGTCACGCTCTCGGCCCGCAACGAGCCGCTCTGAGGTCCCGGCGAAGGCTCCCCGCGACCCGCCGGCGGCGCGTGTTCACGCGTGAAAATTCAGCAACCCATTGATTTCACGAGAGCGGGGTTCCTCGCGGGCGCGGCGCGCCCCGGGGCTTCCGGCGGCTCGCCGCAGAAATTCCGCGTCCTGGCCGGGCGAAGCCCGCGGCTTTAACCGCCAGTAAATCTTTTGGCTTATTTATCGAGACAGTTTCGGGAAAACTCTCTGTATTGATGAGTTGACTTGCGGAACAAAACAAGTAATGTGGCGTCGTGCGATCGTCGCACGCAGTTCAGTCGTGTAACGAGGAGTAGGGATGTGACCAAGTTCATCGAGTTCGCCAGGCGTCT
The DNA here is from genome assembly GCF_017993425.1 of Amaricoccus sp. GTDB lineage: Bacteria > Pseudomonadota > Alphaproteobacteria > Rhodobacterales > Rhodobacteraceae > Amaricoccus. Next base: position 19,368 of record NZ_JAGOMQ010000001.1, read on the forward strand.
TCGCAAGGACGAGGACGGGGCCACCGCCATCGAGTACGGGCTGCTCGCCGCGCTGATCGCGGTCGCCATCATCACCGGCGTCGGCCTGCTGGGCGATCGCCTGCAGGGCACCTTCGACGAGATCAACGACCAGTTCGTCGCCGAGGGCGTGCCGCTGCCGGACTGATCGTCCGCATCGCCTGATCGTCGCGTTCTCCGGAGCTGACCGCACGTGCGAGTCGTCGTCCTCCTTGCCACGGGCCTGATCGCCGCCGGCGGCGCCGGGCTCTATCTCTATCGCGGGATGGAGCCGGCGCCCGCCGAGGCCGCGGCCGCCGTGGTCGAGCCGCCGAGGCAGGCCGAGGTCTACGTGGCCAAGGTCGACCTCGCCCGCGGCGCGATCCTGAAGCCCGAGCATCTCGGGCGGATGCCGATCGGCGACGCCGCGCTGACGCCGGAGATGGCGCCGGCCGGGCCGGAGGGCGACGCGGCGCTGCTCGGCGCGGTGGCGCTTCAGCCGCTGCCCGCGGGCGTGCCGATCGCGCGCTCCTCGGTGGTGCAGCCGGGCGACCGCGGCTTCCTCGCGGCGGTGCTGCCGCAGGGCAAGCGGGCGATCTCGATCCCGATCAGCGAGGTGGCGGGGCTCTCGGGCCTCGTGCTCCCCGGCGACCGGGTCGACATCATCCTGACCTACTCGCTCGCCGGCGACACCATCGACGCCGGCCGCGACGTCCGCGCCAGCGAGACCGTGCTCGAGAACATCCGCGTCCTCGCGCTCGACCAGCGGCTCGGCCAGTCCGCGCCGAAGGGCGACGCGCTCGCGGACGCGCCCCCGATCGCGCGGACCGCCACCTTGCAGGTGACGCCGCACGAGGCGGAGATGATCACGCTCGCCACCTCGCTCGGCGACCTCTCCATGGTGCTGAACTCCGTCCACGACGGCGGCGAGGAGGCGGAGGCGGCGACCGAGGCGGCCAGCGAATCGGGGGCGGAAGCCCCGCGGCGGATGACGCTCGACAGCGAGGTGACCTCGCTCCTGCGCCGCGAGGCGCCGGAGGAGAGCGGGGCCGCGCCGACGCTCGCCGACCGGACGCTGCGCATCCAGATCGTCCGCGGCGCCAAGGCCGGCGCGATCGAGCTCGGCCAGGAGGTGGTCGCCTCCGCCGGCCCGGCGCCCGAGGTCCCGCCCGACGACGCCGGGGAGAGTCCGGCCGAGTGACACGAAAAGACGGCCCGCAGGAAGAATCCGGAGGGACCATGACGACGCGGAAACACCCGAGGCTCGCGGCCGCCATCGCCGCGGCGCTGATCCTCCAGCCGATGGTCGCCGCCGCCCCGGGCTCGGCCTTCGAGGTCATCGAGCCGCAGGAGGAGCGCGAGATCGCGATGACCGTCGGATCGGGCCAGCTCATCAAGGTCGACGCCGAGTTCTCGTCGCTCTTCGTCGCCAACCCGGAGGTCGCCGACGTCGAGGTGAAGAGCCCGCGGATGCTGTACCTGACCGGCGTCGGCGTCGGGCAGACCACGATCTTCGCCGTGGACGAGCTCGACAACGTGCTGATGTCGGCGACCGTCCACGTCACCCACAACACCGACGCGCTCAACAAGGGCATCGCCCGGGTCGCGCCCGGCCAGTCGGTCACCGCGACCAGCGTCGACCAGTCGCTGGTCATCGCCGGCACCGTCGCCTCGCCGGAGCAGGCGGCCAACATCATCGAGGTGGCGAACCAGTTCGTCGACGAGCCCTCGCGGGTGGTCAACCGCCTCGCCGTCGCCGCGCCGACGCAGGTGAACCTCGCCGTGCGCATCGCCGAGGTGAGCCGCCGCGTCGACCGCCAGCTCGGCATCCAGTGGAACGAGCTCAGCTACAGCTCGGGCGGCGGCCAGGAGCAGGTGCGCTTCTCGGGCGGCGGGCAGGCGGCGACGCCGGGCGGGTTCTCGACGCAGATCCTGCGGGTCGGGCAGCTCAACATCGACGTGGTGCTGCAGGCGCTGGCGCAGGAGGGGCTGGTCTCGATCCTCGCCGAGCCGAACCTGACGGCGCGCTCAGGCGAGAGCGCGAGCTTCCTCGCCGGCGGCGAGTTCCCCTACACGGTCGCGCAGGACCTCGGGACCAACACCATCGAGTTCAAGGACTACGGCATCGGGCTGAACTTCACCCCCACCGTGCTCGACGGCGGGCGGATCAGCCTGACCATCGCCACCGAGGTGAGCGACCTCGACTTCTCGAACGGCACCGACATCCCCTCGATCGTCACCCGGCGCGCCGACACCACCGTGGACCTCGGCAGCGGCCAGACCTTCGCCATCGCCGGGCTGATGCAGAACCGCTCGTCGCAGGACGTGAGCAAGATGCCCGGGCTCGGCTCGGTCCCCGTCGTCGGCGCGCTCTTCCGCTCGAACGGCTTCACCCGCGGGCAGACCGAGCTCGTCATCCTCGTCACCCCGGTCATCGTCTCGCCGACCAACGGCAAGCGGCTGAGGACGCCGGTCGACGGCTACGTGCCCCCGAACGACTTCGAGCGCATCGTGCTCGGCCGCTTCCAGGGCAACCCCAACGCCGCCTCGCAGGCGCAGACCCGCCTCGGGTCGCGCCGGCTGAACGGCGCCAGCGGGTTCACCTTCAAATGAGGGCGGGACAGATGAGGCGGGAACAGATGCTTCAGCAAAGCCCCATTGCACGACAGTGGAACGGAAGCCCGGCCGGGAGCAGGTCGCGACGGCGCAGCCAGACGGATTTGACCCGCGGCAAATCCGTCCGCGATCGCCCCTCGGGGGGCGAGCGCGTCACCGCGCTCGCCGGGGCGACCACGGACGGATTGCGTGGTTCGGTGAAATCGGCGCCCCCCACGGCTTCCGCGCCAACGCGCTCCAGCCGTCGGCGCGGCGAAAGCCTTGCTTTCGCTTGTCGCGCCGTGGTCTCGCGGGCAAGCCCGCTTCGGTCGCTCGGCGCGCGCGCCCCGTGGATCCAGCAGGGGAGGCAGGCGTCGTGCCGTGCGCAGCGAAGCAATCCCGCGGGCGCCGCATGAGGCCGGGACAGATGAGAACCGGGCACATGCGGCGGACGCTGGCCCTCGCCGGCCTGCTCGGCCTCGCCGGCTGCGTCGCGCAGCCGATCGGCACCATGGACCCGGCGACGATCACCTCCGAGGCGGCGCAGGCCCAGACGGACCTCTGGTTCCGCCCGGGCACGGCGGCCTTCCTGCCCGGCCAGACGCAGGACGCCAACGCGCTGCTGCGGAGCCTGCTGCTCAGGCCCGAGGACGACGTGGTGCTGACCTTCGGCTCGACCGGCTCGGACGTCCTCGACGCCCGCCGCGTCGCCGCCGCCCGCGGCGCGCTCGCCACCGCCCCGGCGCGGCTGCGCATCGTCGCGCCGCTCGGCTTCGCCCGCGCGCCCGACCGGCCGGACGTCGTGCTGATGCAGGTGATCCGCTACGACCGCGCGCTCGTCACCTGCCCCGGCCTCGGCCGCACGCAGGAGCCGGCGTCGTTCCTCGACGACATCCCGCGCATGGGCTGCTCCAACGCGGTCAACCTCGCGGCGCAGGCCGACCAGCTCCGCGACCTGACCGCGCCGCGCCGGCTCCAGGGCTCGGACGCCGTCGCCGACGTCGCGGCGGTCGGCCGCTACCGCCGCGGCGAGGTCACGGTCGCGCCGCTCGAAGCCGTCTCATCGGGGGACTGAAGCCCGTGGCCGCACCCGTCGTCGCGCTCAAGACCGGAATGCTCTTCGACACCGACGAGCAGGACCGCGATCCCTTCGGCGCCTACATCGCCGACGACGCCGCCGCCGCGGCCGCGCAGGCGGTGGCGCGGCTGCGCGGCTGGTCGACCGGCTCGATCCGCAAGGGCGGCCTGCCGACGGCGCTGCGGCTCCTCGGCGTCGCGCCGCCGCCGCGCTTCCTCATCCTCGACATCGAGGGCCTGCCGATCGAGGAGGTCGAGGCCGGCCTGACCGAGATCGCGCGCCTCGGCACCGCGATCATCGCGCTCGGCGCGATCAACGACGTCAACCACTTCCGCCGCATCGTCCGCGCCGGCGCCCGCGACTACATCGTCAAGCCGGTCGACGCCGACGCGCTCGGCGAGGCGCTGGTCCGCCTCGAGCAGCCGGGCGACGCGGCGAACCCCGCCGGCCGGCTCGTCGGCTTCATCGGCGCGCGCGGCGGCGTCGGCGTGACCACGCTCGCCGTCAACGCCGCCTGGATCATGGCGGAGAAGCTGTCGCGCCGCACCGCGCTCGTCGACATGGACCTCTACGCCGGCAACATCGCGCTCGCCCTCGACATCGAGCCGACCCGCGGCCTGCGCGAGGCCTTCGACGATCCCGAGCGCGTCGACGAGGTGTTCCTGCAGAACGCCATGGCGAAGTTCGGCAAGAGCCTGCACGTGCTCGCCACAGAGGAGGACTTCGACGACGCCGTCCGCATGACCGACGACAAGGTGCTGATGCTCGCCGACACCATGCGGGCGAACTTCGACATGACGATCCTCGACGTGCCCCGCCATTTCGTCATGCGCGAGCCGCAGCTCTTCTCGCGCTTCGACGAGCTGGTCATCGTCGCCGAGCTGACGCTGCAGGCGCTGCGCGACTGCAACCGCCTGACCAAGCTCCTGCAGGCGCGCAACCGGCAGATGAAGATCCAGATCGTCGCCAACCAGACCACCTCGAAGCCCGACGTCAGCGTCAAGGAGTTCGAGACCGGCATCGACGGCAAGCTGCGCTGCGTGTTCCCGCACGACCCGAAGACCTTCGCCGCCGCCGGGATCAAGGGCCGGGCGCTCGCCGGCCACAAGCCGAAGCACCGCATCGTCGCCGACCTGCACCGCTTCTGCATCGAGCTGGCCGGCGTGCCGGAGGAGCCGAGGCAGGGCTTCTTCCGCCGCCTCGGCAAGCGGTAGCGCGCCATGGAGGACGGGTTCGACCACGGTCCCGCGCGCGGCCTCGCCGGCATCCGCGCCGCGGCGCTCGCCCGCCTGCGCGAGGCGGCGGGCCAGGGCGGCCTCGCCGGCGCGAGCCCGCTCGCCCTCGCCGAGCGCGCCAACGACGTCGTCGAGGCGCTGGTCGCGGCCAGCGCCGATAAGCCCAGCCTCGCCGAGCAGCGCCAGCTCCTGCGCGAGCTGATGGCCGAGCTGCGCAGCGTGCGCGCCGCGAGCGACCACGAGGCGGCGGCCGCGGCGCCGGGGCCCGCTCCGGCGGCGCCCGCGGCGCACGACCCGCTCGCCGAGGTGGCGGTCCGCAACGCCCCGGAGCTGCGCAACAAGCGCGAGCTCCAGGTCAAGGCGCAGGTGATGCCGCTCCTGATGCAGCGGATCGACATCTCCGTCGCCTCCGCCCTCGGCCCCGACGAGCTGCGCGCCCAGATCGCCGAGATCGTCGAGCAGATCATCGTCGACCTGCGCATCCAGCTCAACGCCACCGAGCTGCGCTCGATCGTCCGGCTCCTCGTCGACGACATGGTCGGCCTCGGCCCGCTGGAGCCGCTCCTCGCCGACGAGACGATCACCGACATCATGGTGAACGGCCCGAACCAGGTCTATGTCGAGCGCCGCGGCAAGCTCGACCTGACCGACGTCGTCTTCCGCGACGACGCCCACGTCATCCACGTCGCCACCCGCATCGTCACCGAGGTCGGCCGCCGGGTGGACGAGTCGACCCCGCTCGTCGACGCCCGCCTCAAGGACGGCTCCCGCGTCAACATCATCATCCCGCCGCTCGCCATCGACGGCCCGACCATCGCCATCCGCAAGTTCTCCAAGAAGGAGATCACCCTCGACGTGATGGCGCGGCAGGCGAACATCTCGGTCGACATGGCGACCGTGCTGAAGATCGCCGGCCGGGCGCGGCTCAACATCCTGATCTCCGGCGGCACCGGCTCCGGCAAGACCACGCTGCTCAACGCCATGTCGCGCATGATCGACCACGGCGAGCGCACCGTGACCATCGAGGACGCCGCCGAGCTCCAGCTCCAGCAGCCCCACGTCGTCCGGCTGGAGACCCGCCCCGCCAACATCGAGGGCGAGGGCGAGATCACCATCCGCCACCTGCTCAAGAACGCGCTCCGCATGCGGCCCGACCGCATCATCGTCGGCGAGATCCGCGGCGAGGAGGCGATCGACATGCTCCAGGCCATGAACACCGGCCACGACGGCTCCATGGGCACCATCCACGCCAACACGCCGCGCGACGCGCTCACCCGTCTCGAGAACATGGTCGCCATGTCCGGCTTCAAGCTCCCCGCCGAGGCGGTTCGCGAGCAGATCCAGTCCGCCGTCCACATGATCGTGCAGGTGAGCCGGATGCGCGACGGCAAGCGCCGCATCACCCGCGTCACCGAGATCACCGGCATGGAAGGCGACGTCGTCACCACGCAGGACCTCTTCCGCTACGTCTACGACGGCGAGAACGCCGACGGCACCCTCGCTGGCCGCTTCGAATGCTCGAACCTGCGGCCGAACTTCATGCCGCGGGCGGAGTATTTCGGCCTCGGCAACCGGCTGCTGGAGGCGATGGGATGCCGGGGGTAAGCCTCGCCGCCGTCGCGGCGCTCGCCGGCGGGCTCCTCGTCGTCGTCGTCGCCGGCCTCGCCGCGCTGTCGCTGGCGCTGCGCGCCCGGCGCCGCCACCGCAACCGCCTCGCCCGCGTCGGCCGCCGCCGCATGTCGGGCCGGCTCGACCTCGACGACGTCCGCCTCAGCCTCGCCCGCGCCGAGGACGAGGCATCGCTCCTCACCCGCCTCGGCGACGCGCTCGGCCGCGTCGTCCCCGTCCTCGACGCCACGCGCCTCCGCGCCAACATCGTCCGCGCCGGCATGTCGATGACGCTCGGCGGCTTCGTCGTCGCCTCGCTCCTCGTCGGCGCCGGCGCCGCCGCCGCCGCCTGGCTCGTCACCCGCGCCCCGGTCCCGCTGCTTGCGCCCGCCGGCGTCGTCGTCGGCATGATGGCGGTCAACGCCTTCGTGAAGTTCCGCGGCGAGGCGCTGGCCGACCGCTTCATGCGCCAGCTCCCGGAGGCGCTCGACACCATCATCCGCGGCGTCCGCTCCGGCCTCCCCGTGATCGAGTGCATCGGCGTCGCCGGCCAGGAATGCCCCGCCCCGGTCGGCCCGCACTTCCGCTCGATCTCCGAGCGCGTCCAGCTCGGCGAGCCGCTCGAGGCGGCGCTCTGGCGCGTGGCCCGCGTCGTCAACAAGCCGGAGATGGACTTCCTCGCCGTCTCGATCGCCATCCAGATCGAGACCGGCGGCAGCCTCGCCGAGGCGCTCGGCAACCTCTCCGACCTGCTGCGCAAGCGCGAGCACATGAAGATGAAGATCAAGGCCGTCTCCTCCGAGGCCAAGGCCAGCGCGATGATCATCGGCGCGCTCCCCTTCGTCATGCTCGGGATGCTGTCGGTGATGAGCCCGGAATACGTGCTGCCGCTCTTCGTCGACCCGCGCGGCCAGGTGATGCTCGCCTGCGGCATGACCTCCATCGCCATCGGCGGCTTCGTGATGTGGCGCATGACCAAGTTCGAGATCTGACGGTGCCGGCCGATCCCCTCGCCCTCCCGCCGCGCCTCGCCGACCGGCTCGCGGACCGCGCGCCGCTCTCCGTCGGCCTGCGGCATTCCCACATCCCGGCTGAAGCCGCGGAACGGGCGGAATGGACCGCGACGCCGGAGCCAGACGGATTTGACCCGTGGCAAATCCGTCCGCGATCGCCCCTCGGGGGGCGAGCGCGTCGCCGCGCTCGCCGGGGCGCTCACGGACGGATTGCGCACGACGGGGAAATCTTCAGCCCCCACGGCCTCCGCGCCAACGCGCTCCAGCCGTCGGCGCGGCGAAAGCCTTGCTTTCGCTTGTCGCGCCGCAGCCTCGCGGGCGAAGCCCGCTTCGCTCGGTCGGCTATCGGCTTCATATCGTTCGGCCCATGGCGGCTGGAGGAAAGGTGCGGCTCCGCGCGTCCCGCGGGCCCGCGCGGGCAGGCGGCGCCCGCCCCCTCCATCGCCGCCGCCCGCCTCGCGAGGGGCCGCATGACCAGCCTCGGGACCTGAGATGCCGGCCGATCCCCTCGCCGATCCCGTCGCCATCCTGCTCCTCGTCGGCAGCCTCGGCGGCCTCGCCACGCTCGCCGCCGTCGCCGACTGGCTCTTCGAGCGGCGCACCCGGCTCCGCCGCGTCCGCGCCGCCGCCGGCGGCCGCTCGACCCGCGGCGCCGGGGCGAGCCGGCTGCGCTCGACCGAGCCGCAGGCCTGGCGGGTGGCGGCGCTGCAATTCATGCGCCGCTCCACCCAGCGCGTCTCGATCATGAAGGACCGCCAGGTCCAGGACACCCGCCGGCTCCTGGTCAGCGCCGGCTACCGCGGCCGCGACGCCATCGTCGTCTACACCTTCTTCAAGCTGATCTCGCCCTTCGTGTTCATGGTCGGGACCGCCGCCTACGTCTACGGGCTCGACCCGATCGGCAAGGGCGCGGGCGTCGACCTCGCCGCGGTGATGGCGGGCGCGCTCCTCGGCTCGAAGCTGCCCGACCTCCTCCTGAAGAACGCCCGCGGCAAGCGGCTGGAGAGCGTGCGCAAGGCGCTGCCCGACGCGCTCGACATGCTGGTGATCTGCGCCGAGGCCGGGCTCGGCACCGACGCGGCGCTCAAGCGGGTGGTCGCCGAGACCAGCCGGCGCGCCTCGATCCTCGGCGAGGAGCTGAGCCAGACCGCGCTCGAGCTCTCCTTCATGCCCGAGCGCCGCCAGGCGCTGGAGAACTTCGCCGAGCGCGTGCCGCTCCCCTCGGTCTCCGCCTTCGTCAACACGCTGATCCAGGCCGAGAAATACGGCACGCCGCTGGCCCGCGCCTTCAAGATCCTGAGCCAGGAGCAGCGCGCCGAGCGGATGATGCGCGCCGAGGAGAAGGCCGGCCGCCTCCCCGCCACCATGACCGTGCCGATGATGCTCTTCATCCTCCCGGCCCTCTTCGTCGTCCTGATCGGCCCGGCGATCCTCGACATCATGGACAACTACATCGGCATGTGAGCCGACCGTCGGCCTCCGCCCGCCGCCCGGACGCCCGCGGCGCGAGCTTGACCCCGCGGCTCCGCGCTGCTATGTCCATATCTGGACAAGAGGAGCGCCCGCGATGAAGGTCGCCGCCGCCGTCGCCCACCCCGAGGCCCCGCCGGCCTTCCGCATCGCCACCCGCGCCGACCTCGCGCGCCTCAGCGGCCCGGGGCTCCGCGCCTTCCGGGCGATCGCCGAGGAGTGGGGCCTCCCCGAGAAGGCCCGCATCGCGCTCCTCGGCCTGCCGGCGCGCTCGACCTACCACCAGTGGCTCGGCAAGGCGGAGCGGCGCGAGCCGCTGACGCTCCCCCTCGACACGCTCACGCGCATCTCCGGCATCCTCGGCGTCCACGACGCGCTCGCCACCCTCTTCCGCGACCGCGGGGAGGCGCAGGCATGGCTCGCCGGCCCGCATCGCGGCGCCATCTTCGCCGGCGCCTCGCCGCTCCGCTTCGCCATCGACGGCGGCCTCGACGGCATCCTCACCGTGCGCCGCCACCTCGACGCCTGGCGCGCCGGGGCCCTCGCCGCCGACGCCCCCGCGGCCGACATCCCGCCGGTCCGCGAGGAGGACATCGTCCTTTCATGAGCGCCGGCCTCGGCGGCTACGGGGCCGCGTCTCCGCCGCCCGCGACCTTCCGCCTCGTGCCGGAGCAATGGCCGGCGATCCCGGCCTTCGACGCGGTGACCACCGCCGGCGACCTCGACGCCGTGCTGGAGCTCGCCGGCTGGACCGACGACGCCCGCGCCAGCGTCCGGCTCGCGCAGATCCCGCCCGCCGAGCGCGTCTACGGCCGCCCCAACGCCAGCATCGTCATGGCCGCCTTTGTCCACGGCGGCCCGGAGGGCCTGCGCTTCTCCGGCCCGGAGCTGGGGGCCTGGTACGGCTCGACCGGGTTCATGACCGCCGTCCTCGAGGTCGCGAACGGCCTGCGCCGCGAGCTCGCCCACAGCGCGGCCGCGCGCCTCGACGTGACGTACCGCGAGTTCACCGCCCGTCTCGACGGCGCCTGCGTCGACATCTTCGGCCTGCGCCCGGAGCTCCACGACCCCGACCCCGCCAGCTACCCCATGTCCCAGGCCTTCGGCCGCGAGGTGCGCGACGACGGCCCCCGCCTCGGCCGCATCGGCATCCGCTACGAGAGCGTCCGCCGCCCCGGCCACGAGAACTGGGTCTGCTTCCGCCCCCGCGCCGTCGAGGACGTCGTCGCCCGCGACCTCCACCGCATTGCGCTCGAACGCACCGGCAAGGTCGAGGTCCGCCGCCTGCCGTGATCCGGCTTCCGACGGCTCGCGCCTCGCCGCGATCCGCCTCGCCGCCCGGCGTCAGGACGTCGGGCCGGTCGACCCGCCGATCAAGGCGCGCCGCCTCCGACGCCCGGAAGGGAGCGGCCGGGGACATGGGTGACAGAACGTACCGGACACACAACCGTGCAACCTCGTGCATTTTCGTGCAAGATCATGCATCGCCGCACGCAAAATCAAGGACTTGCCCCCCGTCCACGCGTGAACACCCACGCGCCTCACAGGAAGGTCTGCGGGTCCACGTCCACCCCGACCCGCACGTTCGACGGCGCCGGCGCCGCCGCCAGCCAGGCCCGCAGCGCCGCCTGCAGCGCCACCCCCTTCGGCGACTGGGCGAGCAGCCGCACCCGGTGGCGGCCGCGGATGCGGGCGATCGGGGCCGGCGCCGGCCCCCACAGCATCGCCCCCGCGGCCCGCAGCGGCTCGCCCGCCCGCGCCAGCGCCCGGGCGACCTCCCAGACCCGCGCCTCGTCCGTGCCGGAGACCACGATCCCCGCCATCCGCCCGTAGGGAGGCGCCCCCGCCCGCTCGCGCAAGCTCGCCTCGGCCCGCCAGAAGCCCTCGTCGTCGCCGGTCAGGATGGCCCGCAGGCAGGGATGCTCCGGCTGGCAGGTCTGGATCAGCGCCGCCCCCCGCCGCTCCGCCCGCCCCGACCGCCCGGCCACCTGCCGGATCAGCTGGAAGGTCTTCTCCGCCGCCCGCAGATCCGCCCCCTGCAACCCGAGGTCGGCGTCGATCACCCCCACCAGCGTCAGCAGCGGAAAGTTGTGCCCCTTCGAGACGATCTGCGTCCCGATCACCAGATCCGCCTCGCCCCCGGCGATCGCCTCGATCCGCGCCCGGAGCGACCCCGCCCCGTCGGCGAGGTCCGAGGACAGGATCGCCGTCCGCGCCTCCGGCCACAGGCTCGCCGCCTCCTCCGCCAGCCGCTCGACCCCCGGGCCCAGCGCCGCCATCCGCCCCTCGACCCCGCAGGACGGGCAGACGGTCGGGATCGGCCGCGTCGCCCCGCACTGGTGGCAGACGAGCCGCCCGCGGAACCGGTGCTCCACCATCCGCGCGTCGCACTGGGCGCAGCCCACCTGCGTCCCGCAGGCCCGGCACAGCGTCAGCGGCGCATAGCCCCGCCGGTTCAGGAACAGGAGCGCCTGCTCCCCCGCCGCCAGCCGCGCCGAGACCGCCTCCCGCAGCGGCTCCGAGATCCACCGCCCCTGCGGCGGCGCGTCGACCCGCATGTCGATCGCCGCCATCTCCGGCAGCGTCGCCGTCCCGAACCGCTCCGGCAGGTCGATCCGCGCGTACTTGCCCGAGGCGGCGTTGGCCCAGGTCTCCAGCGACGGCGTCGCCGAGGCGAGCACGACCGTGGCCCCCTCGATCGAGGCCCGCAGCACCGCCATGTCGCGGGCGTTGTAGAGCGCCCCGTCCTCCTGCTTGTACGAGCCGTCGTGCTCCTCGTCGACGACGACGAGCCCGAGCGCGCGGAACGGCAGGAACAGCGCCGAGCGCGCGCCCACCACCAGCCGCGCCGACCCGTCCGCCGCCGCCCGCCACGCCCGCCGCCGGTTAGTCTGGCCGACCCCGGAATGCCACTCCGCCGGCCGCGCCCCGAACCGCGCCTCGACCCGCTCGAGGAACTGCGCCGACAGCGCGATCTCCGGCAGGAGCACCAGCGCCTGCCGCCCGCGCGCCAGGCACTCCGCCACCGCCTCGAGATAGACCTCCGTCTTGCCCGAGCCGGTCACCCCCTTCAGCAGCGTCGCCGAATAGCCCCCCGCCGCCACCCCCGCGCGCAGCCGCGCCGCCGCGGCGGCCTGGTCCTCCGACAGCGCCCGCCCCGGCCCGTCCGCGTCGAGCGCCGGATAGGCCGCGTCGCGGGCGACGATCTCGCGCACGATGACCCCCTGCGCCTCCAGCCCCTTCAGCACCCCGGCGCTCACCCCGGCGAGCTGACAGAGCTCGCCCGGGGCGAAGCCGAGGTTGCCGTATTCCGCGAACGCCGCCAGCACCCGCGCCCGCGCCGGCGTCTCCCGGTCGGGCGGCCTTTCCGTCAGCCGCAGCAGCGCCCGCGCCGCCGGCGGCTCGCCGAGACCCGGCGCCCGCGTCGCCAGCCGCACCATCGCCGGCAGGGGCGTCAGCGTGTAGTCGGCCACCCGCGCGAGGAACGCCCGCATCTCCGCCCGCATCGGCGCCACGTCGAGCCGCCCGATGAGCGGCCGCAGCTTCGCCTCCGGCGCCTCGCCCGTCGCCGGCCCCCAGACCACGCCGAGCACCCGCCGCGGCCCGAGCGGCGCCGCGACGAAGTCGCCGGCCCGGACGCCCCCCGCCGGCGCGCGGTAGTCGAGCGGCCGGTCGAGCCCCTCCGCCAGCGCGACCGCCACCGGCTCGCCCTCCGCGAACGCCCGCATAGCGTGAGTCGCCTGTTCCATCGCGCAAGACCTTGGGCTAGTATCCCCGCGAACCACAAGGGCTGACGGGCCCTGGGCACGGGGGAGCGCGCCAGATGACGTTGCGGGACACCATCGCCGCCGCCGGCCCGGAAACCACGCGAGGGGGGAGGCGATGACCGAGGAATCCGCCGCCTGGCTGCGCGAGCGCATCCTCTCCGACCCGGACGTCATCCTCGGCGACGACCAGCTGATGCGCGCGCTCCTCGCCGCCGACCGCCGCGCCGCCGGCCGCAACGTCGTCGACCTGCGCGGCGTGCTGGTCGAGCGGCTCGAGGACCGGCTCGACCGGCTCGAGGACACCCACCGCGAGGTCCTGGCGGCCGCCTACGAGAACGTCGCCGGCATGAACCAGGTCCACCGCGCCTGCCTCGCGCTGCTCGACCCCGCCGACTTCGCCGGCTTCCTCAAGGTGCTGACCCGCGACGTCGCGATGATCCTCGGCGTCGACATCATCCGGCTCGGGCTCGAGGCCCCCGCCGCCGAGCCCGGCCAGCCGCTCGGCCCCTCCGGGCCGCTCCGCGCCACGGTGATCGCGCTGCCCGCCGGCGGCGTCGACGGCTACGTCACCCGCGGCCGCGGCCTCGGCCCGCGCAAGGTGACGCTGCGCCGCGCCGAGCCGGCGGGGACGAGCCTCTACGGGCCGGACGCGGCGGCCGTCCGCTGCGAGGCGCTGATGCGGCTCGACCTCGGCGAGGGCAACCTCGCCGGCCTCCTCGCCTTCGGCGCGACCGACCCGAACCGCTTCCACCCCGACCAGGGCGTCGATCTGCTCACCTTCTTCGCCGGGGTGTTCGAGCGCACTCTCCGCCGCTGGCTGGCGTGACCGATCCGTCGGCCGCCGCCACCGACCTGCTGGCCCGCTGGCTCGCCCAGCTCTCCGCCGTCCGCGGCGCGAGCCCGCAGACGATCACCGCCTATCGCCGCGACGTCTCCGGCTATCTCGGCTTTCTCGCCCGGCACTGGGGCGGCCCCTACGGCGCGCCCCGCCTCGCCGGGGTCGGGCCGACCGACATGCGCGCCTGGATGGCCGAGGAGCGCAACCGCGGCCTCTCCGCCCGCTCGCTCGCCCGCTCGCTCTCGGCGGTGAAGAGCTTCCACGCCTGGCTCGCAGAGGCCGAGGGAGCCGAGGCCCCGGCCGTCTCCGCCACCCGCGGCCCCCGCCGCAAGGCCCGCCTGCCGCGCCCCGTCGCCCCCGAGGCCGCCAAGGCGCTGATCGAGACGATCGAGCTCCAGAGCCTGAAATCCTGGGTCGGCGCCCGCGACATGGCGGTCGCCACCCTCCTCTACGGCTGCGGCCTGCGCATCTCCGAGGCGCTGTCGCTGACGCAAGGCGACGCCCCCCTCGGCGAGACCCTGCGCATCCGCGGCAAGGGCGGCAAGGAGCGGCTGGTCCCGGTCCTCCCCGTCGCCCGCCGCGCGGTCGAGACCTACCGCCGCCTGTGCCCCCACGCGCCCGGCCCCGCGGCGCCGCTCTTCCTCGGCGCCCGCGGCGGCCCGCTCAACCCGCGCCTCCTGCAAGGCGCCATGGCCGCCGCCCGCCGCCAGCTCGGCCTGCCCGCCACCGCCACGCCGCACGCGCTCCGCCACTCCTTCGCCACCCATCTCCTCGAGGCGGGGGGGGACCTGCGCACCATCCAGGAGCTCCTCGGCCACGCCTCCCTCGCCACCACCCAGGTCTATACCGGCGTCGACCAGGCCCGCCTGATGGAGAGCTACCTCGCCGCCCACCCCAAGGCGCGGGGCTGACGCTTGACCCCGCCGGCCCCGCCCGTCTCCTGGCGTCGCCTGAGCCCTACCGGGCTCGTCCTCGGCGCCATCTTCTTCGCCACCGCGCTGACCCCCTCGCTGGTGCCCCGCGCGCCGCTCCTGCAAGGGGTGCTGGGCGGCGTGGTCGGGGCGGTCGGCTACGAGATCGGCGCGCTCCTCGCCTGGGGCTGGCGCTTCCTCGAGCTGCCCGAGCCCGCCGCCCGCCGCCCCGCCGCCCTCCTCGCCGCCGCCCTCGTCGCGCTCGGGATCGCCGGGTTCGGCATCGCCCGCTCGGCGGCCTGGCAGAACGCCACCCGCCGGGTCTTCGACCTGCCGCCGGTCGAGGCCACGCACCCGACGACGATCGCCGTCGTCGCGGCGGTGGTCGCCGGCCTGCTCTGGCTCATCTTCCGCCTCTTCGGCGTGCTCCGCCGGCGCATCGACCGCACGGCGTCGCGGGTGCTGCCGCAGAAGATCGGCCGGGCCATCGGCTTCGCGCTGGCGCTGTGGCTCGCCTGGGCCCTCGTCGACGGCGTGCTGGCGCGCCAGCTCTTCCGGATCGCCGACGCCTCCTTCGAGGCGGCCGACGTCTTCGTCCGCCCCGACCTGCCGGCGCCCACGGACACGCTCAAGACCGGCGGGCCCGGCTCGCTGGTCGCCTGGGACGAGATGGGCCGCTTCGGCCGCGAGTTCGTCGCCGGCGCCCCCGGCCGCGACGAGATCGCCGCCTTCGCCGGCCCCGAGGCCATGGAGCCGATCCGCGTCTATGTCGGCCGCCGCGCCGCCGAGACGCCCGAGGAGCGCGCGCAGATCGCCCTCGACGAGCTGGTCCGGCAGGGCGGCTTCGAGCGCGACGTCCTCGTCGTCGTCCCCCCGGTCGGCACCGGCTGGATGGACCCGGGCGCGCAGGACAGCCTCGACTTCATGCTCGGCGGCGACGTCGCCACCGTGGCCGTGCAGTACTCCTACCTGACGAGCGTTCTGGCGCTGCTCGCGCATCCCTCCTACGGCGTCGCGCAGTCCCGGGCGCTCTTCGACGCCGTCTACCGCCACTGGACGACGCTCCCCAGGGAGAGCCGGCCCAAGCTCTACGTCCACGGCCTCAGCCAGGGCGCCTTCAACAGCCAGGCGACGCTGCCGCTCCTCGACATGCTCGCCGACCCGATCGACGGGGCGATGTGGGCGGGCTCGCCGTTCTTCTCGCGCTACTGGCGCTACATGCAGGAGCGCCGCCGCGAGGACTCGCCGGCGTGGCGGCCGCAGCTCGGCAACGGCTCGCTGGCGCGCAGCCTCGACCAGTTCGGCGGCCTCGACGGCGACTTCGCGCCCTGGGGGCCGGTGCGCATGGTCTTCCTCAACTACGGCTCCGACCCGATCGTCTGGTTCGACCCCGCCGCCGCCTGGCGCCAGCCCGCCTGGCTGAAGCCGCCGCGCGCGCCGGACGTCGCCCCCGAGCTCGGCTGGTTCCCGGTGGTGACGCTCTTCCAGCTCGGCCTCGACAGCGCCATCTCGCTCGACGTCCCGGGCTTCGGCCACGCCTACATCGCCCGCGACTACATCGACGCCTGGGCCGCCCTCCTCGACCCGCCCGGCTGGTCCTCCGATCGCGCCACGGCGCTGAAGACGATCCTCGCCGCCCGCCCGGTGGCGTTCGATCCCGAGTAGCCGGCGCCGCTTGACGCAGGTCAATGCGGACCGGAGCCCTTGTTCCGAGGCTCTTCGAACGGGGATCTCGGGAGGGGGCAATGGCGACGTTCATCGTCACGACGTCGGACGACAGCGGCGCCGGATCGCTGCGCGAGGCCGTCCTCGCGGCCAACGCCAGCGCCGGCGCGGACGAGATCCGCTTCGACGAGACGGTGTTCGACGGCGGCGCGGAGGATCTGATCCGGCTGACGAGCGGCCAGATCGAGATCACCGACGAGCTCGCCATCGTCGGCGGACCGGCCGGGGTGACAATCACCGGCGACGCGGCCGGCGACGACGTGACGCTGGCGGGCGGGATCACGGACCTGAAAGCCTCGGGAACGTCGGCGCTCGACGACAACACCCGAATCTTTCACGCCACCGGAGCGCTCACGATAGAGGGTTTGACGCTGACGGGCGGCGTCAGCCAAGGGGAGAACGAGCACGGCGGCGCTGTGGCGGGCACTCAGGTGACGGTGCGCTCCAGCACGCTGAGCGGCAACAGCACCCTCGCTCTGTCCTCTTTGCGCTCGGAGCCCGGCGGCGGCGCCATCTTTGCCAAGGAGGTCACGTTCGAGAACAGCACGGCGACCTCGAATGGAACCTTCACGAACCGGGGCGGCGCTATCCTCGCGACTTCCGTGATCGTCGACAACAGCACGCTGAGCGACAACGTCACTCGCAGCGGGAGTGGCGGAGCCATCGCCGCCGGATCCGTCTCAATCACGGGAAGCACGCTCGTTCACAACCTGGCCGGGGGCTATGGGAACGGAGGGAGCATCTACAGCACGGGCGATGTCCTCGTCGTCGACAGCACCATCAGCGGGAGCAGCGCGGATGATGGCGGCGGCATTCTGGCCCACGGTTTCGCGACGCTGGTCCGTAGCGTCGTCAGCGACAACAGGGCGTTCGGGGTCAGCCTGTATGGAATTCCAGGACAGGGCGGGGGTATCGACGCCTGGGGTGGGATATCGCTGACGGACAGCAGCGTGCGTGAAAACCGCGCCCACCAAGGGGCCGGCATCAATTCCGACGGCGATATCACGCTGACGAACAGCACTGTGAGCGGAAACTACGCGCGCGGCAATTACGCCGGGGGCGGGATAAAGTCACGTGGCGCGGTCACCCTCGTCAACAGCACGATCAGCGGCAACAGCACCTATTCATTTGCCCGGTATGGCGGCGGCGGCATCGCCGCCAATGGCCTTGTCACCCTGATAAGCAGCACTGTCACAGGCAACAGCGCCGCCGACTATGCGCACGCCGTCACGGGTGGAGGTATCCTCTCCCAGACGGACGTAAGGGCAAGCAACAGCATCGTCAGCGGCAACGCCACACCCCCGGGCATCTATGATCCTGACGGCACGGGCTCACACGGCCCCGCGTCGGAGATCTCGGGCCCGCTGACGCTCCTCGGCGGCAACATCATCGGCGACGCCATCTTCGACGGAGCGGCGCAGGTCGGCAGCGTGACGGCGGCGGAGATCTTCGTCGCAACGACCGAGATCGCGCCCGGCGTGGTCGCGGGCGTGCTCGCCGACAACGGCGGGCCGACGCAGACCGTCGCCATCCGGGCCGACGGGCCGGCGGCCGGGGCGGCAGACCCGGCCACCGCGACGGCGACCGACCAGCGGGGCGTGGCGCGCGACGCCGCGCCCGACCTCGGCGCCTTCGAGGCGGCGCGGGAATGGGACCTCACGCTGGTCGGCGGGTCGGGCGATGACGAGCTCGTCGGCGGGGCCGGGGCCGATCGCTTGCGCGGACGCGGCGGCGACGACCTGCTGATCGGGCGCGCCGGCGACGACTGGATCCTCGGCGACAAGGGCTGCGACACGATCTGCGCCGGCGCCGGCGACGACCTCGTCCATGGCGGAAAGGGGCGCGACCGGATCGACGGCGGGACCGGCGACGATGTCCTGCACGGCGGCAAGGGCGGCGACGTCTTCGTGTTCGGCGCGGGCTTCGGCGACGACAGGATCCTCGACTTCGGCAACGGGCCGGACCGCATCGACCTGCGCCGGCTCGGGATCACGGCGGCATCCTTTGCCGACGAGGTGACCATCTCGCAGGATGGCGCGGATGCGCTGGTCGCGGTGGCTGGCCATGGGACGATCCGCACCCTCGGCGTCTATGCGGGCCATGGCGACGGACTCGATGCGGGGGACTTCCTGCTGCTGGCATGACGGGGCGATCGCCGCGACCCTCGGCGCCGACGCAAGGCCGCAGCGCCGACCGTGCCGGCGAAGCAATTTTGGACGCGCCGCCGCCCTCAACCTCTGGGTGCGCGCCAGCAATCGCCAACAGTATCTAGCGGCGGGGTCTTGCCGCCGCCGTCTGGTTCCCGTATAGATTGAGTCCCGTGGGGCGCGGGCCAGGACCGGCCCCAGCCCACGGGAGAGCCAGATGGCGCGTTACGTTTTCATCACCGGCGGCGTCGTGTCGTCGCTCGGCAAGGGGCTCGCCTCGGCGGCGCTCGGGGCGCTCCTGCAGGCGCGCGGCTATTCGGTCCGGCTGCGCAAGCTCGACCCCTACCTCAACGTCGACCCCGGCACGATGTCCCCCTTCGAGCACGGCGAGGTCTTCGTCACCGACGACGGCGCGGAGACCGACCTCGACCTCGGGCACTACGAGCGCTTCACCGGCGTCGCCGCCCGCCGGACGGATTCGATCTCGTCGGGCCGCATCTACTCCAACGTGCTGGAGAAGGAGCGGCGGGGCGACTATCTCGGGCGGACGATCCAGGTGATCCCGCACGTCACCAACGAGATCAAGGATTTCCTCCGCTTCGGCGAGGACGAGGTCGACTTCATGCTCTGCGAGATCGGCGGCACGGTCGGCGACATCGAGGGCCTGCCGTTCTTCGAGGCGATCCGGCAGTTCGGGCAGGACAAGCCGCGAGGGCAGTGCATCTACATGCACCTGACCCTGCTGCCCTACCTCGCCGCTTCCGGCGAGCTGAAGACCAAGCCGACGCAGCATTCGGTGAAGGAGCTGCGGGCGATCGGCATCGCGCCCGACGTGCTGGTGTGCCGGTCGGAGACGCCGATCCCGCCGAAGGAGCGGGAGAAGCTGGCGCTGTTCTGCAACGTGCGCCCCGAGGCGGTGATCGCGGCGCAGGACCTGCGGTCGATCTACGAGGCGCCGCTCGCCTATCACCGCGAGGGGCTGGACCAGGCGGTGCTCGACGCCTTCCAGATCGCGCCGGCGCCGCGGCCGAACCTCGCGAAGTGGGAGGACGTGGTCGACCGGATCATGAACCCCGAGGGCGAGGTCCGCGTCGCCATCGTCGGCAAGTACACCCAGCTCGAGGACGCCTACAAGTCGATCGCCGAGGCGCTGACCCACGGGGGCATCGCCAACCGGGTCAAGGTGCGGGCGGAATGGCTCGACAGCGAGCTCTTCGAGCGGACGGAGGACGTGGCCTCCTATCTGGAGGGCTACAACGCCATCCTCGTCCCCGGCGGCTTCGGGGAGCGGGGGACCGAGGGCAAGATCAAGGCGGCGCAGTTCGCCCGCGAGCGCAAGGTGCCCTATCTCGGCATCTGCCTCGGGATGCAGATGGCGGTGATCGAGGCGAGCCGGAACCTCGCCGGGCTCGCCGACGCGGGCTCGGAGGAGTTCGACCACGAGGCGGGGCAGCGGCGGTTCACGCCGGTGATCTACCACCTCAAGGAATGGCTGGAGGGCAACCGCACCGTGCAGCGCTCGGTCGCCGACGACAAGGGCGGCACGATGCGGCTCGGGGCCTACGACGCGATCCTCGCCGCGGGCAGCCAGGTGGCGGGCATCTACGACCGGCTCACGATCAGCGAGCGGCACCGGCATCGCTACGAGGTCGACATCGCCTACCGGGCGCGGCTGGAGGCCTGCGGGCTCTACTTCTCCGGGCTGTCGCCGGACGGGCGCCTGCCGGAGATCGTCGAGATCCCCGGGCATCCCTGGTATATCGGGGTCCAGTATCATCCGGAGCTGAAGTCGAAGCCCTTCGCCCCCCACCCGCTCTTCGCCGACTTCGTCCGCGCCGCGCTGGAGCAGTCGCGGCTGTTCTGAGGGTCGCCGGGACCGCGCAAGCGCCGTGGATAGAGGTCATGTCATTGATTCAGATCAATATTGGCGAGAATCGCGCTTAACGGAACCTTACCGGAAGAGCTTCGCCGAGACGGCGGCGGCGCCACGCCTCTGCCCAAATAACAGTCAGCGGCGCAAGCGACAGATGAGCCGCGGGCGGCGCATTGCGCGTGGGCCGCGTAGCAACGGGGCCTCGCCTTGACACCTGCGGCGCGGAGGAACAAGCCCGGAGCGGACCTGACGCCACCGCAGCGACGCCCGGCCCCTCACCAGTCGTTTCGGGAGTCCCCATGACACATCGTCCGAGTTCGCTTGCCGGCGTCGCGGCTGCGGCCCTGTTCCTTGCGCTTCCGGCCGGCGGCTTCGCCGCGGACTACGCCGACCAGAAGGTGGTCTATCACAACAACGGCGGCGACGCGGACTACTTCACCCGCTTCCTCGGCAACATCACCAACCACATCGACGCCGTCGGCGCGGACCACCTCCGGATCGTGGTGATCGACCACGGCGACGGGCTCGACCTCTTCGAGGCGATGGCGGCGGATCCGAAGATCGCCAGGCGCGTCGAGACCCTGCGCGGCGAGGGCGTGCGCTTCCTGATCTGCCAGAAGACGCTGACGGCGCGCGACGTCGACTGGCACGACCTGCCCGGCGTGACCGAGGCGGACATCGTCCCGAGCGGCGTCGCCGAGATCGCCCGGCTCCAGGGCGACGGCTACGTCTACATCCATCCCTGACGCGCGCCTGCTGCGGTCGGCGCCCGGCCGCAGCTGACCGCGCCCGAATGTCTATGCAGAGGCGGCTGCGGCCGGCCGCATTCGATTGACGCCGGTCAATGTGGACACGCCTCCGCGGTGTCCTACTTGTGGCGTCTCAGGGGTGAGGGCCGCAAGATGTCGACATTCATCGTCACCACGACCAGCGACCGCGGCGCCGGATCGCTGCGCCAGGCCATCGCCGACGCCAACGCCAATGCGGGCGCCGACGAGATCCGGTTCGACGCCACGGTTTTCGACGGCGGCGCCGAGGACGTCATCCGCCTCACGAGCGGACAGATCCGCATCTCTGACGGTCTCACGATCGTCGGCGGCCCGGCCGGCGTCACCATCACTGGCGACGCCAAGGCCGACGATGTCACCGATGCGAGCGGCGTCACCGATCTGGACCTGTCATATGCCCACCTTCGGGACAACAGTCGCATCTTCGACGCGGGCGCCGACCTGACGATCCAGGGGCTGACGCTGACCGGCGGCAACGCGCAGGGCGCCTCACAAGGCGGAGGAGCGGTGCGTTCCTCCGCTTCGGTCTGGATCAGCGGATCCACCCTGAGCGGCAATATGTCCTACAGCGGGGGCGGCGGCGTCTACGCGTCCGGCCATGCTTATATCGGCGACAGCGTCATCGCCAATAATGCGAGCACCTGGGGAACGGGCGGCGTTTTCGCCCGGAGCCTCGACGTGTCCGACAGCGAGTTTCGCGCCAACCGGATGATAGAGGACCAAGGCTCGGGCGCGAGCGCCCTGTCGGGAACCTACGTCCGGATCGTGGACAGCACGATCAGCGACAACCATGGCCCGAAGGCTGCGATCGGCGGCCTGTCCGTCCGGCTTGTCGACAGCGTCGTCAGCGGCAATCGCGCCTTCTATTCCGCCGGCGGCATCTCCTCCGGCGGGGACGTCTACGTCGCAGGAAGCACCATCAGCGAGAACAAGGGCGCCGGCGCGGGCGGTATCTCCGGTCGGTGGGTCATGGTCGTCGCCAGCGCCGTGACCGACAATGTCGGCCTGAACGGCGGCGGCGGCATAACGGGAACGACGAGCGTCTCGCTCGTCAACAGCACGGTGAGCGGCAACGTCGCGCGCTTTTCGCCTTATTACGGCTACTCCGAGATCGGACGCGGCGGCGGCGTCCTGTCTCTCCTGGGAGACGTGACCGCCCTCAACAGCACCATCACCGGCAATATCGTGCAAAGTCCGCTCGAGGGCAGCGCCGGGGGCGGGATATATGCGCGCTCCATCAGCCTCGAGAACAGCATCGTCCTCGGCAACACGGCTCTGGCGGGCGCGGAGACCTCCGGCGACCTGTCGCTCTTCAGCGGCAACATCGTCGGCGACGGGCTCTACAGCGGCTCCGTGCGCACTGGCGGCGTAGACGCGACCGGCGTGTTCGTCGAGACGGTCGAGATCGCTCCGGGCGTCCTTGCCGGCGTTCTTGCCGACAACGGCGGTCCGACCGAGACGGTCGCGATCCGCGGCGAAGGACCGGCGGCGGGAGCCGCGGAGACGGGCTACGGGCACAACTCGACCCGGACGGACCAGCGCGGGGTTCCGCGCGCGGTCGACGATTCCGACCTCGGGGCGTTCGAGGCGGCGCCTCCGCAAGGCCTGACCCTGGTTGGGGGCCCCGGCCCGAACCGGCTGACGGGCGGCGAGCTCGACGACCGAATCCGCGGACACGGCGGCGACGACGCGCTGCGCGGCCGGGGCGGCGACGACCATCTGCTCGGCGACAACGGCGACGACGTCATCCGGGGCGGCGACGGCGATGACATCATCCGGGGCGGGGCGGGCCGGGACGTAATCATCGGCGGGGCCGGCGACGACACGCTGCGCGGGGACGGGGGGGACGACATCTTCGTCTTCGGCAAGGACTTCGGACGC
Organism: Amaricoccus sp.; assembly: GCF_017993425.1. Classification (GTDB taxonomy): domain Bacteria; phylum Pseudomonadota; class Alphaproteobacteria; order Rhodobacterales; family Rhodobacteraceae; genus Amaricoccus. The sequence continues at coordinate 42,294 of NZ_JAGOMQ010000001.1, forward strand.
GATCAGATCTTCGGGTTCAATGCGCTAGGCGCCGGGACGGACCTCATCGACCTGCGCCTGCTCGGCGTCACGGCCGCCACCTTCGATGAAGTCGTCTCGATCACGCACGCTGGTCTGTACGACCACGTGACGGTGGAGGACGGGGGCGAGATCTCCTGCCGGGTGGCGTCTTCAGGCGGCGGCGACGGGCTCCAGGAGTCCGACTTCCTGCTTCTCGCCTGAGTCAGGGCGCGTCGGTCCGGCCGTTGGAGGAGGCGGGCTTCTCCGGGGCGATGCGCCAGGCGGAGGTGCCGGCGGGGTCGTTCCAGAAGGTCAGCCGGTCGAAGCGCTCGAAGAGGTCCGGGGGCAGCACCGTGGCGCGGGCCTCGGCGCGCACCGGACCCGACACCCGATGCAGGCCCGGCGCGCCGAGCGGCCCGTCGAACTCCGGCGCGTCGTACTCGACGCTGTCGAAGTCGTGCTGGTGCCATTCCTCGCCGAGAAAGCGGTAGACCAGCCGCAGGCAGGCCTCCGGCTTCTTCGTCAGGATGTCGTAGTCGATCAGCAGCAGCCGGTCGGAGAGCTCGCCGTAATAGGCCTCCTTCAGCGCCGAATAGGCGAAGCCGACCACCCGGTCGCGGTGGCCGAGCGCCTCGGTGCGGCTGTAGACGGTGGCGCGCTCCTCGGGCGTCACGAAGAGCCGCGACGGCTCGAAGGCGTTCTTCCGCACCAGCCGCTCGAAGCTGTCCATGATCCAGGCGACGCTGCGCACGCAGGCGAGCACCTTCGCCTCCGGATAGAGCGCAGCGATCAGCGGCAATCGCGCCGACCACATGCGGTTGGTGTCGAAGATCACCTCGCGGCCGTCCTCTCCGGCGTAGTAGGCGTCGACGACGGCCTTGAGGATCGCCCGCCGCCGCGCCTCGTCGAGGAACACCGCCGCCTCGTTGCGCGGGCTCATCGCGTCGAGGAGCGTGCCGACCAGCCCGCCGACCGGCCCGGTCATCGCCGCCGAGAACCGCGGGTTCTGCCGCAGGAGCCCGGCGAGCAGCGTCGAGCCGGAGCGCGGCAGGCCGGCGATGAAGTGCAGGCGTGGCATGGGCGCTCCCCGTTCGCAGCGGCGCCAGTGAAGCGCGCCGCCGCCCGGAAGACAAGCCGGGCAGGCCGCGGCCGTTCTCCGGGGGCCGTGCGGACCCGCGCGCGGGGCGCGGGATTGCGCGGGCGGGCGGCTTCCCCTAAACGGTCCGGGCTTTCGCCCCAGAGCCGGAGCCTGCCCCCCGATGCGCCTTACCCAGTACTTCCTGCCGGTCCTGCGGGAGACCCCGGCCGAGGCCCAGATCGCCAGCCACCGGCTGATGCTGCGGGCCGGGATGATCCGGCAGGCGTCGGCGGGGATCTACTCCTGGCTGCCGCTCGGCTACAAGGTGCTGCGCCGGCTGGAGCAGATCGTCCACGAGGAGCAGCAGCGCGCCGGGCACATCCCGCTGCTGATGCCGACGCTGCAATCGGCGGACCTGTGGCGGGAGAGCGGGCGCTACGACGATTACGGGGCGGAGATGCTGCGCATCAAGGACCGCCACCAGCGCGACATGCTCTACGGGCCGACCAACGAGGAGCTGATCACCGACATCTTCCGCTCGGCGGTGTCGAGCTACAAGGATCTGCCGCTGACGCTCTACCACATCCAGTGGAAGTTCCGCGACGAGATGCGCCCGCGCTTCGGCGTCATGCGCGGCCGCGAGTTCCTGATGAAGGACGGCTACAACTTCGACCTGACCGTCGAGGACGCGCTGCACGCCTACAACCGCCACATGGTCAGCTACATCCGCACCTACGAGCGCATGGGGCTGAAGGCGATCCCGATGCGCGCCGACGGCGGGCCGATCGGCGGCGACCATACCCACGAGTTCCTGGTGCTGGCCCCGACCGGCGAGAGCGCGGTGTTCTACGACAAGGCCGTCACCGACCTGACGCTCGGCGACCGGGCGATCGACTTCCACGACCGCGGGCAGGTGGCGGAGATCGTCGCTACCTGGACGGCGCCCTACGCCCGCACCGACGAGCGGCACGACCCGGAGGCCTTCGGCCGCATCCCCGAGGAGCGCCGCGTCGAGGGCCGCGGCATCGAGGTCGGGCAGATCTTCTTCTTCGGGACCAAGTACTCCGAGCCGCTGAAGGCGATGGTGGTCAACGAGGCGGGCGAGCGCGTGCCGGTGCAGATGGGCAGCCACGGCATCGGCGTGTCGCGGCTGGTCGGCGCGCTGATCGAGGCCAACCACGACGACCGCGGCATCATCTGGCCGGAGGGGGTGACGCCCTTCCATGTCGGCATCGTCAACCTCAAGCAGGGCGACCCGGCCTGCGACGCGGCGAGCCTCGCCCTCTACGCCGGCCTGCGCGACGCCGGCCTCGACCCGCTCTACGACGACCGCGAGGAACGGGCGGGCGCCAAGTTCGCCACGATGGACCTGATCGGCCTGCCCTGGCGGCTGACCGTCGGCCCGCGCGGGCTGGCAGCCGGCAAGGTCGAGCTGACCTCGCGCCGGAGCGGCGAGAGCGAGGAGATGACGGCCGAGGCGGCGGTCGAGCGGCTGCGCGGCATCTACGCCGGGGTCTGAACGGGACCTGGCGTCGCCTCCGTCGCCCCTGCGCGCCGGCGCGCTCCGGGACGACGACCGGGACGAAGCGGTGCGTCGCTATCGCCGGTCGAGGCGAGTTTCGTCCCGGCCTCCGACCCTCCCCCGCCCCGCCGGCGCACCAAACCCTGCGCCCGGGCCGCCTGCCGCGCACGCGGGCGCTTGCGCGCCGGCCCCGCTGGCCTAGAATCGCGCCGTCAGGAGACCGCGCGATGCTGCAGACCGTTCCGACGCCCGACGTCGACGCCGACTTCCTCAACGCCCCGGCGCCGGCCGGGCGCGAGCTGCCGGAGTTCGACCCCGCGGGGCCCGACCGCTTCATCAACCGCGAGCTCAGCTGGCTCGCGTTCAACTGGCGCGTCATGGCCGAGGCGGAGAACCCGGCGACGCCGCTCCTGGAGCGGCTGCGCTTCCTGTCGATCTCGGGCTCCAACCTCGACGAGTTCTACTCCGTCCGCGTCGCCGGCCTGCGCGGGCTGGTGCGCGAGGGCGTCGCGGCGCAGAGCGCCGACCGGCTCTCCGCCGCCGAGCAGCTGCGCCGCATCGACGCGGACACCCGCGCGCTGATGCTGCGCCAGCAGGAATGCTGGGCGACGCTGCGCGAGCTGCTGCGCGTCGAGGGGATCGACATCCTGAGCCCCGCCGCCGTTCGCGCCGCCGACGTGCGCATGCTGGAGAGCTACTTCTTCGAGCAGGTGTTCCCGATCCTGTCGCCCCTCGCCATCGACCCGGCGCATCCGTTCCCCTTCATCGCCAACGGCGGCTTCGCCATGGGGCTGCAGCTGCGCCGCGAGGAGGACGGCGAGGTGCTGGAGGCGCTGCTGCCGGTGCCGGCGCAGGTGCCGCGGATGGTGGCGCTCGCGCCGGGGCCGAAGGGCGAGGTGCGCTTCCTGCCGCTCGAGGGGCTGCTCGAGCTGTTCCTCGACCGGCTGTTCCCCGGCTACGCCGTGCTCGGGACCTGCGCCTTCCGGGTGCTGCGCGACAGCGATCTCGAGGTCGAGGAGGAGGCCGAGGACCTCGTGCGCGAGTTCGAGACGGCGCTGAAGCGCCGCCGCCGCGGCGAGGTGATCCGCATGAAGATCACCGCCGACGCGCCGACGGACCTGCGCAAGCTGATCGTCCACGCGCTCGGGGTCGCCAACGACGAGGCGATCGACGTGCCGGGCATCATCGGCCTCGGCGACCTCGCCGAGCTCTGCCGGCTGCCGCGGCCCGACCTGCTCTGGCCGCCGTTCACGCCGCGGGCGCCCGAGCGGGTGACGGACTTCGAGGGCGACATCTTCGCGGCGATCCGCCAGAAGGACATGCTGCTGCACCACCCCTACGAGTCCTTCGGGATCGTGGTCGGCTTCCTGCAGCGCGCCGCGCGGGACCCGGACGTGGTGGCGATCAAGCAGACGCTCTACCGCACCTCGCGCGACAGCCCGATCGTGCAGGCGCTCTGCGAGGCGGCGGAGGACGGCAAGTCGGTCACCGCGCTCGTCGAGCTGAAGGCGCGCTTCGACGAGGCGGCGAACATCCGGCAGAGCCGGCGGCTGGAGCGGGCCGGGGCGCAGGTGGTCTACGGCTTCATCGACTGGAAGACCCACGCCAAGATCTCGACCGTGGTCCGGCGCGAGAGCGGGGAGCTCGTCACCTACACGCATTTCGGCACCGGGAACTACCATCCCGGGACCGCGGGCATCTACACCGACCTGTCGCTCTTCACCTGCGACCGGGCGCTGGGGCGCGACGCGACCAAGGTCTTCAACTACGTGACCGGCTACGTGAAGCCGGTCGAGCTCGAGAACCTCGCGATCTCGCCGCACATGATCAAGCCGCGCATCCTCGCCGGGCTGGAGGCGGAGATGGAGCACGCCCGCGCCGGGCGGCCGGCGCATGTCTGGGTGAAGCTCAACGCGGTGACCGACCCGACCGTCATCGACGCGCTCTACGCCGCGAGCGGGGCGGGGGTGAAGATCGACATGGTGGTGCGCGGCATCTGCTCGCTGCGCGCCGGGGTGAAGGGGCTCTCGGACAACATCCGGGTGAAGTCGATCATCGGCCGGTTCCTCGAGCATTCCCGCATCGTCTGCTTCGGCGACGGCCACGGCCTGCCCTCGCCGCAGGCGCGGGTCTACATCTCCTCGGCCGACTGGATGGAGCGCAACCTCGACCGGCGCATCGAGACGCTGGTGGAGATCGTCAACCCGACGGTGCATGCGCAGATCATCGACCAGATCATGGCGGCGAACATGGCCGACCAGGCGCAGAGCTGGGTGGCGCAGCCCGACGGCTCCTATCGCCGCCACACCCCGACCGACGACGAGCCGCTGTTCTCCTGCCACCGCTTCTTCATGGAGAACCCCTCTCTCTCCGGCCGCGGCCGCGCCGGCGCCCGCGACGTGATCAGCCTCGTCCGCAGCCCGGGCTAGGGAGCCGCTGACGGGAGGCGGGGAAATGTCGCACCGTGCGGCAGGGGTCAAGCTGTTGATCTAAATGTATAACCCTGAGCAGATAGATTTTATTTCGCGGACGATGACCCCGTTCCGCTGTGCCGGGGGATCGCACCCGAGGCCGTCCGCCGGGCCTGCCCGCCCCCGCCCGCCTTCGGCCGGGTGCATCAGCCCTCGCGGGCGCGATGGGCGGTCTCGGCGTCCACGGGCTCGCGGAGGGCGGCGAGGAGGGGGTGGCGGTCGGTGTGCTCGCGGCCGTAGCCGAGGTTGAAGGCGTAGTCGAAGCCGGCCGGGTTGGCGCCCTCGACATGCTGCAGGCAGGTCTCGATCCGGTCGAGCCCCTTGACCAGCCGCGCCTCCGGGGTCTCGGCCGCCGCGCATTCCTTCCAGAGCACACGGATCCGCGCCGCCGGGCCCGGCGGCAGCGAAGCGGCGATCGCCGCCACGTCGGCCCGCTCGGCCGCCGTCTTGTCGGCGCCACCCTGCAGCGGCGCCGGGATGTCGCCGCGGATCGCCTCGCCGAGGTCGTGGACGAGCAGGAGCTGCAGGAGCCGCTTGTGGTCGATCCCGGGCAGCTCGTCCTCCAGCGCCACCGCCATCAGCGCCAGCCGCCAGGAATGCTCCGCCACGCTCTCCCGCCGCCCCTCCCGCGTCCAGGAGTTGCGCGTCACGTCCTTGAGACGTCCCGCCTTGCGGAAGAAGGCGAGGAACCGTCCGACGGCGGTGGTGGCGGTGGTGGCGCTGGTCATCGGCGTCTCCGCGTGGCGCCGCCCCGGGGCGCCGCGGCGTCCCTATGCCGCGCGCGCCATCCGCGCAAGCTCTCGCCGCCGCCGACCGGGCGGACGGAGCGATCGAAGCCGCGGGGCCGCCGGGTGGGCAGCGTGCCGGGGGCGGCAAGGGGCGGTCCGGGCGGTTGAAGTCGGGCGGGCGGTCGGGCCGGTCACCGCTCCGCGGCGAGCAGGTTGACATGCGCATGTCACCCTGCGGGCGCCGTCGCGAGGCGAGACGCCGCCGCTGGTCGACCCTGCCGCCTCCATCACATAGCGTGCGCGCGGGAGAGTTCGTGCGGGGGCGGAGAACGCGCCGGCCCGGCTTCCGCGGGCGAACGTCCGGGCGACGCCCGGCTGCCCGACAGGGCACGAAGCTCCGCCGGCGGGGCGACGGCGCCGGACGGATCCGGGCCCGCGGTCGACGGGAGCGGGCGTTCAGGAATCCTGCGCGGCCGGCTCCCCGGCGGGGGGCGCGAGGCGGCCGGCGAGGGCGGCGTCGATCAGGGCCACCGTCTCCGGCAGCCCATAGAGCGCCACGAAGCCGCCGAAGCGGGGGCCCTGCCCGGCGCCGAGGAGGACCTCGTAGAGCGCGCCGAACCAGAGGCGGAGCGGGTCGAAGCCGTGGGCGCGGCCGACCTCGTAGAGCATCGCCTGCAGGGCCTCGGGCTCGGCGGGGCCGTCCCAGGCGGCGAGGCGGGCGCGCAGGTCGGCGAGCGCCGCCGCCTCGCGGGCGTCGGGGGCGCGGTGGCGCTTCGTCGGCCGCACCTGATCGCGGAAGTAGCGCACCGCGTAGTCGGCCGCGGCGTCGAGGCCGGGATGGCTTTCCGGGCTCGCGCCGGGGGCGTACTTGCGGATGAAGCCCCAGAGCACGCCCTTGTCGCCGGCGTTGGCGGCGCTGGCGAGGTTCAGCAGCATCGAGTAGGGCGCCTCCATGTCGGAGGCGGGCGGTCGGCCGGCATGGATGTGCCAGGCCGGGTTCTCCAGCCGCGCCGCAGCGTCCTGCCCCGGCCAGGCCCGCAGGTGCGCGTCGTACTCGTCCATCGCCTTCGGGATGACGTCGAAATGCAGCCGCTTCGCCGTGCGCGGCTTTCCGTACATGAAATGCCCGAGCGATTGCGGGCTCGCATAGGTCAGCCACTCGTCGATCGAGAGGCCGTTGCCCTTGGACTTGGAGATCTTCTGGCCCTTCTCGTCGAGGAAGAGCTCGTAGATCATGTGCTGCGGCGCCCGCCCGCCGAGGATCTCGCAGATCCGGTCGTAGATCGGCGCGTTGGTGGCGTGGTCCTTGCCGAACATCTCGAAATCGACGTCGAGCGCCGCCCAGCGGGCGCCGAAGTCGGGCTTCCATTGCAGCTTGACGTTGCCGCCGGTGACCGGGAGCGTCGTCTCGGTCCCGTCCTCGTCGTCGAAGGTGATCGTGCCCTCCGCGGCGTTCACCTCCTTCAGCGGCACGTAGAGCACGCGCCCGGTCTGCGGGCTGATCGGCAGGAAGCAGGAATAGGTCTGCTGGCGCTCCTCGCGGAGCGACCGGAGCATGACCTCCATGATCGCGTCGTAGCGCTCGGCGGCGCGGCGCAGGATCGCGTCGAAGCGGCCGGACCTGTAGAAATCGGTCGCCGAGATGAACTCGTACTCGAAGCCGAAGGTGTCGAGGAAGCGCCGCAGCATGGCGTTGTTGTGGGCGCCGAAGCTCTCGTGCTCGCCGAAGGGGTCGGGCACGGCGGTCAGCGGCTGCTGGAGGTGGGCGCGCAGCATCTCCGGGTGGGGCACGTTGTCCGGGACCTTGCGCATCCCGTCCATGTCGTCCGAGAAGCAGATCAGCCGGGTCGGGATGTCGGAGATCGTCTCGAAGGCGCGCCGCACCATCGTGGTGCGCGCCACCTCGCCGAAGGTGCCGATATGCGGCAGGCCGGAAGGGCCGTAGCCGGTCTCGAAGAGGGCATGGCCCTTGGCGGGCGGGTTGGCCTCGAGCCGGGCGAGGAGGCGGCGCGCCTCCTCGAAGGGCCAGGCCTTCGCCTCCAGCGCCAGTCCGCGCAGCTCGTCCATGGGTTCGCCCTCCGCCGTCGCGGCCTCAGGTAGCCGCGGCGGGCGGGAGGGTCAATGCGAGCGGGAGGCGCGCCCGGGCGCGTGGGGCGAGGGGCGGAGACGCAAGCGGCAGGGTGCGCGACGGCGCCCGCAGGTCGGGACGCGCATGTCAGCCGGTCGACGCGGAGCGGCGGCGGCGCTTGCGTGCGGCCCCCCGCCCGTGCCTTGACGCCGACCGCGCCCGGCCGTGCGCGCGCTCCGCCGCCGGCCGGCATAGGCCGGACCTCCGGCGCCGGATGCGATCCCCGCGAGGGCGGCCGGCGCGGCGCAAGGCGCGCGCGTCCGGGAAGGGCGGCTTGATCGCGCGGGGCTTCGGGCGCAGGGTCGGGGGGAGGCCGTCTGCGAGGGGTCCGATGCGCCTGATCGCCGTGCTTGCGCTGCTCGTGGCCGCCGGAGGCGCGGCGGCGGAGACGACCTGCCCGACCTCGGCCGAGGGGTTCGCCCGGCCGGTCGAGACGCACCCGACCGTCTGGTCGTTCACCGAGGGCCCCGACCGCGTCGCCGTCGGGCTCGCGCCGTCCTGGGTGCGGTTCGACGCGCTCGGCGGCGACGACGCCGTCTTCGTCGTCGCGCCCGCCGCCAGCGCCACGGTGACGGCGGGGGCCGGGGCCGACGTGGTGGTGGTCTGCGCGCTGCGCGAGGCGTCGCTGCAGATCAACGTCGGCGAGGACGAGGCGGTGGTGGGCGACGGCGCGCCCGACCTGATCGTGATCGAGCCCGGGCTCTTCCTCGGCGCCCCGCCGGGGGTGACGATCCAGATCATGGTGCAGGGCTTCACCAAGGGGCAGGATCGCATCCGCCTGCGCCTGCCGCCCGGGGTGACGCCGCAGGTCACGCCCCGCCCGGGGGTGACCTTGCGCGCCGGCCCGCTCCAGTTCCTGATCGCCCCGGTCGACGACCCGATGCCGGCCGGGGCCGAGAGCTTCGAGATCGAGCAGGTCGCGGCGGCGGCCCCGAACCCCTGGCCGGCGGTCGCGCCGGCGTTCTCCGGCTACGACCCCGGGCTCGGCTGCGCCTCGGCGCCGCCGGCTGCGGCCGTCCCGGCGCGGCTGGCGGACGGGTTCGCGATCTTCGCGCCCTCGGCCGGGCCGCTGCGCATCGAGGTGGCCGACGACGTCGTCCCGCAGGCGAGCGACGCGGCGGACCGGCTGCTCGCCTTCGGCGGGCTGCTGGTCTCCGCCGGCGCGGGCGCGGACCAGATCGTGGTCTGCGACTTCGCCGGCGACACCTTCACGGTCCATGCCGGGCCGGGGTCGGTTCCGGGGCTCGACCTCGACCCGGACACCATCGTGATCGACGCGGGGCGCCTGCAGGGCCCGCCGCGGCGGCTGACCATCCTCAACGTCAACCCGGTCAACGACCGCGTGGTGCTGCGCGTGCCGCCGGGGCTGGAGCCCGCCTTCGAGAAGCCGCGCTTCGGCATGGGCTTCCTGCGGGTCGGCACGCTCGAGGTCCACGCGATGGCGCAGATCTGGGAGCGGGGGCTCGACTACGAGCTCGACCACGCCGCCTTCGCCGTCGACCGGGTGGCGGCGCCGTGAGTCGGGCCGCCGTGAGTCAGGCCGCCGGGAGTCAGGCCGCCGGGAGCCAGACCTCGACGCGGCCGCGCGGCAGGTTGCGGTAGCGCCCGGCGAGCGAGATCGTCGCGAAGGGCTGGCCGAAGGCCGCCTGCAACGCCTCGGCGAGGCGGGCGGCGCAGTCGGCCTGCTCGGGCCAGTAGAAGCGCACGTCGCCGGCGGTGCGGGCGGCGTCGACGAGCTCGAGCCCCTCGGCCACCTGCCAGCCGGCGGCGAGCAGCAGGTCGCGGGCCTCGGCGGCGCGGGGACGCGCGGGCGGGGCGACGAACTGGATGTAGACGACGGGGGGCGCGGCGCCGCAGGCCTCGCCCGGCCCGAGCGCCGCGGTCGGCGCGGGCGTGTCGGGCCGCGGCGCGTCGGTCGCGGTCTCCGGCACCGATTCCGGGCTGGGCTCGGCCGGGGCCGCGACGGGCGGCGCGAGCGGGCCGCCGGTCCAGGTCTCGGGCAGCGCCACCTCCGCGGGCATGGGCGGCATCGCGGCGGCGGCGAGGCGGGTCGCCTCGCCCTGGCACTGCGCCTGGGCGAAGGTGGCCAGCAGCAGCCGGCAGTCCGTCCACATCAGCGGCCACGCATACCAGGAGAGGTCGGCGCCGAGCCGCGGGCAGTCGGAGGCGGCGCCGCCCGCGCCGGCCGCGGCGAGGGCGGTGGATTGCAGCGCGTCGAGCGAGCTGCCGCCCTGCGCCGCCAGCCGCTCGATCTGCGCGCCGATGGCGTCGGCGATCGGCTTGACGCTGCGCCGCGCCGTCTCGTCGCCGGCAAGGCGGCCGGCCTCGGCGACGTAGTAGCCGAGCGCGGCGCAGAAGGCGTGCTCGGGATAGGTGGCGCGGAACTCGACCAGCGTGCTGTGCGGGTCGGCGCGGAAGGCGGCGAGGTGCTCGGCGTCCTTCGCCTCCTCGACCGCCTGCCGGTTGATGTCGAGCTGCTTGCGGCGCTGGTCGTCGAAGCCGAACCACAGCGCGGTGGCGGCGGCGATCGCGGCGACGACGACCTGCCATTGCTGGAGGAGCGCCCCGAGATCGCCGAGGATCCCGCCCTTCTTCTCGCCCGCCCCCTTCTCGCCCGCCATCGCCGCCCCCGAAGCCGACGGCGGCAGGATACACCCGATCCACCCGCGGCGCGAGCAGGACGGCGGGGGCGGCGTCGGGTGGCGTCGGGGCGGGCCGGAGATCAAGCCGTTGGGGCCGCCCGGAAAAGCGGCGCCGGCGGCGCTACTGGCCGGCGGCCTCGACGATCGGGGCGAAGTCCGCGGCCTTGAGCGAGGCGCCGCCGACGAGGGCGCCGTCGACGTTCGCGACGGCGAAGATCGCGGCGGCGTTGCCCGGCTTGACCGAGCCGCCGTAGAGCAGGCGCACGCCGGCGGCCGCCGCGGCGCCGAGGCGATCCGCCAGGCGGGCGCGCAGGAAGTCGTGGACCTCGCCGATCTCCGCGAGGCTGGGGGTGCGGCCGGAGCCGATCGCCCAGACCGGCTCGTAGGCGATCACGAGGCTCGCCGCCGTGGCCCCGTCGGGGATCGAGCCGGCGAGCTGGCGGCCGACGACGGCGAGGGCCTCGCCCGCGTCGCGCTCGGCCTCGGTCTCGCCGACGCAGACGATCGCCGTCAGCCCGGCGCGCCAGGCGGCCGCGGCCTTGGCGGCGACGTCGGCGTCGCTCTCGCCGTGGTCGGCGCGGCGCTCGGAATGGCCGAGGATCACCGCCGTCGCGCCGGCGTCGGCCAGCATCTCCGCGGCGACGTCGCCGGTATGCGCGCCGGAGGCGTCCGCGTGGCAGTCCTGCCCGCCCAGCGGCCAGCCGCGCCCGGCGAGCCCGGCGAGGAGCGTCGCCGGCGGGCAGATCAGCACGTCGCAGCCGGGGGCAGGCAGCGCCGCGGTCAGCGCGTCGAGCACCGCGGCCGAGGCCTTCGTCCCGTTCATCTTCCAGTTTCCGGCGACGAGCTTCTTCGGCGGCATGGGCGGGACTCCGGGCGCGAGGGACGACGCCGGCCCGGGTAGCAGAGCCGTCCCCGGAGGGGAAGGGCCGGCGCCCTCGGGAGAAGCGCCGGCCTCGGGGAGGCGCGCGGGCGCGCCCCCCGCTCGGCCGCCGCTCGCGACCGGCCGCCTTTGCGGCCGGCCGCCCGGAGCGGCCGCAAGCGGCCGCGAGTCTTCCTTTTCTCCCCGCCCTTTGGCGGGGAGGCGCCTGCTCGATAGGGTTTCAAGCCAGTATGAACGCCTGAAGGGGGATCGCGGCGCCGGAGCCGCGCCGGGGGCCGGCGGCGGGGATGCGGCGGGCGGCGTTCATCCTCCGTTTACGCCCGCCATGCTAGCCGGCGCGCTTCGGCCGCGGGCGCGGCCCGGGACAGGAGCCCCCATGCCGGCAGGCCGCGCGTTTCCGCTCGATCTCACCCCGCCCCGCTTCGCCGAGGGCCTCGCCGACTGGGCGCGCGGCGACGGCGCGGGGTCTTGCGCGGGGTCCTGCGAGGACTGGCCCGCCGTCCGCCTCGTCCACGACGATCCCGACCTCGGCGACTGCCTGGAGCTGCGCATGACCGGGCGCGCCGAGCGGCTGCGCTACCTCGGCGAGACGCCGCTGCGGCCGGGCGCGGCCATCGAGGTGACGCTGCGCCTGCGCGCCGTCGCCGGCCCGGTCCCGCGCGCCCGCATCGCCGCCTGGCCGGGCGGGCGCGGCGGGCGCGTCCTCGCCGGCCTGCCGACCGGCGGCGCCTTCGCGCCGCTGCCCGCCGACGGCGCGCCGGTCGAGCGGCGGCTGGTCCTCGCCCGCGCCCCCGGGCCGGGGGTCGACCTCGCCTGGGACGGGCGCGCGCTCTTCGCCCATGTCGGGCTGGAGCTCGCCGGCGCGCCGGGCGGGGTCGTGCGCATCGCCGATCTCGCGGCGCGCGAGCGCGCCGGCCCCGCCCTCCCCGGCTTCGGGGCCGCCTGAGGCGCGTTGCCGTCGCCGCCGCCGCCGGGCTAGGATCGGCCCCGATCCGAAGCCAGGAGGCGCGAGATGCCGACCATCCGCCAGGACGCCGAGCTGCAGACCGTCATCACCACGTTCGAGACCAGCCCGGGCGCCTGCCTCGACCTGCTCGAGCTGCTCACCGACGCCTACGACGCCTTCATCCGGAGCCAGCCGGGCTTCATCTCCGCCGGCCTCCACGTCAACGACGCCCATACCCGCATCGCCAACTACTCGCAGTGGCGCAGCCGCCAGGACTACCAGGCGATGCTGCGCACCGACGAGATGCGCGCGCGCAACCGCGAGATCGTCAAGCTCTGCCGCAGCTTCGAGCCGGTGATGTACGAGGTTGCCCGCGTCTATTCCTGACCGGGTCCTGACCGGGCGGGCCCAAGGCGGCACGAGCCCGGCGGGCTTGCCCTCTCCCGGGCGCTCCCGTAGGACGGCGCCCGTCCCCGTCCGGCCGGAGCCCACGCCCATGACCGAGCCCCTGCGCATCGCCATCGCCGGCCTCGGCACCGTCGGCGCGGGCGTCGTCGCCATGCTGCAGACGAACGGCGCGCTGATCGCCGCGCGCGCCGGCCGGCCGATCGAGATCGCCGCGATCTCCGCGCGCTCGCGCCGCCGCGACCGCGGCGTCGACCTCTCTCCCTACGCCTGGGAGGACGACCCGGTGGCGCTCGCCCGCCGCCCCGACGTCGACCTCGTCGTCGAGGCGATCGGCGGCGAGGACGGCCCGGCCAAGGCCACCGCCGAGACGGCGATCGCCGGAGGCCGGCACGTCGTCACCGCCAACAAGGCGATGCTCGCCCGCCACGGCCAGGCGCTGGCCGAGGCCGCCGAGGCGCGCGGCGTGGCGCTGCGCTTCGAGGCCGCCGTCGCCGGCGGCATCCCGATCCTGAAGGCGCTGGCCGAGGGGCTCGCCGGCAACGCCGCGTCGCGGGTGATGGGGGTGATGAACGGCACCTGCAACTACATCCTCACCCGGATGGAGGCGACCGGCGCCCCCTACGCCGAGGCGCTCGCCGAGGCGCAGCGGCTCGGCTACGCCGAGGCCGACCCCGCCTTCGACGTCGGCGGCGTCGACGCCGCGCAGAAGCTCGCGCTCCTCGCCGCCATCGCCTTCGGCACGCAGGTCGACTTTCCCGGGGTCGCCGTCGAGGGCATCGAGCGGGTGTCGATCGCCGACATCGAGCAGGCGGCCGACATGGGCTACCGCATCAAGCTCCTCTGCGTCGCGCGCCTGACCGAGGCCGGGCTCGAGGCGCGCACCCAGCCTTGCCTCGTGCCCGCCCGCTCGCCGCTCGGCACGCTCGAGGGGGTGACCAACATGGTGGTGGTCGAGGGCGACTTCATCGGCCGCACCATCTACACCGGCCCCGGCGCCGGCGCCGGCCCGACCGCCTCGGCGATCGTCGGCGACATCGTCGACGTCGCCCGCGGCGCGGTCCGCCCGGCCTTCGGCGTCCCGGCCGCCTTGCTCGCGGCGCCGCGGCGGGCGGGCGACGGGGCGGAGGCGGCGTTCTACCTCCGCCTCGCGCTGACCGACGCGCCGGGGGTCCTCGCCCGCGTCGCCGCGGCGCTCGGCGACGAAGGCGTCTCGATCAACCGGATGCGCCAGTACGAGCACGCCACCGAGGAGGCGCCGGTGATCATCGTCACCCACCGCACCCGCCGCGCGGCGCTCGACGCCGCGCTCGCGCGCATCGCCTCCCTCGACGTCTGCGGCTCCGCCCCGGTGGCGCTGCGGATCGAGGAGGTCTGAACCCGCTTGCCGGCGGATCGCCTCGCTCCAGGCCGGAGCGCGCCGGGGCCCCAATTCCCGGGGATGCGCCAGCATCGGCCGCGCGGGCCTTGCCTCCGGCAGGCCCGCCGATGACCCCCTGAGATGTCCCGGGGCCAGGGCGCAAACGTCAACGCGCGGCGCTCCTCCGAGGGCGGCCCGGGGCTGCTACAACCGCTTCCGCCCCCGAGGGCGCCGGGGAAACGACAAGGGCCGCGCGATGCGCGGCCCTTCATTTCCGTCCGGCAGGGGCGCTCAGATGCCCGGCGACAGGGTCTGGCAGGTGGCCGCCTCGCGGGCGAGGCTGGCGCAGGCCTGCTCGGCGGCCTGCTGGCTCAGGCCGACGAACTGGGCGCGGTAGAGCGTCACGCCCTGCACCTTGCCCGCCTCGATCCGGCGCAGGCCCCCGTTGAGCGGCGGCAGGTCCTTGAGCGCCATGGTCAGCAGGTGCCGCTCGGCGTCGCCCTTGGAGCGGAACGCCCCGAGCTGCACGCCCCAGGCGTTGCCGCCCGTGCTGCCGCCCGCCACGTCGACCGGCTGCGCGTCGCCCTCGGCGACCGCCGCCGGGCGCGCCGGGGCGACGGCGAAGGTCGAGGGCGAGCCCTGCGCGCGCGAGACGATCGCCTGGCCCGCGCCGGGCCGCGGCGCCGGCCGGATCGTGCCGTCCGAGCTCGCGACGACCCGCGGGCCGGCGGCCAGATCGGCGTTCACCTCGGCGATGGCGGTGGCGATGCTCTGGTTGGTCCGCGCGATCGCCGCGTCGCGGTCGGCGCCGAGGCCCATCCAGCGCGGCATCGGCCGGCCGCTCGTCGCCGGCGCGCCGGCGCCCGTGCTCCGCGGCGCCGCGGCGATCTCGGGCTCGGCGGCGCTCGCCACCTCCATCCCGACGACGCCGACCGGCACCCCCGAGGTCGAGGCCCGCGTCACCCGCTGCTCGGCCCCGAGCACCCGGCCGCCGTCGGCGACCAGCGCAGGCGCGTCGCCCGGCCGCAGCGGCGCCGGCCGCGCCACCTTCGCCCGGCTCGGCATCTTGGCGAAGCCGAGGTCCATCAGCCGCATCACCTCGGCGTTGCGCGCCGCCGTCGACTTGCCGCCGAACATCGCCACGATCACCCGCTCGTCGCCGCGCTCGGCCGAGGAGACGAGGTTGAACCCGGCCGCCCTGGTGTAGCCGGTCTTGATCCCGTCCGCGCCCGGATAGGCGTCGAGCAGGCGGCGGTTGGTGTTCTGCACCGTCGCGATCCCGGCCGAGGTCGAGATGCGGCCGAAGATGTTGTAGTACTGCGGGAAGTCGTAGAAGAGCCGCCGGCCGATCTCGGCCATGTCGTGCGCGCTCGAATAATGCCCCGGCGCGGTCAGCCCGTTCGCATTGGCGAAATGGGTGTTCTTCAGCCCCATCGCCGCGGCGTACTGGTTCATCCGGTCGGCGAAGGCGGGCGTCGAGCCGGCGACCGCCTCGCCGAGCGCCGTGGCGGCGTCGTTGGCCGACTTGATGGCGGCGGCGCGAATCAGGTAGCGCAGCTCGATCTTCTGCCCGGGCTTCAGCCCGAGCCGCGACGGCGGCTCCGAGGCGGCGTGCTCCGAGATCGTCACCTTCTGGTCGAGCGACAGCCGCCCGCGCTTCACCTCGTCGAAGACGATGTAGAGCGTCATCATCTTGGTCAGCGACGCCGGGTGCAGGCGCGTGTCGGCGTTGACCGCCTGGATCGCCTTGCCGTTGCGCGCGTCCATCACGTAGGCGGCGTATTCCTGCGCGCGGGCGGACGTCGTCGCGAGCACCAGAAACGCCAGCGCGACCCCGCGCGAGAGGTTACGGATCATCTCACTGCCCTCCGGCGCTTCCGCGCCACTTGCCTCAGGGTTTGCAAACGCTTGAGAGCGCCCGCTTAATTTTGCGTTAAGCTAGCACGCCGAACCCCGGTCGAAAACACCTTTGTCGCCCGCGCCGCCGCTTGCCGCCGCGGCGTGGCCGCCAGGCCGCGGCGGGTTTTTTGCCGCACTGCAACATCACATCTTGACGCAGTGCAGCATGGCTCCTATCTACCAGCCATGACGAATACCGCTACGAGGAGAATCGCAATGAGCACCGCCCGCGCCGCCAAGGCCGCCCCCGTCGAGACCGCCAACGCCGTGTTCCAGGATGCGACCGCCAAGGTCGAGTCGCTGGTCGCCGAGTCGCAGAAGAACCTCACCGAGCAGTTCGAGAAGTTCTCGAAGGGCTTCGAGGGCTTCACCGCCTTCGGCCAGGAGAACGTCGACGCGCTCGTGAAGTCGTCCGAGCTGGCCGCCAAGGCCGCCGAGGGCATCGGCTCCGAGATCGCCGCCTACTCGAAGAAGGCCTTCGAGGACGGCGTCGCCGCCGCCCAGGACTTCGCCGCCTCCAAGACCGTGTCCGAGCTCTTCGAGAAGCAGACCGCCTTCGCGCAGTCGACCTTCGAGGGCTTCGTCGCCCAGTCGACCAAGATGAACGAGATCATCGTCGCGGCGACCAAGGACGTGACCGCCCCGCTCGGCGCCCGCGTCACCGCCGCCTCGGAGAAGTTCAAGAGCTTCGCGCTCTGAGCCATCCCGGACATCGTCCGTCGGCAAAGGGGGCCTCGGCCCCCTTTTCTGTTTCCGCGGTTTCGATATAGTGGAGTAGAGCCGAGGGCCACGACCCCTTCGCCGGCGTCCCTCAAGCATTCTGTCGAAGTCCAGGCCGATGTCGGATTCCACCAAGCCCGGGAGCGAGGTCCTCACCAAGACCCGCGCCAAGACCCAGCGCCCGCCGCTCTACAAGGTGATGCTGCTCAACGACGACTACACGCCGATGGAGTTCGTCGTGCACGTGCTCGAGCGTTTCTTCGGCATCAACCACGCCCAGGCGGTCGAGATCATGCTGACCGTACACCGCAAGGGCCTCGCCATCGTCGGCGTGTTCTCCTTCGAGATCGCCGAGACCAAGGTGACCCAGGTGATGGACTACGCCCGCCGCAACCAGCATCCGCTGCAATGCACCATGGAGCGCGAGTAGGCCTTGTCGCGCACCGATCGCGCCGCCGCCGCGCTCCTCTCGGGCGAGCTTCCCGTCCCCGCCGCGGGCGACGTGCTGGTCATCCGCGCCGTCGGCCCCGCGCTGGCCGAGGCGCTGCCGCGCGAGCGGCTGCTCTTCGAGCAGAGCTTCAAGCCCGCCCATGACGCGCTCGCCGCCGCCGGCCTGCGGGTCACGCTGCGCGCCGCCGGCCCCGCCGCCATGGGAATCGTCACGCTCACGCGCTCGCGCGCCGAGAACCTCGGGAACCTCGCCCGCGCCTTCGCGCTGACGCCCCCCGGCGCGACCCTCGCGCTCGACGGCGCCAAGACCGACGGTGTCGACAGCCTCGCCCGCCAGGTCGGCGCCGTGCTGCCGCTCGCCGGCTCCTTCGCCAAGGCGCACGGCAAGGTGGTCTGGCTGACCCGCCCGGCCGATCCGCCCCCCGAGGTCGCCGCCTGGGCCGCCGCGGCCGAGCCCTCCCGCAATGCGGCAGGCTTCCTGACCGCGCCCGGCCTCTTCTCCGCCGACGCCCCCGACCCCGGCAGCCGCCGCCTCGCCGAGGCGGTCGCCGGCCGGCTCTCCGGCCGCGTCGCCGACCTCGGCGCCGGCTGGGGCTGGCTCGCCGCGCAGGCGCTCGCGACCTGCCCGGGCATCGTCGCGCTCGACCTCTTCGAGGCCGAGGCCCGCGCCCTCGACTGCGCCCGCGCCAACGTCCCCGACCCGCGCGCCGCCTTCCACTGGGCCGACGTCCCGCGCCTCGCCCGCCGCGACGGCCCCTTCGACGCGGTGCTCTGCAACCCGCCCTTCCACGAGACCCGCGCCGCCGACCCCGCCCTCGGGGCCGCCTTCATCGCCGCCGCCGCCCGCCTCCTCCGCCCCGCCGGCCGGCTCTTCCTCGTCGCCAACCGCCAGCTCCCCTACGAGTCCGCCCTCGCCGCCGGCTTCGCCCGCGTCGAGAAGCTCTCCGAGGAAGGCGGCTTCAAGCTCTACCTCGCCGACCGCCCCCGCCGCGCCTGAGGGAGCATGTCGGCGGCACGCGCGCGAGGTCCGTCCCGCGACGGCGCCCGCCGGGTGACATGCGCATGTCACCCGGCTCGACGCGGAGCGGCAGCGGCGGGGACAGCGGAACCTCGAAGTGAGTCACATGGCGCCGAGAAATGCGGCGCTGATAACGATGCAATGATTTTCACCTTATATATTCAAATTATTTCAAAATATATTTGCGCGCAATTCCACTATACACCAAAAAATCGCGTTTCAGCCCAACCCCTTTTGACCATCTCCCGGATCAAAACGGATAATCGGGTAAATCGCAGCCAGCCCCCTTTCTCTTCCCCGCCGAGGAGCCACCTTCCCGACGGCTCCGCGGACAAGCCTGTGTATAACTTTTAAACCCAAACAATCCCGACAACTCGACCAGCGTCGCACCTGTGCGACATTCGCCCCCGCGTCAGCCCGGCCGCCGGCCGCCTTGCACGAAGGCCGGAGGCCGTGCATCCTCCGCACTCTTCCGAGGTGGGCGCGTCCATGTCCGATCCCCTCGCCGCCCGCGCCGCGCTGCGCGAGAACCTCCGCCTCGTGGCGAGCCTCGGGGTGACGGTGACCTACCACCAGGCCGCCCGCGGCGTCGGGCTCGCGCCGCCCCATGTCATCCACAGCGTCAGCCAGCTGCTCGAGGCGCTGATGGAGGAGGACGCCGCCGCGAGCGTGCCCTTCATCGCCGCCCTCGTCGTCAGCCGCGCCCGCCAGGGCCTGCCGGCGCTCGGCTTCTACGAGACCGCCGCCCGGCTCGGCCGCTTCGCCGGCGACCCCTTCGGCGAGGAGGCCGTCGCCTACCACGCCGCCGAGCTCGCGCTGGCCACCGCCTACCACGCCGCCCCCTGAGCGGCTCCCGGCCGGAAGCGCCCCCGCCCGGAACCCCGGCCGGCGCCCGGCATTTCCCCCTCGCCAACCTGCGGGCGCGGCGGTAGGGACGGGGGCCGCCGCCCGCGTCGCGTCCTCGCGTCGCGCGGCCGCCAGCCCGAAGGAGAGAGGCCGTGTCGCGCGGGCCCACGTTCACCACCGGCTCGACGATGCGCCACGTCTCGGTCATGACGCTGACCAGCGCCATCGGGCTCACCTTCATGTTCCTGATCGACGCGGCGACGCTCTTCTGGGTGTCCCGCCTCGGCGACGAGCAGCTGGTCGCCGCCCTCGGCTTCGCCTGGACGGTCACCTTCTTCATCATCAGCTCCGGCATCGGCATGGCGATCGCCGCCACCGCGCTGGTCAGCCGCGCCCTCGGCGCCGGCGAGATCGCCCGGGCGCGCGAGACCGCGACCACCTCGCTCGCCATCACCTTCGCGGTGCAGGCCGTCGTCGCCCTCGTCATCGTCCTCCTGCGCGACCCCCTCCTCGCGCTGGCCGGCGCGACCGGCGAGACCGCCGAGCTCGCCAGCCACTTCCTCCTCGTCACCACGCCCGCCGCGCCGATCATGGCGATGGGGATGACCGGCTCCGCCACGCTCCGCGCGGCCGGCGACGCCTGGCGCTCCATGTCGGTGACGCTCGCCGCCGGGATGCTCGCCATGGTGCTCGACCCGGTCTTCATCATCCTGCTCGACTTCCGGCTCGAGGGCGCGGCCTGGGTGATGGTGATCGCCCGCGGCAGCTCCGGCCTCCTCGCCATCTGGTATCTCTGGCGCGTCCACCACCTGCTCGCCCGGGTCTCCCTCCGCGAGACCCTCGACTACGTCCGCCCGTTCTTCTCGATCGCCGCGCCGGCGAGCGCCACCCAGCTCTCCGCGCCCTTCGGCAACGCCATCCTGACCACGCTGATCGCCGCCCACGGCACCGGCGCCGTCGCCGGCTGGGCGGTGGTCACAAGGATGACCGTGCTCGCCTTCGGCGGCATCTTCGCGCTCTCCGGCGCGATCGGCGGCATCCTCGGCCAGAACTACGGCGCGGGCCTCCTGCCCCGCGTCCGCCGCGCCTACCGCGACGCGCTGGTGTTCTGCGGCATCTACACCGGCGTCACCTGGCTGGTGCTCTTCCTCCTGCGCGAGCCGATCATCGCCGTCTTCCGCCTCGGCCCCGAGGGCGCCGAGGTGTTCCACGCCTTCGTCGGCCTCGCCGCCGGCGGCTTCGTCTTCGCGGGCGCGCTCTTCGTCGCCAACGCCGCCTTCAACACCCTCGGCCGGCCGCTGCTCTCCACCGCCTTCAACTGGACCCGCGACGGCCTCGCCATGGCCCCGCTCGCCTGGGCGATGTCGCGCGCCCTCGGCGCCCCCGGGGTGATCTACGGCCAGGCCCTCGCCGGCGTCGTCGTCGGGGCCGTCGCCGCCTGGACCGGCTGGCGCTTCGTCTCGAGCCTCCGCCCCCGCGCCCCCCGCCCCGATCCCGAGGCCGCCAGCCCGGAGGCCGCCGACTTGGAAAGCGCCGCGGCGCGCTTACATCAGGCCTGATCCCGACATCCGAGAGGCAGACGCACCATGTTCAGCCTGTTCAAGAAGGCCGAGATGCCCGCCCCCGGCGCCGCGCTCCCCGGCCGCCCCGACCCGATCCCGACCGCCCGCACGCATTTCCTCTCCGACCGCCCGCTCAAGGGCCCGCACCCCGAGGGCCTCGCGCAGGCGATGTTCGGCATGGGCTGCTTCTGGGGGGTCGAGCGGCTGTTCTGGAAGCTGCCCGGCGTCTGGGTCACCGCGGTCGGCTACGCCGGCGGCGCCACCCCGAACCCGACCTATCAGGAGGTCTGCACCGGCGGCACCGGCCACAACGAGGTCGTGCTCGTCACCTACGACCCGGCCCGGATCAGCTTTGATACCCTGCTCAAGGCGTTCTGGGAAGGCCACGACCCGACGCAGGGGATGCGCCAGGGCAACGACCACGGCACCCAGTACCGCTCCGGCATCTACGTCTTCGACGCCGCCCAGCGCGCCGCCGCCGAGGCGTCGAAGGCCGACTACGCCCGGCGCCTGCGCAAGGCCGGCTACGGCGCGATCACCACCGAGATCCTCGACGCGCCGCCCTTCTACTACGCCGAGGACTACCACCAGCAGTACCTCGCCAGGAATCCCGGCGGCTATTGCGGCCTCGGCGGCACCGGCGTCAGCTGCCCGATCGGCGTCGGCGCCGGCGCTTGACCGCATACCCGCCTCCAGATAAATCAACGGCTTAACGAATTTTCACGCGTGAACACCTCGCGCGTGAGCAAGGGGGAGAGGGGCGGGTGGCGCTTTATCACGTCCTGACGGCGCTCGCCGGCGAGCGCGCGGCCGAGGCGCTGGCCGAGGCGCTCGAGGCCCTCGACCCGGTCGCCACCGAGACGCGCGACCACGACGACGACAGCGGCCTCTGGGACGTCGGCGCGCATTTCGCCGCGCCGCCCGACCGGGCCGCCCTCGCCCTCCTCGCCCATCTCCACGGCGCCCCCGATTTCACGGTGGCCCGCGTCGACGACCGCGACTGGGTCGCGCAGGTCCGCGCCGAGCTCACCCCCGTCGCCGCCGGCCGCTTCGTGGTCTTCGGGGGGCACGACCGCGAGCGGATCCCGCCCAATCGGATCGGACTGGAGATCGAGGCCGCGCAGGCCTTCGGCACCGGCCACCACGCCACCACCCAGGGCTGCCTGATCGCGCTCGACCGCCTCGCCCGAAGCGGCTTCGCGCCGCGCCGGGTCGCCGACATCGGCGGGGGGACGGGGGTGCTCGCCATGGCCGCGGCGGCGCTCTGGCGGGCGCCGGCGACCGCCGGCGACATCGACCCGCTGGCCACCGAGACGGCGCGGGCGAACATCGCCGCCAACGGCTTCCGGCAGGGGATCGGCTGCGTCACCGCCGCGGGCTTCCGCCACGCGCGGCTGACCGGGCGCTACGACCTCGTCTGCGCCAACATCCTCGCGGCGCCCCTCAAGGCGCTCGCGCCGCAGATGGCCGCGCATCAGCCCCCGGGCGGCGTCGCCGTCCTGTCGGGGCTGCTCACGCGGCAGGCCGCGGGCGTGCTCGCGGTCTATCGGGGCTGGGGATACCGGCGGGTCGACCGCGTCCCGATCGGGGACTGGACGACCCTGGTCCTGCGCCGCGCCTGAGCTTCGGCCTGAGCCTCAGCGGCGGGCGAGCGCGTCCGCCACGTCGGCGATGTCGCCGCGATGCAGGCCGATGTCGGCCAGCTGCTGGTCGGACAGCTGCGACAGCGCCCGCGCGGTCGCGGTGGTCTGCCGCCAGGCGACGACGGCGTCGATGGCGCGCTCGAAGATCGAGACGACGCGGAAGGCGGAAACGGAGCCGAGCGGGGTCGCGCGGTTGAGATCGATGACGGACATGGTTCCAGGCTTTCGGAGTTCTGGCGGCGCCTCCCTGGCGCTCACCGTTGCCGAGGATTTAGGCAGTCCGGCGGTTCCGGACAATCGCCATTTCCGAATGCCCGCCATGCACGGCAAGCAAGAGGATTAATCGCCGCTGTGCGCCCGGCGCCACGCCGCCCCGATTCGCCGCCGTGGCGGCAGGTTTGGCTTGGCGAATGTTCGCGCTTCGTGCTAGCCCTTGCGCAAGGGCCGGAACAGGCCGCGAGCAGGAACGGCCACAGGACATGCGCGTCATCGGGATCGACCCGGGCTTGCGCCGCACCGGCTGGGGCGTCGTCGACGTCCTCGGGGTCCGCCTCGTCCATGTCGGCAACGGCGTCTGCCTCTCCGAGGGCGACGACCTCGCCACCCGCCTCGCCAGCCTGCACGCCCAGCTCGCCGCCGTGCTGGCGCGCTTCGCCCCCGACGCCGCGGCCGTCGAGCAGACCTTCGTCAACAAGGACGCCGCCGGCACGCTCAAGCTCGGCCAGGCCCGCGGCATCGCGCTCCTCGTGCCCGCCCAGGCCGGGATCGCCGTCGCCGAATACGCGCCCAACGCGGTGAAGAAGGCGATCGTCGGCGTCGGCCATGCCGAGAAGACCCAGGTCCAGCACATGGTCCGCCTCCAGCTCCCCGGCGTCGCGCTCGCCGGCCCGGACGCGGCGGACGCGCTCGCCATCGCGCTCTGCCACGCCCACCACGCCCGCTTCGGCGGCCGGCTCAACGCCGCCATCGCCCGGGCCGCCTCGGACCGGACGGGCGCGCGATGATCGGCAAGCTCACCGGCCGGCTCGACTACCGCGGGCTCGACCACGTCCTCCTCGACGTCGGCGGCGTCGGCTACCTCGTCTACTGCTCCGACCGCACGCTGGCGCGGATGCCGCCCCCCGGCGGCCCGGTCGCGCTCTACACCGAGCTCCTCGTGCGCGAGGACCTCCTCCAGCTCTTCGGCTTCCTGACGCTGGCCGAGCGCGAATGGCACCGCCTGCTCGTCTCGGTGCAGGGCGTCGGCGCCAAGGCGGCGCTCTCCGTCCTCGGCGCGCTCGGGGCCGACGGCCTCTCCCGCGCCCTCGCCCTCGGCGACGCCGGCGCGATCAAGGCCGCCCCCGGCGTCGGCCCGAAGCTCGCCCAGCGCATCGTGCTGGAGCTGAAGGCGAAATCCCCCGGCATCATCGCCCTCGGCGCCGCCGGCGCCCGCGTCCCCGCCGCGCCCGAGGCCGGCGCGCCCGCCGCCGCCGCGCCGCCGCCCGCCGACGAGGCCGGCGCCGCGGCGACCGCCGAGGCGCTCTCCGCCCTCGTCAACCTCGGCTACGCCCCCGGCGAGGCCGCCGCCGCCGTCGCGGAAGTCGCCGCCGATGGCGCGTCCGAGACCCCGGCCCTCATCCGCGCGGCGCTGAGGCGCCTCGCCCCGAAGGCGTGACAGATGACAGCGATTTCAGAATACCATAATAATTACAATATCTTGACTATGCTATCACGCGTGTTAGCCCGCGCGCGACCGATCCTTGGCGCGGGCCCCGCCTGATGGCCGACCCCGACCCGACCCTCCGCCCGGACCCGCTCCCCGAGGACGCCGACCGCGCGCTCCGGCCGCAGACGCTGGCCGAGTTCATCGGCCAGAAGGCCGCCCGCGCCAACCTCGCCGTCTTCATCGAGAGCGCGCGGCGCCGCGGCGAGGCCATGGACCACACGCTGTTCTACGGCCCCCCCGGCCTCGGCAAGACCACCCTCGCCCAGATCATGGCCCGCGAGCTCGGCGTGAGCTTCCGCATGACCTCCGGCCCCGTCCTCGCCCGCGCCGGCGACCTCGCGGCGATCCTCACCAACCTCGACGCCCGCGACGTGCTCTTCATCGACGAGATCCACCGCATGAGCCCGGCGGTCGAGGAGATCCTCTATCCCGCGCTCGAGGACTTCCAGCTCGACCTCGTCATCGGCGAGGGCCCGGCCGCCCGCACCGTCCGCATCGAGCTGCAACCCTTCACGCTGGTCGGCGCCACCACCCGCCTCGGCCTGCTGACCACGCCGCTCCGCGACCGTTTCGGCATCCCGACCCGGCTCGAGTTCTACGACGTCGACGAGCTGGTCGCGATCGTCACCCGCGCCGCCCGCCTGCTCAAGGCCGACGCCACCCCGGACGGCGCCCGCGAGATCGCGCGGCGCGCCCGCGGCACCCCGCGCATCGCCGGGCGGCTGCTGCGCCGCGTCGTCGACTTCGCCATCGTCGAGGGCGAGGGCCGCGTCACCCAGCCCGTCGCCGACGCGGCGCTGACCCGGCTCGGCGTCGACGACCTCGGCCTCGACGGCGCCGACCGCCGCTACCTCACGATCATCGCCGAGAACTACGGCGGCGGCCCGGTCGGCGTGGAGACCCTCGCCGCCGCGCTCTCCGAGGCCCGCGACGCCATCGAGGAGGTGATCGAGCCCTTCCTGCTCCAGCAGGGCCTCATCCAGCGCAGCCCCCGCGGCCGCCTCCTCGCCGCCCGCGCCTGGCGCCACCTCGGCCTTCCCGAGCCCAAGCCCGCCGCCGCGCCGCCGCGCCTGCCGGACCTCTTCGAGGAGGGCTGATCCCGAGTCCGGCGCAGCGCAGCGCCTCCAAAACCTGCGAACCACGCTTCATTGGCCAGAAACCGGGCCGCGCCTCAGCTCGGCTCCCCGAACCGCCCCGAGACCAGCGCGCACAGCGCCTCGGCGAGCGCGGCCGCCTCGGCGCCCTCGCAGCGGACCTCGATCGAGGTGCCCTTGGCGGCGGCGAGCATCATCAGGCCCATGATCGAGTCGCCCGAGACCTCCATCCCGTCCCGGCTGACATGGGCCTGCGCGTCGAAGCGCTCCACCGTCTCGACGAACTTCGCCGAGGCGCGCGCGTGCAGGCCCTTGTCGTTGACGATGTCGATGACGATCTGCACCGCTCCTCCCGAGGCTCGGGACGCTCAGAGGGCGATCGGCAACCGGTCGGGACCGAGCCCTTCGACGGAGTTGATGTATTTGCGGCCCGCGGTCAAGGCCGTGGCCACCGCCTCGCGCAGCGGCAGCCGCCGCGCCTTGGCGAGCTTGACGAGCAGCGGCAGGTTGGCGCCGTAGACCACCATGCGGTTCGACTCGCGACAGGCCTCCATGGCGAGGTTGGACGGCGTGCCCCCGAACATGTCGGTCACCACCACCACCCCCTCGCCGTCGTCGACCGCGCGGATCGCCGCGTCGATCTCGTCCTGCTTGGTCGTGCAGTCGTCCTCGGCGCCGATCGCCACGGCCACCGTGCCGGGATGCCGGCCGACGACATGCTCCATGGCGGCGAGGTACTCGCGCGCCAGACCCCCGTGGGCCACTATAACGATTCCGATCACGCCCCGCCCGCTCTCTGAACCAGCGCCGTATCCGCCGTCCGCTCCAGATCCCGATGCTGAATAGACACCTGCCATCCATCCTGCGCAAGCGATTTCGCCAGCGCCTCCGTCACCGCCACAGACCGATGCTTGCCGCCCGTGCAACCGAGCGCCAGGCCGAAATAGGATTTGCCCTCCGCCCGGTAGGCGGGCAGCAGGAACCGCAGCATGTCGATCAACCTGCCGTAGAACGCCGCATAGACGGGGTCGGCCTCGACATAGGCGGCGACCTCCGGGTCGCGGCCGTCGCGCGCCCGGAGCGCCTTGTCCCAGTGCGGATTGCGCAGGAAGCGGCAGTCCATGACCATGTCCGCCCCGCGCGGCAGCCCGCGCGGATAGGCGAAGGACTGCAACGTCACCGCCAGCCCGGCGGCGTCGGGCGGCGCGAACCAGCGCGCCAGCTCGGCCTTCAGCTCGTGGACCGTCATCGCCGAGGTGTCGATCAGCACGTCCGCCCGCGCCTTGAGCGGCGCGAGCTGCGCCGCCTCGCGCTCGATGCCGACATGCGGCGACTCGTGCGGGCTCGAGGGATGCCGCCGCCGCGTCTCGCTGTATCGGTCGATCAGCACCGGCGCGGCGCAGTCGACGAAGACCAGCACCGGGCGACAGCCCGGCCGCGCGCCGATCTCGTCGAGCAGGCCGGTCAGCGCCGCCACGTCGAACTCGCGGGTGCGCGGATCGACCCCGACCGCGAGCGGCCGCGCCACCGGCGGGCCGGCGACCAGCCGCGGCATCAGCGACAAGGGCAGGTTGTCGATGGCCTCGAAGCCGAAATCCTCGAGCGCGCGGATCGCCGTCGAGCGCCCGGCGCCCGCGGGCCCGGTGACGACGACGATATCCTGCCCCGCCCCGGGGCTGATGGAGGGTTCCACGCGGTTCGCCTTCGCTTCGGGCCGTGGCCTGGCTAGCGAGCCCGGCCTGACCGGAGCATTTGCACCAAAGTTGCGTCGAGATTGGGGACGCCGCGCCCGGAGATCAACTCGATTTCCACGCCATGGTAACCGAAATGACGCGAATGTGGCATCCGGGCCGCGGCCTCGGCGTCGAGATCGACCGCGAGGACGAGCGCGGCCTCCGCAAGCGCCTCGGCGCGCAGGATGCCGACGCCCCGCGCCTCGATCATCCCGCGAAGCGCCGCCGGCGCCGTCGCCACCAGCGCCGCGCCGCGCCGCGCCAGCGCCACCCGGTCATCCGCGACCAGCCGGGCGCCGAGCGCCATCATCCGCAGCGCGAGCCCCGACTTGCCCGACCCGGAGGCCCCGAGGATCAGCAATCCCCTCTCCTCCAGCGCGACCGCCGAGGCGTGGAGGATCGCCGGCGCGTCCGCGCGACTCATAAGATTGCGCGCCGGACCGTCTGCACGTGGCCCGACCGGTTTCCCGCGATGCGAAAAAATGCGAACATCGATCCCAACACGGACAGTCACGATCACCCCGCCGAATATGACATTGATGCGGCGTTAACTCCAAGTGCCCGGGCCCGGGCCGGCCGCGCCGTGGTATAGATGGAGCCGCCGCAGGCGTTTGCGCCTGCGAATGAGCCCCGGCGGGGACCGGGCTCCAGGGCGATGTGCAGTTCGGCCGCCGGCCGGTAAGGGAGTTTGACGGGGATGACCATGGGAACGCGGGTTTCGCCTGTGGCGAGCGGACTGGCCGAGGCGGGACGCCTGCACTGGAACCTCACCGAGCCGGCGCTGATGCAGGCCGCCGTCGCGCGGGGCGAGGGCCAGATCGGGCAGGGGGGCGCGCTCCTCGTCTCCACCGGCAAGCACACCGGCCGCAGCCCCAAGGACAAGTTCGTCGTGCGCGAGCCCGGCGTCGAGGCCCATGTGTGGTGGGAGAACAACGCCCCCCTCTCGTCCGAACATTTCGACCTGCTCCACGCCGACATGCGCGCCCACGCCCATGACGCCGAGCTTTACGTCCAGGACCTCTACGCCGGCGCCGACCCGGCGCACCGGCTGAACGTCCGCGTCATCACCGAGCTCGCCTGGCACGCCCTCTTCATCCGCCACCTGCTGCGCCGCCCCGACGCCGCCGAGCTCGAGGGCTTCGTCCCCGGCTTCACCATCCTCAACTGCCCGAGCTTCAAGGCCGACCCGGCCCGCCACGGCGTCCGCTCCGAGACGGTGATCGCCATCTCCTTCGAGCAGAAGCTGGTGCTGATCGGCGGCACCGCCTATGCCGGCGAGAATAAGAAATCCGTCTTCACCGTGCTGAACTACCTCCTGCCGGAGAAGGGCGTCATGCCGATGCACTGCTCGGCCAACCACGCGCCCGGAAACCCCGACGACGTCGCGGTGTTCTTCGGCCTCTCCGGCACCGGCAAGACCACGCTCTCCGCCGATCCCGGCCGGGTGCTGATCGGCGACGACGAGCACGGCTGGTCCGACGACGGCACGTTCAACTTCGAGGGCGGCTGCTACGCCAAGACGATCAACCTCTCGGCCGCCGCCGAGCCGGAGATCTACGCGACCACCCACCGCTTCGGCACCATCGTCGAGAACATGGTCTACGATCCCCGGACCTTCGAGCTCGACTTCGACGACGACAGCCTGACGGCCAACACTCGCTGCGCCTACCCGCTCGAGGCGATCTCCAACGCCTCGCCGACGGGCCGCGGCGGCCAGCCGAAGAACATCGTCATGCTGACCTGCGACGCCTTCGGCGTGCTGCCGCCGATCGCGCGGCTCACCCCGGCGCAGGCGATGTACCACTTCCTCTCCGGCTTCACCTCGCGCGTCGCCGGCACCGAGCGCGGCGTCACCGAGCCGACGCCCACCTTCTCGACCTGCTTCGGCGCGCCCTTCATGCCGCGCCGCCCCGAGGCCTACGGCGCGCTGCTCCGCGACCGGATCGCCGCGGCGGGCGCGGATTGCTGGCTCGTCAACACCGGCTGGACCGGCGGGGCCTACGGCGCGGGCAAGCGGATGCCGATCAAGGCGACCCGGGCGCTGCTGACCGCGGCGCTGAGCGGCGAGCTGGGCGGCGTCGAGTTCCGCCGCGACCCGGTCTTCGGCTTCGAGATCCCGGTCGACGTCCCCGGCGTCGACGCCCGCCTCCTCGACCCGCGCTCAACCTGGTCCGCCCCGGAGGCCTACGACGCCCAGGCGGCGAAGTTGGTCGCGATGTTCGTCGAGAACTTCGCCCAGTACGCGCCCCACGTCGGCGACGACGTCCGCGCCGCCGCGCTCCGCGCCGCCTGACCCGAACGCCCCGCCCCCGAAGGGGCCTGGCTCCAGCACCGGTCGACTCGCGCGACCGGGGCTGATTTTCACATCGCTCCTGCCGCGGGACAGGTTTCGGCTCGACCGGTTGCTTCTCGTCTTGGCAGAGACTATCTTACTCTCGTCTTACCGAGAAGATCTCCCATGCGCGATCCCGAGCGTCTGACCACGGTCGTCTCGACCAAGGGTCAGGTCATCCTGCCGAAGGCCGTCCGCGAGCGGCGGGACTGGGCCGCCGGGACGCGGCTGGTGGTCGAGGACACCGCCGAGGGCGTCCTGCTCCGGCAGGCGCCCGCCTTTGCGCCGACCCGGCCGGAGGACGTGTTCGCCATGCTCCCCGCCGCCGGCGCGCCGAGGTCGGTCGAGGAGATGGACGCCGCGGTGATGCGGGAAGCGGCGCGCCGTGCTCGCGATTGATACGAATGTCGTCGTCCGCTACCTGACCGGCGACCACCCCGAGCAGGCGGCGCGCGCCCGCGCCCTCGTGGACGGCGCGCCGGTCTTCGTGCCGGTGACGGTGGCGCTCGAAACCGACTGGGTGCTCCGCAGCGCCTACGGCTACCGGCCCGCCGAGGTGGCCCGCGCCCTGCGCGCCTTCGGCGGGCTGCCGGGCGTGTCGCTGGAGGACGCCGATTCCGTCGCGGCGGCGCTCGACCTCGCCGGGCAGGGCATGGATTTCGCGGACGCGCTGCATGTCGTCCGGTCCGGCCTTTGCGACGGCTTCGCAACCTTCGACCGGCGGCTGGCCCGGGCGGCGGCCGAGGCGGGGCTCACTTCTGTCCGCGAAGCCTGACGGCCCCCCAAAAGCAAAAGGCCTGCCGGGCGGCAGGCCTTTCGGTTCGTCCGTCGACCGGGAGCGTCAGGCCCCCGCGGAGCGGCTCAGAGCGCGCCTTCGCGCTGCAGCTTCTTGCGCGCCAGCTTGCGCGCGCGCCGGACGGCCTCGGCGCGTTCGCGCGCCTTCTTGACCGACGGCTTCTCGAAATGCTGCTTGAGCTTCATCTCGCGGAACACGCCTTCACGCTGAAGCTTCTTCTTCAGCGCGCGCAACGCCTGATCGACGTTGTTGTCACGAACCATCACCTGCACGGGTAGTCACCACCTTTCAGCATGAGTTTCGAATTTCGGCAGGAGCGCGCTATATAGAGGAGCGCGCCGCGACTGTCCACCCGCGGCGGGGGGGAAAGCGAAGGAACCGAGGGCGATGCCGACAGCCGATCCCGAGACCGACAGCGCCGGCCTCACCGACCGCGTCGCGGAGGTCCGCGCCGCCACCCTCGCCTGCGCCCTCCCCCACGTCCCCTTCGACGGCTGGAGCGACCGCACGCTCGCCGCCGCGGTCGCCGACGCCGGCGTCGACCCGGCCCTCGCCCGCCTCGCCTTCCCGCGCGGCGGCGTCGACCTGGCCCTCGCCTGGCACGACGCCAACGACGCCGCGCTCGCGGCCCGCCTCGCCGCCGAGGACCTGCGCGGCCTGCGCTTCCGCGACCGCGTCGCCCATGCCATCGCGCTGCGGCTGGAGCTCGTCGAGCCCCACCGCGACGCCGTCCGCCGCGCCGCCGCCCTGCTCGCTCTCCCCCACCACGCCGCCGACGGGGCCCGCGCGATCTGGCGCACCGCCGACACGATCTGGACCGCGCTCGGCGACGCCAGCCGCGACGCCAGCTGGTACACCAAGCGCGCCACGCTCTCCGCGGTCTGGTCCTCGTGCCTGCTCTACTGGCTCGGCGACACGACCCCCGGCGCGACCGCGACGACCGAGTTCATCCACCGCCGCATCGCCGACGTGATGGCCTTCGAGGAGCTGAAGTCGCGCATCCGCAAGAACCCGGTCGCCGCCCGGGTGCTCGACGCCCCGGGCCGGCTCCTTGACCGGGTCCGGGCCCCCGCCCATACTCGCCCCCCCGACCTTCCCGGCCGCCTGCGCCGCGACTGAGCGGGCAGAGCCGCCGGACGGAAGGAGAGGGGAATGGCCCTCGGCAAGAGCATCGCCACCTGGGTCGACGGCCGCTGGCACGACGGCGACCTCAAGGTCATGCGCGCCGCCGACCACGGCGCCTGGCAGGGGACGCTGGTCTTCGACGGCGCCCGCGCCTTCGAGGGCGTGACCCCCGACCTCGACCGCCACTGCGCCCGCATCGTCCGCTCCGCGGCGGCGATGGGCATGGAGGCGCCCGTCGCCGCCGACGAGATCGCGGAGATCATCCTGGAGGGCGTGGCGCGCTGGCCCGCCGGCGCCCAGCTCTACCTCCGCCCGATGATGTGGTCGCAGGCCTGCTCGGCCTCCTTCGTCGATCCGCTGCCCGGCTCGACCGCGTTCGTGGTCTGCATCGAGGAGATCCCGATGGGGACGCCCGGCGCGCCGATGGCGCTGACCGTCTCGCCCTTCCGCCGCCCGCGCCCCGACATGGCGCTGACCGAGGCCAAGGCCGGCTGCCTCTACGCCAACAACGGCCGCATCGTCTCCGAGGCGCGCAAGCGCGGCTTCCACAACGCGCTCTCGCTCGACGTCGAGGGCCACGTCGCCGAGACCGCGATGACCAACGTCTTCATGGTCCGCGACGGCGTCGTGCTCACCCCGGTCCCGAACGGCATGTTCCTCGCCGGGATCACCCGCGCCCGCGTCATCGACCTGCTGCGCGCCGACGGGGTCGAGGTGGCGGAGACCGCGCTCACCGTGGCGGACTTCGAGCAGGCCCACGAGATCTTCGTCACCGGCAACGCCAACAAGGTCATGCCCGCCACCCGCTTCGAGGCCCGCGAGTTGCCCTCCGCCGCGATGGCCGCGCACGCCCGCGCCCTCTACTGGGACTTCGCCCACCAGACCCGCAAGGCGGCGTGAGCCCCGTGCCCGCCTCCGGGTCCCCGGCCGAATCCCCCGCCCTCCCGGAGACCATGCGCGTCGTCGAGATCTCCGCGCCCGGCGGCCCGGAGGTCCTGCGCCCGGCCCGGCGCCCCGTCCCGGTCCCCGGCGCCGGCGAGATCCTGATCCGCGTCCGCGCCGCCGGGGTGAACCGCCCCGACGCGCTGCAGCGCGCCGGCGCCTATGCCCCGCCGCCCGGCGCCTCCGACCTGCCCGGCCTCGAGGCCGCGGGCGAGGTGGCCGCGGTCGGCCCCGGCGGCGGCCGCTGGCGGGTCGGCGACGCCGTCTGCGCGCTCCTGCCCGGCGGCGGCTACGCCGAATACGTCGTCACCCCGGCCGACCACGCCCTGCCCGTGCCGGCCGGCCTCTCCATGGAAGAGGCCGCCGCGCTCTGCGAGACCTTCTTCACCGTCTGGCACAACGTCTTCGAGCGCGGCCGCCTGCGCGGCGGCGAGACCTTCCTCGTCCACGGCGGCAGCTCCGGCATCGGCACCACGGCCATCCAGCTCGCCGCGGCCCGCGGCGCCCGGGTCTTCGCCACCGCCGGCTCGCCGGAGAAATGCGCCGCCTGCGCGGCGCTCGGGGCGGAACGCGCCATCGACTATCGCCGCGAGGACTTCGTCGCCGTCGTCGCCGAGGCGACCGGCGGCCGCGGCGTCGACCTGATCCTCGACATGGTCGGCGGCGACTACCTCGCCCGCGACGTCCGGGCGCTGGCGCTCGAGGGCCGGCTGGTGATGATCGCCTTCCTCGGCGGCCCCAAGGCCGAGCTGAACTTCGCCCAGGTGATGACGAAACGCCTCACCCTCACCGGCTCGACCCTGCGCCCGCAATCCGTCGAGGCCAAGGCCCGCATCGCCGCCGCGCTCGAGGCCGAGGTCTGGCCCCTCCTCGCCTCGGGGCGCCTCGCCCCCGTCATGGACCGCGTCTTCCCCCTCGACGAGGCCGCCGCCGCCCATGCCCGCCTGGAAAGCTCCACCCACATCGGCAAGATCGTCCTCGCCGTCGCCTGAGCCCGCCACCGCATCGCCCGGGGAGCGGGGCGCGCCGGGCTCCGACCCCCGCCGACGGCCCCCCACAGCCGGGCCAAAGCGATGCCGGCGCATCCGGGCAGCCGGCAGGACGCTCATCCGAGGCGAGCCATGCTCCCGCCACCCCGGGCGTCAACGGAGCATGAAAAAATGGCAAGCCGGATTCCAGCCGGATTCCAGCCCCGATTTTCCCAAGCTTTCCAGACCGATGCCGCCCGTCCCGCCGCTCACGCCAGCGAAAGCCCGCCATCGACGTCCAACACCTGCCCGGTGACGAACCGCGCCGCCGGCGACAGCAGGAACGCCGCCGCCTCCGCCGCCTCCGCCCAAGGCTCTTCCCCCCCGAGCGGCGCCGCCGCCTCCAGCGCCGCGACCTTCTCCTCCGCCTCCTCCCCGCCGATCACCCGCCCCGCCGGCCGGGCGGTGGCGAGCGCGTTCACCCGGATCCCGTGCGGCGCCAGCGCCAGCGCCAGCACCCGCGACATCTGGTCCAGCGCCGCGCAGCTCGTCGCCCAGGCGATCAGCTCCGGCGGCGCCCGGCGGGCATGGATCGAGCTGAGGTTCAGGATCGCCCGGTCCGCCGGCCCCGGCTCCTCGGCGGCCCCGAGCTCGATCATCCGCCGCGCGACGATCTGGCAGAGCCACAGCGTGGCCGAGACGTTCTGCGCCAGCGAGGCGTCGAGCCCGTCGCCCTCGTGGCTGAGCGGGTCCGACACCGCGACGAGCGGATTTGCGTTCACCAGCAAGTCGATGCCGTCATGGGCGTCCATCGTCGCCGCCATCAGGTTCGCCATCCCGAGCTTGCCGCGCAGATCGCCCGAGAACGACGCCGCCCGCCCCGGCAGCCCCTCCGCCGTCAGCAGGCGAAGCTCCACCCCGAGCCGCGCCTCGTCCGGATCCGCCAGCATCACCGAAGCGCCCGCCGCCACCAGCCGCCGCGCGATGGCGAGCCCGACGCCCTGCGCCGCGCCGGTGACGATGGCCGACCTGCCCGACAATCCCGCTGGCATCCCCGATCCTCCTCGGCCGCCCGGCGCTCGCCCGGCCGAGCCTAGCCGAGGCCCCGCCCCGACGCGAGAGGGGGCGACGGACTGCCGGCGCCGACAGGCCGAGCGCCTCGGCCCCCGCCCCGACGCGAGAGGGGGGCGACGTCCGGGAGCGGCCATTGACTTCGCCCGGCCTGCGGCCGAGACGGCGGGGACGTGCAGGAGGAAGTGACCATGCCCGCCCGACCCGAGGTGCTCGAGTTCCTCGCGACCCGCCGCTCGCGCCCGCCGAAGCTGATGCGCCCGCCCGCCCCCGACCGCGACGAGCTCCTCGCGCTGCTGACGCTGGCGACGCGGGTCCCCGACCACGGCAAGCTCGAGCCCTGGCGCTTCGTCGTCCTCTCCGGCGCCGGCCTCGCCCGCTTCGCCGCCGCCATCCGCGCCCGCGCCGCCGAGACCGGGCAGGACCCCGCCAAGGGCGCCGGCTCCTTCGAGGAGGCGCCCCTGGTGGTCGCCGTCGTCGCCGTCCCCCGCGACGCCCCGAAGATCCCCGAGATCGAGCGCACGCTCTCCGCCGGCGCCGTCTGCCTCGAGCTCCTCAACGCCGCCCTCGCCTCCGGCTGGGCCGCCACCTGGCTGACCGGCTGGCCGGCCTACGACGCCCCCTTCCGCGAGGCCGCGCTCGGCCTCGCCCCCGGCGAATGGATCGCCGGCTTCGTGCATATCGGCAGCTCGGACGCCGCCCCGCCCGAGCGGCCGCGCCCCGACGTCCCCGCCCTCGTCACCTGGATGGACGGGTGAGCCTTGTCGTCGACCTCGGCCGCGCCCTCGGCCAGCTCGGCGACCCGCGCTTCCGCTCGGTGCTCTGGCGCGCCGTCCTGATCGTGCTCGCCGCCTTCGCGGCGCTGCTCCTCGGGCTCCTGCAGCTCGCCGGCTGGCTGCTGCCCGACGCGGCGACGCTGCCCTGGATCGGCGAGGTCCGCTTCCTCGACGACCTCGCGCTCTGGGGCGTCGCCGGCCTCGCCCTCGTCGCCTCGGTCCTCCTGATGGCCCCGGCGACCGCGGCGGCGGCCGGCTTCTTCCTCGACGACGTCGCCGGCGCCGTCGAGGCGCGGCACTACCCCGCGCTGCCCCCCGTCGCGGCCGCGCCGCTCGCCCGCCAGGCCCGCGACGCCGCGCGCTTCCTCCTCCTCGCCCTCCTCGTCAATGCTGCCGCCTTCGCCGCGGCGCTCGCCCTGCCGCCGCTCGCGCCCTTCCTCTTCTGGCTCGTCAACGGCTACCTGCTCGGCCGCGAATATTTCGGCCTCGTCGCCGCCCGCCGCCTGCCCGAGGACGCCGCCGGGGCGCTCCGCCGCCGCCACGCCGCCCGTCTCTGGCTCGCCGGCGCCGCCATGGCGGCGCCCCTGTCCGTGCCGATCCTCAACCTCTTCGTCCCGATCGTCGGCGTCGCGGTCTTCACCCACCAGTTCCACCGCCTCGCCGGCGACGCCGCCTTCCGCTGACGAACCTCGCCCCGGACTTCGCCATTGCCGCCGCCCCCGCGCGCCCCTATAAGGCTCGCCGGGCGCCCGTAGCTCAGCTGGATAGAGTGCTGCCCTCCGAAGGCAGAGGTCACAGGTTCGAATCCTGTCGGGCGCGCCACCTCCCACCCTCACCCCGGCCCGAACAGGCTCAGCTGCCGCGGATCCCGCGGCGGCGGGCGGAAGCGGGTTGCGTCGAGCGGCGGGCCGCGGCGGTCGAGGCCGAGGCGGGCGCGGGCGAGGCGGAAGCGGCGGGCGATCAGCTCGGCCTCCACCCCGGCGCCGGTCATGCGCTTGCCCCATTCCGGATCGTAGTCGCGCCCGCCATGGAGCGCCCGCACCCCCGACATCACCCGGGCCGCGCGCGCCGGATAGGCCTCCTCCAGCCACTCGCGGAACAGCCCCGCCACCTCGCGCGGCAGCCGCAGCGCCACGTAGCTCGCCATCGTCGCGCCCGCGTCGCGCGCGGCCGCGAGGATCGCCTCGATCTCGGCGTCGTTGAGGCCGGGGATCACCGGCGCGACCATCACCCGCACCGGTACGCCCGCCGCGGCGAGCGTGCGGATCGCCGCCAGCCTCCGCGCCGGCGCCGGGGCGCGCGGCTCCATGGCGCGGGCGAGCCGCGGGTCGAGGCTCGTCACCGACACGCCCACCGCCGCGAGCCCCCCGCGCCCCATCTCGCCGAGGATGTCGGCGTCGCGCTCGACCAGCGCGCCCTTGGTCACCACCGAGACCGGATGCGCGCAGTCGCGCAGCACCTCCAGCACGCCGCGCATGATGCGCATCCGCTTCTCCACCGGCTGGTAGGGGTCGGTGTTCGTTCCGATCGCGATCGTCGCCGGCCGGTAGCCCGGCCGCGCCAGCTCCGCCGCGAGGAGCCGCGGCGCGTCCGGCTTCGCCAGCAGCTTCGTCTCGAAGTCGAGCCCCGGCGACAGGCCGAGATAGGCATGGCTCGGCCGGGCGAAGCAGTAGATGCAGCCGTGCTCGCACCCGCGATAGGGGTTGATCGAGCGGTCGAACGGAATGTCGGGCGAGCTGTTCCGCGCGATCACCGTGCGGCTCGCGTCGATCGCCACCTCGGTGCGGAAGGGCGGCAGCTCCTCCGCGATGTCCCAGCCGTCGTCGACCGCCACGCGCGCCTCCGACTCGAAGCGCCCGCTGCGGTTCGACACCGCGCCGCGAGCCCGCCTGCGCGCCGGGTCCGGCCGATCCGATTCGTCGCCGATCATGGCCCGAGTCTAGAACAAAAACGGAACATCCACCAGCGTGCAACCACCCGCCGCCAGCCCGCCCCGAGGCCCTGTCGGGGACGTTGCGCGCGACGTCGCTTCCCGCGCGCGGCCCTTGCCCGTTTCGTGGCACGCGGGCTACATGCCCCGGCGAAGCCACGCTCACTGAGGGGACCTCCCATGGCGAATGACGACGACGATCTGATCCTGTCAGACCTGCCCGACGACGAGCTCGTCCCGCAGATGCACGACGACCTCTATGACGGCCTCAAGGACGAGGTGGTCGAGGGCGTCGACATCCTGCTCGGGCGCGGCTGGACGCCCTACGACGTGCTGACCCAGGCGCTGGTCGCCGGCATGAAGGTGGTCGGCGACGACTTCCGCGACGGCATCCTGTTCGTGCCGGAGGTGCTGCTGGCGGCCAACGCGATGAAGGCGGGCATGGCGGTGCTGAAGCCGCTCCTCGCCGAGACCGGCGCACCGCGCATGGGCAAGATGGTGATCGGCACCGTCAAGGGCGACATCCACGACATCGGCAAGAACCTCGTGTCGATGATGATGGAGGGCGCAGGGTTCGAGGTGGTCGACCTCGGCATCAACAACGCCGCCGAGAAGTACCTCGACACGTTGGTCTCCGAGGAGGCCGACATCCTCGGCATGTCGGCGCTGCTGACCACGACCATGCCCTACATGAAGGTCGTCATCGACATCATGAAGGAGCGCGGCATCCGCGACGACTACATCGTGCTGGTGGGCGGCGCGCCGCTCAACGAGGAGTTCGGCCGCGCCATCGGCGCCGACGCCTATTGCCGCGACGCCGCCGTGGCGGTCGAGACGGCGAAGGAGTTCATCGCCCGCAAGCACAACCAGATGCGCCAGTCGGTCTGACCGAGCCGGCCGGAGGGGCGTATCCCGCGATACGCCCCTGTCCCGCGACCGCGGAAGAGGCCCGGCGGCCCGCCACGGCGCCGCCCCGCTCGCCGGAGCGCCCCCCGCCAGGCTAGCGAATTCACACTTCTCCTCCAGCCGCCATGGACCGAACGACAGGAAGCCGATAGCCGACCGAAGCGGGCTCCGCCCGCGAGGCTGCGGCGCGACAAGCGAAAGCACGGCTTTCGCCGCGCCGACGACCGGAGCGCGGTTACGCGCGGAAGCCGTCAGGGGCGCAGATTTCTCCGGGAGCGCGCCATCCGTCCGTGATCGCCCCGGCGAGCGCGGAATCGCGCTCGCCCCCCGAGGGGCGATCGCGGACGGATTTGCCACGGGTCAAATCCGTCGGGCTTCGACGTCGCGGCCCATTCCTCCCGATCCGTGGCTTCAGCCGGGATGTGTGAATGCCGTAGCCCGCCAGGCGCCTCGCCTCCGCGGAAATCCCCCCTGCGCAAATCCCCCTGACGGCGCCTCCCCGCGCCAGCCGCCGGCACGGCGAAAGCGGCGCATTCGCTTGTTGCACCCCGGCCCCCACGGCCCCTTCTCCCGCCCCCTGAGGCCGCGACGCAACAGGACCGCCGCCTCGATCCGACGCGACGCCCCCGCCGCCTTGACATGAGTATTTAACTCGGAAATCACGATTCCGTGGCCGCGCGCAACCGCGCCGGCGCCACAACAACCGTTCCGCCAGCCAAGGTCGTGCCGTCCCCGGCCGCCGCCAAGCCAGCGACGACCATGGGGGCCGTGAACATGGGCATTCGCGAGCGCGCGCCGGCGCGACGATTCCTGCTGTCGAGCAGCGTCCTGACGCTGTCCCTGCTGCTCCCGGGCCTCGCCCCGGCGCAGGAGACCGCGACCGAGGCCGAGGCCCGGGCGGTCGACGGATCGCTGGCGCTCGACACCATCACGGTGACCGGCGCGGGCGCCACTACCGAGGGCACGGGCTCCTGGACCGCGCCCCACGTGACCCCCTCGGCGACCGGCCTGCCGCTCACCGAGCGCGAATTGCCGCAGTCGGTCAGCATCACCACCAGCCAGCAGATCGAGGACCAGAACTTCCAGACCCTCGACCAGGCGCTGGCCTACACGCCCGGCGTCACCGCGGTCCGCGGCAACGGCGAGATGCGCTGGAGCTACTTCGCCCGCGGCTCGGAGATCACCAACCTCCAGTACGACGGCGTGCCGACCTACATCCACTTCTACGCCCGCGACGCCAACCCGCAGGACGACCTCGCGCTCTACGAGCGCATCGAGGTGGTCCGCGGCGCGACCGGCCTGCTCGAGGGCACCGGCAACCCCTCGGCGAGCGTCAACCTCGTGCGCAAGCGCCCCCTCGCCGAACGCCAGGTCGCCACCGACTTCGCCCTGACGAGCTACGGCAGCGCCGAGCTGACCTTCGACGCCTCGACGCCGCTCAACGAGGCCGGCACCATCCGCGGCCGCTTCGTCGGCAACGCCCTCGGCGGCGACGGCCCGCGCGACAACCTCAGCGACGACCGCGTGCTCCTCTACGGCACGCTCGACGTCGACATCGGCGACGCCACCACCGCGAACGTCGGCCTCTCCTACGTCGACGAGGACATCGACGGCTACAGCTGGGGCGGCATCTGGACCGACTACGACGGCAGCTTCTTCCCGAACTTCGACGGCGAGACCTCGCCCTCGCTCGACTGGGAATACTCCGACCGCGAGGCCTGGACCGGCTTCGCCGAGGTCAGGCACGAGCTGGAGAACGGCTGGACGCTCAAGGCGTCGGCCCGCTACAACGACGGCACGACCGACATGCTGACCTCGTACATGCGCTGGCAGCAGCCGGCGGACGAGATCGAGCTGCAGCGCAGCGGCGGCCGGTTCAAGTACGTCAACGAGAACTTCGCCGGCGACGTGCAGGCCGCCGGCCCGGTGACCCTCTTCAACCGCAGCCACGACCTCGTCGTCGGCGTGAACGGCGGCCGCGACCAGACCCGCTACGACACCGGCGACGGCTACCTCTTCGTCATCGACCCGCCCGACCGCGCCAACCCGCACGCCGAGCCGGAGCCCTCGCTCGGGCCGAACGACCTCTACTGGTGGGACATGACCACCAAGCAGTGGGGCCTCTACGGCGCCGGCCGCTTCAGCCTCACCGACCAGCTCAAGCTCGTCGCCGGCGGCCGCTTCACCTGGTACGACTACACCGACGACAGCAACGGCACGCCCAGCTCCTACAGCGTCGACGGCGAGTTCCTGCCTTACGTCGGCGCCGTCTACGACGTGAACGAGACCTGGAGCGTCTACGCGAGCTACACCGAGATCTTCCAGCCGCAGCAGGCCTACGACCTGAACGGCCTGCTCGACCCGATCACCGGCACGAACCTCGAGGCCGGAGTGAAGGCCGCCTTCCTCGACGGCGCGCTCACCGCCTCCGCGGCGGTGTTCCGCACCGACCGCGACGGCATCGCCGAGCCGGACCCGAACAACCAGGGCTGCGGCCCCGGCCCGTTCCCCTCCTGCTCCAAGCCCGCCGGCCTCGTCCGCACCCAGGGCGTCGAGTTCGAGGTCGTCGGCGCCGTCACCGACCGCTGGAACGTCTTCGCCGGCTACACCTACGTCACCTCGGAATACGAGGAGGGCGAGAACTCCGGCGATCGCTTCGACCCGAACGTGAACCCCGAGAACCTGCTGAAGCTCGGCACGACCTACCAGCTCGCCGGGGCGCTCAAGGACCTCACCCTCGGCGGCTCGCTGCGCTACCAGAGCGAGACCTGGCGCGACGGCTCCGACTGGGCCTCCGCCGACCAGCCCTTCGAGATGCGCCAAGGCGGCTTCACCGTCGTCGACGTGATGGCCCGCTACGCGCTGACCGAGCAGACCTCGCTCCAGCTCAACGTCGACAACCTCTTCGACAAGCTCTACTACACCGGCCTCTGGAACCCCGGCTACGGCAACTGGATCGGCGCGCCCCGCACCGCGACGCTGACGCTCCACCACACGTTCTGACGCCCCCAACCCTGCCGGCCCCGCCGGCAGGGAACGTCCAGACCCCGCGACGCCACGCCAGGGCTGCGCGCCCTCACGGCCAGTCGCCCGCGATGCTCCTGCACGACCCCGGGCAGATGCGAACGGGAGATATCTCGATCATGCTTGTTTGCGCGCAAATATAATTCGAAATATATTTGCAAATATTTTGAATATAAACGGTGAAAATCATTGCACAGTCATCAGCGCCGCATTTCGCGGCGCCGTTCGACTCACTTGAAGCTTGCGCCCTCCCTGCCCCAACCGCTCCGCGTCGAGCACGTCGACATGCGCACGTCAACCTGCGGGCGCCGTCTCGAGGCGAAACCTCGCCGCTGGTCGACCCTTGCCGCCTCCGTCGTGCAGCGTGCGTCCAGACCACGGCCAGCCCGGCCAGCAGGGACCCCCTGCCCGCGCGCCCGCAACCCACAACCGGACGCCTTGCCGGCGCCGCCGGCAGGGCGCATATCCGGGCGATGCAGCCCGACGACCGCGCCCTCACCGAGGAAGGCCTGCCCGCCCCCGACGAGGCCGGGCAGGTGCTCGTCGTCGCCTGCGGCGCGCTCGCCCGCGAGATCCTCGCGCTCCGCGCCGCCAACGCCTGGACCCATCTCGACCTGCAATGCCTGCCGGCGATCCTGCACAACCGGCCGCAGGCGATCCCCGACGCGGTCGAGGCCGCCGTGCGCGCGGCCCGCGGCCGCTACGGGCGCGTCTTCGTCGCCTACGCCGACTGCGGCACCGGCGGCCTCCTCGCCGACCGCTGCGCCGCGCTCGGCGTCGAGCTGATCGCCGGCCCGCACTGCTACGCCTTCTTCGACGGCCTCGACACCTTCGCGGCCCGCGGCGACGAGGAGATGCGCGCCTTCTACCTGACCGACTTCCTCGTCCGACAGTTCGACGCCTTCGTCTGGCGCCCGCTCGGCCTCGACCGACACCCGGAGCTGCGCGACATGCTCTTCGGCAACTACGAGCGCCTCGTCTACCTCGCGCAGACCGACGACCCCGCCCTCGACGCCCGCGCCGCCGCCGCCGCCGCCCGCCTCGGCCTCGCCTACGAGCGCCGCCTCACCGGCTACGGCGACCTCGCCGCCGCCCTCGCCGGCGTCCCCCGCGCCTGATCCCTCCCCGCCGGCGGCCCGCCCGTCGCCCCTTCCGCCGCGCCCGCCCTCCAACCCCTTCTTCCTTCTTCCTTCTTCCTTCTTCCTTCTTCCTTCTTCCTTCTTCCTTCTTCCTTCTTCCTTCTTCCTTCTTCCTTCTTCCTTCTTCCTTCTTCCTTCTTCCTTCTTCCTTCCCCTATCGTGCAGGTTCCCCCGCCCGGAAGGCGGGGGGAAGGGGGGTGGGCGAACGGCGCGCAACGGCGCGCAGGGGCCCCGCCCGCGCCTGCGCGGGTGGGGAGATCGACTCCGGAGCGCAAAGGCGCTCCGTCAATCCTTCCCCAGACCGCCAGCCATCGCCCCCGCGCGCCCTCCCGGCCCCTTGTTCGCCCGCGACGCGGTGGGGCATAGTCGCCCCGCGCCTCGGCGCGGGGGAAACGAGCCCGATGAAGACAGGATCGGCCGAAACGACGGTCGCGGCGGCGTGAGCGGGGCGAGCCTCACCCAGGCGGTCCGCGCCCAGCTCGCGCTCCGCGAGGGCATCCTCGCCGGCGAGTTCCCGGCCGGCACGCGCCTGCTCGAGGTGCCGCTCGCCGAGCGGCTCGCCATCTCGCGCACGCCCATCCGCGACGCCCTCGCCCGCCTCGCCGAGGAGGGCCTGCTCGAGCGCGTCCGCGGCGGCGGCTTCGTCGTGCGCACCTTCGGCCTCGGCGACGTCGTCGACGCCATCGAGCTCCGCGGCGTGCTGGAGGGCACCGCCGCCCGCCTCGCCGCCGAGCGCGGCGTCGCCCCCGCCCGCCTCGCCGAGCTCGCCAGGATCGTCGACGCCCTCGACGCCGGCTTCGCCCGCTGGGGCGGCGAGGTCGACATGGCCGACTACGGCGAGCTCAACGCCCGCTTCCACGCCGTCCTCTGGGAGCTCTCCGGCAGCCCGATCGTCCAGCGCGAGATCGAGCGGGTGGCCCGCCTCCCCTTCGGCTCGCCCTCCTCCTTCCTCCACGCCATGCCGGACGACCCCGCCTTCGTCCGCTCGCTCGAATACGCCCAGGACCAGCACCGCGCGATCCTCGAGGCGATCGGCGCCCGCGAGGGAGCCCGCGCCGAGGCGATCGCCCGCGAGCACGCCCGCCTCGCCCGCCGCAACCTCGAGCTCGCCCTCGCCCAGGGCGGCGCCCGCGTGCCGAGCCTCGCCCTCGTCGTCGACCCTCCCGCCGAGCGCGGCTGAGCGCCGACGGCGCGCCTTGCGGCCAAGGGGGGCGCATCCCGCGCCGGAGGCCCGGCGCCTGCCGGCCGGCGCCGTCCCGCGACGACACCCCGCCGCCGCTCCGCTTCCGCGATCGCCCTTCCCTTGCCCGCGGGGCCCGCGGCGGGATA
This sequence comes from Amaricoccus sp., assembly GCF_017993425.1. Classification (GTDB taxonomy): domain Bacteria; phylum Pseudomonadota; class Alphaproteobacteria; order Rhodobacterales; family Rhodobacteraceae; genus Amaricoccus. The sequence goes on from NZ_JAGOMQ010000001.1 coordinate 85,462, forward strand.
AGGCAGGGAGCAGCGACAGACGGAGCCGCCCATGCCCACGCCAGAACCGGAGACCATCGAGGTGACGAGGACGCGCATCGCTTGCGACGGCGGCGCCGGAGCGCTCGGCCATCCACGGGTCTGGCTGCAGATCGACCCGGAGGTCGGCTCCGTCGAGTGCGGCTACTGCGATCGCAAGTACGTGCTCAAGGAAGGCGCCGACCACGGGGCGGACCACTGAGCGTGGACGGCGCGGGAAGCTTCGGGCCGGGCAGCCACCTCCAGCTGATCGACGGCTCCGGCTACATCTTCCGCGCCTATCACGCCCTGCCGCCGCTGACCCGCAAGTCGGACGGCCTGCCGGTCGGCGCGGTCGCCGGCTTCTGCAACATGGTCTGGAAGATGCTCGCCGAGATGTCGGGCGACGAGGCCCCGACCCACCTCGCCGTCGTCTTCGACAAGTCCGAGCACACCTTCCGCAACGAGATGTATCCCGACTACAAGGCGCACCGGCCCCCGGCGCCCGAGGACCTCGTGCCGCAGTTCGGGCTGATCCGCGACGCGACCCGCGCCTTCGGCCTGCCCTGCCTCGAGATGGCGGGCTTCGAGGCCGACGACCTGATCGCCACCTACGCCCGCCTCGCCCGCGAGGCCGGCGGCCGCGTGACCATCGTCTCCGCCGACAAGGACCTGATGCAGCTCGTCGCCCCCGGCGTCGAGATGTACGACACCCTGAAGGCGAAGCGCATCGGCCGCGACGAGGTGATCGAGAAGTTCGGCGTCCCCCCCGAGCGGGTGGTCGACGTGCAGGCGCTGGCCGGCGACTCGGTCGACAACGTCCCCGGCGCGCCCGGCATCGGCGTCAAGACGGCCGCCCAGCTCATCGCGGAATACGGCGACCTCGACGCCCTCCTCGCCCGCTCCCCCGAGATCAGGCAGCCGAAGCGGCGCGAGACGCTGATCGCCCACGCCGAGCAGATCCGCATCTCCCGCGACCTCGTCACGCTCCGCACCGACGTCGAGGTGACCGAGGCGATCGAGAGCTTCGAGGTGCGCGACCCGGATGCGGACCGGCTGATGGGCTTCCTCGCCGGGATGGAGTTCCGCACCCTCGCCGCCCGGGTGGCGCAGCGCCTCGGCGTCGACGCCCCGGCCGGCGGCCCGGCCCCCCGCGCGGCGCGCCCCGCCGGCACGGACGCCGAGGCGGTGGCGCTCGACCGCACGCCGCGCATCGGCATGGCCCCCGGCGCGCCCGACCTGCCGCCGCTGGCGCGCGGCGGCCACGTCATCCTGCGCGACGCGGCCGCGCTCGCCGACTGGGCCGCCCGCGCCCGTGACGCCGGCGTCGCGGCCATCGCCGTCGAGACCGACGGCGCCGACGAGATGCGCGCGGCGATCGTCGGCGTCGCCCTCTGCCTCGGCCCCGGCGCGACCGCCTACGCGCCCCTCGGCCACGTGACCGGCGCCGGCGACCTCTTCGCCGCGACCACCCGCGTCGAGGGCCAGATCGACCCCGACGCGGCGCTGGCGGCGCTCGCCCCGATGCTGGAGGACCCGGGCGTCCTCAAGGTCGGCCACGACCTGAAACGCGCCGCCAAGGCGCTCGCCCGCCACGGGATCCGCCTCGGCCCGGTCGACGACGCCCAGCTCATCGACTACGCGCTCCACGCCGGCCTGCACGGCCACGGCCTCGACGGCCTCGCGCTCGAGCATCTCGGCCACGAGCGCATCCCGCTGAAATCGCTGATCGGCGGCCGCGGCCCCAAGAGCCTCGACCTCGCGCCCGTCGAGGCCGTGGCGGAATATTCCGCCGAGTCGGCCGAGATCGCCTGGCGGCTCTGGCGCGCCCTGAAGCCGCGGCTGCCGTTCTCCAAGGTGACCCGCGTCTACGAGACCATGGAGCGCCCGCTCGCCCCGGTGCTCGCCGAGATGGAGACCGCGGGCGTCCGCGTCGACCGCGCCCGGCTGTCGCGCCTCTCCGGCGACTTCGCGCAGAAGATGGCCGGGCTCGAGGACGAGATCCACCGCCTCGCCGGCGAGAAGTTCAACATCGGCTCCCCGAAGCAGCTCGGCGAGATCCTCTTCGAGCGCCTCGGGTTCGAGGGCGGCCGCAAGGGCAAGACCGGGGCCTGGGGCACCGGCGCCGACGTGCTCGAGGAACTCGCCTCCCTCGGCCACGACCTGCCCGCGCGCGTCCTCGACTGGCGCCTCGTCTCGAAGCTGAAATCCACCTACACCGACACGCTCCAGGCGGCGATCAACCCGGAGACCGGCCGCGTCCACACCTCCTACACCATCTCCGGGGCCGCGACCGGCCGGCTCGCCTCCACCGACCCCAACCTCCAGAACATCCCCGTCCGCACCGACGAGGGCCGGCGCATCCGCGAGGCCTTCGTCGCCGAGGCCGGCAACCTCCTCGTCTCGCTCGACTACAGCCAGATCGAGCTGCGCCTCCTCGCCCATATCGCCGACATCGCCGAGCTGCGCGAGGCCTTCCGCCAGGGTCTCGACATCCACGCGATGACCGCCTCCGAGATGTTCGGCGTGCCGATCGAGGGCATGGACCCGATGATCCGCCGCCAGGCCAAGGCGATCAACTTCGGCGTCATCTACGGCATCTCCGCCTTCGGCCTCGCCGCCAACCTCCGCATCCCGCGCGACGACGCCAAGCGCTTCATCGACGCCTATTTCGAGCGCTTCCCCGGCATCCGCGCCTACATGGACCGCACCCGCGCCTTCGCCCGGGCGCATGGCTACGTCGAGACGGTGTTCGGCCGCCGCGTCCACACCCCCGAGATCAACGCCAAGGGCCCGGCCGCCGCCTTCGCCTACCGCGCCGCGATCAACGCCCCCATCCAGGGCTCGGCCGCCGACGTCATCCGCCGCGCGATGATCCGCGTCCCCGACGCCATCCGCGGCCTCCCCGCCCGGATGCTGCTCCAGGTCCACGACGAGCTGCTCTTCGAGGTCGAGGAATCCGCCGTCGAGGAGACCGCCGCCCGCGTCCGCGCCGTGATGGAGGAGGCCGCCCTCCCCGCCGCCGACCTCTCCGTGCCGCTGGTCGTCGACGCCGGCTGGGGCCCCAGCTGGGCCGCCGCGCATTGAGCCGGCCCGCGCTCCCCGCCGCCGACCTCTCGACGCCGCCCGTCGCCGACGCGGGCCGGGGCCCGACCCGGGCCGCCGCGCAGTGAGCCGGCCCGCGCTCTCCCTCGCCCTCCTCCTCGCCATCGCGGGCGGGGCGCAGGCGGAGGAGTTCCGCCTGCTGCGCCTCGGCGGGCTTTACGTCAAATGGGCGAGCCCCGCGCTCGGCGCCCCCGCCTCGGTCAGCTGGGGCCTCGCCGCCGCGCCGGAGCCCTCGCCCGACGCCCGCAACTGCCGCGACCTGCAACCCCTCGGCGCGCTCCCCGGCGTCGACCCGGCGCGCCTGCGCGCCGTCGCCGCGACCGCCTTCGCCATGTGGAGCCGCGCCGCCGGCATCGCCTTCCGCCCGGCGCCCGAGGGCCAGCGCCCCGACATCCTGATCGGCGCCCAGCCGGGCATGCGCCGCATCGCCTACGCCGACGTGCGCCCCGACCCCGCCGCCGCCGAGGGCGAGGTCGCGCCGATCGCCCGCGCCACGATCTGCCTCGACCCCGAGGCCGACTGGGGCGGCGAGTTCGACCTCGTCACCGTGCTCGCCCACGAGATCGGCCACACGATTGGCCTCGACCACCCCGGCGCCACCGGCGCGCTGATGGGCTACCAGAACCAGGGCCCCCTCGCCGCCCTCCTCCCCGGCGACGTCGCCGGCGCCCGCACCCTCTACGGCCCCCCGAAAACGGTCACGCTGGCCCGGGCCAACTGACGCGCCGCGGGAGCCACGCCTTGAGACGCCGCGCCGCCTGCATGCGCGGACCCGCCAGCCGCGCACGACTACCGTCGTCGCCGTGTGTCAACGCGCAGCAAACGCAGTTGTTGTGCTTGTCCGTCACATTCAGACACATCAACGTTGCTTGCCGCACCCCTGCGCACTACAAGCCACAGTGACGCGCGCGGTGCGCCCGCCGGAGCACAGCCGGATCAACGCGAGGGGGCGCTCCTGGGCGACGCGAGGCACGAGCCGATCGGCATCTCCTTCCCGAAGTCGGGACGGACCTGGGTCAAGGCGGTGCTGAAGCGCGCCGGCGCGCCCACGCCGTTCACCCATGCCGGCCATGGCAGCCGCAAGCAGGAGCTCGGCCGCCCCTTCGTGGCGATCCCCCCCGACCTCGCCGCCCGCCGCGTGCTCTTCCTCCACCGCAACCCGATCGACACCGCGGTCTCGTTCTTCCACCAGGTCAACAGCAAGGACTTCGCCCCCGGCACCCTGAAGTACTGGCAGCGCCTCGTGCCGCTCTGGCTGGAGGGCCGCCTGCCCCCCCGCTCCATCGACGCCTTCGTGCTGCACCCGAACTACGGCGTCGAGAAGATCTGCCGCTTCAACCGCGCCTGGCTCGACCACCTCGCCACCCGCCCGGATGCGCTCGTCGTCACCTACGAGAGCCTGCGCGCCGACCCGCTCCCCGGCTTCGGCCGCATCCTCGACTGGCTCGGCCGCGACGCCTCCGGCCTCGCCGAGGCCATCGAGGACAAGAGCTTCGAGAACATGCGCGCCCGCGAGGCCGCCCGCGCCGGGGACGCCTCCACCTTCCTCAAGCCCGACCGCAGCCGCGACGCCGGCGCCTTCAAGGCCCGCCGCGGCAAGGTCGGCGGCTACGCCGACGAGCTCGCCCCCGGCACGGTCGCCCGCGCCCGCGACATCGCCGCCGCCCATGGCTTCGAGGTCTGAGCCGATGCCGCTCGCCCGCATCGGCGCCACGACGCTGTTCTTCGTCCACGTCCCCAAGACCGGCGGCACCAGCGTCGAGGCCTACCTGCGCGCCAAGGGCGCCGCCCTCGCGCTGCACGGCCAGGGCAAGGGCTGGGCGCGCGTCCCCGTGCAGCACCTCCACCGCGAGGCCTGGGCCGAGATCGTGCCCCCTGGCGCCTACGACGCCGGCTTCGCCGTGCTCCGCGATCCCAAGGCCCGGCTGGTCTCCGAGTTCCGGATGCGCGCCGAGCCGCTCCGCCCCAAGCTCCGCCCCATCGGCCTCGCCCGGCTGGCGCGCAACCGCGTCGCCGGCCGGCCGACCTACCTCGCCCGCCTCGGCGGCCGCACGGAATATCTCGACTTCGACCAATGGGCGGCCCGCGCGCTGGCCGAGGCCGGCCGCGACCCCTGGACCCTCTCCAACCACCTCCGCCCGCAGGCCGCCTTCGTCGACCCCCGCCACCGCCTCTTCCGGCTCGAGGACGGCCTCGACGCCGTGTTCCGCTGGATCGACGCGACCACCGGCACGCCGCCCACCCCCGGCCTCTTCCACGAGCGCCGCTCCTCGCCCATCCCGGTCGCCTGCTCCCGCGCCACCGACGCGCTGATCCGCGACGCCTACGCCGAGGACTACGCCCTCCTCGCCTCCCTCGCCGCCGCGGAGCCCCCCGCATGACCGCCCCGCCGGCCCACCTCGCCCTCGTGACCAGCCTCATCAAGTCGACCGGCGCGGGCGAGCCCTTCCGCGGCAAGACCGCCGTCGCCCGCCACGCCGTCGGGCTCCGCCCCGCCCGACACGCCGCCGCGGAGGCCCCTGCATGACCGACCCGCCGGGCCGCCTCGCCATCGTGACCAGCCTCGTCAAGTCGACCGGCGCGGGCGAGCCCTTCCGCAGCGAGACCGCCATCGCCCGCCACGCCGTCGGGCGCCGCCCCGCCCGACACGCCGCCGCGGAGGCCCCTGCATGACCGAGCCGCCGGGCCGCCTCGCCATCGTGACCAGCGTCGTCGGCAAGTCGACGGAGATCTCCCAGCGCCGCCACATCAACGAGCTCTTCGGCGGGAACACCGCCATCGTCTGCTACTCTGTCGAGCCCGGCTTCACCACCGGGAAGCCCATGCTCCACGTCACCCGCCGCCCGCCCGGCCTCGCCCCCCGCGCCGAGCTCGAGCTCGGCAAGGCCTGGAACACCCTGCGCTGGCAGGCCTCCGGCGTGCCCTTCGGCCGGGTGCGCGACCGCGTCGAGGCCTTCCTGCGCGAGAACCGCTGCTTCGCCATCCTCGCCGAGTTCGGCCATCTCGGCTCCAGCTTCGCGCCCGTCGGCCAGGCGCTCGGCATCCCGGTCTTCGTCTACTTCCGCGGCTTCGACGCCTCGAAGCGCCTGTCCTCGCCGCTCCGCGTCCTCTCCTACCGCGCCGCGATCCCCCGCCTCGCCGGCTGGTTCTCCGTCTCGCAGTCGCTCCTCGACAACCTCGCCGCCAAGGGGCTCCGCCACCCCAACAGCCACGTCATCCCCTCCGGCGTCGACACCGACCTGTTCGCCCCGGCGGAGAAGGACCCCGACCTCGTCCTCGCCGTCGGCCGGATGATCCCGAAGAAGGCCCCCCTCGTCACCATCGCCGCCTTCGCCCGCGCCGCCGCCGACCTCCCCTCCAAGCGCCTCGAGATGATCGGCGACGGCCCCCTCCTCGACCCCGCCCGCGCCGAGGCCGCCCGCCTCGGCGTCGCCGGCCGCGTGAGCTTCCTCGGCCTCCAGCCGCACGCCGTGGTCCGCGACAAGATGGCCCGCGCCGCGGTCTTCGCGCAGCACTCGGTCACCGACGCCGAGGGCAACGAGGAGGGCCTCCCCATCGCCATCCAGGAGGCGATGGCCTCGGGCGCCGTGGTGGTCTCCACGATCCACGCCGGCATCCCCGACGCCGTCACCTCCGGCGCCGACGGAATCCTCGTCCCCGAGCACGACCTCGAAGGCTACACGGCCGCGCTCCGCTCCGTCCTCGCCGACGCCCCCCTCCGGCGCCGCCTCGCCGAAGCCGCCCGCGCCCGCGCCGTGACGCAGTTCGACACCCGCGTCCTCCACCGCCGGATCGAGGACATCATCCGCGCCGCGACGGGCGCCCCCGCCTGAACGGCGGTCTTGCCGCCTGACGCCCCAAGACGGCCCCGACACAACCCCGCTTGCCCCGCCGCCGCCTCCCCCGATAGGCTCGCCGAAACGGGAGGACCAGCATGGCCAACGTCGCGGTGATCGGGCTCGGCTCGATGGGATACGGCATGGCGACGTCGCTGGTCCGCGCCGGCCACCGCACCTGGGGCGCCGACGTCGCCCCCGCGCAGGCCGGGCGCTTCCGCGCCGAGGGCGGCCAGCCCGGCCCCGTCCCCGGCCCGGACCTCGACGCCGCCGTCGTCGTCGTCCTCAACGCCGCCCAGACCGAGGCCGCCCTCTTCGGCCCCGACGGCATGGCGCCCACCCTCCGCCCCGGCGCCGTCGTCATCGCCTGCGCCACCGTCGCCCCCGACTTCGCCCGCGCCATGGAGGCCCGCGCCGCCGCCCTCGGCCTCCTCTACCTCGACGCCCCCATCTCCGGCGGGTCGGCCAAGGCGGCGCAGGGCCAGCTCTCCGTCATGGCCTCCGGCACGCCCGCGGCCTTCGCCGCCGCCCGCCCCGTCCTCGACGCCACCGCCGCGAAGGTCTTCGAGCTCGGCGACGCCGCCGGCGCCGGCTCGGCGATGAAGGCCGTGAACCAGCTCCTCGCCGGCGTCCACATCGCCGCCATGGCCGAGGCGCTGACCTTCGGCCTCACCCAGGGCGTCACCCCCGAGCGCTTCCTCGAGGTCATCCCGCAATGCGCCGGCACGAGCTGGATGCTGGAGAACCGCGCCCCCCACGTCGCGGCCGGCGACTACACCCCGCATTCCGCCGTCGACATCTGGCCGAAGGACCTCGGCATCGTCCTCGACATCGCCCGCTCCGCCCGCTTCGCCGCCCCCCTGACCGCCGCCGCCCTCCAGCAGTTCCTCGCAGCCTCCGGCTCCGGCCTCGGCCGCGAGGACGACGCCGCCGTCGCCAAGGTCTACGCCCGCAACGCCGGCCTCAAGCTCCCGGGCGACCCATGACCCGCGCCGGCCACACCGGCGATCCCACCGCCGCGACCGACCTCGCCCGCTCCCGCGCGCCGGTCTCGCGGCTCATGGACGCGCCCACCGACCCGGCCGCTCCCTGCCGCCTCGACGTCCGGCTCCGGCCGCGAGGACGACGCCCCCGCCGCCAAGGTCTACGCCCCCAACGCCAGCCTGGAGCTCACACGCGGCCCATGACCCACACCGGCCGCACAAGCGATGGACTCATCGGCCCGACCGACCTCGACCGCCGCGGCGCCCTGGCCTCGCAGCACTCGGGCATCCATCCGGACCCGGCAGCGCCTCGCCGCCAGGGTCCTCGCCCGCCACGCCGCCCCCAGGCCCCGGTGACCCTGCCATGACCCTTCTCGGCTGCATCGGCGACGACCTCACCGGCTCGACCGACCTCGCCGGCCTCCTCGCCCGCTCCGGCGCGCCCGTCTCGCTCCGCATGGGCGTGCCCACGGACCCGCCTGCGGAAGCCGCGCCCATCGAGGTGATCGCGCTGAAATGCCGCACCGCGCCGGTCGCCGAGGCCGTCGCCGAGACCCGCGCCGCCCTCGCCTGGCTGCGCGCCGCCGGGGCCTCGCGCTTCTTCTGGAAATACTGCTCCACCTTCGACTCGACCCCCCAAGGCAACATCGGCCCCGTCGCCGAGGCCCTGATGGCCGACCTCGGCGCCGCCCAGACCATCTACTGCCCCGCCTTCCCCGAGAACGGCCGCGCCGTCTTCATGGGCGTCCTCTTCGTCGGCGAGCAGCCGCTGGCCGAGAGCCCGATGAAGGACCACCCGCTGACGCCCATGCGCGACTCGAACCTGATGCGCCTCCTCGCGCCGCAGGTCGCCCGCCCGGTCGGCCTCGCCAACCGCCTCGCCGTCGCCCGCGGCCCCGAGGCCCTGCGCGCCCGCCTCGCCGCGCTCGCCGCGGAAGGCGTCGCCCATGTCGTCGTCGACGCGGTGGCCGACGCCGACCTCCGCGTCATCGCCGAGGCCTGCCGCGACATGCCGCTCCTGACCGGCGGCAGCGCCGTCGCCATGCCGCTCCCCGAGCTTTGGCTCCGCGAGGGCCTGCTCGCCCGCGAGCCCGAGGCCGCCCGCCCGCCGGCCCCCGGCCCCGGCGCCGTCATCCTCTCCGGCAGCTGCTCCGCCATGACCAACCGCCAGGTCGCCGCCTGGCGCGCCACCGGCGCGCCCGCGTTCCGCCTCGACCCCGCCGCGCTCGCCGCCGAAGGCCCGGGAGCCGCGCTCGACTGGCTCGCCGCGCAGCCGCCCGACCCCGCGCCGCTCCTCTACGCCACCGCCGAGCCGGCCGAGGTCCGCGCCGCCCAGGCCGCGCTTGGTGCCGCCCGCGCCGGCGAGATCGTCGAGCAGGCGCTCGCCCGCCTCGCCGTCGCCGCCCGCGACCGCGGCGCCCGCCGCCTCGTCGTCGCCGGCGGCGAGACCTCGGGCGCGGTCGCCCGGGCCCTCGGCGTCGCCCGCCTCCGCGTCGGCCCCGAGATCGCCCCCGGCGTCCCCTGGTGCTTCGCCGAGAGCGCCGGCCACCCGATCGCGCTCACGCTCAAATCCGGCAACTTCGGCGCCGAGACCTTCTTCGCCGACGCCCTCGCCGCCCTCGGCCGATGACCCGCCCCGCTCCCCGGTCCAGCCGTCCCCGCATCCCCGGGCCTCCCCCGTCGGCCGGCCGCCCCGGCCCGGCCGCCCGGGCGCCCTGCGCAGCCCGAGCTGCGCCGCCATCTCCCTCGGCGGCCGCATCCCGGCTGAGGCCCCGGATCGGGTCGGAACAGGACGCCACGCCGAAGCCAGACGGATTTGACCCGTGGCAAATCCGTCCGCGATCGCCCCTCGGGGGGCGAGCGCGATTCCGCGCTCGCCGGGGCGCTCACGGACGGATTGCGCGCGACGGGGAAATCTTCACCCCTCACGGCCTCCGCGCCAACGCGCTCCAGCCGTCGGCGCGGCGAAAGCCATGCTTTCGCTTGTCGCGCCGTAGCCTCGCGGGCGGAGCCCACTTCGGTCGGGCGGCTTTCGGCTTCATTCCGTCTGTGCGGGCCGGAGGAGAAGCGTGCCCCCCCCGGCCCCCCGCAGACATTTTGCGCCAGCCCGGGTCGGCGCGCCGATATCCCCTCGAGACGCCGACCGACCCGGGAGGCGCCGTCCGAGGCCTTCGGGCCGAGCCCCGTATGACATGACCCGCCCATGACCCCCGAATCCGCCCTCCGCGAGCTGATCTGCACCCTGGCGAGGTCGCTCTTCGACCGCGGCCTCACCGGCGGCTCGACCGGCAACATCTCCGCCCGCACCCCCGACGGCGGCCTCCTCGTCTCGCCGACCGGCACGAGCTTCGGCCGGCTCGACCCCGCCCGCCTCAGCCGCTTCGACGCCGGCGGCGCCCTGACCGGCGGCGACAAGCCGACCAAGGAGATGCCGCTCCACAGCGCCTTCTACGACACCCGCTCCACCGCGGGCGCCGTCGTCCACCTGCATTCCTGCCACGCCGTCGCCCTCTCGATGCTGCCCGAGGTCGACCCCGACGACTTCCTCCCCCCGCTTACCCCCTACGCGATCATGAAGCTCGGCCGGGTGAAGCTCCTGCCGTTCTTCCTGCCCAGCGACCCCGCCATGGGGGCCGCCGTCCGCAGCCTCGCCGGCCGGCGCAGCGCGGTGATGCTCGCCAACCACGGCCCCGTCGTCGCCGCCGCCGACGTCGAGGCCGCCTGCAACGCCATCGAGGAGCTCGAGGACACCGCCCGCCTCGCCCTCCTCACCCGCGGCCTCGCCCCCCGCGCCCTCACCCCGGATCAGATCCGCGCCGTCGTGACCAAATTCGACGTGGAATGGGACGCATGACGCGCGCCCCTCAACGCCCCGCCCGAACCGACGCGCACCCGGCGCCGCCGCGTCGACTGGAAAGCCCGCGCGCTCGCCGACCTCATCGCCTCGCCCGAAGCGGCGCCCGCCGGCCGCCGCTGCCCTCGCCGATGCGCCAGCATCGGCAGCGCCTGCCTGCCCCGTCACGCCGGAGGCGTGCCTTCGGCACGACGCAGGCGCTTCGCGCCAGCCCAGGCAGGCGCGCCGACGCCCCCCTGAGATGTCGGCGGGACCAGGCGCAACCGCCGACGCCGGACCCGGGGGTGCGGCGCTCCCCCAAGGCGGCCCCCGGAAGTCTGCATGAAGCCCCCGCCGGCTTCCGCATGGCCAGGGCGACAGGCCACGACGCCCCGGCGGCGACCCACGAGGAACGCAACCCATGAAGTTCTCCGCCAACCTCGGCTTCCTCTGGACCGACCGTCCCCTCCCCGACGCCATCCGCGCCGCCCGGGCGGCCGGCTTCGACGCCGTCGAATGCCACTGGCCCTACGCCACACCCGCCGCCGAGACGAAGGCCGCCCTCGACGAGACCGGCCTCGCCATGCTGGGCCTCAACACCCTCCGCGGCGACCTCGCCCGCGGCGAGAACGGCCTCGCCGCGCTCCCGGGCCGCGAGGCCGAGGCCCGCGCCGCCATCGACGAGGCCATCGCCTACGCCGTCGCCATCGGCGCCCGCGCCGTCCACGTCATGGCCGGCCACAGCGGCGGCCCGCGCGCCCACGCGGCCTTCGCCGCCAACCTCCGCCACGCCTGCGCGGCCGCCGCCCCCCACGGGCTCACGATCCTGATCGAGCCCCTCAACCACTACGACGCGCCCGGCTACTTCCTCGCCACCTCGACCCAGGCCGCCGCGCTGATCCGCGAGCTCGCCTTGCCGAACCTCCGGCTGATGTTCGACTGCTACCACCTGCAGATCATGGAGGGCGACCTCACCCGCCGCCTCGCCGCCCTCCTGCCGCTCACCGGCCATATCCAGATCGCCGCCGTCCCCGACCGCGGCCCGCCCGACCACGGCGAGCTCGACTACCGCTGGCTCCTGCCCGAGATCGACCGCCTCGGCTGGACCACCCCCGTCGGCGCCGAATACCGCCCCGGCCCCGACACCGACGCCACCCTCGGCTGGCTCGCCACGGCCCGCGCCGCCTGTGGATAACTTTAGATCACGGAAAATACGGCGCTATTTCAGTATCTTGCTCAGCATCACACTGTGGGACATTTTCGACCGCACGGGCTCAGGCCCCCAGGACACGCTCCAGAAGCGCCCGCGCCCCCGCATCCGCGGGCCGGGCCCCGAGGTCCTGCCGGGAATGCTCCCGCTTCCAGCGCGTGGTGATCCCGCGGCAGTGCAGGTAGTGGAAATCCGCGCTCTCGAACCGCCGCGAGAACGGCACGAGGTCGAGGTTGTGGACGTTCCACGAATGCCGCCGCATCCGCCCCGCCGGCACGATGCAGTACTTCGCCGGGCAGGGCTTGCCGTCGTCGAGCACCCCCCAGTGGTCGGCATGGACCGGCGCCTCCGGATCGCCCATCGGCGTCCGCCACAGCCCGCGGAACTTGATCCACCCCGCCCGCGACGCCGCCGTCGCGTCGAAGACGCTCCGCCCGTCCCGCCCGACCACCAGCTCGTCCACGTCGATCTGCAGCACCGCCCGCGCCCGCCACAGCCAGCGCGCCCGCGCGAGGTTGAGGAGCGCCGTCTGCAGGAACATCGCCCGGCTCTTCGAGCCCCGCAGCGGCATCGGCCCGTAGGGCCGGTCGATCCGCGCCACCCGCACCACCTCGATCCCCGGCACGGCCAGCGCCTCCGCCAGCGCCTCCGGCCCGTAGCCCTCCGAGCCGTTGTCGAGGAACAGCACCGCATCCGCCCCGTGCTCGCCGACGTGGAACCGCGCCCAGTCCCGCACCCAGGGCAGCGCGTTGTCCTTCGACAGCGTCACCAGCACGTTCCGACTGGCGAAGGCGGCGCAGTCCGCGTCGGAATGCACCGGAACCTCCGCCTCCCAGCCCCGGAACCCGAACGCCAGCCGCTCCGGCCGCGCCGGCGCGGCGAGCTCCGCCACCGCATGGCGCCGCCACCGCCGCAGCCGCCGCAGCGGCGCCGGCCGCCCGTCCAGCCGGAACGCCCCCTCGCGGAACGCGACGCCGAGCTCCAGCGGCGGCGGACAGTAGAGCCGCACCACCCCCGCCTCCGCCACATGCACCACGTCATGGACGAGCCCCAGCGCGTCATACCGGGCGTCGTGGTTCTCCGGCCGGTCCGCCTCCGGGATCACCGGCGCCCGGCGCACGCCCAGCCCCTCCGGCAGCACGATGGTCGAGAACGCGTCGACCCTCGCGTCGGTCATCCGCGGCCCCTCCCGTCCGTCATGCCCGCTCCGGTCCTCGCGCCTGCCATCCCCGCACTGGTCCTCGCGCCCGCCACGCCCGTGACCCCCCTCGCGCCCGTCCTGCCCGCGCCGGCCCCCGCGTCCCTCATGTCGGCGCCGGCCCCCGCATCCCTCACGCCGGCGGCGCCCACCGCATCCGTCACGCCAGCGCCGCCCCCCACATCCGTCACGCCAGCGCCGCCCCCCACATCCGTCACGCCAGCGCCGCCCACCGCATCCGTCACGCCAGCGCCGCCCCCCACGTCCGTCATGCCGGCGCCGGCCCCTTGACGATCCCGTCCGGCGTCCACGCCACCCCCTCGCGCCGGATCCGCGCGATCCGCGCCTTGTTCGCCGCCTTGTGCGCCGGATCGGCATAGCCGCGCGGGTGGTCGAGATGCACGAGCGGCGCGGTGAACCGCAGGTGCCGCCCCCTCACCCCGGCGTTCGTCAGCCGCACCCCCATCTCCTTGTCGCCGCCCCCCCAGCGCATCGTCTCGTCGAAGCCGTTCACCCGCAGGATCGCCGCGCGGAACGCCGAGGCGTTGCCGCCGCCCCAGGCCCGCTGCACCGGGCTCGCCACGTCGAGCGCCGCCATCACCGGCCGCGGGAACGGCATCGCCTTCAGCCAGGTCCCGACCCGGTCGATCGCGCGATGCTCCCGCAGCCACCCCATCTCGAACACCCGCCCCGAGGCGACGTCCGCCTCCGTCACCGAGGCCGTCGCCTCGGCGTCGAGCCGGATCAGGCTCCCCGAGGCCCAGCTTTCCGGCCGCGCCAGCTCCAGGTGGCGGGCGACGAAACCCGGGTGGATCAGCATGTCGCCGTCGATGAAGATCAGGAAATCCGCCGCCGAGGTCGCGATCGCCCGGTTGAGGATCGCCGCCTTGCGAAACCCCTCGTCCTCCTGCCAGACATGCCGCACCGGCACGGGGCTCGCGGCGGCGAAGGCCTCCACCACCGCCCGCGTCGCCTCGCCCGAGCCGTCGTCGGCGATGGCGATCCCGTCCGGGCGAACCCGCTGCCGCGCCGCCGAGGCGAGGCTGAGCGCCAGCGCCCCCGGGTTCTCGTAGGTCGAGACGATCAGCTCGGACTTCATCGCCTACATCTGGCCGCGGCGCGCGAGATAATCCAGCGCCGCGCGATCCTCGACCTCGTCCCGCTCGATGTTCTCCACCGTCCGCAGCACCTTGCGCCGGTATTCCGGGGCCTTGGAGGTCAGGTTCGGCCCCCGCCCGATCTTCGCCTCCAGCTCCGCCCGCGACCGCGCGTAGTAGTGGTTCAGCTGCACATGCTCCGCGGAATAGAACTCCCGCCCCTCGCGGTCCTTCATCCGGAACCGCTCCCCGCGCTCGTTCCACGTCCAGCCCCCGCCGGTCTCCATCGCATGGACCCCCACGCCGACGAGCCGGCAGGGATCGACGAGGCACTTGAACGCCCGCACCCCCCGCAGGTCGCTCATCGGATCCGCCGCCCGCCGCAGGTAGCTCCGCACCACGCCGCCCTCGGGCGGCGTCGCATGGCCGGAATGCCCGAACATGTGCCAGGGCAGCGACACGTTCGCCACCTCCGGCCCCAGATGCGCCAGCGCCGCGTCGAGATCGCCCCCGCCCTCCGGCACGCCTGACGCTGCCACGCCCTGCGGCACGCCTTCCGCGCCCGCGCCCTGCAGCACGCCCGACGCCCCCGCGCCCTTCGGCACGCCTGACGCCCCCGTGCCTTTCGGCACGCCTGACGATCCCGCGCCTTTCGGCACGAGAAACTCGTCCGCGTCGATGAACGCCATCCAGCGGAACGCCCCGCCGAAGTTCGAGGCGGCATGGGCGTAGGCGAGCGCCTGGTTGTGGATCTCGCGCTCCAGGCCCGCATCCGACAGCCGCTGCCGCCACGGCGTCACCACCAGCCTTTCGCCCAGCGTCTCGCGCAGGATCGGGATCGTCGCGTCCGTGCAGCGGTCGTCGTAGACGAAGAACGCCCGCACCCCCGCGCCGGCGTGGAACTCCGCCCATTCCCGGACATGCGCCGCCTCGTCGCGCACCACGAGCGCGACGGCGATCCCGGCGCGGCCGGGCTCGGGCGCCGGCGGGACCATCCCGATCCGGCCGATCTTCCACAGGCGGCCGATCGTCGACCGGAGCATCGCGGCCTCCCCCCGAAGCGGCCGCCCGAATAGCACCGCCGCCGCCGCTTGGCAAAGCGCGGGCGTTGCGCGGGCGCCGTCCGGCCCGCTAGAGAGAACCGAAACCGGTTCGGGGGGACACCATGCGGCTTGGACTGGACTTCGGCGGCACCAAGATCGAGGGCGTCGTGCTGGCGCCCGACGGCGCCGAGCGCGCCCGCGCCCGGGTGCCGACGCCGCGGCACGACTATGCCGGCTGCCTCGCCGCCATCGACGGCCTGATGCGCCGGCTCGAGGACGAGGCCGGCGAGGCCATCGAGCGCGTCGGCATCGGCGTCCCCGGCGCCGTCGACCGCGACAGCGGCGTCGTCTACGGCGGCAACTCGACCTGGCTCCACGGCAAGCCGCTGCAGCAGGACCTCGCCAGCGCCCTCGGCCGGCCGGTGAAGATCGCCAACGACGCGAACTGCTTCGCGCTCTCCGAGGCGGTGGACGGCGCGGGCGTCGGCGCGCAGGTGGTGTTCGGCGTCATCCTCGGCTCGGGCGTCGGCGGCGGCGTCGTCGTCCGCGGCCAGCTCGTCGAGGGGGTGAACGCCATCGGCGGCGAATGGGGCCACATCCCGCTGCCGACGCCGCTCGCCGACGAGCGGCCCGGGCCGCTCTGCTCCTGCGGCGTGCCCGGCCATACCGAGGCCTGGCTCTCGGGGCGCAGCCTCGCCGCCGACTACGCCCGGCGCACCGGCATCGACCCCGAGGACGCGCCCCCGGCGCAGGAGGTGGTCGCCCGCGCCGCCTCCGGCGAGGCCGCGGCCGAGGAGACCATCCTGCGCTTCGAGGACCGCCTCGGCCGCTCGCTGGCGCTGATCGTCAACGTGCTCGACCCCGACGTGATCGTCCTCGGCGGCGGCCTCTCCAACGTCGAGCGCCTCTACGAGACGGTCCCCGGGAAGATCGCCGCCCACGTCTTCGGCCCCCGCTTCCACACCCGCCTCGTCCGCAACCGCCACGGCGACAGCTCCGGGGTGAGGGGCGCGGCCTGGCTCTGAGAGCCCGCTGCAAACTCGGGCTCCCGGGGCTCACGGCGCCCGTCCCTCGCGCCGGTCGTCCTCGATGGCCGGCGCCGGATCTGCGGACACACTGCACGACAGTGGAGAGGAAGCCCGGCCCGAGGCTGGCCGCGACGGTGACGCCAGACGGATTTGACCCGTGGCAAATCCGTCCGCGATCGCCCCTCGGGGGGCGAGCGCGTTGCCGCGCTCGCCGGGGCAATCACGGACGGATGGCGCGCTTCCGGAGAGATCTGCGCCCCTCACGGCTTCCGCGCCAACGCGCTCCAGCCGTCGGCGCGGCGAAAGCCATGCTTTCGCCTGTCGCGCCGGGCCTCGCGGGCAAGCCCGCTTCGGTCGGTCGGCGCGCGCGCCCCGTGGCTCCAGCAAAGCAGACAGGTGCCGTGCAGTGTGATCTGCGGATGTTATACTATAACCGTATCAAACAAATCAATGGCTTAGCTAATTTTCACGCGTGAACACGCCCATGCGAAGTCGATCCCTGCCCGCCGCTCCGGTGGGAGCGGCGGTCCGCGGCGTCACCCCGAGGCGAGCGCGCGCGCCGTCGTCTCGTCGGTGACCAGCCCGGAGAGCCGGCCGCTCGCCAGCACCGCCCGGAGCGGCGCGACCTTCTCCGCCCCCCCGGCGATCGCCACCAGCCCCCCGGCGCCGTCGAGGGGGGCGGCGATCGCCCGCGCCGTCAGGCCGGTCTCGATCGGCCGGCCGGCCGCGTCGAGGAAGGTCCCCAGCACCTCCGCCACCGCCCCCGCCGCGGCGGCCTCCGCCATCTCGTCGGCCGAGATCATCCCCGACCGCGCCAGCTGCGCCTCGCGCTCCACCGTGCCGATCCCCACCAGCTTCAGGCTCGCCTGCGCGGCCAGGTCGACCACCGCCCTCACGCCGCGCTGCGCCAGCAGCACCTCGCGATCCTCGGCGGTGTTGGCGAAGAACGGCACCGGGATGACATAGGCCTGCGCCCCGGTCTTCTCGGCCAGCCGGTGCATCACGTCGTAGGGGTTGGCGGCATAGTTCCGCGTCAGCCCCCCGAGCAGCGACACGAAGGCCGTCCCCGTCGCGTCGAGCCGCGGCAGCTGCGCCACCGCCGCGGCGAGCGTCCGCCCGTGCCCGAGCCCGATGATCCTGTGCCCGCCCCCCTCGATGGCGCGCCGCAGGTAGTCCGCCCCCGCCACCCCCAGCGCCCGCAGCGGCAGGCCCGGCTCGGCGAGGTCGGGGGCCACGACGCAATGATCGAGCGAGAAGCGCTCCGACAGCGCCGCCTCGAGCTCCACGCAGGCGACCACCGCCCCGTCGATCGAGACCTTGACCACCCCCTCGGCGACCGCCCGGGCGATCAGCCGATGGGTCTTGACGGTCGGCAGCCCCAGCCGCTTCGCCACCGCCGCCTGCGTCAGGCCCCCGGCGTAGTGCAGCCAGACCGCGCGGATGGCGAGCGAGTCGTCGGGTTCCATGGGCTCAGACCTTCAGATCCCCCGCGCCGGCGTCGATCCACGGCGCCCAGAACGCCACGCTCTCGGCGATCTGCGGGATCACCTGCCGGTCGTTCGGCTCGCGCTCCTTGAACGACAGCTCGAGGCAGATCTCGTTGTCGACCGCGCCCCCCTCGGCAAAGGCGGCGAGCAGCCGCTCCGGCTGGATATTGCCGCGGGCGTTGAACTCGGCCGTGAACGGCCGGTGCCCGCCCTTGTCGAGCAGCGACTGCTTGATGTGGATGATCGGCGACACCTTCGGCACGGCCCGCGCCCAGGCGTAGGGGTCGAAGTCCGCGGGGTCGGCGCTGGTGACGTCGCCATGGTCGATGTCGGCCATCATCCACATCGGAACCGCCATGTCCGCCGCCGTCAGCCGGTCCTGCAGCGCGAGGCAGGCGGCGATCGTCTCGCCGAACTCCCGCCCGACGCTCATCGGCTCCCAGAAGACGTAGGAAAGCCCCGCCGCCTTCGCATGCTCCGCCACCTCGGCCCAGCACTCGACGGCGATGGCGATCAGCTCGTCGCGGCGGATCGGGTCGTCGAAGTCGCGGTAGGTGAAGATCGCGAACTGCGTGCCGATCCCCTGCCCGCCGAGGTCGCCGATGATGTCGGCGAAGGTCTTGAACCAGTCGACGTAGTAGCGCCGCACGTCCCGGTCCGGGTGCCCGAAGTGGTTGAGCCGCCCGTAGGGCCCGGTCATCCCCGAGGTGACCTGCACCCCCGTCCGCTCCAGCGCCGCGCCCATCTGCCGGGTCAGCCGGCGGATCACCGGCGCGGGCCAGCTCGGGTTGACGAACTCGTGGGTGAGCTGGAGGTCGCGGATCCGCAGGTCGCGCGCCACCGCGTCGATCAGGTCGTCCGGCTCGGCGAAGCGGTTCACCAGCGGGTTGGTGTTCAGCGAGAGGGTCAGGGGCATCCGGGTCAGGCCTCCGGGCGCGGGCTAACACGCGTGATAGAGAGATCAACCATTTGATTTCATTTCGCTTTCAGAATTCCATCAACCGGATGGAAACCTTAGTTAATCACGCCGCCTGCGCCAGTTCGGCGTGGAACCACGCGGCGAAGGCGTCGCGCTCGGCGGGCGTCATGTGCAACTCCTGCTTGGTGCGCCGGTGCAGCACGTCCTCCGGCTCGCGCGCCCATTCGTGGGCCACGAGATAGCGCACCTCGGCCTCGTAGAGCTGCGCGCCGAAATGCCTCCCCAGTCCCTCGACCGAGGTGGCACCGCCCACCACGCGGTCGGTCCGCGCGCCGTAGGTGCGGGCGTAGTGAAGGAGGAGCGCCCGCGGCATCCACGGCCAGGCGAGCTTCGCCCGCTCGACGAAGCTCACGAAATCCGCCCCCTCCATCTCGCCCCCCGGCAGCGGCGCCGTGGCCGTCCAATCGCCGCGCATGGTCGGGAAGAACTTCGCCAGCCGGTGCATCCCCCGCTCGGCCAGCTCGCGGAAGGTGGTGATCTTGCCGCCGAAGATGTTGAGGAGCGGCGCCCCCCCGGTCTCGTCGAGGTCGAAGACGTAGTCGCGGGTCACCGCCGAGGGGTTGCCCTTGCCGTCGTCGAAGAGCGGCCGCACCCCGGAGAACGACATGATGACGTCCTCGCGCCGCAGCTTCTCCTTGAAGTAGCGGTTCACGGCGGCGATCAGGTACTCGATCTCCTTCTCCTCGGCCGCCACGTCCTCCGGCCGGCCCTCGTAGCCGACGTCGGTGGTGCCGATCAGCGCCATGTCGCCCTCGTAGGGGTTGATGAAGATCACCCGCTTGTCGTGGTTCTGCACCAGGTAGGCCTGCCGACCCTCCCAGAACTTCGGCACGATGATGTGGCTGCCCTTCACCAGCCGCACGCTCCGCGTCGAGCTCGAGGCCGCCCTCCCGATGAAGTCGTTCACCCAGGGGCCGGCCGCGTTGACGATGACCTTCGCCCGCACGCTGCGGGTCTGCCCGGTGCGCGCGTCGCGCAGCTCCGCCGTCCAGGCCCCGCTCTCCCGCCGGGCGGCGACGCAGGCGGTGCGGGTCAGCACCTCGGCGCCCTTCTCCTGCGCGGAAAGGGCGTTCAGCACCACGAGCCGCGCGTCGTCGACCCAGCAGTCGGAATACTCGAAGCCGCGGGTGAACTTGTCGAGGATCGGCGCCCCCTCGGGATCGCGCCGCAGGTCGAGCGCCCGCGTCCCCGGCAGCTTCTTCCGCCCGCCGAGGTGGTCGTAGAGGAAGAGCCCGAGGCGCACGAGCCAGGCCGGCCGGTCCTCCGGGCTATGCGGCAGCACGAAGCGCATCGGCCAGATGATGTGCGGCGCGGCGGCGAGCAGGACCTCGCGCTCGATCAGCGCCTCGCGGACCAGCCGGAACTCGTAATATTCGAGGTAGCGCAAGCCACCATGGACCAGCTTGCCCGAGCGCGACGAGCAGCCCTCGGCGAGGTCGTCCTTCTCGGCGAGGATCACCGAGAGCCCCCGCCCGGCGGCGTCGCGCGCGATGCCCGCGCCGTTCACCCCGCCGCCGACGACGAGGAGGTCTATCATCCCGGGCTCTGTCATGCCGTGCTCCTTTCGGGCGCGAGGCTCGCCGCGGGCGAACCGGATGCGGATTTGGCGCGGTCGCGCGCGGCCAGCGCCTCCCAGACCGGCGCGAGGGCGCGGCGGGCCTGGAGGTAGGGGGGAAAGAGCCCGTCATAGACCCGGACGAGGTCGGGGTCCGGCGGCTCGGCCGGGCCGAGGAGCGGCGTCACCCAGCGTGCGATGCAGGCGTCCATCGACGGATAGGCGCCGACCGCCACCGCGGCCATCATCGCCGCGCCGGCCGCGCCGGCCTCCTCGCGGGCGGAGACGCGCACCGGCGCCTGCACCGCCCCGGCGAGGATCGCCCGGAGCGCCCGCGACCGCGCCGCGCCGCCGGTCAGCCGCAGCTCCGAGGGGAGCGGCCCCATCGCGGCGTAGCAGTCGCGCGCCGCGAGGCCGAGGCCCTCGACCACGGCGCGCATCAGGTCGGGGAAGCGGTGCCCGCTGGAGAGCCCGACGAACCCCGCCCGGGCGTTCGCGTCCACGAAGGGCCCGCGCTCGCCGGCCTCGGAAATGTAGGGGTGGTAGAGGATCGCCCCCGGCCTCGACGCGGCCAGCCAGGGCTCGATATGCGACACGAGGTCGGAGAACGCGACCGGGTGGCCCATCCCGGCCATCAGATCGGCGGCGAGGCGCAGCGCCCAGTCGATGTTGAGCGCCGCCGCCATGTTGGTCTGCATCTGGGTGACGTAGCCCGGGACCGGCAGCGCCATGACGTAGCCCGTGCCCTCGGCGTTGAGCGTCACCTCCTCGACACGCTTCGAGACGAGATGCACCCCGGTCGATCCGATCACCGTGCAGGCCGCGTGGGCGTCGCCGGTATGGACCCCGGCCCCGAGCGCCGTCATCACCATGTCGACGTAGCCGAGGCTGACCGGCGTGCCGGCGAGGAGCCCCGTCTCCGCCGCGGCCGCCGCGGTCAGCGGATGCGCGGTCTCCGTCCCGTCGACGATCTCCGGCAGCAGCCCGCGCCGCCGCCCGAGGCCGAGCGCCGCGATCGCCACGTCGTCGTAGCCGCGGGTGCGGAAGTTGCCGAAGGTCCAGGCCGCCTCCGAGGGGTCGGTCGCCCGCACCCCGGTCAGCCGCAGGTAGAGCCAGTCCTTGCAGTGGAGCGCCGCCTCGGCGCGGTCGAGCAGCTCCGGCGCGGCGCGCTCCATCTGCGCCATCTGCGCGCCCTGCTGGCAGGTGTTGAGGCCGGTCCCCGTCGCCTCGAAGCGGGCGCGCTCCATCGGCCCGGCGACGAGCCGCGCCACGCTCGGCGCGGCGCGGGCGTCGAGCCACAGCCAGGCGTCGCCGACCGGCGCGTCGCCCTTGCCCACGAGCCAGGTGCCGTCGCCCTGCGCCGTCACCGCCACGGCCGCGGTGCGCCGGGCCAGCCCCTCGACCTTCTCGCCGAGGCCGCGCAGCGCCGCCACGCAATCCGCCCAGGTGCGCTCCATCGGCTGGGTGGCCGCGCCGTCCGCGCCGCTGTCGTAGCGGTTGAGCACCGAGGCCGCGGCGATCTGCGCGCCGGCGAGGTCGAAGGCCACCGCCTTGACCACCGAGGTGCCCGAATCGATCCCGATCAGCAGGTCCGCGCCCTCACGCATGGCCGCCGCTTCCGATCCGCATCCGCCGTCCTCCCAGCGTGGGCGGCCTTGCCGCCGCGTCGTCGCCGCAGGCGCTGCGCCCTGCATTTTTTTGCTGACAACGAAGTTTATTTCACATACAGATCCTGCCTGTCAAGCTCGACGAGGAGCGGACGGCAGGCCCCGGCGCCCACCGAACCGCACCCGCGACGCCACAGGGCCAGAGCGGCCGACACCTTGGGAGGGGGTCCGAGAAATGCAGACAGGTCAACGCCCTGCCCCGTCTCGCCGGGCGACGCCGACCCTGCCGACCATGGCCCGCCCGGCTCCCCGAATCGCCCCGAACCGCGAGGTCGCCTCATGAGCGCGCAGATCGACGCATCCGCCCGGCCGCCGCGCCGGTCCCGCGGCACGCTGATCGCGGCGGGGGTGGCCGCGCTCCTCGTCGCCGGGATCGCCGTCGACACCAAGGTAGTGGTGATGGGCTCCGAGCACGACGTGCGCGCCGACGTCTTCTCGCCCGAGGCCTTCGGCGCGGAGCAGTTCCCGACGATCCAGGCCTTCGTCGCCGAGCGCGCCGTGCCGGCCGCGGACCTCGCCGCCCAGCTCGCCGCCGACAAGGACGCCGCCACCGCCGCGCACGGGGTCAAGGCGGGCGTCGGCTACGTGATGCCGGTCTCCTTCACCGGGGTGGTCGGCGAGGGCAAGGCCGGTGTGTTCCCCGTCGCGGTCGAGGGGCTGCCCGAGGGCGTCGTCGTCCGCGTCCAGACCGGCCCGGCGATCAACGGCACCGAGCTGCGCGACGCCACCGGCGAGATCCAGTTCGGCCAGTTCAAGAACCAGATCGAGTTCCAGGATGCGGGCTCGGCGATCAACAACGCCATGAAGGCCGCGGTGCTCGCCGGCATCGACAACAAGGCGCTGACCGGCAAGACCGTCACGGTCACCGGCGCGTTCACCCTGATCAACCCGAAGAACTGGCTGGTGACGCCGGTGAGGTTCGAGGCGCAATGACCGACGCCCCCGCAGCCCGCCCGGACATCCGCGAGGTCGTGCTCGCGGCCCGCAACGTCGCCAAGTCCTACGGCGCGATCCAGGCGCTCAAGGGCGTCAACTTCGACATCCACCGCGGCCAGGTGACGACGCTCTTCGGCGAGAACGGCGCCGGCAAGTCGACGCTGATGAAGATCCTGTCGGGCGTGATCCAGCCCACGTCCGGCGAGATCCTCCTCGACGGCAAGCCGATCACCTTCTCGTCCTCGACCCATGCCCGCGACAACGGCGTCTCGATCATCCACCAGGAGCTGTCGCTCGCGCCGAACCTCTCGGTCCGCGACAACGTGTTCATGGGCCGCGAGATCCGCGGGGCGGGCGGCGTCGACTTCGCCGAGGAGGAGCGGCAGACCCGCAAGCTGATGGAGGAGCTGGAGGAGGAGATCGACCCGCGCACGCCGGTCGAGGAGCTGCGCCTCGGCCAGCAGCAGATCGTCGAGATCGCCCGGGCGCTGTCGGTCAACTCGCGCATCCTGATCATGGACGAGCCGACCTCGGCGCTCTCCGCCTCCGAGGTCGAGGTTCTCTTCAAGGTCATCCGCGACCTGACCGCCCGCGGCGTCTCGATCGTCTACATCTCGCATCACCTCGAGGAGGCGCTGCAGATCACCGACCACGCCGTGGTGCTGCGCGACGGCGCCATGACCGCCTACGCGCCGCGGGCAGAGATCGACCTCGAATGGATCGTGCGCAACATGGTCGGCGAGAACTTCGACCTCGGATCGCCGCCGACCGGCTACGAGATGGGCAAGGTGGCGCTGAAGATCGAGAACCTGAGCGTCCCCGCCCCCGGCGGCGCCTATTCCGTGGTGGACCGCTTCTCGCTCGACGTGCGCGCCGGCGAGATCGTCTGCATCTACGGCCTGATGGGCGCCGGGCGCACCGAGATGATGGAATGCGTCGCCGGCCGTCTCGCGCCCTCCGACGGAAGGGTGCTGCTCCATGGCGCCGACGTCTCGCGCCTGTCGATCGCCGAGCGCATCGCCGCCGGATTGGTCCTCGTGCCGGAGGACCGCCAGCGCGACGGGCTGGTGCAGACGATGACCGTCGGCCAGAACCTGTCGCTCGCCTCGATCGGCGCCTTCGTCCGCGGCATCTTCACCTCGCGCCCGCGCGAGCAGGCGCTGGTCGACCGCTCGATCAAGGACGTCCACATCAAGACGGACGGCGGCGGCGCGATGATCGGCTCGCTCTCCGGCGGCAACCAGCAGAAGGTCGTCATCGGCAAGATGCTGGCGACGAACCCCTCCGTCGTCCTCCTCGACGAGCCCTCGCGCGGCATCGACATCGGCGCCAAGTCCGAGGTGTTCAAGCTGCTCGCCGAAGGCGCCCGCCGCGGCCTCGCGGTGGTCTACTCGACCTCCGAGGTCGGCGAATGCCTCTCCGTCGCCCACCGCATCGTGGTGATGGCCAAGGGCAAGATCTCCGCGGAGTTCGGCCCCGACGTCACCAAGGAGAAGATCATGGCGGCCTCGGGCGAGGTCGACCTCCAGCAGCAGCTCGTCGACCTCTACGGGCTCGAGTTCGCCCGCGTCGTCACCGACCTGCACCAGGACGAGCTGCCGCTCGAGGCCCTCGGCGTCGCCGGCGCCGCCTTCCTCGCCGAGGAGATCGCCCGCGGCAAGCCGACCACCATCGGCGTCGGCTACGGCCGCACGCTGGCCGCCGCCGCGAACGCGCTCCCCGGCGGCGACGCGCCGCACGTGCGCTTCGTCTCGCTGATGGGCGAGCTCACCCGCGAGGCGGGCGCCAACCCGCACGAGACCGCGGCGCTCCTCGCCGCGCGCTCGGGCTCCACGGCGATCGTCATGCCGGCCCCGTTCATGGCCCCCTCCCGCGCCGAGCGCGACGCCCTCCTCGCCCGTCCGGAGGTGGCCGGGGCCGTCGCCGCCGCCGGCGAGAGCGACCTGATGCTCGTCGGCGTGGGCGCCGCGGACGCCGACGCGGTGCTCGCCGCCGCGGGCATGATCGCGCCCGCCGACATCGAGGCGCTCAAGGCCCGCGGCGCCGCCGGCGAGATCCTCGGCCACTTCTTCGACGAGCGCGGCCGGACGGTCGAGAACGAGATCACCGAGCGCATCGTCACCCTGCCGATCGACGCCCTGCGCCGCCGGCGCATGGTCGCCCTCGCCGGCGGCGCCCGCAAGGTGCGCGGCCTGCGCGCCGCGCTCCTCGGCGGCCTCCTCGCCGGGCTGATCACCGACGAGCGCACCGCCCGCGGCCTCGTCGACGCCGCCCGCGCCGAGGCGGGCCAGCGCGCCGCCCACGGAGGCTGAGCCATGGCCCGGCCGACGCCCCCCGCCCCGACACCCGACCAGGAGCCCCGGACATGAGCGACGTCAGCCAAAGCGGCAGCCCTGCGCGGAGCTTCTCCGGCGCCGACATCGCCCGCATCCTGCTCGAGGGGCGCGCCTTCTTCGCGCTCATCGTCATCGTGATCGTCTTCTCGATCCTGTCGCCGAACTACTTCACGCTCGGCAACTTCCTGACGATGGCGAACCACGTCGCCATCTACGGCCTGCTCTCCATCGGCATGCTCCTCGTCATCCTCAACGGCGGCATCGACCTCTCCGTCGGCTCCGTCCTCGCGCTCTGCGGCGTCGTCGCCGGGGCGCTGATGCAGGGGGTCACGCTCGAATGGGCGGGCGTCATCCTCTACCCGCCGGTCTGGGCCGTGGTGGTCATCACCTGCGCCCTCGGCGCCCTCGTCGGCGTGGTCAACGGCGTCCTGATCGCCTGGTTCAAGGTGCCCGCCTTCGTCGCCACCCTCGGCACGCTCTACGTCGCCCGCGGCGTCGCGCTCCTGATGACGAACGGCCTCACCTACAACAACCTCTCCGGCCGGCCCGAGCTCGGCAACACCGGCTTCGACTGGCTGGGCTTCAACCGCATCGCCGGCATCCCGATCGGCGTCATCGTGCTCGTCGTCGTCGCCGTGCTCTGCCACCTGATGCTCACCCGCACCGCCTTCGGCCGCTGGCTCTACGCCTCCGGCGGCAACGAGCGCGCGGCGGAGCTGTCCGGCGTCCCGACCAAGCGGGTGAAGATCACCGTCTACGTGCTCTCCGGCGTCTGCGCCGCCATCGCCGGGCTCGTGCTCTCCTCGCAGCTCACCTCCGCCGGCCCGACCGCGGGCACCACCTACGAGCTGACCGCCATCGCGGCCGTCGTCATCGGCGGCGCGGCGCTGACCGGCGGGCGCGGCACCATCGGCGGCACCATGCTCGGCGCCTTCGTCATCGGCTTCCTCTCCGACGGGCTGGTGATCGTCGGCGTGTCGTCCTACTGGCAGACGGTGTTCACCGGCGCGGTGATCGTGCTCGCGGTGCTCCTCAACTCGATCAACTACGGCCGCCCCGGCAAGCGCTGACGGCCCCCCGCATTCCCCGGGACGGGCTCGACCCGGTCCCGGCCAACCCCGCCGCTCGGCCGGCGACAACCACAACCCGAAGGGAGTGAACACGAGATGCTGAAGAAGGGAACGCGGCTGCTGCTCGCCGCCGCCGTCGCCGCGCCGCTCTACGCGAGCGCCGCCTGGGCCGAGGGCCTGATCTCGATCATCGTCACCGACCCGGCCAACCCCTACTGGTACACCGAGGGCGAGGTGGCGAAGGCCACCGCCGAGGGCCTCGGCTACACCGCCACCGTCGCCGCCCACAAGGGCGACACCAACACCGAGTCGAACCTGATCGACACCGCCATCACCAACAAGGCCGTCGCGATCATCCTCGACCCGGCCAACGCCGACGGCTCGATCGGCGCGGTCAAGAAGGCGGTCGCGGCCAACATCCCCGTCCTGCTCGTCAACGCCGAGATCAACCAGGAGGGCCTCGCCAAGGCGCAGCTCGTCTCCAACAACGCCCAAGGCGCCGCGATCGGCGCCGTGCAGTGGGTCGAGAGCGTCGGCGACAGCGGCAACTACGTCGAGCTCTTCGGCAACCCGGCCGACAACAACGCCGCCACCCGCTCGAACGGCTACGAGACGGTGCTGAGCCAGTATCCCGACCTGGTGAAGAAGGCGCAGGAAGTGGCCAACTGGGACCGCACCCAAGGCTACAACAAGATGCAGTCGATGCTTCAGGCCAATCCCGACATCATCGGGGTGATCTCGGGCAACGACGAGATGGCGCTGGGCGCGATCGCCGCGCTCAAGGAGGCGGGCAAGCTCGCCGACATCAAGGTCGGCGGCTTCGACGGCTCGCCCGACGCGGTGGCGGCGATCAAGGCCGGCGAGATGCAGTACACCGTCCTCCAGCCCGTCGCGGTGTTCTCCGCCGAGGCGGTGCGGCAGGCCGACAGCTTCATCCGGACCGGCTCGACCGGCGCGGCCTCCGAGAAGCAGCTCTTCGACTGCATCCTGATCACCCCGGACATGGTCGACCAGTTCGTCGGTCCGTTCACCCTGAAGTCGATGGTCGCCGGCTGATCGGGCCCGAGCAGACGAGGACGGGAGGGGCGCCGGCAGCGGCGCCCCTCGCCGTTCTCGGCCTCTCGACCTGACGGCCGGATGCGGTAAACCAATCGAGAAGCCGGCGGGAGACCGGGCGGAGAGGGAGAGATGCCGAGCCTCGTCGGGATCGACAGCGGCCTGACCGTCACCAAGGCGGTGGTGTTCGACGCCGGCGGCGCGCAGCTCGCCGTCGCCCGCCGTCGCGTCGCGCAAGCGATGCCCCGGCCGCGCCACGTCGAGCGCGACATGGAGGCGCACTGGGCCGCCACCGCCGCCGCGATCGCCGAGGCGCTCGCCGCAAGCGGACGGCCCGCCTCGGATGTCCTCGCGGTCGCCGCCACCGGCCACGGC
Organism: Amaricoccus sp.; assembly: GCF_017993425.1. Classification (GTDB taxonomy): domain Bacteria; phylum Pseudomonadota; class Alphaproteobacteria; order Rhodobacterales; family Rhodobacteraceae; genus Amaricoccus. Next base: position 113,253 of record NZ_JAGOMQ010000001.1, read on the forward strand.
GACGGGCTCTATCTCCTCGACCGCGACGCGCAGCCTCTCGGCGCCGCCATCCTCTCGCTCGACAGCCGCGCCGGCGCGGAGCTTGCCGGCTGGCAGGCGGACGGCACGGCGGAGCGGGCGCTGGCGCTGACCGGGCAGGTCCCCCACGCCTCCGCGCCCTCGGCGCTCCTCGCCTGGATCCGGCGGCACGAGCCCGAGCGGTTCGCCCGCGTCGCCCATGTGCTGGCCTGCAAGGACTGGTTGCGCTTCCGCCTCTGCGGCACGATCGGCACCGACCCGACCGAGGCGAGCACCGCCTTCACCGAGGTGACCTCGCAGGTCTACACGCCCGACGCGCTCGCCCTCTTCGGGCTGGACGCGCTCCGGACGGCGCTGCCCGCGGTCACCCCCTGCGAGGCGATCGCCGGCCACGTCACCGCCGCCGCCGCGGCCGCGACCGGCCTCGCCGAGGGCACCCCGGTCGCCGCCGGCCTGCACGACGTCACCGCCTCGGCGCTCGGGATCGGCGGGCACGCGGCGGGCGTCGTCGCCATCGTCGCCGGCACCTACTCGATCAACGAGACGGTCTCGGACACCCCCCGCGTCGATCCCCGCTGGTTCTGCCGCAACGCCGTGGCGCGGGGGCGGTGGAACAACATGTCGATCTCGCCGGCCTCGGCGGCGAACTACGACTGGTTCCTCGACACCCTCTGCCGCCGCGAGCAGGAGGCCGCCGCCGCGGCCGGCGGCTCGATCCACGCCGTGCTCGCCCCGGAGCTCGACGCCGCGCTCGCCCGGCCCTCGACGGCGCTCTTCCACCCCTACCTCTTCGGCTCGCCGCACGGGCCCGGGGCGAGCGCGGGCTTCCTTGGGCTGCGCGGCTGGCACGACCGCGGCACGCTGCTCCGCGCCGTGCTCGAGGGCATCGCGATGAACCACCGCGTCCATGTCGACGCGCTGCGCGACGGCTTCGCCGTCGCCGAGGCGCGGCTGACCGGCGGCGCGTCGCGCAACCCGGCGGTGGCGCAGATGTTCGCCGACGTGCTCGGGATGCCCGTCACGGTGACCGACACCGACGAGGCCGCCGCCTGGGGCGCGGCGCTCTGCGCCGGGGCCGGCGTCGGCCTCTTCGCCTCGCCGTTCGCCGACCCGCGCGACCTCGCCGCCATGGGCCGGGCCTTCGCGCCGGACCCGGAACGCGCCGCCGGCTACGCGGCGCGCTACGCCCTCCACCGCCGCGTCTCCGAGGCGATGGCCCCGCTCTGGCCGGAGATCGAGGCGCTCGGCGCGCCCGCGGAATCGGACAAATGAGAAATCTCAGCAAAAACAACACCATGCAGGCGTTGCGCGTGCGCAACGCTCCGGCGTGATGAGAAACGGCCCGGGCGCCCGCCTCGCCGCGATGGACGGGGCCGAGGTCGACGTGGCGATCCTCGGGGCGGGGGTGAACGGCGCCGGGCTCTTCCGCGATCTGTGCGAGCAGGGGGTGCGCTGCCTGATCGTCGACAAGGCGGATTTCGGGTCGGGGACCTCGGCCGCGCCCTCGCGGCTGATCCATGGCGGGCTCAAGTACCTCGAGACCGGCGAGTTCGGCCTCGTCGCCCAGTCGACGCTGGAGCGAAACCTCCTCCTGAGGAACGCCCCGCACACCGTGGAGCCGCTGCCGACGCTGATCCCGATCTTCTCTTGGACGAAGGGGATCGGCGCGGCGCTCCGCACCCTCCTCGGCTCGACGACCGCCCCGCGCAGCCGGGGCGCCGTGCTGATCAAGGCGGGCCTCGCCATCTACGACTTCTACGGGTCGCGCGACCGGGTCATGCCGCGGCACCGGCTGGTCGGGCGGCGGCGGGCGCTGGCGGAGACGCCGCACCTCACGCCCCGCATCGTCGCCGCCGGGCTCTACTACGACGCCAGGGTCCGCAGTCCGGAGCGGCTGGTCTACGAGCTGATCCGCGACGGCCTCGACGCCGAGCCCGGCTCGGCCGCGGCCAACTGGACCCGCCTCGCCGCCGCGGAGGACGGGGTCCTGCGCTTCGAGCTGCCCGGCGGCGGGCTCGCCGTGCGGCCGCGGATCGTCGTCAACGCCGCCGGCCCGTGGATCGACGCGGCCAACGCCGCCCTCGGCGCGCCGTCGCGGCTGATCGGGGGGACCAAGGGGTCACATATCCTGATCGACCATCCCGGGCTCCTCGCCGAGCTTGCCGGGCGGATGATCTACTTCGAGGCCGACGACGGGCGCATCCTGCTCGTCTACGGCTATCTCGGGCGCGTGCTGGTCGGCTCGACCGACATCCCGGCGACGGACCCCGACGACGTGCGCTGCGAGGAGGAGGAGATCGACTACTTCCTCGCCTCGCTGCGCACCCTGCTGCCCGGGCTCGCCTTCGGCCGCGAGCAGATCGTCTACGCCTATGCCGGCATCCGGCCGCTGCCCGCCTCGGACGCCGCCACGCCGGGGCTGATCTCGCGCGACCACTCCGCCCCGGTCGCCGAGCCGGCGGCGGGGCGGCCGTTCCCCGTCGTGTCGCTGGTCGGCGGCAAATGGACCACCTTCCGCGGCTTCGCCGAAGAGGTCGCCGACACGACGCTCGCCCGGCTCGGCCGCCGGCGGCGGGTTTCGACCCGGCGCCTGCCGATCGGCGGGGGACGGGATTTCCCCACGGATCCGGCGGCGCGGGCGCGCTGGCTCGACGAGGCGGCGGCGGCGACCGGGCTCGACCGCGAGCGGCTCGACGCGCTCCTCGCCCGCTACGGGACCACGGCCCGCGCGGTGGCGGGCCACCGCGGGGCATGGACGGACGCGGACCGGCTGGCGGACGCGAGCGACTACAGCCGGGCCGAGATCGACTGGATCGTCCGCAACGAGCTGGTCGGCCGCCTCGGCGACGTCGTGCTCCGCCGTGCGACCCTCGCCGTCTCGGGCCGGCTCACCGCCCGCGACCTCGCCGCCATCGCCGAGGTCGCGGCGGCCGCCCTCGGCTGGGACGACGCCCGGCGCGAGGCCGAGATCGCCGCCGTCGCCGACGACCTCGCCCGCAACCACCGCGCCCGCCCGCGAGATGTCCCACGGTGCGACGCTGGTCAACCGATCAGATAATCCGCAGTTTATCCACAGGATTATATACGGATCTATCCACGGGTCGCCGCCCGCGTCCTCCTTTCACGGAAAGAGCCGCCGGACGCCGCATCACCGGAAGGCGAGGGCGGTCGCGCCGGTTCGCCGCGGCGGCATGATGGCGTCAGTTCTATTCAGGCGAGGCCATCGCGTTACGTGCGGGGTGGGCGCCGTGGCGGAGGGGGCGCGTGGCGCTTGATCCTTGCGGGACCGGCGCCATTCTGGGCGCGCCGACTCGCGGACGGCCGAACGACAAGAACCGGAGGAAAGCATGCTCGACCAGACGCCGGACGCGGCGATCGCACAGGTGCTCGACGGGCTCAACGAGGCGCTGGCGGCGGAGGACGCGCAGGCGGTCGCCGCGCTCTTCGAGCCGGAGGGCTACTGGCGCGACCTCGTCAGCCTGACCTGGAACATCCGCACGATGGAGGGCCGGCCGCAGATCGTCGAGATGCTCGAGGCGCAGATGGGCCGGGCGCATCCGCGGGGCTTCGTCGTCACGCCCGGCGAGGCGGCGGAGGACGCGGGCGGGTTCCAGCAGGCCTGGATCGACTTCGAGACCGACGCGGGCCGCGGGCACGGGCATGTGCGGGTGAGGGACGGCAAGATCTGGACGCTGCTGACCACGCTGAAGGAGCTGAAGGGCCACGAGGAGAAGCGCGGCAAGTCGCGGCCGCGCGGCGTGGAGCACGGGGCGGACCCGGCGCGCAAGACCTGGAAGGAGAGGCGCGAGGCGGAGGCGCAGGGGCTCGGCTACGACGAGCAGCCCTATGTGGTGATCATCGGCGGCGGGCAGGGCGGCATCGCGCTCGGGGCGCGGCTGCGCCAGCTCGGCGTGTCGGCGATCATCGTGGAGAAGAACGCGCGGCCCGGCGACAGCTGGCGCAAGCGCTACAAGTCGCTCTGCCTGCACGACCCGGTCTGGTACGACCACCTGCCCTACATCCCGTTCCCGGAGAACTGGCCGGTCTTCGCGCCGAAGGACAAGATCGGCGACTGGCTGGAATGGTACACCAAGGTGATGGAGCTGAACTACTGGGCCTCCACCACGGCGAAGTCGGCCAAGTACGACGAGGCCAAGGGCGAGTGGGAGGTCGTCGTCGAGCGCGACGGCCAGGAGGTGACGCTCCGGCCGAAGCAGCTGGTCTTCGCCACCGGCATGTCGGCCAAGGCCAACGTGCCGAGCTTCCCCGGGCAGGACGTCTTCAAGGGCGAGCAGCAGCATTCGAGCCAGCATCCCGGGCCGGACGCCTATGTCGGCAAGCGGGTGGTGGTGATCGGGTCGAACAACTCGGCCCACGACATCTGCGCGGCGCTCTGGGAGGCCGGGGCGGACGTGACCATGGTGCAGCGGTCCTCGACGCACATCGTGCGCTCCGACCCGCTGATGCGGCACGGGCTGGGCTCGCTCTATTCCGAGGAGGCGGTGGAGGCGGGCGTCACCACCGCGAAGGCGGACCTGATCTTCGCCTCGATCCCCTACCGGCTGCTGCCGGACTTCCAGAAGCCGATCTACGACGCGATCCGGGAGGAGGACGCCGACTTCTACGCGGCGCTGGAGAAGGCCGGGTTCTGGCTCGACTGGGGGCCGGACGGGACGGGGCTCTTCATGAAGTACCTGCGCCGCGGCTCGGGCTACTACATCGACGTGGGCGCGAGCCAGCTGATCATCGACGGCAAGATCAAGCTCAAGCGCGGGCAGGTGGCGCGGCTGACCGAGACGGCCGTGGTGCTGGAGGACGGGACGGAGCTGCCGGCGGACCTGGTCGTCTACGCCACCGGCTACGGCTCGATGAACGGCTGGGCGGCGGACCTGATCAGCCAGGAGGTGGCGGACCGGGTGGGCAAGTGCTGGGGCCTCGGCTCGGACACGCCGAAGGACCCCGGCCCCTGGGAGGGCGAGCAGCGCAACATGTGGAAGCCGACGGCCCAGCCGGGCCTGTGGTTCCACGGCGGCAACCTGCACCAGAGCCGGCACTACTCGCAGTTCCTGGCGCTGCAGCTGAAGGCCCGGCAGGCGGGCATGGAGACCCCGGTCTGGGAACAGGGGAAGGTGCATCACCTGCGGTGAGCGAGGCGCGCAGGCACGCCCCCTTCGCGCGCGTGCGAGGGGGGCCATGCACCCTGCGCCCGGGGCGGCGAGACGGCGCCGTCGGCGCCACGGGGCAGCGCGCCGCGGGCGCCACGGCGCCGCCCGCGCGACCTCGACGCGGCGCCATGGGTCCGGGCGGCGGCGGCGGTCGCAAGACCGGCGGCGGCGCCCGGAGGTCAGCCACGCCAGTCGACCCAGCGACCGTGAAAGTCGGCCCGGGCGAGGCGGCGCGGGGCGCCGCCGGGCCGGAGGGCCAGGGTGAGCGCCGCGCCGGGCGTGGCGTCGTCGGCCTCGAGGCGAAGCCAGCCGATCGGAGCCTGCAGGGTGGCGCGGGCGCCGGCGGCGGCCAGCGTCGCGGCAATGCGGCCCTCGACGACGAGGGCGTGCAGCGCGCCGGCGAAGCGGAGCGGCAGCGCGTCGGCGCGGTTCGAGGGATCGCCCGACCATCCGAGCACGCGGTCGGCGACGGCGCCGCCGGGCGCGAGGCGCTCGGCGGCGAGGGCGCAGAGGCGCGCGGTGAACGGCGAGCCGAGCTCGGCGCAGAACTCCGCCTGGCGGCGGAAGGCGGCGCGGGCCGCCGCCGCGCTCACCGGAACCGCTCGACGAGGCGCCGGAGCGCGCTCGCCGGGGCGGGCGGCTCCTCCGCGGCCGCCTCGGGCGCAGGCTTCGCCGGGACGGGGTCGGGCTTGGTCCGAGCTTCGGACGGCCCGGGCGCCGCCTTCGGCTTCGGCTCTGGCTTAGGATCGGGGGCCGGGGCGGCGAGCGCCACGGCGTTGGAGAAGCGGGCGAGGTCGCGGGCGACGAGGTCGGGGGCCGCCTTGGCGATGGCGGCGAGGACGGGGTCGAGCCACGCCGCCTCGTCGCGGGCGAAGTCGTTGAGGACGTAGTTCGCCACCACCCGCTTGTCGCCCGGGTGGCCGATGCCGATCCGCACGCGCAGGAACTCCGGGCCGATATGGGCGGCGATCGAGCGGACGCCGTTATGGCCGGCAGCGCCGCCGCCGACGCGGGCGCGCACGCGGCCGGGCGCGAGGTCGAGCTCGTCGTGGAGGACGATCACCTCGGAGGGATCGAGCTTGTGGAAGGCCATGGCGGCGCGGACGCTGTCGCCGGAGAGGTTCATGAAGGTCTCGGGCTTCAGCAGGATGGCGCGGTCGCCGCCGATGCGGCCCTCGGCGATCTGGCCCTGGAACTTCGCGCGCCAGAGCGCGAAGCCGTGGGCCTGGGCGATGGCGTCGAGCGCCATCCAGCCGACGTTGTGGCGGTTGCGGGCGTATTTCGCGCCCGGGTTGCCGAGGCCGACGAGGAGCTTCATGGGCAGGTCCTGAAACGGCGACGCGCCGCGGATGGCCGCGGCGCGTCATCGGATAGCACGGGCTGGCGCGAGGGTCAGCCCTCGGCGGCCTCCTCGCTGTCGGACGCCTTGAGGCCCGACGGGGCCTGGATGGCGGCGATGACGAAGTCGCGGTCGGTGATCGTCGGCTTCGTGCCCTCGGGCAGGGTGACGTGCGAGATGTGGATCGAGTCGCCGACATTGGTGCCGGTCAGGTCGATGACGACCTTCTCGGGGATGTCGCCGGCGGTGACCACCAGCTCGAGGTCGTGGCGCACCTCGGTGAGGGTGCCGCCGCGCTTCAGGCCCGGGGACTTGTCGCGGTTGATGAACTCCACCGGGATGTGGAGCGCGATCCGCGACTTCTCGCTGAGGCGGAGGAAGTCGACATGGACCGGCAGGTCGCGGACGACGTCGCGCTGGACGCCGCGGCAGACCACGCGGTTGTCGACGCCGTCGACCTTGACGTTGAGCAGCGTCGACAGGAACTTGCCCGCCTTGAGCTGCTTCAGCAGGGCGTTGAACTTGAGGTTGATCGGCTGCGGCGCCTCGCCGCCGCCGTAGATCACCCCGGGGACGAGCCCCTCGCGGCGTGCGGAACGGGCGGCCCCCTTGCCGACCCCCTCGCGCGCCACGGCCTCGAGAACCGGCGCTTCGGCCATGGTCCTGCTCCTCGTGACAGTTGCGATGCCGGCGCGCCTCCAAGGGTGCCGCGCCGGAGACGCGCCCCTTAGCCGATCCGGAGCGGGAAGGAAAGGGGCGGATGGCGGCCGCCGGCGAGACGCCCGGGCGGAGTCCTCGCGGCAGGCGTCGCGCGGGGGCCGGCCCTCGGGGGGCGTCGAGCCCCCGCTCGGCCCGGTCGACGTTCCGCCTCCTGGCCCGGCCCCGACGTGGGCGAGGGAGGACGGAGGGCGCTCAGGACAGGGCGCCGAGGGTCCAGGTATGCCGCGGGACGGGAGGCGAAACAGAGGAGGCCCGGTGGCGGGCGGCGCGGGGGTGGGCGGTCCCCGGCGACGTCGTGCCCCCCCGCCCGGACCGGACCGGCCTCGGGTTGCTCGTGGCCGGGGTTTCGGTAGGGTGCGGGCGGGCGACGGAGATCGGCGGAGAGGCAGATGCGGGCGACGCGGCGGATGGTGGTTCTGGGGCTCGGGGCGGCGCTGGCCGGCTGCGCCTCGGGGGGGAGCGTAGGCCCGGGCGGCGTCGCGACGCGGCCCGCGGAGCCGGAATGGATCCCGGCGCCGAGCCCGGGCTTCGACGCCTGGGTGTCGGGGTTCCGCGGGCGGGCGCTGGCGCAGGGGGTGAGCCCGGCGACCTTCGACCGGGCCTTCGCCGGCGCGGGCTTCCTGCCGGCGGTGATCGAGCGCGACCGCAAGCAGACCGAGTTCACCCGCACGCTGGAGGATTACCTCGCCATCGCGGCCTCGGAGGAGCGGGTCGGCAAGGGCCGGGCGGCGCTGGCGCGCTACGGGGCGACGCTGCGGGCCATCGAGGCGCGGTTCGGGGTCGAGCCCAATGTGGTGGTGGCGGTCTGGGGGCTCGAGAGCTTCTACGGCGAGCGGCAGGGCACGGCGCCGGTGATCTCGTCGCTGGCGACGCTCGCCTACGAGGGGCGGCGCGGATCCTTCTTCGAGAGCCAGCTGGTCGCGGCGCTGAAGATCCTGCAGAACGGCGACGTGACGCCGGAGCGGATGACCGGCAGCTGGGCCGGGGCGATGGGGCACACCCAGTTCATCCCGACGACGTTCCTCGCCTATGCGGTCGACTTCACCGGCGACGGGCGGCGCGACATCTGGTCGGCGGACCCGACCGACGCGCTGGCCTCGACGGCGAACTACCTGGCGAAATCCGGCTGGCGGCACGGCCAGCCCTGGGGGGTGGAGGTGCGGCTGCCCGCCGGGTTCTCCGGGCCGCTGGGGCGGGGGACGACGGGGAGCCCCTCGGCCTGGGCTTCGGCCGGGGTGCGCGCCGCGGACGGGCGCGCGGTGCCGGACTACGGGCCGGCCTCGATCCTGCAGCCGCAGGCGGGGGGCCCGGGGTTCATGGTGTTCCCGAACTTCGGGGTGATCCTGCGCTACAACAACTCGGTCAACTATGCGATCGGGGTCGGGCATCTCTCGGACCGCGTCGCCGGCGGGCCGCCGGTGCAGGGGAGCTTCCCGCCGGACGCGAACGGCCTGACCATCGCGGACCGCCGCGAGCTGCAGCGGCGGCTGACGGCGGCGGGGTTCGACACCCAGGGCGCGGACGGGGTGATCGGCGACAACACCCGCGCGGCGATCTCGGCCTGGCAGGCGCAGCAGGGGTATTCGGTGACGGGCGAGCCGTCGCAGCAGATCCTCGCGGCGCTGCGGTAGGGCGGCCTGCGTGCCGGAGGAGCCGGTTCGGCGCGGCCGCCTGGCCTCGCTTGCACGCGTGCAAGCTAGGTCAAGTTGCTGGAATAGATGAGGAATCCCTTGAAGCCAACCTTCTGGAGACGAAGGTGGGCGCTCAGGCGGCGGGAAGAGAGGGCAAGGGGCGGCGCCGTCAGGCTTCCGGCAGGGACAGGGCGCGCATCAGGTCGCGGACCTCCTGGCGGGCGGCGACGTTGGAGAGCGTCATCGCCTGGGGGTCGGTCTCGCGGAGGTCGAGCAGCGTCAGGCCGGAGAGGAAGAGCTCGCGGAAGATCACCCGCTCGGAGAAGCCCGGGGCGAGGCGGAAGCCGATGCGCTGGGCGAGCTCCTGCATCGCCACGCCGACCCGGCGCTTGTTGCGGGCGTCGAGCGCCGCCATGCGGTTGCGCACCACCAGCCAGTCCGTGGGCCGCCGTCCGGTCGAGGCGCGGGCCTGCCGGGCCTTCCACACCATCTCGGCGTAGACGGAGGGGCCCTTGACCCGGCCGGTCGCCGGATCGAGCCGGGCGAGCATGTCGAAGTCGACGAGGCTGTCGTTCATCGGGGTGACCAGCGTGTCGGCCGCCGCATGGGCGAGACGGCTGAAGTCGCTGTAGGAGCCGGGGCAGTCGATCAGCACGAAGTCGCAGTCGGCGAGCTCGGCCATCGCGGCGTCGAAGCGGTCGCGGTCCTCGGCCGAGGCCTCGGCGCGGCTGTCGGCGGCGGAGGGCTTCGGCTGGGCCCGGCGGGGGCTCGGCAGGTCGATGCCGTGGCGGCGCATGTAGTCGGCGCGGTTGTCGAGGTAGCGGAAGAGGCTCTGCTGGCGCAGGTCGAGGTCGATCGCCCCGACGCTGCGCCCCTCGCGCGCCAGCGCGGTGGCGACGTGCATCGCCGTCGTGGACTTGCCGGAGCCGCCCTTCTCGTTCCCCAGCACGATCACATGCGGCATTCGGTCGTCCACGCAAGATAGGCGGCACACGGCCGGCAAGCGCCGCAAGATGTAGACGGCGGAATCGATTCGGGGAAGCCGCCCTCGGACGTGCCGGGGGAGCGGGGCCGGGGGCCATTGGCGCGCTTGCGGCGAGCGCGAAGGGGCCGCCGTCGTGCCTGAGGCACGCCTCCGGCATAACGGCACGGCAGGCGCTGCCGATGCTGGCGTATCGGCGAGGGCGACAACCAGCGCCGGCTCAGAGCCCGTCGATCTCGGCGGCGACGAGGCGTTGCAGCGACCAGAGGTTGCGGTCGCGGATGCCGGCCTCCTCCAGCGAATGGACGGTGTTGCGCAGGTATTCGGCGCTCGATCCGCGCGGTCCGCAGGCGCGGGCGATCAGCCCGGCCGCCTCGGCGAGCGGCAGGCCGCGGACGATGTTCGGCCCCCGCGGCCCGGCCCAGAAGGTGAGCGCGGTCACCGGCCCCGCCTCGGTGTCGAGCCGCACCCAGCGGCGGTCGCCGAGGGTCTCGACGAAGGGCATCTCGCGGCGGACGAGAACGTCGAGCGTCCCGGCCTCGGCGCCGCCGGCGACCTCCAGCGCGAGCCCGGCGCAGCGGCCGCCGGACATCAGCGCCAGCATCAGCCCCGGCGCCTCGGGCGTGCCGCGGAAGCCGCGGATCACCATGCAGAACTGCCGGTGCCAGCCGCGCGCCACGGCGCGCCGCCGCGCCACGGGGGCGAAGGTCGGGTTCCAGGTCAGCGAGCCGTAGGCGAAGACATGGAGCGGCCCGGCGGGGCGCTCGTCCATCAGCCGCGCCACCTGCGCGGCGAAATCGGCGTCGCTGGCCGGGGTGAAGCCGGAGGGAAGGGCAAAGTCCTCGACCTGCCGCGTCGCCCGCGCGACGTGGTCCTCGGTCAGGCTCAGGGCGCGCGGCGACATCGACGCTCCTCTCGATGCGGGGCCGCGCAGGGCCGGCCCCGCAAACGGCGACGGCCGCCCCCGGGGGAGCGGCCGCACCTCGTGGCCTTCGGGCCGGCTCAGAAGCCGAGGCCCTCGTACTTCTTCTTGAACTTCGACACGCGGCCGCCGGTGTCCATCAGCTTGGCCGAGCCGCCGGTCCAGGCCGGGTGGACGCTCGGGTCGATCTCCAGCGACAGCGTGGCGTTCGCGGCGCCGTAGGTCGAGCGGGTGACGTAGGTCGAGCCGTCGACGAGCTTCACCTCGATGAGGTGATAGTCGGGGTGGATGTCCTTCTTCATCGTCTCGCTCCTCAGGCGCCAGCCCCGGCGGGCTTGGTCTGCTCCTTGTAGTTGGTCTTCTCGACGATGCGGGCGGATTTGCCCCGGCGATCGCGGAGGTAGTAGAGCTTCGCCCGGCGGACCTTGCCGCGGCGGACGACGGTGATCGAGTCGATGTTCGGCGAGTGCAGCGGGAAGACGCGCTCGACGCCCTCGCCGAAGCTGATCTTGCGCACGGTGAAGCTCGCGCCGATGCCGGAGCCGCCGTTGCGGCCGATCACCACGCCCTCGTAGGCCTGCACGCGCGAGCGGGTGCCCTCGGTGACCTTGTAGCCGACCCGCACCGTGTCGCCGGCGCCGAAGTCGGGGATGTCCTTGCCCAGAGCCGCGATCTGCTCGCGCTCGAGCTGCTCGATGATGTTCATCGCTCGTCGTCCTTCTGCTCGCCTGGGGCGGCGATGGTCTGCGCGTCCGAGAGCTCTGCCTCTCCGCCCGGGTCCGCGATCCCGGCCTTCGCCAGGTGGGCCCGCCAGAGGTCGGGACGACGTTCCTTGGTCAGCCTCTCCGCCTGCGAGCGCCGCCATTCGGCGACCCGGCCGTGGTGCCCCGAGAGGAGAACCCCGGGGATGGCACGGCCCTCCCATTCGGTCGGGCGTGTGTATTGCGGAAACTCCAGCAGGCCGTCGGAGAAGCTCTCCCCCACGGCCGACTCGGCGTTCCCGAGGACGCGGGGTATAAGCCGGACGCAGGCGTCGATCAAGGCCATCGCGGCGATCTCGCCCCCGGTCATCACGAAGTCGCCGAGCGAGACCTCCTCGAGCCCGCGCGCCTCGATCACCCGCTCGTCCACGCCCTCGAAGCGCCCGCAGACCAGCGTGACCCCCTGCCCCGCCGCCAGCCGCCGCGCCAGCGCCTGGTCGAGCCGCCTGCCGCGGGGGGAGAGGTAGATCGCCGGCCACGCCGCGCTCGCCGGCGGCCCGGCGTCGAGCGCGGCGGCGAGGATGTCCGCCCGCAGCACCATCCCCGGCCCCCCGCCCGCCGGGCTGTCGTCGACGGTGCGGTGGCGGTCGGCGGCGAAGTCGCGGATCTGCACCGGGTCGAGCCGCCAGAGCCCGTCCGCCAGCGCCCGCCCGACGAGGGAGGCGCCGAGCGGGCCGGGGAAGATCTCCGGGAAGAGGGTGAGGACGCGGGCGGTCCAGGGGGTCACGGCGCGTCCGGTTCAGGATCCTCGCGGTCGAGCTCGGCAAGGATGTCCTCGAGGGAATCGTCCCCGAACTCGCCGCGCTCCGCCTGCGCTTGCCCTTCGGCGAGGTGGGCGCGCAGGGCCGCGAGGCGCCGGCCTTCGTCCTCGAGGATGGCGAGGCCGGCGATGACGACCGCTTCCGGCGTGGCGCAGCTGCCCGAGGCCAGCTGCGCCCGAACGAAAGCGTCCCAATGCTCGCCGAGATCGACGTCGATCGTCATGCTGTCCTCCCCCGTCCCCCGCCCAGTATGGCCCGAGGCCGGGCCGCCTGTCAGCCCTCGTCCTCGGCCGGGGGGTCCACCACCATGCGCCGTCCGGCGAGGTCTATCGTGGGCACCGCGGCGCGGGTGAAGGGGACGAGCAGGTCCGGCGCGCCCGGGCGGGCGATCTCGAGGACGTCGCCGGCGCCGTGGTCGTGGACGGCGCGGACGCGGCCGAGCGGGGCGCCGCCGGGGTCGATCGCCTCCATGCCGATCAGGTCGGCGTGGTAGAACTCGTCTTCCTCCAGGGGCGGCAGCCGGTCGCGGGGGGCGTAGAGGCGCGTGCCCTTCAGCGCCTCGGCCTGCTCGCGGGTGACGACGCCGGTCAGCCGCGCCGCGAAGGCGCCCGTCAGCGTCCGGGTGATCTTCACCCCGAAGCTGCGCCCGTCGGCGGCGACGAGCGGCGCATAGGCGACGATCGCCTCCGGCTCGGCGCAGAACGACTTCAGCCGCACCTCGCCCTGCACCCCGAAGGCGCCGGCGAGCGCGCCGACGAGGACGTGGTCCGTGGGAGCGCCCTCCTCAGCCACGGAGCGCCGCCTCGATGCGGGCGAAGTCGGCCGCGTCCACGGAAAAGAGGCCACGGCGGAACGCCATGCCCCAGTGCCGCGGGTCCTTCACGAACCCGAGGTCGGGCAGCATCGGGCGCACGGGGGCGCGGCCCACCGGCTCGTAGCGGGCGCGGCGGACCATCCCCTCGACGCCCGGGGCCATGAGGCGGGGCTGCGGCGCGTCGTCGAGGATCTCGCCGAGCGCCACGAAGGCCTGCACCGCGGGCGCCGCGGGGTCGAGGCGCTCGCGGGGGGCGTAGTAGGCGAAGCGGTCGCCGCGGCGCGGGCGGGCGGCGGCGCGGCCGTCGCCGTGCGAGCAGTGGAACAGGCCCTCGCGCGCGCCCGCGGCGACGTGGTCGGCCGAGGCGACGGCGATCCAGCCGCCACGCCCGTCGGCCGGCGCGGCCATCGCCGTCACCCGGCGGCGGCGGCCGCCTTGTCCGCGCGCTCCTTGGCGCGGGCGACGGCGGCCTTGCCGGGCTCGCCCTGCCTGGGGTTCGAGCGGGCCTTCTTCGGCAGCTCGCCGGCGGCCTCCAGCATCCGCGCGACGCGGTCGGTCGGCTGCGCGCCCTGCGAGAGCCAGTGGCGGATGCGCTCGAGGTCCATCTTCACCCGGCCCTCATCGTCCTTCGGCAGCAGCGGGTCGTAGGTGCCGAGCTTCTCGAGGAAGCGGCCGTCGCGGGCCGAGCGGCTCTCGGCGGCGACGATCGAGTAGTGCGGGCGCTTCTTGGACCCGCCGCGGGCGAGCCGGATCTTCATGGCCATGGGGTGTCTCCTTGATGGCGTCTTTTCAGGACTTGGGCGTGTTCTCGAGATGGCTCTCGTGGTGCCTGATCACTTCCGAGATGATGAAGGTCAGGAATTTCCTGGCGAACTCCGGATCGAGGTCTGCCTCGGCCGCCAGCCGCTCCAGCCGGCAGATCTGGTTCGCCTCGCGCGCCGGATCCGACGGCGGCAGACCGTGCTCGGCCTTGAGCCGGCCCACGGCCTGGGTGTGCTTGAACCGCTCGGCGAGCGTGAAGACGAGGATGGCGTCGAGCCGGTCGATCGACTCGCGATGGCCCCGCAGCAGGTCGGCGGCGCGGCGAATGGCGTCGGCGGTCATCGGGGGATGCTCCCGTTCTGGCCCGGCGGCGGGGCGGATGGCGGAGGTCATTGCAGCCGCTCCGGGCGCGGGTGGCGCCAGACGGCGTCCTTGTCGTCCCAGCGCGCCGCGCCCGCGTCCTCGACGGCGCCGAGGCTGCGCGCCAGCGCGATCGAGGCCGCGTTGTCGCGGTCGATGTAGCTGACCGCGGTCTCCCAGCCGAGAATCCCGAAGGCGTAGTCGCGCGCCGCGCACGCCGCCTCGCGGGCATAGCCGCGGCGCTGGAAGGCCGGGAACACGATCCAGCCGATCTCCCGCTCGGGGAAGAACGACGGCTTGTTGAGCCCGACCTGCCCGACGAAGACGCCGGTGGCGGTCTCCTCCACCGCCCAGGCCCCGAAGCCCATCAGCGTCCACGACCCCACGTCCGCCCCGAAGCCGAACCACACCCGCGGCTCGCGCAGCGGCCCGCCGACGAAGCGCGCCGCATCGCTCGCGAAGAACGCGGCGAAGGGCGCGAAGTCGTCGAGCCGGTGCGGCCGCAGCGTCAGGCGCGCGGTGCGGAGGACGGGCGCAACGGTCATTTCTTCTTGCCGAGCCCCGAGAGGCCGGGCGGCAGCGTCAGTCCCGGCGGCAGGCCGCCGGCGCCGCCGGGCATCGGCGGCAGCCCGCCCGGGGGCATCCCGCCGGGCATGCCCCCGCCGCCGCGCCCGAGCAGCGCCCCGAGCCCGCCGCGCAGCAGGCCCTTCTTGCCCATGCCGCCCATCTTCTTCATCACGTCGGCCATCTGCCGGTGCATCTTCAGCAGCCGGTTCAGGTCGGCGACGTCGAGCCCCGCGCCCGCGGCGATGCGCTTCTTGCGGCTCGCCTGCAGGACCTCCGGCGCGCGGCGCTCCTTCTTGGTCATCGAGTCGATCAGCGCTATCTGCCGGCGCAGCACCTTGTCGTCGAAGCCGGCCTCGTCCATCTGCTTCTGCATCCTGGCCATGCCGGGCATCATGCCCATCAGGCCCTGCATGCCGCCCATCTTCAGCATCTGCTCGAGCTGGCCCTTGAGGTCGTTCATGTTGAACTGACCCTTCTGGAACCGCTTCATCATCCGCTCGGCGGCCTCGGCCTCCAGCGTCTCCTGCGCCTTCTCGACGAGGCTGACGATGTCGCCCATGCCGAGGATGCGGCCGGCGATCCGCTCGGGGTGGAACTCCTCGAGCGCGTCCATCTTCTCGCCGAGGCCGACGAAGCGGATCGGCTTGCCCGTCACCGCGCGCATGGAGAGCGCCGCGCCGCCGCGGCCGTCGCCGTCCATGCGGGTGAGGATGACGCCGGAGACGCCCACGCGCCCGTCGAACTGGGTGGCGACGTTGACCGCGTCCTGCCCGGTCAGGCCGTCGACGACCAGCAGCGTCTCGTGCGGCTTCGTGGCGTCGCGGACCGCCTCGACCTCGGCCATCAACTCGTCGTCGACGTGGAGCCGGCCCGCCGTGTCGAGCATGACGACGTCGTAGCCGCCGAGGGTCGCCTGCTGCTTCGCGCGCTTCGCGATCGCCACCGGGTCCTGCCCCGGCACGATCGGCAGCACGTCGACGCCGACCTGGCTCCCCAGCACGGCGAGCTGCTCCATCGCGGCGGGGCGGCGGGTGTCGAGCGAGGCCATCAGGATGCGCTTGCCCTCGCGCTCCTTCAGCCGCCGGGCGAGCTTCGCCGTCGTGGTGGTCTTGCCCGAGCCCTGCAGGCCGACCATCAGGATCGGAGCCGGGGGCGAGTCGATGCGCAGCTCCTCGGCCTTGCCCTCGCCGGCCAGCGTGCGGACGAGCTCGTCATGGACGATCTTGACGACCTGCTGGCCGGGGGTGACCGACTTCGTCACCGCCTGGCCCTTGGCCTTTTCCTGCACGCGGGCGACGAAGTCGCGGGCGACGGGGAGGGAGACGTCGGCCTCGAGCAGGGCGACCCGGACCTCGCGCAGGGCGGTGGCGACGTCCTCGTCGGAGAGCGCGCCCTGCTTGGTCAGCCGGCCGAAGACGCCGCCGAGGCGGTCGGACAGATTCTCGAACATCGGCCGCGGGCCTCCCTCGACAGGCCGCCCGAAACGACGATCGCGCCGGTGGGCGCAACGCGCTGACCGGCGGCGATCCCCCCATAACGGGCGGGACCGGAAGCGATGGCACTTCCGGAAAACGCCGAGCCTGTAGCCGAGGCGGGGGTCGGGGTCAAGCCGGAGGAGCCATCCGGCCGAAACGCGGTCAGGATCACCGGCGCTGCGTCCGGGCCACGATCCGGCCGCCCGCCCGGCAGGCGCCGCGCCGCATCGGAGGAGGCCTGCCCGCCGCGGTCAGTCCCCGAGGATGCGAATCGGCACGTCGGCGAGGATCTCGTCGAGGCCCGGCGTGTTGGCGGCGTCGAATCCGCCGACGGAGTTCAGTCCGGCGCCGATCAGGCGGACGACCTCTGGCGAGCCGGCGAACTTGGAATGGCTGCCCGAGCTCGAGTCGTCGATCTCGGACAGGTCGATGACGGTCAGCCCGAGATCCTCGAGCTCGGCCGTGTCGGCGGCGCCGACCCGCGGCACGCCCCCGGCGATCCGGCGCGAGAAGCGGAGCGCGCCGTCATCCTTGGAGACGAGCAGGTACATCCGCTCGCGGACGTCCTGAGGCAGCTGCGCGAGCTGTGTCCGGAAGAGGTCGATGTCGATGTCGGGCGAGGCGAGAATGATCTGGTTGATCCTGTTGCGCCGGCCGAGCTGGCCGGTCTGCGCCGCGTCGACCAGCCCCTCCATGGTGAGGAAGGCGCCCATCGAATGGGCGAAGACGTCGAGGCTCTCGGCGTCGGTGCGGGAGAGGATCTCGGCCATGTGCTTGATCTGGACGCGCGCGACCAGCGCGCTGTTGAGGTCGTAGACGTAGCGGGGCGCGCGTGCGGCGGAGGCCCAGGTGAAGAGCACCGGGACGCCCGGGAACCCGGTGTCCTCCACGAATTGCGACAGGCGCAACAGGGCGTCGCTCGTCGTGTTGTTGTAGCCATGGACGAACAGGAGGATCCGGCGCTGGCCCCTCGGGCGGGCGGCGAGCTCCTCGTCGACCCGGGAGATGAACGCGGCCTCGCTGTGGTAGACGACCGGATCGACCACGGCGAACTGCGTGCGCGGGTCGGGCGGCAGGCGGCGGGGCCGCTCCAGCTGGCCGGGAAGGTGGGTCGGCGGGACGGTCACCTCGACCGAGGCCAGGCCGAGGTCGGGGGCGCGCTCGGCGGAATAGAGCGCGCCGACGACCTCGGTCGCCTCGCGCGTCGTCATGATGAACAGGCGATGGCGGTCGAGGTCGGGCAGCGACAGGGCCGGCGCCTCGGGGTTGTCGACGCCGATGAGCTCCGGCGGGCGGCTGCATCCGATCAGGACGAGGACGACGAGTGCGGCGAGACCTGCGAACCGCATTCAAGACCCCTCCGAAACGGGACGCCGCCGGTTCATGTCGGCCGCACGGGCGGCCGGCGCCGGAACCGTAGCGGCGCGCTGTTCCGCGGGCAAGCGGCGATCGGCGATCGGACTTGGCGGCGGAACGCCGGCGGCGCGCGCGAGCCTGCCGAGGCCGGGGATCGCGGCGGGCCGCATCGCCTCAGGGCGCCTCGTACCAGATGCGATAGAGGGCGCCGGCGCGGTCGTCGGAGACCAGGAGCGAGCCGTCCTGGAGCTCGGCGACGTCGACCGGGCGGCCGAGATAATCGCCGGTCGCCTCGACCAGCCAGCCCTCCGCGAAGGGCTCGGTCCTGGCCGTGCCGTCCGGGGCGATCTTCGTCGCCATCACCCGGGCGCCGATCGGCACGGTGCGGTTCCACGAACCGTGCTGGGCCGAGAAGATCGCGTTCCGGTATTCGGCCGGGAACATCGAACCGGCATAGAAGATCATCCCGAGATCGGCCGCATGCGCCTCGGTCTCGACCACCGGGAAGATCAGCCCCTCGGGCGGGGTCTCGTCCGCGAACTCGTTGGTGCGGACGTCGCCGCCGCCATACCACGGAAAGCCGAAGTCCTGGCCGGCGGCGGCGATCCTGTTGATCTCGCCCGGCGGAATGTCGTCGCCCATGCCGTCGACCTGATTGTCGGTGAACCAGAGCTCGCCGGTCGCCGGGTTGAAGTCGTGGCCGACCGAGTTGCGGATGCCGGTGACATAGACCTCGCGCCCGGTCCCGTCCTGGTTCAGCCGGATGATGCCGCCGATGCCGGCCTCCCGGAACGGCTCGACCAGCTCGGGCGGGGTGACGTTGTAGGGCTGGCCGAGCGAGACGTAGAGCTTGCCGTCCGGCCCGACGCGGCAGACGCGGGCGGCGTGGTTGTCGCTCTCGTGCTCGGCCGGGATCAGCTCGCCGTCGGGGATGACGGGGACGGCGACGACGTCGGGGCTCTCGTAGAAGAACTCGGCCGCCGGGTAGGCGAGGAGCCGGTTCTGCTCGGCGATGTAGAGGACGCCCTCGGGCGAGAAGCACGGGCCGTTCGGGATCGCCTTCTCGAGCGAGGGGGCGAAGTTCTTCACCTCGTCGGCGACGCGGTCCTTGTTGCGGTCGGTGACCGCCCAGACCTCGGACTTGCGGGTGCCGACGAAGGTGACCACCCCCTGCGGCCCGACCGCCATGTGGCGCGCATCCGGCACGACGGCGTAGAGCCCGATATGGAAGCCCTCGGGCAGGGTGATGCCTTCGAGGGTCTTCCTGATCCCGTCGGCGAACTCGCCGGTCTGCTCGACGATCGTGAACTCCTTGGCGCCGGTGGTCTTGAAGGCGCCGAGCTTTGCGAGCGCGTCGGGCACGGCCTGCGCCTGCGCGGACACGGCGATGGCGAGCGTCGCGACGGACGCGAGCAGGGATCGCATGAGGTCTCCTCCCGGGACGTCCTTGTGGGTCCGACTGTGCGCGTCGCGCGACGATGCCGCAAACGTTAATCGCGCTGCGCGATTCCCTCGCGGGGTGGGCTGTGTGCGCCGCATGGGGAAGGTCTGGCGTCGGCCGCGCCGCAGATGCAGTGTTCGCCTCCGGCCCGGGAATAACCGCGGCCATGCCCGCGTTGTCTCCCACACCGTCCCGAAGGCGCAGGCCATGCGAACCGACCTTCTCCGCCGCGCGTTCCGCCACCGGAATGCGCCCGGGATCCGCCTCTGGCTCTGCGGCGACGGGAGCGGCTTCGCCGTCGTGCCGGGGGCTCTCCGCCCGTCCGGCTGCCCCCTGGTGATCTACACGCGGGCCACGTGGGGCGGGCCGTCCTTCGCCTACCCGGCATGGCCCGGCGGCGTCGGGTTCAGCCGGGAAGTGGCGCGGGAGTTCATCGAGAACGATGGCTGCGCGCCGAGAAAGGAGCCGGACTGGCTGCCATGGCGCGCCGCTCTGCGGCAGCCGCCGCCTTTTGAGACGCTCGTCAGCGACGCGCTCGCGTTTCAGGACACGCGCGCGACGCCGGACGAGGAAAGCACGCTGGTTCGGGACAAGTGGGTCCACATCTTCTGCGACTACTCGGCCGATGGCGTCTGGGAGAAGGACGGCGGCGCGTGCTGTGCCGAGGAGCTTCCGGTGTCGCCGGAGCTGATCGAGCGGATCAGGGCCTGGCAGATGGTCTACGAGACCAACGAGATTTATCGCGGCGTCACGGAGTGGGAGCACGAGGAGCAGTTCTGTCGCGAGGGTCGCGAGATCGCCCATGCGGTCAAGGCCGCCCTGCCGGACTGGACCGTGATCTATCTCGACGAAGGCGAGCGTCCCCCCGCCCGTTGGCCGAAAGGGGACCGGGAGAAATCGGCGCATGATCCGGCCTGGCGGATCTATTTCGAGTACGAGGTGTTCGGCTCGCCGGAGGAAACCCGCACGCGCCGGGTGGCGACGGCTGCGGAGCTGATGGGGCTCGTTGCCGGCGAGACCCGTCTGCGCAGTGGCGACGGTCGGGACGGCGTGTTCGAGGGGGCGGTCGAGTTCCGCGACGCCGCGCTGTGGGTCGCCGTCCGGACCGCGAACGGGCCGGAGCTCTGGGGCGACCGGAGTCGCGGGTCGTGACGCCGCGGGCGGCTCAGGCCGGCAGTGGCGCGAGCGGGCGCTCGCGGATCGGCAGGTGGACGATCGCGGAGAAGAGGCCCACGCCGACGCCGATCCACCAGACGAGGTTGTAGTTGCCGTAGACGTCGTAGAGCGCGCCGCCGAGCCAGATGCCGATGAACCCGCCGATCTGGTGGCTGAGGAACACGATGCCGTAGAGCGTGCCCATGTAGCGCAGGCCGTAGATCTCGGCGATCAGCCCGGAGGTCAGCGGCACCGTGGCGAGCCAGAGCGCGCCCATCAGGAGCGAGAAGAGGAGCACGCTCCCCGGCGTCATCGGGGCGAGGATGAAGGCGGCCGCGACGACGGTGCGGGCGAGGTAGATCTGGGCGAGCAGGTATTTCTTGCGGAAGCGCGCGCCGAGCGCGCCGGCGACGATGGTGCCGCAGATGTTGGCGAGCCCGATCACCGAGATCGCCACGGCGCCGAGGGCCGAGGTGGTGGTGATGCCCATGCCCGCGAGCATCGAGCCCGGCGCGATCGGGCCGCAGACCTCGGTGACGAAGGCGGGGAAATGCGCGGTGATGAAGCCGAGCTGGTAGCCGCAGGAGAAGAAGCCGACGAAGATCAGCGTGAAGGACGGGTCGCGGAAGGCGCGGACCAGCGCCGCGCCCATCGGCTCGTCCGGCGCGACGCTGGCGACCGCGCCGGGGGCGGCGCGGCGCGGCGCGGCGATGAAGGGGAGCGCAGCGAGGCTTGCGAGGATCGCCGCCGCGAAGACGAGGAAGACGCCGGACCAGCTCATGACGGAGAGCAGCGCCTCGGCGATCGGCGGGCCGACCACCTGGCCGGCGGAGCCCGCCGCGGTGGCGATGCCGAGGGTCAGCGAGCGGCGCTCCGGCGAGGCGGCGCGGCCGACGATGGCGAGGATGACGCCGAAGCCGGTGCCGGCGATGCCGAAGCCGATGAGGACGTTGTAGAGCTGGTGCGCCTCGGGCGTGACGGCGAAGGCGGAGAGCGTCAGCCCGAGCGCGTAGAGCAGCGCCCCGAGGATGATCGCCTTGCGGTCGCCGAAACGCTCGGCGATGGCGCCGAAGATTGGTTGGCCGACGCCCCAGGCGAGGTTCTGCACGGCGATGGCGAAGGAGAACTCCGCCCGCGGCCAGCCGAACTGCGCGGCGATGGGGATCTGGAACACCCCGAAGCTCGCGCGGGCGCCGAAGCCGATCAGCAGGATGATCCCGCTCGCGATCAGGACGGGCGTGAACAGCTTCTCGCGGGCGGCGGGGACTGCGGGCATGACGGACTCGCGGCTTGGGAGGCGGGACACTCTGGCCTCGGGGCGCGCCGGCGTCAAAGGACAATGCGTTGTGCGGCGCATCACGGGGCGTGATGGGACGACGCGGCGGCGGCGGCTTGGCCTGCGTCGCGGCGGCTGCTAGGCAAGCCGCGCCGGAGGCTTGCGCATGACCGAATATCTCTTTCGCGACGACGCCTATCTCGCCGAGTCCGGGGCCGTGGCGACCGCCTCGGGGCCGGAGGGCGTCGAGTTCAATCGCACGATCTTCTACGCCGCCTCGGGCGGGCAGCCGGGGGACGTCGGCGCGATCATCCTCGCCGACGGGCGGGAGGCGGCGGTGATCGACACGGTCCATCCCGAGGGCGACCGGACGCGGATCCTGCACCGGCTGGCCGAGGGGGCGCCGCTGCCGGCGGTGGGCGAGGCGGTGCGGCTGCGGCTCGACATGGCGCGGCGGAAGCGGCTGATGCGGGTGCATACGGCGCTGCATCTGCTCTCCGTCGTGCTGCCCTTCCCGGTGACGGGCGGCGCGATCGGCGAGGCGAAGGGACGGCTCGACTTCGACATGGCCGAGCCGCCGCCGGATCTCGCGGCGGTCGAGGCGGCGCTCAACGCGCTGGTCGTGCGCGACCTCGCGGTGACGGCGGAGTGGATCACCGACGCCGAGATGGAAGCGCGGCCGGAGCTGGTGAGGACGATGAAGGTGAAGCCCCCCACGGGCCAGGGGCGGGTGCGGCTGATCCGCATCGGCGCCGGCGACGACACGGTCGACCTCCAGCCCTGCGGCGGCACGCATGTGGCGCGCACCGGCGAGATCGGCCGGCTGGCGATCGGCAAGGTCGAGAAGAAGGGCCGCGAGAACCGGCGCGTCCACCTCTTGCTGGCGGCGCCGGCATGACCGAGGGGCCGATGGCGGTCTACCGCGCCCGGGTCGCCTCCGGGGCCATCGCCGCCGACCCGGCGCAGCGGCTGGCGGTGGAGAAGCTCCAGCTCCTGTGGATGCGGCTCGCCGACTACAACCCGGCCCGGCCGAAGCGGGTCGGGCTCGGCCGCTTCGGCTGGGGCCGCGACCGGCTGGAGCAGAAGCCGGTGCCGGGGCTCTACCTCTGCGGCGGCGTCGGGCGCGGCAAGTCGATGCTGATGGACCTGTTCTTCGAGGCGACGGCGATCAGCCCGAAGCGGCGCGTGCATTTCCACGCCTTCATGCAGGAGGTCCACGCCGCGATCCACGCGGCGCGGAGCCGCGGCATCGACGATCCGGTCAAGGCGGTGGCCGACGTGATCGCCGACGGCGCGACGCTCCTCGCCTTCGACGAGATGACCATCACCGACATCACTGACGCGATGCTTGTCGGGCGGCTGTTCCAGCGGCTGTTCGAGCGCGGGGTGGTGGTGGTGACGACCTCGAACCGGGCGCCGGACGAGCTCTACAAGGACGGGCTCAACCGCCACCTGTTCCTGCCGTTCATCGCCATGCTGAAGGAGCGGCTGGAGATCCACGAGCTCGACAGCGCCCGCGACCACCGCCTGGGCCGCGCCGCCGGCGAGGCCGCCTGGCACGCGCCGCTGGGGGAGGAGGCGGCGGCGGCGATGGACCGGACCTGGGCGCGGCTGGCGGGCGGCCCCGGCGAGCCGCTCGACATCGAGGTCGCCGGCCGCTCGCTGATCCTGCCCGCCTTCCGCGACGGCGTGGCGCGCGCGAGCTTCGCCGAGCTGTGCGGCCGCCCGCTCGGCCCGGGCGACTACCTCGCCATCGCCCGCACGGTTGACACGCTGCTTCTCGACCGCGTGCCGGTCCTGTCGCGGGCGCGGGCGGACGAGGCCAAGCGCTTCGTGACGCTGATCGACGCGCTCTACGAGGCGAAGGTCCGGCTGATCGCCTCCGCCGAGGCCGCGCCGGAGGCCCTCTACGGCGACGGACCCGGCGCCTTCGAGTTCGCCCGCACCGTCTCCCGCCTCGCCGAGATGGGCTCCGCCGACTGGGCGGGGTGACGTGCGCGGGCCTGCCGGGCGTCCGACCTCGAGCGATCGCCTCGCAGGAGCGCCCCGCGCCGGCCAGGCCTCGTGGGTTGCGCCTGGCCCCCGATATAGAGGGCGCGTCGGCGGGGATTAAGCCCCGGCGCGCCCTTCCCAGGCGGGGACGATCAGAAGAATGGTGCGTCAGGCAAGGTCGCCCGCGGGCGGCGCCGGGTCGGCGGTCCATTCGGCGGCGAGGCGGTCGGCGTTCGCGGCGAGCCAGAGCAGCGAGACGAGGAGCGGGCCGTTGTTGACCTCGCCGGTGACCTCGCCGGTATCGAGGAGCGCCAGCGCCTCGGCCAGGGGCGCGACGATCACCCGTATGTCCTCGTCCTCGTCGGCGAGGCCGTGGACGCCGCCCATGCCCTCGTCGAGCGAGGCCTCGCCGACATAGGCGGTGATGTGCTCCGCCATCGTCCCCGGCGAGGTGTAATAGCCGGCGATCCGGCGCATCCGGCCGAGCGTCAGCCCCGCCTCCTCGACTGCCTCGCGCCGCGCCGTCGCCTCCGGCCCCTCGCCGGGATCGCAGCGGCCCGCCACCGCCTCGAGGCTCCAGGGCCGGGGGTCGCGCCGCGCGTAGGGCCCCGGGCGGAACTGCTCGATCATCAGCACCAGCCGCCGGCCCGGGTCGAAGGGCAGCACCGTCACCGCGTCGCCGCTGGCGAACACCGCCCGCTCGACCGGTCCCGACATGCCGCCGTCGAAGCGGCGATGCCGCAGTCGGCGCTCCTCGACGGCGAAGTAGCGGAGATAGGGGCGCTCGACCCCCAGCGCCTCGACGTCGGCCGCCGCCGACAGGTCGCGGCGCAGGCGAACCGGCGTGCGGTCCGCCCCGCCGCGGACGCGGGCGAGCGCCCGGTAGCCGATCCCCGGCATCAGCGCCGGCATCTCCGCGGCCGGACGCAGCCCGAACTGCGCCATCGCCTCGGCCGCCGCCTCGAGGAGATGCGCCCGCCATTCCGGGTCCGGCGCGGCCGGCCAGGGGGCCTCCGGCGCATCGGCCTCCGCCGCCGGCATCGCCTCCGCCGGCCCGGCGCTCGTCAGCACATCCCGCGGCGCGCCGCCGCCGAAGGCCGCCAGCGCGAAGCGCATCCGCGCCGCCGCGGCGTCGTCGAGCGTCGCGACCACGCCCTCGGCCCGCGCGCCCGGGATGGCGACCGGCGCCACGCGGGGCTTGTGCGGATCGGCGCGGAGCGCCAGCCCCTCGGCGGCGGCGGGCCGCGCCGCGACGTCGGCCGGTCCGAGGATGCAGGCGAGAAAGTCCCCGTCGGCGAAGGGGGCGGTCAGGAACAGGTCGGGCATGCAGGTCGGTCTCTGGACGGCGGCGCCACGCCACGCCGCCGGAGCGCCGCTGTCAAGGCCGGCGCGGGCAGCCTCAGCGTCCCGGGCGACCGAACCGGTCGAGCAGGAACAGGAGCACCACCGCGCCCACCGTGGCGATGACCAAGGCCCCGACGAAGCCGGTCGCCCGCAGCCCCAGCACCCAGAACAGCACGCCGCCGAGGAGCGCGCCGGCGACGCCGGTCACGAGGTTCTGCGCCAGCCGCTCGCGACGCCCGTGCAGCGCGTTCGCCGCATAGCCGGCGATCAGCCCGACGATCAGAAACGTGACGAGACCCAAGCCGAGCATCCGTTGTTCTCCCGCTGAGATCCGCCAAGCGGTACGTCCTGCCCCGCCGAGCGTCAACGGCGGAAGGCCACGTTGCGGCTGCGAGGATTTCTTTCTGCGGTTGCGCAAGAAACCCGTCGGGACCGCCGAACAACCCCTGGGACGGAGTCCGCGTTGTGCGGCGCAAGTCCTTGACGCGGC
Source organism: Amaricoccus sp. (assembly GCF_017993425.1). Lineage (GTDB taxonomy): Bacteria > Pseudomonadota > Alphaproteobacteria > Rhodobacterales > Rhodobacteraceae > Amaricoccus. The sequence continues at coordinate 138,584 of NZ_JAGOMQ010000001.1, forward strand.
CCATAGAGTTAAAATTCGCGGCCTGCGTGCACGGGCTCGCGCTATGATTGTGCGTCGCCACAAACTGAAAAAGAATCGCTTCAAACTCGATCGATCCGTGGTATGGACGCTGCGGGTGGATGGACCTCGAACACCCCACCGGGGTCGAATCTCCTATTGGGTGTCGCTTTTGCGGGGGGTGTTGTCATGTCCGACAACTTTCTGAATCCGTCTATCAACTTTGCCAACGACGCGCGTCCGAGGAACGGCGATCGTCCCGGCGTCAACGCGTCCGACGGCGGCGCCGCGGGCGCGGCGCAAATCCGCCTGACGGGCAACAACTGGTACGACGACGGGACCGGCGCGTCTCTCGACGGCGCCAACCGTCCGGGCGCCCGCGAGATCTCCAACGCGGTGTTCAAGCAGACCGATTCGAACGGCGTGTTCATCGACAAGCCGAACGAGGGCGGATTCTCGAGCCTGATGTGGGTCTGGGGTCAGTTCATCGACCACGACATGGACCAGACCGACAACGCCGCATCCAACGGCAAGGCCTCGATCTCGGTGCCGGTGGGCGACCCGATGCGCGACACGGGCGGGGTCACGTCGATCGACTTCGACCGCTCGACCCCGATCTCGGGGAGCGCGCCGCGCGAGTTCCCCAACCAGGTCACCTCGTTCCTCGACGCCTCGATGGTCTACGGCTCGAGCGACGCCAAGCTCACCCAGTTGCTGGTCCCCGGCACCGCCAAGCTCAAGCTCTCGGCCGAGGGCACGATCCTCTTCAACCAGGCCCTGCCGGTCATCGGCAACGGCGCCGTCGCGGGCGACACCCGCGCGGGCGAGAACGAGGCCCTGCTTTCCATGCAGGCGCTCTTCGCGCGCGAGCACAACCGGCTGGTCGACAAGCTGGCCGCCGCCGGCCTGACCGTCGCGCAGCAACTCGAGGGGGCGCGCGCCCGCGTCGAGGCGATGGTGCAGGCCATCACCTACAACGAGTTCCTGCCGAAGCTTCTCGGCCCGACCTGGGATGCGGCGAACCCCTACGCCGGCTTCAACTCGAACGTGAACCCCGCGATCTCGCTGGAGTTCTCGACGGCGTTCTATCGCCTCGGCCACTCGATGCTCTCGTCCACGATCAACCGCACCAACGAGGACGGCTCCACCGACGCCGCGGGGAACCTTGCGCTGCTCGACGCCTTCCAGCAGCGCGGGGCGACGATCGCGATCACCGGGATCGAGGACATCCTGCGCGGGATGTCGACCACCAAGTCGCAGAAGGTCGACACCTTCTACGTCGAGGACATCCGCTCGTTCCTCTTCCAGGCGGGCCCTCCGGGCTCCCCGCTCTTCGGCCAGGATCTCGCGGCGCTGAGCATCCAGCGCGGCCGCGACCACGGCCTGCCCAGCTACAACGAGGCGCGGGTCGCGCTCGGCCTGACGCAGAAGACCAGCTTCAACCAGATCACCAACGACAGCGCCGTCGCGGCGAAGCTCAGCGCCCTCTACGGCGGCGACATCAGCAAGGTCGACCTCCTGGTCGGCGGCCTCGCGGAGGATCCGGTGGCGGGCGGCATGGTCGGCGAGACCTTCCGCGCCGGCCTGATCGACCAGTTCGTCCGCCTGCGCGACGGCGACAAGTTCTTCAGCCTGCAGCGCGGCTTCGACGCGAACGAGCTGAACGAGCTGTGGTCGACCAAGCTCTCCGACATCATCGCGCGCAACAGCGACGTCGCCGACATCCAGGACGACGTCTTCGTCGCCTATAACCGCATCGGCGGCACGAGCGGCAACAACACCCTCAACGCCCAGGCCGGCAACAACCTGATCATCGGCTTCGCCGGGGTGGACACCCTGAACGGCGGCGCGGCGGACGACCATCTCTCCGGCGGGGCCGGCGCGGACCGGCTGGTCGGCGGCGCGGGCAACAACGTCCTCGTCGGCGGCACCGAGGGCGACACCTTCGTCATCAACGTCAGCCTGACCAGCTCCAACAAGGTGCGGGGCTGGGAGGCGGCCGACGCCTTCGAGTTCCAGAACACCGCCGGCCACGGCCCGATCAGCGTGACCGACAGCGCCGCCGGCGCGGTCATCACCTTCGGCTCCTCCACCACGGTGGTCGAGGGCGTCTCCGCCGCGGCGCTCAACTTCAAGGCGCCGCAGGTCACGGCCAATTCCGGCACGGGCCCGGCCGGCTCGGCCGTGGTGATCGACGTACTCGCCAACGACAACGACACCGACGGCGACCAGGCGGTGATCGACCCGACCTCGGTGCAGATCGTCGGCGCCGACGCGCTCTCGAACGGCCACACCAAGACTGTGGCGGGCCAGGGCACGTGGTCGGTGAACACCACCACCGGCGCGATCACCTTCACCCCGGTCTCCGGCTTCTCCGGCGCGGCGACGGCGATCTCCTACACGGTCGCCGACACCTTCGGCCAGCGCTCCGCCGCGGCGGCGGTCGACGTCACCATCACCGGCTCCCCGGTCAACACCCCGCCCACCGTTCTCGCCGACAGCGCCTCGGGGCCGATCAACACGCCGGTCGTGGTCAGCGTGCTGGCCAACGACACCGACAACGGCGCGATCGACGTGACCTCGGTGCAGATCGTCGACGCCGACGGCAGCTCGAACGGGCTGATCAAGACCGTCTCCGGCCAGGGTCAGTGGTCGGTGAACACCACCACCGGCGCGATCACCTTCGTCCCGGAGACCGGCTTCACCGGCGCGGCGACGGCGATCTCCTACACCGTCGCCGACACCCTCGGCCTGCGCTCCGCCGCGGCCGCGGTCAACGTCACCATCGAGCCCGGCAACACGCCGCCCAACGTCTCGGCCGATACGGCTACCGGCCCGGCCGGCGCGCCGGTCGTGGTCAGCGTGCTGGCCAACGACACCGACAATGGCGCGATCGACGTGACCTCCGTGCAGATCGTCGACGCCGATGGCAGCTCGAACGGCCTGATCAAGACCGTCGCCGGCCAGGGTCAGTGGTCGGTGAACACCACCACCGGCGCGATCACCTTCGTCCCGGAGACCGGCTTCACCGGCGCGGCGACGGCGATCTCCTACACCGTCGCCGACACCCTCGGCCTGCGCTCGGCGGCGGCGGCGGTCAACGTCACCATCACCTCCGGCAACACGGCGCCGACGGTGACGGCCGACGCCTTCACCGTCCCGGCCAACGGCTCCGCCACCTTCGCGATCCTCGCGAACGACAGCGACGCCAACGGCATCGACGCCACCTCGGTCCTGCTCGAGGGCGCCGACGCCGGCTCCGCCGGGCGCACCCGGACGGTCGCCGGCCAGGGCGTCTGGACCGTCGACGCCACGACCGGCGCGGTCACCTTCGCGCCGATCGCCAACTTCACCGGCGCGGTGACGAGTGCCGCCTACACCGTCGCCGACAGCCTCGGCCTGCGCTCGGACGCCGCGGCGATCGGGGTCGCCATCACCGGCGGGATCAACCCGGGCCAGACCGTCAACGGCAACGGCAACGCCAACACCCAGAACGGCGGCGCCGGCAACGACACGCTCAACGGCCAGGGCAACAACGACACCCAGAACGGCAACGGCGGCAACGACGTCCTGAACGGCGGCGCCGGCAACGACACCTCGAACGGCGGCGACGGCAACGACATCATCGTCATCCGCGGCAACGAGGGCCGGAACGACTTCATGAACGGCGGCGCCGGCCTCGCCGACACCATCCGCGTCGACGCAAGCGGCGGCGCGGTCACCCTCGCCGGCACAAACCGGATCAGCAACGTCGAGATTTTCGACGGCGGCGGCGAGGCGGTGCTCGGCACGAGCAGCGGCGAGACCTTCGACTTCTCGAAGTTCGTGGTGGTGAGCGGCGTCGCGTCCATCCGCAGCATGGGCGGCGCCGACACCGTCACGGGCAGCAACGGCGCCGATAACATCTTGGGCGGCGGCGGCAACGACACCCTCAACGGCGGTCTCGGCGACGACAACCTCCAGGGCGGCGACGGAGGCGACACGCTGAACGGCGGCGACGGAGCCGACACGCTCGACGGCGGCGCCGGGAACGACAACATCTTCGGCGACGCCGGCGACGATCTCGTCATCATCCGCGGCTCCGAGGCGACTGGCGACACGCTCAACGGCGGCGACGGGTTCGACACCCTGCGCATCGACGCCAGCCGCGGCGACTTGACGCTGACCAGCACCAACGGGATCTCGAACTTCGAGTTCCTCGAGGGCGGCAACCGCGTCATCCGCGGCAACGACGGCGGCAACACGCTCGACTTCTCGAGCTTCACGTCGATGACCAACGTCGCCTCGATCCGCGGCTTGGGCGGGAACGACACGATCCGCGGCTCGGCCAGCGCCGACAGCCTGTTCGGCGGCGGCGGCAACGACACGCTCGACGGGCGCGGCGGCGGCGACGAGTTCACCGGCGGGTCGGGCAACGACACGTTCCTCTTCGTGTCGGGCGCGTCGGGCGGCGATCACCGCATCAGCGACTTCGACGCGAGCGGCAACGACGTGATCCGCCTCGTCGGGTTCTCCGAGCTCGCCGGGCTCAGCAACGCCCAGCGGCTCGCCATCGTCGACGACGCCACCACCTTCGGCGGCGGCGGGGCGACCATCGCGCTCGACGACCTCGGCGGGTCCGGCGAGATCTTCCTCGCCAACGTCAATACGGCGCGGCTCAGCTTCGCGGCCGAGGACTTCACCTTCGGCTGAGGCGCCACGCCCCCCCGGCGCGGCCGCGCCGGGGGCTTCCTCGCATCGACATGGGCGGCTATATGGCCGCCCATGGCCGTCTCTCCCAACGCCCCCGCCCTGCCTCCGCAAGTCGCGCGCCGCCGCACCTTCGCGATCATCTCGCACCCGGACGCGGGCAAGACCACGCTGACCGAGAAGTTCCTCCTCTACGGCGGCGCCATCCAGATGGCCGGCCAGGTCCGCGCCAAGGGCGAGGCCCGCCGCACCCGCTCCGACTTCATGAAGCTCGAGCAGGAGCGCGGCATCTCGGTCTCCGCCTCCGCCATGTCCTTCCCGTTCCGCGACTGGTGGTTCAACCTCGTCGACACGCCGGGCCACTCGGACTTCTCCGAGGACACCTACCGCACGCTGACCGCCGTCGACGCGGCGGTGATGGTCATCGACGGGGCCAAGGGCGTCGAGAGCCAGACCCGCAAGCTCTTCGAGGTCTGCCGGCTGCGCGACCTGCCGATCCTGACCTTCTGCAACAAGATGGACCGCGAGGCGCGCGACACCTTCGAGATCATCGACGAGATCCAGCAGGAGCTGCAGCTCGACGTCTGCCCCGCGTCATGGCCCATCGGCCAGGGCCGCGACTTTCTCGGCTGCTACGACATGCTGAACGACCGGCTGGAGCTGATGGACCGCGCCGACCGCAACAAGCGCGCGGAATCGGTCAAGATGCAGGGCCTCGACGATCCCCGCATGGCCGACCACATCCCGGCCGACGCGCTCGCCACGCTGCGCGAGGAGGTCGCCATGGCGCGCGAGCTGCTGCCCGCCTTCGACCACGAGGCCATGCTCGCGGGCAACCTCTCGCCGATCTGGTTCGGCTCGGCGATCAACTCCTTCGGCGTGCAGGAGCTGATGGCCGGCATCGGCGCCTGGGGCCCCCCGCCGGAGATCCACGCCGCCGAGCCGCGCGCAGTCGCCGCCTGGGAGCCCGAGGTGACGGGCTTCGTCTTCAAGGTCCAGGCCAACATGGACCCCAAGCACCGCGACCGCGTCGCCTTCGTGCGGCTGTGCTCGGGGCATTTCCAGCGCGGCATGAAGCTCTTCCACGTGCGCTCCGGCAAGCCGATGGCGGTGGCGAGCCCGATGCTGTTCCTCGCCCAGGACCGCGAGCTCGCCGAGGACGCCTGGGCGGGCGACATCATCGGCATCCCGAACCATGGCCAGCTCCGCATCGGCGACGCGCTGACCGAGGGCGAGAGCATCCGCTTCACCGGCATCCCCTCCTTCGCCCCCGAGCTCCTGCAATCCGTGCGCGCCGGCGACCCGATGAAGGCGAAGCACCTCGAGAAGGCGCTGAACCAGTTCGCCGAGGAGGGCGCATCGAAGCTCTTCAAGCCGCAGGTGGGCTCGGGCTGGATCGTCGGGGTCGTCGGGCCGCTGCAGTTCGACGTGCTCGCCTCGCGCATCGAGCAGGAATACGGCCTGCCGGTGCGCTTCGAGCCGACGCAGTTCACCTCGGCCCGCTGGGTCTCCGGCCCGTCCGAGCGGCTCGACGCCTTCGCCAAGGCCAACAAGGGCCACATGGCGGAGGACCATGACGGCGATCCCGTCTACATGACCCGCCTGCAATGGGACATCGACCGCGTCTCCCGCGACTGGCCGGAGCTGCGCCTCACCGCGACCAAGGAGACGCACGCGTGACGCCTGTGGATAACTTCCCAATTAACACTTTTATCGTTATGATTCAGCATCTTGATAAGCGTCCCACTGTGGGACAGGCGGCTGCCTGGTGAGCACGCCGTCCTGGCTCTGGCATCTCGGCCACGTGCCGGGCTACCTCGTCCTCGCCATCCACGTCGCGCTCCAGGTGTTCTTCATCGGCCGCGCCCTGCTGCGCCCGGAGCGCGAGCCCGCGGCGCGCATGGCCTGGGTGGTGGTGATCCTCGTCGCGCCGGTGGTCGGGCTCGTCCTCTACGTGCTCTTCGGCGAGCCCAATATCGGCCGCCGCCGCATCGCCCGCCTCCGCGCCGCGCTGGCCCGCCTGCCCGCCTTCGACACGCTCGCCACCCACGAGGGCGAGGGCGAGGCCGCCTTCATCGTGCCGAACCGCCTCGCGCCGCTCTTCCGGGTCGGCGAGTCGATCAGCGGCTTCCCGGTGGTCGGCGGCAACACCGGCGCGCTCATGGCCTCCTCCGACGCCGCGATCGACGCGATGATCGCCGACATCGACGCGGCGACCGAGCACGTCCACCTGATGTTCTACATCTGGCTGCCGGACGGCAACGGGCTGAAGATGGTCGAGGCGGTCAAGCGCGCCGCCCGCCGCGGCGTGCCGGTGCGGGCGATGGCCGACGACCTCGGCTCGCGCCTGCTGATCCGCTCGCCGCACTGGAAGGACATGGCCGCCGCCGGCGTGCGGGTGGCCGCAGCGCTGCCCGTCGGCTTCCCGCTGTCGCGCCCGCTCAAGGGCCGCATCGACATGCGCAACCACCGCAAGATCCTGGTGGTCGACAACCGCGTGACCTATTGCGGCAGCCAGAACTGCGCCGACCCCGCCTTCGCGATCAAGGCGAAGTACGCCCCCTGGGTCGATGCGATGATGCGCTTCGAGGGACCGATCGTCCGGCAGAACCAGCACCTCTTCGCCTCGGACTGGATGGCGCACACCTCGGAGGACCTGAGCGCGCTCGTCGCCGAGCCGGTCGGGCCGCTCGGCGACGGCTTCCCGGCGCAGGTCATCGGCACCAGCGCCGCCACCCGACCCTCGGCGATGCCGGAGATGTTCGAGGCGCTGATGTACGCCGCCCGCCGGGAGATGGTGGCGACGACCCCCTACTACGTGCCGGACGAGCCGATCCAGGCCGCGCTCTGCGCCTCGGCCCGCCGCGGCGTCGCGACCACGCTGATCCTGCCGGCCCGCAACGACAGCTGGATCGTGGCGGCGGCGAGCCACAGCTACTACGGGCAGCTGCTCGAGGCGGGGGTGCGCATCTTCGAGTTCCTGCCCGGGCTCCTGCACACCAAGTCGCTGATCATCGACGGCGAGGTCACGCTGATCGGCTCGGCCAACATGGACCGGCGCAGCTTCGAGCTGAACTCGGAGAACAACATCCTGCTCTTCGACAAGGCGCTCAGCCGGGCGATGCGCGCCCGGCAGGACGAGTACATCGCCCAGTCGAAGGAGGTCGACCGCGCCGAGGTCGAGGCATGGAGCCTCTACGCCCGCCTCCGCAACAACGCCATCGCGATGTTCGGACCGGTGCTGTGAGCGCGCCCCGAGGCGCGGCGTAGCGAAGGCGGCGCCACGAGGCGCCGGCGCTCAGCCGTTCTTGTCGGGGATGTTGAGCGCCGCCTGCGACGCCGGCCGCGCCAGCGCCCGCGCGAGCCAGTCCGTCACGTTCGCGAAGCGGTCGAGCCCGACGAGATCACGCGCCTCGTAGAAGTCGAGCCCCCGCACCCAGGGCCAGGCCGCCATGTCGGCGATCGTGTAGTCGGCGCCCATGATCCAGTCGCGCCCCTCGAGCCGGCCGTCCAGCACGCCGAGGAGCCGCTTCGCCTCGCCGACATAGCGCTCGAGCGGCCGCTTGTCCTCGATCTCGCGGCCGGCGAACTTGTTGAAGAAGCCGATCTGCCCGAACATCGGGCCGATCCCGCCCATCTGGAACATCAGCCACTGGATGGTCTCGTAGCGGGCGGCGCCCTCGGGCAGGAACTTCCCGGTCTTGTCGGCGAGGTAGATCAGGATCGCGCCGGACTCGAAGAGGCCCATCGGCTTGCCGTCCGGCCCGTTCGGGTCGAGGATGGCTGGGATCTTGTTGTTCGGGTTGAGCGACAGGAACTCGGGCGTCGTCTGGTCGCCCGACAGGCGCACGAGGTGCGGCTCGTAGGCGAGCCCGGTCTCCTCCAGCATCGCCCCGACCTTGATCCCGTTCGGCGTCGGCCAGGAATAGAGCTGCAGGCGATCGGGATGCGCGGCCGGCCAGCGCGCGGTGATCGGATGGTCGAGAGCGGGGGCGTCCAGGCTCATTCGTCGATCTCCAGTGGGCGTGTCCTTGGGGACGTGACCTCGGGCCCGGGAAGGCAAGCCCCGGTCCCGAGGCTCCCCGGCCGTCACGCCGCGATCAGTCGACGAAGGCCTTCTCGATGACGAACTGGCCGGGCTCCGAGTTCGAGCCCTCGACGAAGCCGAGCTCCTCGCAGATCGCCTTGTGCTCCTGGAGCATGGCCATGGAGCCGCAGATCATCACCCGGTCGGTCGCCGGATCGAGCGGCGCGCCGGTCGCCGCCGCCAGCCGGCCGTCGCGGATCCAGTCGGTGATCCGCCCCATGGCCGGGCTCTCCTCGCGGGTGGTCGTCGCAATATGCACGAGCTTGTCGCCGACGACCTCGGGCAGGAACTCGTGCTCGCGGATCCGCCGCGTGAGGTCGTAGCCGAAGGCGAGCTCGCCGACCTGCCGGCAGGTGTGGGTGAGCACGACCTGGTCGAACTTGTCGTAGGTCTCAGGGTCGCGGGTGATCGAGGCGAAGGGCGCGATGCCGGTGCCGGTCGAGAACAGGAAGAGCCGCTTGCCGGGCACCAGCGCGTCGTGGACGAGGGTGCCCACCGGCTTCGGCCGCATGACGATCTCGTCGCCCTCGCGGATATGCTGGAGGCGCGACGTCAGCGGGCCGTCCTGCACCTTGATCGAGTAGAACTCGAGCTCCTCCTCCCAGGCCGGCGAGCAGATCGAGTAGGCGCGGAGCAGCGGCTTGCCCTCGGCGAGCAGCCCGATCATCGCGAACTCGCCGGAGCGGAAGCGGAAGCTCGCCGGGCGCTCGCAGTGGAAGGAGAACGTCCGGTCGGTCCAGTGCCGGATGTCGCGCACCTTGAGGAGCGCCATGCCGCGCAGCGCCTTGTCCACCACCTGCTCCATCCACCAGTCCTCTGTGCCGTGAGAGCCATGGGCATGGCTCGACCGCTGCGCGCGCCCCGGGCGGCGGCTTTTACACCGGCCGGCCGTCGGGGGAAAGAGCCCGCGAGGTAGTGATCGGCGGGCGATTCGCCTGACGTTGACGCAGATCGGGCGCAAGCATATATGAGCGCGACAAGTCAGGGCCTCAATCCGGAGGCCCGAGGCCGCGCGACAACATAGCGGCCGCCCGCCGCCATAGTAGTCAACGCAAGGCCACATGACCACATTCTCCGACCTCTCGCTCGACCCGCGAGTCCTTCAGGCCGTATCCGAGGCTGGATACGAGACCCCGACCCCCATCCAGGTCCAGTCCATCCCGCACGCGCTCGAAGGCCGCGACGTGCTCGGCATCGCCCAGACCGGCACCGGCAAGACCGGCGCCTTCGTGCTGCCGATGCTCTGCGCCCTGTCCAAGGGCCGGGCCCGCGCGCGGATGCCGCGGAGCCTCGTGCTCTGCCCGACCCGCGAGCTCGCCGCCCAGGTGGCCGAGCAGTTCGAGAAGTATTCCAGACACCTGAAGCTCTCGATGGCCCTCCTGATCGGCGGCGTCAGCTTCAAGGACCAGGACAAGCTCATCGACCGCGGCGTCGACGTGCTGATCGCGACGCCCGGCCGCCTGCTCGACCATTTCGAGCGCGGCAAGCTGATGCTGACCGGCGTGCAGATCATGGTGGTCGACGAGGCCGACCGGATGCTCGACATGGGCTTCATCCCCGACATCGAGCGCATCTTCAAGCTGGTGCCCTTCACGCGGCAGACGCTGTTCTTCTCGGCGACGATGGCGCCCGAGATCACCCGGATCACCGACACGTTCCTGCACAACCCGGTGCGGGTCGAGGTCGCCCGCCAGGCGACGACCTCCGAGACGATCGACCAGTGGGTGGTCAAGCACACCCCGCGACGCAAGGACACCGGCCCGGCGGAGAAGCGCGAGATCCTGCGCCGGCTGATCCGCGCCGAGGGCGACGCGCTCACCAACGGCATCATCTTCTGCAACCGCAAGGTCGAGGTGGACGTGCTGGCGAAGTCGCTGAAGAAGCATGGCTTCGACGCTGCGGCGATGCATGGCGACCTCGACCAGAAGCTGCGGATGAAGATCCTGCAGGCGTTCCGCGACGGCGAGCTGAAGCTGTTGATCGCCTCGGACGTGGCCGCGCGCGGGCTCGACATCCCCAACGTCAGCCACATCTTCAATTTCGACGTGCCGATCCATCCCGAGGACTACGTCCACCGCATCGGCCGCACCGGCCGGGCCGGGCGGTCGGGCACCTCGATCACCCTCTGCCTGCCGCACGAGGAGAAGCACCTCGCGCGGATCGAGGAGCTGGTGAAGAAGGCCGTCCCGATGCGCGAGAGCCCGCTGGCCGGCGGCGCGCCGGTCGATGAGGCGGCTGCGTCGGCGCCTGCCGACCGGGGGCCGCGGTCGCGCGAGCGGTCGCGCAGCCGCGGCGGCCGTGGCGGCGCTTCCGTCGGCGCGCCTGCCCCGGTCGAGGCTGCCGTCCCGGGCGAGGCTATCGCGCAGGCAGCTGCCCGCCGCGAGCGGGACGAGCGCCCGCGCCACGAGGGCGGTCGCCGGCGTTCGGGCGTGGGGGACGCGCTCGTGCCGGGCATGGGGGATCACGTCCCGGCCTTCCTGCTCCGCGAGTTCCGCATCCTGGAGGCCGCCGGACCGGAGGAGGAGGCGGTTGCCGAGGCGCCGCCGCTCGCCGCGGCCGGCGGCGCCTCGAGCGACGTTCCCGTGGGCGGCGCCGTGAGCGACATTCCCGCGAGCGCGGAGGCGGCCGATCCGACCGGCGCGGAAGAGACGCCCCGGAAGCGGCGCGCGCCGCGCCGTCGCGTGGCGAAGGCCGCCGCGGCGGAAGCCTCGCCCTCCGCCGCCTGATGCGGACCGAGTTCGACGAGGAGCTGGAGGCGCGGCTGCTGCGCTACGCCGCGGTCGACACCCAGAGCGACGAGGCCTCGGCCAGCGAGCCGAGCACGGCGATCCAGCTCGACCTCGCCCGCATGCTGCGCGACGAGCTTGCCGAGATGGGGGCGCACGACGTCCAGCTGACCGAGTACGGCGCGGTTCTGGCGACCCTTCCGGCGACGGTTTCCGGCGACGCGCCGACCATCGCCTGGCTGGCCCATGTCGACACCGCGCCGCAGTTCAACGCGACCGGCGTGAAGCCCGTGGCGCATCGGGCCTGGGACGGCGCGCCGATCCGCTTCGCCGACGCTCCCGAGCTGGAGCTTTCGCCAGAGACCCATCCCTATCTCGCCGGCAAGCTCGGCGAGGACATCGTCACGGCGAGCGGGACGACGCTGCTCGGCGCCGACGACAAGGCCGGCGTGGCGATCGTGATGACGGCGGCTCGGTCGCTGCTGTCCCGGCCCGACCTGCCGCATGGCCCCGTGCGCATCGCCTTCACGCCCGACGAGGAGATCGGCCGCGGGGTGCATTCCAACCTGCCCCGCGACCTCGCCGCTTCGGTCGCCTATACCTTCGACGGCGGCGAGAAGGGCGAGTTGACCTGGGAGAGCTTCTCCGCCGACAAGGCGGTCGTGCGGATCCAGGGCGTCTCGATCCATCCCGGCGACGCCAGGGACCGGCTGGTCAACGCGCTGCATCTCGCGGCGCGGATCGTCGACACGCTGCCGCAGGCGACGCGCACGCCGGAGACAACCTCCGGGCGGCAGGGCTTCATCCACGTCTACGAGCTGCGCGGGACGGCCGCCGCTGCGGAGATCCGCCTGATCCTGCGCGACTTCGAGCTCGAGGGTCTCGCCGCCCACGGGGTGCTGGTCCGCCAGGTCGCGGAAGCGGTCGCCGCGACGGAGCCGAGAGCCCGCGTGAACGTCGAGATCACGCCGCAATACCGGAACATGCGCTATTGGCTCGAGACGGACATGCGTCCCGTCGAGATCGCGCGCGCGGCCTATCTTCGCTGCGGCTTCGAGCCGGTCTCCGCCCCGATCCGGGGCGGGACGGACGGGTCGCGCCTGACGGAGCTCGGCATTCCGACGCCCAACGTCTTCACCGGCATGCAGAACGTCCACGGGCCACTGGAATGGGTGAGCGTCCAGGACATGGCGGCGGCGGTCGGCGTCGCCATCGAGCTTGCCCGGCTCTGGTCCGAGCGCCCGCAGCGCTGAGGGCGCCCGGCGACGTCGCCGCACAGCCCGGCCTGAGCCCGGAGAGAGCCTCCCTCACCCGGCCGTTACTCGCCCGAGGCGCGAGATAGCGAAGGGGCGCCCCGAAGGGCGCCCCCATTTCTTGCCGGACAGTCGGATTAGGCGTCGCGCTCAGATAAAGAGCGTGTCGCCGTCGGCCGCGATCCTCACGCCGTCATCGAAGCCGGTGTCGTTGTAGGTCGCGAGCTGGCTGCGCAGCGACGCCGCCGACTCCGTGCTGAGCGCGGGTATCGACGTCCACTTCGAGTTGCCGGTCCCGATCGAGGTGTTGGTCGCGAAGCCGTACCCGTCCTCGTCCTGGACGCCCTTGCCGAAGCCGTGGGTGACGAGCCAGTCGACCGCCTCCCGCAGCTCGGTGTCCGGGGTCGCGTTGCCGGCCAGGCCGTTCAGCGTCGCGGTGATCACCTCGCGGGCGAGCATCGGCCGGGCGTCGCTGGGGGTGCCGGCGGCGATGAGCTTGTAGGCCTCGTCGAGCGAGAGCCCGACCGTGTTCAGCTTGCCCTTGTGGGCGCCCTGAAGCAGCTCGCCGGTGAAGTAGAGCGTGTCCCCGTCGGTGTCGAAGAAGTCGAACTTCTCCGATGCCTTGAGCACATCCGCCGCGGGATAGCCGGGCTTGCCTGCGTTCGGCCCGTCATTGGTGAGGTCGCCGTCCCAGAACGCCTTGTTCTTCGCCCAGAACGAGGCCTTGCACACGCCCCCGTCGCCACCGCCCTTCTTGCCGGTATAGTAGGCCGCGTCGGAGACCGACCCGGTCTGGTCCGTATCGACGGTGGCGACGTTCTTCTGCGTCCCTTCCTGCCAGTAGGAGGTGTAGCGTGCAGTCGCCTTCCCACCAACCGCCAGCGTGTCCGGAAGCGCGATGATGAAGTCGTCCGCGAGATATCCCGGCGTTCCGTTGTCGTCGATCACCTCGATCCCGGTGAGCGTGACGTTGCCGGCGTTCTTCACCACCACCCGGAAGTCGACCATATGGTCCGCGTCCTTGGCCAAGGTGGCGCCCGGGCCGCTGTCCGCGTCCTTCCACGCGCCGTTGACGAGGATCTGCTTCTCGATCGTCACCTTCGGCTTGTAGTCGATCGGCGTCGAGGCGCTGTCGCTGACCGGATCGGTCTGGTTGCTGTCGGCCGTCGCGGTGTTGTCGATCTTGCCGTCCCAGTCGTTACCGTTGGTGTCGATATCCTCCTGGGTGATGACATAGGTTTTGGTGATCGTCTTGCTCTGGCCGACCGCCAAGGTGATCCCCGAAGCGATGGTGCCGCCGAGCAGCGGATCGTCGATCGTCACGCCGGTGAGCTTCTGGGCGCCGGCATTGGTGACCTTGATCCGGTAGGTGATCACGTCGCCGGCGTCGACCAGCCCGTCGCCGTCCTTGTCCTTGATGCCCTTGACCGACTTGTCGATCTCAAGCTTGGCGGGCTTGACGGGCTTGGCCACGAGCGGGACCGACACGCTGTCGCGCACTTCGTCCGTCTGATCGCTGTCCGCCCGCGCCGTGTTGTCGATCTGGCCCGGCGCCACATTGTCCGGCTCGATCGTTCCGTTGCTGGCGATATCGGCAGCCGTGAGGGTGTAAGTCGTCGTGATCGTCCGCGACTCGCCCGGCTTCAGCGTCCCCACGTCCTGGTTAGTGTTAGTGAGCGGATCGGTGACGACGACGTTGGTCAGAGTGACGTTGCCGTTGTTGGTCACCTCGATCTCGTAGACGATCACCTCGCCCGCCTTGTCGAGCTTCCCGTTCGCCCCGCCGCCGTAGCTGCCGTCGTCCTCAATGATCTCGACGAAGCGCTTGTCGATCGCCAGATCGGGATCTTGCGTCACCGTCACCGTCTCGTCGTCGGTGTCCGGCGGCGTCTCGTTGCTGTCCGCCGTCACCACGTTGACGAGCTTGGTCCCGGCGTCGATGTCCGCCTGCTTCACCGTGTAGGTGTAGGTCCCGGTCGCGCTCTCGCCCGGAGCCAGCGTCGTCTTGTCCAGCGTGATCGTCACGTCGTCGCCGGCCTCGCCCGGCGTGAACGCGTCGTCCACCGCCGTGACCCCGGTCAGCGTCGTGTTGCCGGTGTTCGTCACCACGTAGGTGTAGACGATCTGCTGACCGGCCTGCGTCACCTCCGTCACGTTCGCCGTCTTCACCACGTCGAGCTGCGCGTCGGACTTCACCGTCACCGTCTCGTCGTCGGTGTCCGGCGGCGTCTCGTTGCTGTCCGCCGTCACCACGTTGACGAGCTTGGTCCCGGCGTCGATGTCCGCCTGCTTCACCGTGTAGGTGTAGGTCCCGGTCGC
>NZ_JAGOMQ010000001.1:153754-220637 GCF_017993425.1 Amaricoccus sp.
CGCGTCGTCC
Organism: Amaricoccus sp.; assembly: GCF_017993425.1. Classification (GTDB taxonomy): domain Bacteria; phylum Pseudomonadota; class Alphaproteobacteria; order Rhodobacterales; family Rhodobacteraceae; genus Amaricoccus. The sequence continues at coordinate 153,765 of NZ_JAGOMQ010000001.1, forward strand.
ACCGCCGTGACCCCGGTCAGCGTCGTGTTGCCGGTGTTCGTCACCACGTAGGTGTAGACGATCTGCTGACCGGCCTGCGTCACCTCCGTCACGTTCGCCGTCTTCACCACGTCGAGCGCCGGCCTGCCGCCGAAGTAGTAGCTCGTGTCATCGTCGATCGGCTTGTCCACGCCGGCCACCGTGGCGCCGCCCGCGTAGGACGGGGTGCCGGTCACGGTGACGGTGTTGGAGTACTGGCCCTCAATGGCGGTTCCGATCGCCTGGTAGACCCAGACCTCGCCGTATTCGAGGATGCCGTTGCCGTTGTCGCCGCTCACGTAACCCGGGGCGAAGTCGTCCGCCGTATTCCCCGGCGTCCCGTTGTCGTCGGTGACGACGATGTCCTTGAGGAAGGTCGTGCTCGCGCCCGGGTTCGGGATCGAGACGTGGTAGGTCCAGGTCACCTGGCCGCCGGGGGCGATGACCGGACCCGTCGGGCCGTCAACGTCGACGCCGTTGGTGAACTTCTCGATGTCGATCTTCGCTTCGTAGTTGATCGGCACGCTCGCGTCGAACTTGATCAACGTCTCGCTGCCGACTTTCAGCTCGCCGATGTTGAGGACGCTGGTCGCGCCGTCGGGCAGATCCTCGAAGTCCTTCACCTTGGTCTGGAAGGTGATGAACTGGGTCTCGCCGGCCACGTTGCCGATCTTGGGGAAGAGCGAATCGGTGTTGGTGAAGCCGGCGCCGTCGAGCGGGAAGGGAGTACCCGAGACGCTGTCGGCGATCTGCACCGTCTGGGTAACACCAAGGTTGTCCACGTAGGTGTAATAGGTCGAGCCCAGGACGTAGTCGGACACCTCGAAGATGTTCGCGCCGGTGATCGGGTCGACGATGGTGAAGGCGCCTTCCTTGACGATCACCCGACCGAAGTTCAGGATATTGATGGTCCATTCCAACACGTCGCCGGGATCGACCTTGGCGTCGCCGTCGAGGTCGCCGTCGGGGATGTCGTCGCCATCGGTGTCGGCGAACCCCACGGACTTGCCGGCGGTGAGCTCGGGCAGCGGCAGGACGGCCGAGCCCATGTCGAGCGAGTTCGGCTGACTGGTCACCGCCGACGGATCCTGACCCCAGGCGACGGCGATGTCGACCGGGTTGCCGTTCGCGTCGGTCGCCCAGATCATGGCGCCCGACATGTCGTTGTCGTTCTCGGAGCCGGCCCCGTTGTCGGCGATCTTCACGCCCTGCAGCGCCGTGACCGCGATGGTGCGGTCAGGCAGGCCGTTGCCGTCGAAGTCGATGAAGAGCGTCGCATTCTGCGTGGCCGTCACCCAGACCACGCTGAAGCTCGACCCGAGCGGGTTGTTCGACGTATTGCCGTAGCCGAGGCCGACCAGGGCCTGCGACGTGAGCTGGTCGGCCGGGATCAGCGGATGGCCCCAGTCGTAGGTCAGCCCGCCGCTGCCGCCGCCGGAGGTGTCGGTCTGGGTGATGGCGTAGAAATCATCCCCGTTCGCCGTGTGGAAGCGGGCGCCGGAGTTGTTCGGAACGCCGTTCGACAGCGCCGAACTGTTCGCGGGAATATTGATGGTCTGGAAACTGGCGTTGCCCGCGACGCCCATCGTCACGGTGATCGCAAAATTGTTGGGGTTATAGAGCCAGACGCGCGTCGGATTGTCACTGCCGTCCCGGGCGAAGACGGGCGTGTAGTAGTCGTCGCTCCACTGGTCGCGCGGCGAGAGCGCATAGGAGCGCGACTCGTAGCTCGAGTTGACGTCGCCGGTGAAGATGTTGGCCTGCACCGGCTTCGTGGCGGTGATCTGCTGGCCCTGCAGGATATTGGTGATGCGGATCGACTCGCCGGCGTCGATGGTGCCCTGCGAGACGCCGTTCAGGAAGACCTCGGTGCCGTCGACCGAGGCCATGACGTGAATCGAGGTCAGCTCGAACGGATCCGTGTCGCCGAAGACGCCGGTGTTCTCGCCGACCGGGGCGACGAAGAGCGTGCCGTAGCGGTCGGTGGCGAAGACCTCGGTGTCGCCGGCGAGGAGCGAGCCGGGATCGCCATTGGTCTGGCCGTTGTGGGTCGGGTAGGCCGCGCGGACGACGGTCACCGGGAAGGAAACGACGATGCGGTCGCCGCCGTCGAAGGTGAAATAGCCGGTGTCGCCGACAAGCTGGAGGTTGACCGAGTTCTCGAGGATGAGCGACTCGCCGCCGTCGAAGACGTCGTCGCCGGGCAGGCCGCTCACGAAGCCCGAGAGGCCGGAGACAGGGAAATTGTTCGTCAGGTCGCCATCGCCCCAGACCGAGGTCGTCGAGCCGAGAGGCAGGGCGTTGTAGTCGGTCTCGTAGCCGTCCTCCCAGTGGTCGTACCAGATCACCGTGCCGGGCGCCGCCACCGCGATCGCGAGCAGCGTCCGGATGTAGCCGTTCTGATTGACGCCGGAGTTGATCTCATCGAAATCGAGGATGAGATCGAGCTCGCGCATCGGCACGTAGTAGGTCTGGATCGGCGTAGCCATGAACGGTTCCCCTCGGACCAATATTTCCCTGTCGGCGCACCTCGCAGCGTGCGCACGGCGTTACTCTTGTGGCCGCCGCCTGCGCCCGACCAAAGCATGTCGGACGCCAGGAGCGGCGTTGCGGACGTGAGGAGGCTTTCTGTTAACTTATTTGTGTTCCACCCCTGCGCCGGAGGATGGGGCCAGCGCAATAAGCTGTCAATGGCGTTTTTTTAATCACTTTTTAGTTGAGTTTATTGCGGCGCCGGCAATCGCTAAGGCCGCAATCCAGCGGCAGGCGGGGCGAACATAGCGCTTGCATATCATAATCCAAGTTATTATATCGCTCGCATGAACCAGATGCCCGCCCCCCTCGGCTTTCTCCTGACGGACGCGACCCGGCTGCTGCGCCGGCGCTTCGAGCAGGCGAGCCGCGACCTTCCCATGACCATGGCGCAGCTGCAGATCCTCGGCCGCCTCTCCAAGGCGGAGGGGATCGGCCAGGCGGCGCTCGCCTCGCTGCTCGAGCTCGAGCCGATGACGGTGAGCCGCCATGTCGACCGCATGGAGGCGGCCGGCCTCGTCGAGCGGCGCTCCGACCCGCGCGACCGGAGGGCCCGGCGGCTCTACACCACGGAGAAGAGCCGGGCGATGATGGCGCCGATGCGCGAGCGGGCGGCGGCGATCTACGACCAGGCGCTCGCGGGGCTCACGGAGGCCGAGCGCGCGGCGCTGCGGGTCGCTCTCGAGACCATGGTCAGCAACCTCACCGGGGCCGAGGACTGCCCCGGCGCCGAGACCGCCGGCGGCCGTGCGGCGGAGAGGATCGCATGAACGCCCGTCCGGACAGCCGCTCCCTCGCAGAGGCCGTCCCCGCCGGGGACGCGCAGCCGGTCGAGCCGCCCGCGCCCCCCCGCCCGAGCCTCCTGCGCCGCAACCTGCTGATCGCGGCGCTGCCGCTCGCGCTCGCGCTCGGGGGCGGCTACGTGTGGGTGACCGGCGGGCGCTTCGTCTCGACCGAGGACGCCTACGTCAAGCAGGACCGCATCTCGGTGCTGCCGCAGGTCAGCGGGCAGATCGCCGAGGCGCTGGTCGCCGAGAACGAGGCCGTCGCGGCCGGGCAGACGCTCTTCGTCATCGACGACGCGACCTATCGCAACGCCGTCGAGGAGGACCGAGCCAGGCTGGAGACGGCGCGGCTCGAGGTGGAGAAGCTGAAGGCCGCCTTCGCGCAGGCGAGCTCCGAGGCGGACACCGCCCGCGACGCGCTCGCCACCGCGCAGACGCGCGACGACCGGCAGCAGGCGCTGCTGAGGTCGGGCGTGATCAGCCAGGCCGCGTCGGACGAGAGCGCGCTGACGCTGCAGGAGGCGCGGGGGGCGCTGGCCGAGGCGGAGAGCCGGGTGCTGAGCGCGCGCGCGGCGCTGGCGGGCGATCCCGACATCCCGACCGACGAGCACCCGGCGGTGCTGCAGGCGATCGCGGCGCTGCACGGGGCGGAGCTCGACCTCGCCCATACCGTCGTCACCGCGCCGGGCGCGGGCGTGGTCGCGCAGACGACCCGGCTGCAGCCGGGCCAGTACGTCACGCCGACGACCGCCGTGATGGCGCTGGTCGCGACCGACCACACCTGGATCGAGGCGAACTTCAAGGAGACCGACCTCGCCCATATCGTGCCGGGCCAGCCGGTCGAGGTGCGCGTCGACGCGTGGCCGGGCAAGGCGATCCGCGGCAAGGTCGACTCGATCGGCGCCGGCACCGGGTCCGAGTTCGCGCTGATCCCGGCGCAGAACGCCAGCGGCAACTGGGTCAAGGTCGTGCAGCGGGTGCCGCTGCGCATCCGGCTCGAGCCGGGGCAGGACGTGCCGCAGCTCCGCGCCGGGATGAGCGCGCTGGTCGAGGTCGACACCGGCCATGCCCGCGGGCTGCCCTCTCCCGTCCGCTCCGTCCTCGCGGCCGTCGGGCTCGCGGAGGCGCCGGCGCAGGCGGCGGAGGCGAGATGAGCGCCGCGGCGGCGAGCCCCGCCGCCGGGGGCAAGGTCGCGCACAAGGGGCTGATCACCGTCTCGATCATGCTCGCGACGATCATGCAGGTGCTCGACACCACGATCGCCAACGTGGCGCTGCCCTCGATGCAGGGCTCGCTCGGCGCGGCGCAGGACCAGATCACCTGGGTCCTCACCTCGTATATCGTCGCGGCGGCGATCATGACCCCGGTGACCGGCTGGCTCTCCGACCGCATCGGGCTGCGGGAGCTCTTCATCGTCTCGACGGCGGGGTTCGTCGTCACCTCGATGGCCTGCGGGCTCGCCACGAGCCTCGGGGAGATGATCCTGTTCCGGGTGCTGCAGGGCGTGTTCGGCGCGGCGCTGGTGCCGCTGTCGCAGACGGTGCTCCTCAACATCAACACGCGCGAGGAGCATGGCCGCGCCATGGCGATCTGGGGCGCGGGGATCATGGTCGGCCCGATCATCGGCCCGACGCTGGGCGGGTGGCTGACCGACAGCTTCAACTGGCGGTTCGTCTTCTACGTCAACCTGCCGGTGGGCATCGTCGCGCTGACGGGGCTCGTCATGTTCCTGCCGCGCTCGGAGCGGCGGCTGCGGAGCTTCGACTTCTTCGGCTTCGCCATGCTGACGGTCGCGATCGGGGCGCTCCAGCTGATGCTCGACCGGGGCGAGCAGGTGGCGTGGTTCGAGAGCCCGGAGACGTGGATCTACCTCGGGTTGACGATCTCCGGCCTCTGGGCCTTCGTCATCCACGTCACGGGGCGGGAGCACGCCTTCATAGACCCGCATATCTTCCGCGACCCGAACTTCGTGATGGCGCTCGTCATGATCTTCATGGTGGGGGTGATCCTGCTCGCCGGGCTGGCGCTGCTGCCGCCGCTGCTGCAGGGGGTGATGGGGTATCCGGTGGTGACGACCGGGATGGTGCTCGCGCCGCGGGGCGTCGGCACGATGATCTCGATGATGGTGGTCGGGCGCATCGTCGGCAAGGTCGACGCGCGGCTCCTGATCCTCGCCGGGCTGTCGCTGACCGCGTTCTCGCTCTGGCAGATGACGCAGTTCTCGCCGCTGATGGACGCGACGCCGATCGTCGTCTCCGGCGTGGTGCAGGGGCTGGGGCTCGGGCTCGTCTTCGTGCCGCTCTCGACGATCGCCTTCGCGACGCTGGAGCCGCGGTTCCGGGCGGATGCGGCGGCGCTGTTCAGCCTCGTGCGCAACATCGGCTCGTCGGTCGGGATCTCGATCGTCGCGGCGGAGCTGTCGCACAACATCATCGTGAACCGCGCCGAGATGACCGCGAAGCTGACCGAGTTCGGGCCGGCGATGGACCAGGTGCTGGCGCTCGGCCTCGACCCGGCGACGATGATCGCGCTCGTCAACAGCCGCATCCAGGCGCAGGCGACCTTCGTGGCCAACATCGACGACTTCAAGCTGATGATGTGGGTGACGCTGGCGGTGATCCCGCTCCTCGCCTTCATGCGCAAGCCCGGCCGGCCGCCCGCCCCGGGGTCCGCGCCGGCGATGGAGTAGCGCCGCCCGCGCGCCGGCCGCGCGCCGGCGCGCGCCGGGGAACGCCCAGACTGCGCTGTTCACGCGTGAATATTCGCTAAGTCATTGATTCCACGTGATCCGACCCTGGCGAGATCCCGACGCGCCACGACACGACAGGAGCCGGTCGCCGCCCGAGGCTGCGGCGCTCGCCCCGACCGAAGCGGGCTCTGCCCGCGAGGCTACGGCGCGACGAGCGAAAGCACGGCTTTCGCCGCGCCGACGGCCGGAGCGCATTGGCGCGGAGGCCGTGGGGGGTCCAGATTTCCACGCACCGCGCCATCCGGCCGTGATCGCCCCGGCGAGCGCGGAATCGCGCTCGCCCCCCGCAGGGGCGATCGCGGACGGATTTGCCACGGGTCAAATCCGTCTGGCTTCACCGTCCCGCACCCTCCCGACCGATATTTCTCTCCACTGTCGTGTAGTGTGCCCGACGCGCCACGACACGACACCAACGCCGTGCCCCCTCATGGCCAGTCGCCCGTGATGCTGCCGGACGAGCCTGAGAAGATGCGAACGGGCGACATCTCGATCATGCTTGTTTGCACGCAAATATAATTCGAAATATATTTGCAAATATTTTGAATATAACGGTGAAAATCATTGCACATTCATCAGCGCCGCATGCATTTCGCGGCGCCGTTCGATTCACTTGAAGCTTGCACGCTTCCTGCCCCGACCGCTCCGCGGCGAGCAGGTTGACATGCGCATGTCAACCTGCGGGAGGCGTCGCGAGGCGAGACGTCGCCGCGGGTCGACCCTTGCCGCCTCCGTCGTGTAGCGTGCCTGACGCGACAGGCCGCGCTCGCCGCTCAATCCGTGCGGCGGCGGGACGTCCAGGGCAGGGGCGCGACGGGGACGCCCTCCTCGACGAGGGCGCGGGCCTCGGAGGGGCGGGCCTCGCCGATGATCGGGCGGGCCTCGGCCTCGCCGGCGTGGATGCGGCGCGCCTCCGCCGCGAAGTCGCGGCCGACGTCCTCGCTGACCGCCTCCACGCGGCGGCGGAACTCGGCCAGCGCCTGCTCGGCCGGCGAGGCGGGGGCGGAAAGCGTGTCGCCGCCCGGCCGCACCTGCGGCGCCATCAGCTCCTTCTCGACGCGCGAGCCGCCGCAGACCGCGCAGGTGAGCAGCGCGGCCGCGTGCAGCCGGTCGTACTCGTCTCCCGAGGCGAACCAGCTGTCGAAGCTGTGGCCGTCGGCGCAGCGGAGGGCGTAGCGGATCATCCCTCCATAGGTAGGCGCCGCCCCGGGCGACGCAATGCCGCTTCCGGCCCGGACGGGCGGCTGGTATGGCTGCGCCGCCCTGCCCGCCTGCCGGAGGTGACATGCCGACCTGGCGCGATCTCGGGATCGCCGCGGCCGTCGTCGGCGGAACCGCCGCCCTCGCCGTCGGCCTCGCCCTGCCGGCGCTCGCCGCGCTCGTGCTCGGCGGCGCGGCGGGCATCGCGCTGGCCGTGGCGACGGGCGGCGCGCGGGCCGGCGGCGAGGCCGTCGCGCCGGCGGGCGCGCACGCCGCGCCGCCCGGCGCGACGGGATCGCCGGCGGGCGCGACGGGATCGCCGCCGGGAGGGCTGATCGCGCGGATCCCCTCGCCGCTGCTGGTGATCGGGCCGACGGGGCGCATCGCCTACGCCAATCCCGCGGCGCTCCGCACCCTGCCGCGGCTGCAGGAGGGCGCGCATTTCGCCAGCCTGATCCGCGCGCCGGCCTTCGTCGAGGCGGTGAGCGCCACCCTCGTCGACAGCGGCGAGCGCAGCCTCGAGTTCGCCACGCGGGAGGGCGCCGCGGAGCGGGTCTTCGACGCGCGGGTCGGGCTCCTGCCGCCGGACGCGGGCTTCGGCCGCGAGGGCCATGCGCTCGTCCTGATCGAGGACCGCACCGAGGCCCGGCGCGTCGAGCAGCTGCGCACCGACTTCATCGCCAACGCCAGCCACGAGCTGCGCACCCCGCTCGCCTCGGTGCTCGGCTACATCGAGACGCTGCAGAACCACGCGAAGGACGATCCCGCGGCGCGCGAGCGCTTCCTCGCCATCATGGCCCGCGAGGCCGGGCGGATGCGCCGGCTCGTCGACGACCTGATGTCGCTGTCGCGCATCGAGATGAGCGAGCACCTGCGCCCGGCGGCGGCGGTCTCGCTCAACGCCATCGCGGCGGAGACCGCCGCCGCGGCGGCGCCGCTCGCGGAGAGGGAGGGCGTGACGCTGCGGGTCGAGCTCGCGCCCGAGGGCGCGACCGTGCTCGGCGACCGCGACCAGCTGGCGCAGGTCTTCGCCAACCTCGTCGACAACGCGGTGAAGTACGCCGGCCCGGGCAGCACGGTGCGCGTGCTCGCCGCCGAGGCGAGCCCCGCCCAGCCGGGCCGCCACGGGGTCTGCGTCGCCGACGACGGTCCCGGCATCCCGCGCGAGCACCTGCAGCGGCTGACGGAGCGGTTCTACCGGGTGAACGCCGCGGCAAGCCGCGCCAAAGGCGGCACCGGGCTCGGCCTCGCCATCGTCAAGCACATCCTGAACCGCCACCAGGGCCGCATCGAGATCGCCTCGACCCCGGGCAAGGGGGCGGCGTTCACCGTCTGGCTGCCGCGCGCCGAGACTGCCGCGGACTGAGGGGGGCGCACAGGGCCTTGCGACGGGGAAGCGAGCGCCGCGCCCGTGGCAGGCCGCGACGGCGCCGCCAGACGGATTTGACCCGTGGCAAATCCGTCCGCGCTCGCCCCTCGGGGGGCGAGCGCGTTGCCGCGCTCGCCGGGGCGATCACGGACGGATTGCGCGCTCCCGGAGAAATCTGCGCTCCTCACGGCCTCCGCGCGCAACCGCGCTCCAGCCGTCGGCGCGGCGAAAGCAGGGCTTTCGCTTGTCGCGCCGTGGCCTCGCGGGCAAGCCCGCTTCGGTCGATCGGAGGCCCCTCCGGGCGCGCGGGCGTCGTCCGGGGCACGCGGCCCCGCGAGGTTCACAAAACCGTCGCATCCCTGCAATAATCGTGTCGCCGGCCGGGATATACTCGCGGCCCAGGCAACAGGGAGGACCGCGGCGCGCCGCGGTCGGACGCGATGGCGCATATCGTCTCCAGCTTCGACGAGGATCTCGTCCAGGTGCAGGCGCGGATCTCCGAGATGGGCGGGCTCTGCGAGGAGCTGCTCTCCAAGGCGCTCGAATCCGTGCAGAACCGCGACGCCCGCCTCGCGCGGGAGGTGATCGAGCGCGACCGGGCGCTCGACGCGCTCGAATCCGCGCTCGAGGAGCAGGTGGTCAAGGTGATCGCGCTGCGCCAGCCGATGGCGGCGGACCTGCGCGTGCTGATCTCGGCGATGAAGATCGCCAACACGCTGGAGCGGATCGGCGACCTCGCCAAGAACATCGCCAAGCGGGCGATCCCGCTCTCCTCCTCGCGCACGGTGAAGCTCACCAACTCGATCGTGCGTATGGGGCGGGCGACGCTGGCGCAGCTCTCCGACGTGCTGAACGCCCATGCCTCGCGCGACGTCGACCTCGCGGTGCAGATCTGGAACCAGGACTACGAGATCGACGAGATGTACAACGCGATCTTCCGCGAGCTCGTCACCTACATGGTCGAGGACAGCCGGCTGATCGGCGTCGGCGCGCACCTGCTGTTCCTCGCCAAGAACCTCGAGCGGATCGGCGACCACACCACGCACATCTCGGAGATGGTCTACTATATAGTGACGGGCCAGCGCCTCGGCGACGACCGCCCCAAGGGCGAGCCGAGCGGCATCGAGTTCGTCGGCGAGTAAGGGGGCGGGGCGATGTGCGCCAAGGTGCTGGTGGTCGAGGACGAGGAGGCGATCAGCCACCTCCTCGCCTACAACCTCGAGAAGGAGGGCTTCTCGGTCGCGACCTGCGCCGACGGCGACGACGCGCTGACCGCGGTCGACGAGGAGAAGCCCGACCTCGTGCTGATGGACTGGATGCTGCCGAACGTCTCGGGGGTCGAGCTGTGCCGGCGGATGCGGATGGGCGCGGAGACCCGCGAGATCCCGGTGATCCTGCTGACCGCGCGGGGCGAGGAGGAGGACCGGGTGCGCGGGCTCGACGTCGGCGCCGACGACTACGTGACGAAGCCGTTCTCGATGTCGGAGCTGGTGGCGCGGGTGCGCGCGGTGCTGCGGCGGACCGCGCCGGCGCTCGCGGGCGACGTGGCGAGCTTCGCCGACCTCGTGCTCGACCGGCAGAACTGCCGGGTGCGGCGGGGCAAGCGCGACGTGCATCTCGGGCCGACCGAGTTCCGCCTGCTCGACGTGCTGTTGCAGCGGCCGGGCCGGGTCTACTCGCGGGAGCAGCTGCTCGACCGGGTCTGGGGGCAGGACGTCTACGTGGAGATCCGCACGGTGGACGTGCATATCGGCCGGCTGCGCAAGGCGCTCAACCGGGGCGGCGATCGCGACCCGATCCGCACGGTGCGCGCGACGGGCTATGCGCTGGACGAGACCTACGCCGGCTGATCGCCCGGGGGACGAATAACCCCCGGCCGATTGTCGCCTCGGCCGGGGGCACCTCGCCGGTATGGTTCGCAGTTCAATAAAATCTTATCAACAATGTATCTGGACCGGAGCACGAGCCGGGGCGAGTCGCATCCACCATTTGATGTATGCCGCGCATCATTCTTGCGCGGCGGCGGGTCTCAACCGCGAGGCGATCGCCCGGGGGGAGCGTCCCGGGGGGCAAGGCGATCGCGCGGGGGCCGGTCAGCGGCCTCCGGCGCGGCGGTCGCGGCGGGCGGACATCGGCTGGAAGGCGACCGCGACATGGGTCTCGCAATAGGGCTTGCCGGCGACGCAGGGCAGGCCGCAGAACCAGAAATCGTCGGTGGCCGGGTCGCCGATCGGCCATTTGCAGGTGCGCTCGGTCAGCTGCATCAGGGTGAGGCGGCGGGCCTTCTTGGCGACCTCGGCGAGGTTCGCGAGCGCCTCCGGGCTGATCTCCGAGCCGGCGGGCGGCAGCGGCTGGCCGTTGACGGCGACGGGCGGCTTCGGCCGGGCGGGGCTCGCCAGCGGCTCGCGGGCGCGGGGCTGGGCGGCCTCGAGGGGGACGGCCTCGACGGCGGCTTCCGTCTCGGCGGCGGGCGCGGCGGCGGCCTCGGCGGCGTGGCCGGGGGCGTCGCCGTCCTCGAGGCGCTCGCCGTTCGGGCCGCGGTTCGACAGGCCGAGCCGGTGGACCTTGCCGATGACGGCGTTGCGGGTGACGCCGCCGAGCTCGCGGGCGATCTGGCTCGCGCTCTTTCCCTCGGCCCACATGGCCTTCAGCGTCTCGACGCGTTCGTCGGTCCAGGACATCACGGCGGGCTCCCTCGCTCATCGGCACGAAACCCGGGCGGAGGGCCAGGTCCCGAAGGTCGCTCATTCTAGCCGCCGGGGCGGCGGACACAACCCGGGCTGCTGCGCGGCCTCGGCGGCCCTTGTCCCGAAACGACACGCCGACCGGAAAACGACGCCTGTTCTGACGGGGACGGACGCGCGCCGCGGCGATTCCGCGGGGATCATCGCCGCGGGGCGCGGCGGGACGCGGGGCGGGAAACGCCGGGGCCGGCGCAAGGGGGGACGGGATGGCCACTTTCATCGTGACGAACAATGCCGACAGCGGCGCGGGATCGCTCCGGCAGGCGGCGCTCGACGCGAACGCCAGCGGCGGCGCGGACACGATCAGCTTCGACGCGGGCTTCTTCGACGGCGAGGCGGCGGACGTGATCCGGCTGACCGGCGGCCCGATCAACGTAAGCGGGGAGCTGACCATCGACGGCGGCGCGGCGCGCGTCGTCATCACCGGCGACGCGAACGGCGACGACGTGGTCGGCGCCGACGGGATAACGGACGTCGACGCCTCCGGCGCGGCGCTCCTCGACGACAACAGCCGCATCTTCGAGGGCGCCGCGACGCTGACGCTCGACGGCCTCACGCTGACCGGCGGCCGGACGACGGCGGACACCAGCCATGGCGGCGCGGTCGCCGTGAACGTGGTGACGCTGGTCAATTCCACGATCGCGGGCAACAGCACCGCCGGCGATTTCTCGCGCGGCGGCGGGATCGTCGCCTACGTGCTGCATGTGGAGAACAGCGAGATCCGCGACAACCGGACGTCGGGCTTCGCAGCGAACGGCGGGGGCGCGTTCGTGTTCACCTCGGCCGAGATCGTCGGCAGCACGATCAGCGGCAATGCGGCGACCGGATACGTCGCCTATGGCGGCGGCCTCTACGCGGTGACGGCGACCCTCGCCAACAGCACGGTGAGCGGCAACCGCGTGACGGGCGCGCTCGGCTTAGGCGGCGGGATCGCCGGCGACTTCGCCGAGCTGACCAGCACCACGGTGACCGGCAACGCCGCCACCGGAGCCAATAGCGCGGCCGGGGGCATCTTCGTCGCGAACTTCGAGCTGACCGACAGCATCGTGCTCGGCAACGTCGCGACGAACGTCGCGTCCAGCGAGATCGGCGGCAATGCGACCCTCGCCGGCGGCAACATCGTCGGCACGAACCTCTTCGACGGGACGGACGACGTGGGCGACGTGACCGCGGCCGACGTCTACGCCGAGACGGCGGCGATCGCGCCCGGGGTGCTGGCGGGCGTCCTCGCCGACAACGGCGGGCCGACGCGGACGGTGCTGATCCGCGCCGGCGGCGCGGCGGTGGATGCGGGCGGGACGACGGCGCTCGCGACCGACCAGCGCGGCGAGGCGCGGGTCTCGGGCGACGCGGCCGACCTCGGGGCGGTCGAGCTGCAGCGCGAGGCGGGCGGCCTCGTGGTGACGACGGCCGCGGACGTGGTGGACGCCTTCGACGGGCTGACCTCGCTGCGCGAGGCGGTGGCCTTCGCCGACGCGCAGGCGGGGGCGGACACGATCACCTTCGACGCCTCGGTCTTCGACGGCGAGGCTGCGGACGTCATCCGGTTGACCGGCGGGCAGATCGGGATCGCCGGGGCGCTGACCATCGACGGCGGGGCTGCGCGGGTGGTGATCACCAGCGACGCGGGCGGGAACGACGTGGTCGACGCGCGGGGGATCACCGACGTCGACGCGAGCCTCGCGGCGGGGGGCATGGACGACAACGGGCGGATCTTCGCCGCGACGGCGGCGCTGACGCTCGACGGGCTGGTCCTGACCGGCGGGCGGGCGTTCGGGCAGGGCGGCGCGGCGATCGGCCGCGGCGGCGCGATCCACGGCACGGACGTGACGCTGATCGACAGCGAGATCGCGGGGAACGTCGTGACGGCCTATATCGGGTCGGGCGGCGCCGTTTACGCCACCGGAACGCTGCGGCTCACCGGCAGCACGGTGAGCGGCAACGCCGTCATCGGCGCCTACGCCGGCGGCGGCGGCGCCTTCGCCGACAGCGCCATCCTCGTCAACTCGACGATCAGCGGCAACCGCGCGACGGGAGGCGACGGGGGCTACGGCGGGGGCGTCCTCACGCGGAACTCGCTCTCGGCGCAGAACGTCACGGTCACCGGCAACAGCGTCGAGGGCGACACCGCGATCGGGGCGGGGCTTCTGGCCAGCGGGACGCTGACGCTCGCCGACAGCATCGTGCTTGGCAACCACGGGGCCGACGGGGCCTTCGGGTTCGGGTCGACGGCGCTCGTCGGCGGCAACATCCTCGACGGCGACCTCCTCGACGGATCGACCGACGTGGGCGACGTGACCGCCGCGGCGGTGTTCGCCCAGACGGCGGAGATCGCGCCCGGGGTGCTGGCGGGCGTGCTGGCCGACAATGGCGGGCCGACGCGGACGGTGGCGATCCTCGCGGACGGGCCGGCGGCGGGGGCGGCGGATCCGGCGAGCGCGACGGCCGCGGACCAGCGCGGGGAGGCCCGCGACGCGGCGCCGGACCTCGGGGCCTACGAGGCGGCGCAGCCGGATCTGGAGAAGGCGGGCACGATCGGCTTCGCGCTGCTGCAGATCGACACCAACGGCAAGGCGAAGGGCGGCGCGATCAACGCGCCGGCGCCGGCGGAGCTGAACGACATCGACCCGGCCTGGGTGCGCCCGGCGTCGAAGGGCCTCGCGTTCCGCCAGCTCGTCGCGCTCGTCGACGACGACGGCGATCCGGGGACGGGCGCGGCGGCGCTGAAGGGCTTCGACGCGGCGATGAACCTCTCGGACGCGGGCAAGGCCGGGCGGGTGACCTCGCTCGCCGTCGACAACGGCGGCGACGATCCGGTGCTGGTGCGGGGCTGGGGCCGGATCGCCCGCGACGACGCGGGCGACCTGACCGACGCGGTGCGCTTCGACGCCGGGCGCGGCTTCGGGCTCGACAACGCCCGCGACGGCTCGACCATGGCGCGCTGGCTCAACAATGGGGACTCGCTCGACTTCGCGCTGGCCGACGCCGAGATCGCCGCGGCGCGCTTCACCGTCGCGGTCCGCAACGCCGACGGGCGGAGCGCCACCCGCGAGACCGCGACGCTCGCGCTCGACTTCGACGGCGACGCCATCGTCGAGCGGAGCGGCCGCGGCTTCGACACCGACGCGCTCGTGCTGATCGGCGTCCACAACCGCGAGACGGTGGAGATCGACTTCCTGGCCGAGGAGATCCGGGTGGCCGGCGCGCTGGTGGGCGGGGTCGGCGCGGGGTTCTGGGACGCCTTCGCGGCCGAGGGCTCGGACAACCTGACGATCGGCACGCGCGCCGACGACCGGGTGGGGCTGGCGCTGTCGGGGCTGGAGCTCGACTATGTCTGACGCCGCCGTCTGACGCGGGGGAAGCGCGTTCAGAGCGCCGCCAGCGCCGCGAGCATCCCGGCGCGGTCGGGCCGCGGCGCGATCACCCGGCGGAGCGGCTCCGGCGCGGCGTGGGCCGCGTCGGCGGCGGCGCTGAGCGAGACGAGCGTCACCCCGCCGAGCGGCCAGCCCGCCGCCCGCGCCGCCGCCGCGAAGAGCGCCGCCGAGCGCGGCGAGAACGCCGTGGCCACCGAGACGCCGCCGGCGGCGAGGAGCGCCGCCGCGTCGGGCGGCGGGGGCACGGCGACCTGCTCGTAGAGCTCGAGCGCCCGCGCCGCCGCGCCGGCCGCGCGCAGCCGCCCGACCAGGTCGCCCGCGGCATGGACGCCGCGCACATGCACGAGATCGCCCGCCCCCGGCCGCGCCCGGGCCAGCGCCAGCCGGGCCAGCGCCTCGACGTCGCCGCCGGCCGATTCCGCCGCGAGCCCCGCCGCCCGCGCCGCCTCGGCGGTCATGTCGCCGACGCAGAGCGCCGGCAGGCCCCGCTCGGCGCTCGCCGCGGCGAAGGCCTCGACCCCGTTCGCCGAGGAGAACAGCAGCGCCTGCGCGCCCGCGAGATCGACCGGCGCCGTCCGCGGCGCGATGGCGAGGAGCGGCGCGAGCACCGGCGCGAACCGCCCGGGCAGCGCCGCCTCGACCGCCGCCGCGAAGGCCTCCGCCTGCGGGCGCGGCCGGGTGATCAGCAACCTCCGCGCCATGCCCGGCCCCTCCCCTCGCTTGCGCTCGCCGCGGCCCGGGTGCTACGCCCGACCCCTGTGCCACGCAACCGCGGAGTCCGCCCCCTGGCGCGCGACATCATCCAGATCGAGGAGGACGCGCCCGCGAGAACGCAGGGCGGGCGGGAGATCGTCCTCCTCGGGCTCGAGAGCACCTGCGACGACACCGCCGCCGCGCTGGTCCGCGCCCGCCCCGGCGCGCCCATGGGCGAGATCCTCGGCCGCGCCGCCCGCGGCCAGCGCGAGCTGCACGCGGCCTTCGGCGGCGTCGTCCCCGAGATCGCCGCCCGCGCCCATGCCGAGCGGCTCGACACGGTGACGGCCGAGGCGCTGGCCGACGCCGGCCTCGGCCTCGACGCGGTGGACGCCGTCGCCGTCGCCGCCGGGCCGGGGCTGATCGGCGGCGTGCTGGCCGGGGTGATGTTCGCCAAGGGCCTCGCCGCCGCGCGCAGCCTGCCGCTCGTCGGGGTCAACCACCTCGCCGGCCATGCGCTGACCCCGCGCCTCGTCGCCGACCTCGGCTTCCCCTACCTCGTGCTGCTCGTCTCCGGCGGCCATTGCCAGTTCCTCGCCGTCGACGGGCCGGAGCGCTTCCGCCGCCTCGGTGGCACCATCGACGACGCGCCGGGCGAGGCTTTCGACAAGGTGGCGAAGCTCCTCGGCCTGCCGCAGCCCGGCGGGCCCGAGGTCGAGGCCGCGGCGGCCGCCGGCGACCCCGGCCGCTTCGACCTGCCCCGGCCGCTCCTCGACCGCGAGGGCTGCGACCTGTCGTTCTCCGGGCTCAAGACCGCCGCGCGTCGCGCCCGCGACCGCCTGACCGAGACGCAGGGCGGCCTTACCCGCGCCGACCGCGCCGACCTCTGCGCCAGCTTCCAGGCCGCGGTCGCCGACACCCTCGCCGAAAAGTCGCGCCGGGCGCTCGCCGCCTTCGCCGCCGAGCGGCCCGGCGCGCCGCTCGCCTTCGCCGTCGCCGGCGGGGTCGCCGCCAACGCGGCGATCCGCGCCGCGCTCGCCCGGGTCGCCGACGACGCCGGCGCCCGCTTCCTCGCGCCGCCGCTGGCGCTCTGCGGCGACAACGGCGCCATCGTCGCCTGGGCGGCCGCCGAGCGCCTCGCCGTCCGCGGCCCCGACGACATGAGCCTCGCCGCCCGCCCGCGCTGGCCGCTCGACACGAAGGCCGCCCCGATGCTCGGCGCCGGCCGCAAGGGCGCCAAGGCATGAGGGGCGCCACGGGACCGGGGAGCCCACGTCCGGTCCGGGACAGGTCGCGCCGTCGAAGCCCGACGGATTTGACCCGCGGCAAATCCGTCCGCGCTCGCCCCTGCGGGGGGCGAGCGCGTCGCCGCGCTCGCCGGGGCGCTCACGGACGGATTGCGCGCTACGGGGAAATCTGCGCCCCTGACGGCCTCCGCGCCAACGCGCTCCGGCCGTCGGCGCGGCGAAAGCAGTGCTTTCGCCTGTCGCGCCGTAACCTCGCGGGCAAGGCCCGCTTCGGACGTTCGGCGCCACCCGGCTCCAGCACGGACGCCCCGTGCCGGGCGGCGCGCATGCACCCGCCGCACGCCTCCCCCCGCCCGGCCTGCCCCCGGGAGCCCCGCGCATGATCGGCGTCGTCGGCGCCGGGGCCTTCGGCTCCGCCCTCGCCGCGGTCGAGGCCGCCGCCGGCCGCGAGGTGCGCCTCTGGGGTCGCCGCCCGCCCGAGCCGCCCGCCGGCGTCGAGGCGGTCGGCGACCTCGCCGCGCTCGCCGGCGCCGAGGCGATCCTGCTCGTCGTCCCGGCCCAGGCCACCGGACCCTTCCTCTCCGCGTACGGGGCCGCGCTACCCGACGGCCCGCTCGTCCTCTGCGCCAAGGGCGTCGACGCCCGCTCCTTCCGCCTCCAGACCGAGATCGCCGCCGCCGCGCTGCCCGACCGGCCGCTCGCGGTGCTGACCGGCCCGGGCTTCGCCGCCGAGATCGCCCGGGGCCTGCCCACCGCGCTGACGCTCGCCTGCGCCGACCCCGAGCTCGGCCCGGCCCTCCAGCACGCGCTCTCCACCCCGCGGCTGCGCCTCTACCTGACCGACGACGTCGTCGGCGCCCAGCTCGGCGGCGCGATCAAGAACGTCGTCGCCATCGGCTGCGGCCTGATCGAGGGCGCGGGCCTCGGCCAGTCCGCCCGCGCCGCGCTGATGACCCGCGGCTTCGCCGAGATGACCCGCCTCGCCACGGCGCTCGGCGGCCGGCCCGAGACGATCGCCGGGCTCTCCGGCCTCGGCGACCTCGCGCTGACCTGCGGCTCGGCGATGTCGCGCAACTTCGCCCTCGGCCGCGCCCTCGGGGCCGGGCTGCCGATGCCGGAGGGCACCGTCGAGGGCGTCGCGACCGCGCGCGCCGCCTGCGAGCTCGGGGCCCGCCACGGCGTCGAGCTGCCGATCGCCGCCGCCGTCGCCGACGTCCTCGACCGCCGCGCCACGCTCGCCGAGGCGATGGAGGCCCTGCTCGCCCGCCCGCTCAAGGAGGAATGAATGCCGCTCTATGCGCTGATCTGCGACGACAAGCCCGGCGGCCAGGAGATCCGCGCCGCCAACCGCGCCGCCCATCTCGACTACCTGCGGGACACCGGGGTCGTCGTCCTCGCCGGCCCGTTCCAGGACGACGCCGGCGGCATGACCGGCTCGCTCCTCGTCCTCGACGTCGCCGACCGCGCCGCCGCCGAGGCCTGGGCCGCCGCCGATCCCTACGCCCGCGCCGGGCTCTTCGCCAGCGTGGCGATCCGCCCGTGGAAGAAGGTGGTCGGGTAAGCCTCGCCGCGCTGGCGCCCTTGCCGCGGAGCAGCCGCTTCGCCGGGCCCAGCCGCGTGGAGGCTTGCGCCGGTCAGCCGGCGCTGCGAGCCTCGCGGTTCCGAACGAGGAGGGAGGCCGCCATGGCGCACTGGTTGTTCAAGTCCGAGCCCGACACCTGGTCGTGGGACATGCAGGTCGCGAAGGGCGACGCCGGGCAGGAATGGGACGGGGTGCGCAACTTCCAGGCCCGCAACAACATGAAGGCGATGCAGAAGGGCGACCTCGGGTTCTTCTACCATTCCGGCGACGAGCGGGCCGTGGTCGGGGTCGTCGAGGTGATCGCCGAGGCCCATGCCGACTCCACCGCGGAGGACGGCCGCTGGCAATGCGTCGACCTCCGCGCGGTCGCGCCCTTCCCGGCCCCCGTCACCCTCGACGCCTGCAAGGCCGAGCCGCGCCTCGCCGACATGGTGCTGGTGCGGAACTCCCGCCTCTCGGTCCAGCCCGTCGCCGACGCGGAATGGGCGGTAGTCTGCGAGATGGGCGGCTACCGCGGGTGATACGCTCGCCGGGCGCCTCCATCCCTGCCGATGCTGCCTTGAGATGTCGGCGGGTCAGGGCGAAGGGAGGCCTGGCGCGCCGGAGCGCGCCCCGGGCCGGGCGCCACGCCGCATGACGCCTGCTTGCCCTGCCCGAGGACGGACGCGCACGCCGGGCGACCGAAGCGGGCTTGCCCGCGAGGCTACGGCGCGACAAGCGAAAGCCCGGCTTTCGCCGCGCCGACGGCTGGAGCGCGGTTGCGCGCGGAAGCCGTGAGGGGCGCCGATTTCTGCGGAAGCGCGCCATCCGTCCGTGAGCGCCCCGGCGAGCGCGGCAACGCGCTCGCCCCCCGCAGGGGCGATCGCGGACGGATTTGCCGCGGGTCAAATCCGTCTGGCGTCCCCGTCGCGGCCTGCTTCCGGCCAGGTTTTCTCTCCACTGGGGTTGCGTGTGCCATGCCGCCACGGCCGGCAAGGTCCCCTTCACGATTACGCAGAATCAATGGCTTAGCGAATTTTCACGCGTGAACACACCCCCCGCGCCGCAGCGGCTGGCGCGGGCGGCGGGCGCGTGCTAGAGGCCCGGGCGTGCGTGACAGCTTCACCCATTTCGTGCTCGGCGTCCTGCTCGCGCTCATGCTGGGCTGGGTGCTGGCGGTCGGGCGGCCGGTGCTGCTGCCGCTCGTCTCCGGGCTGATCCTCGCCTATATCGTGCTCGGCCTCGCCGACCTCGTCGGGCGCGCGCCCGGGCTCGGCCGGCTGCCGCGGATCGTGCGCTACGTGCTCTCGCTCGGGCTGATCGCCGGGGCGGTGGGATTGCTGGTCTGGATCGTCGTCGGGGCGGCCGGGCAGATCGCCGCCGCGGCGCCGCAGTACCAGGGCCGCCTGCTCGCCGAGATCCAGGCCTGGGCCGTCCGCTTCGGGGTCGAGACCGAGCCGACGTGGCAGACCATCCGCGACGACCTGCTGCGCCTCATCAACCTCCAGCGCCTGATCGGCCTCGCCTTCGCCTCCGCAACCGCGCTGGTGGCGACCGCCGCGATCGTGGTGATCTACGCGGCCTTCATGGTCGCCGAGAAGGACGCCTTCGCCGGCAAGATCGCCCGCCTCTCCGACGACCCCGAGCAGATCGCCCGCATCCACGGCGTCATCGCCGACGTCAACGCAAGGATCGGCGCCTACCTGGTGCTGAAGACCCTGATCAACATCCTGCTCGGCACGCTCAGCTACGCCATCCTCCACGTCGCGGGGGTGGATTTCGCCGGGTTCTGGGCGATCCTGATCGGCCTCGTGAACTACATCCCCTATCTCGGCTCGTTCATCGGGGTGTTCTTCCCCACCGCCATGGCGATCGTCCAGTTCGCCGCCTTCGGCCCGGTCGCCGTCCTCGTCGCCGCCCTCTCCGCCGCGCAGGCCCTCGTCGGCAATTTCATCGAGCCCTGGGTGATGGGAAGCTCGCTCAACCTCAGCCCGCTCGTCATCCTCGTCAGCCTCGTCGTCTGGACCGCCCTCTGGGGCGTGCCGGGCGCCATCCTCTCGGTGCCGATGATGGCGATCCTCGTCATCGTCCTCTCGGAGTTCCGCGGCGCCCGCCCCCTCGCCGTCCTGCTCTCCCGCGACGGCGACATCGGCCCCCACCGCCGCGAGGCGTGAATCCCGACCGTGCCATGCACGCCACGGGCATCCTACGAAAGTTGCGAACGAGACGTTACGGGATGACAGGCGCCCCGACGGCCGCTATCGTCGAATCAAAACTAAAATGCGGACGCGGGGTCGAAATCATGCTGAGAACCATCCAAGTCTCGAGCTGTATCTCCGTTCAGGGGGAGATCGTCGAGGTGATGACGGACGGAACCGTCCTCATCCGCGACGGAAATACCCTGTATCGCGGCCGCCCGATCGAGCTTCGGCCCGAGGCGCCCGCCGTGGTCCCCCGGGTGCGCGCGAGGGCCGAGCCCAAGGCCGCCGTCACCGCCTGACGCGACGCCGCGCTCAGATCCAGCCGGCGAGCTCGCGCTCCAGCACCGCGACCAGCGCATCGACATGCGCCGGCTCCGCGTTGAGGCACGGGATATAGGTGAAGCTCTCGCCGCCGGCGTGCAGGAAGGCTTCGCGGATCTCCTCGTTGATCTCCTCGAGCGTCTCCACGCAATCGGCCGAGAACGCCGGCGCCATCACCGCGATGTGCCGCCGCCCGGCCTGCGCCAGCCGCGCCACCTCCTCGACCGTGTAGGGCTTCAGCCACTCCTCCGGCCCGAAGCGCGACTGGAACGCCACCACCACCTCGTCCTCGCCGAAGCCCAGCCGCTCGCGCAGCAGCCGGGAGGTCTTGCGGCAATGGCAGTGATAGGGGTCGCCCTCGGCCAGATACCGCTCCGGCAGGCCGTGATAGCTCGTCACCAGCGCGTCGGGGCGCCGCTCCAGCCCGGCATAGGCCCGCTCCACCGACCGGGCCAGCGCCTCGATGTAGAGGGGCTCGGCGTGGTAGGCCGGCACGGTCCGCAGGCTCGGCTGCCAGCGCAGCCCCATCAGTGCCCGGAACGCCGCGTCGCAGGCGGTCGCCGTCGTCGCCGCGGCGTATTGCGGGTAGAGCGGGAAGAAAACGATCCGCTCGCACCCTGCCGCCGCCATCCGCTCGACCACCGACCGGGTCGAGGGGTTGCCGTAGCGCATGGCGAAGTCGACCACCACCCGCCCGCCATGCGCCGCGGCCAGCCGCTCGGCCACCGCCGCGGTCTGCTCGCGGGTGATGGTCAGCAGCGGGCTCTCGTTCCGCTCGGTGTTCCAGATGCCGCGATAGGCCGCGCCGGAGCTGAACGGCCGCTTGCTCAGCACCATCAGCTGCAGGATCGGCTGCCACTTCCAGCGCGGGTAGTCGATGACCCGCTGGTCCGAGAGGAACTCGTTCAGGTAGCGCCGCATCGACCAGTAGTCCGTCGCGTCCGGCGTCCCGAGATTGGCGAGGATCACCCCGACCCTCGCCGGCGGAACCGGCGGGTGGTCGGGCGCCGCATGGGCGAGCCGCCCCTCGCCCGGCAGGTCGAGGCCGTCGGCGGCGATCTTCGGCATCTCGTTCATCGGCTGTCGGCCCTCCGTTTCCCGCCTACCTATGCGCTTGCGCAGCCGGGTCAATCGTCGCGTCGGCCGGGCCCGGCGCGCTCGCCGGCGCTCTGCTCCGCGACGCCGAGCGCGTCGGCGAGGCGCGCGCCGGCCGACCCGGGGCGCAGCGCCTTCGGCTGGCCCTCGGCCGGCGCCCAGCCGGTGAGGAAGACGATCTCGAACCCCGCCCGCACCCGCCCGTCCGGCCCGGCGAGGCGATCCTGGCAGAGCGCCGCCGCCCGGGCGATGACGCGGCGCCGGGTCGGCCGGCGCAGGCGCGCCCGCATCACGTTGGTCTCGCCCATGGCGCGGAGGTCGCGCATCAGCGCCAGCGCGTCGGCGTAGCTCGCCTCGACCCGGAGCGAATCCGCCACCGGCATGGCGAAGCCCGCCCGCTGCATCAGCCCGCCGAGGTCGCGGATCTCGCCCATCGGCGCCACCCGCGGGCTGAGGCCGCCGGTCTCCGCAACCTCCGCCTCGGCCAGCGCGGCGCGCAGCTCGGCGAGCGTCCCGGCGCCGAAGAGCGCGCCGACGAAGAGCCCGTCCGGCGCCAGCGCGCGGCGGCACTGGACGAGCTGGCCCACGGGGTCGTTCGCCCAGTGCAGCGCCAGGGCGTGGACCACGAGATCGTGCCCGCCGGGCGCGAGGTCGAGGATCTCGGCGTCGGCGGCGGTCCGGGCCGGCGGCGTCTCCGCGGCGCGCAGGCGTTCCGCCCAGAGCGCGGCCCGCGGGCCGACGATGGCGGGGGCGTGAAACCGCCTGTTAACCGCCGCAAGCCTATCGGCGACCTCGTCGGCCGCCACGGCGTGCAGGAAATCCGCCGGGCCGCCGGGAGCGGCCGCCGCCCGCGCCCGCCGCAGGGCGAGCAGGTCGCGGTCGAAGAGGTCCGGGGGCATGTCGCTCATGCCGCCCACATAGGCAGGGAAGGAGCAGGACGCCATGCTGTTGCGCGCGATCGGGGCCGGGATCGTCGACATGGTGTTTCCGCCGCGCTGCATCGCCTGCCCCGAGCCGACGGACGCGCCGCACGGGCTGTGCCCGGCGTGCTGGCGCGACACCCATTTCATCGCCGGCACGGCCTGCCGGCGTTGCGGGTTGCCGTTGGTCGGCGGGGAGGCCGGCGATGCGGATGTCTGCGACGGCTGCCTGCGCCACCCGCCGGCCTGGGACCGGGGCGCGGCGGCGGTTCTCTATGCCGGGGCGGCGAAGCGGGTGATCCTCGCGCTGAAGCACGGGGACCGGCTCGACACGGTCGGGCCGCTCGCGGCGTGGATGGCGGCGGCCGGGCGGGAGCTGCTCGCCGGGGCCGACGTGATCGCGCCGACGCCGCTGCACTGGCGGCGGCTGGCGCGGCGGCGCTACAACCAGTCGGCGGAGCTGGCGAAGCGGCTGGGGCGGCTGTCGGGCCGGCCGGTGGCCATCGACCTGCTGTCGCGGGTGCGCGCCACGAAGCCGCAGGAGCGGATGGACCGGGCGGCGCGCGCCGCGAACCAGGCGGGGGCCTTTGCGGTGACGCCGCGGCGGATCGCGGCGGTGGCGGGGCGGTCGGTGCTGCTCGTCGACGACGTGCTGACCTCGGGGGCGACGCTCTCGGCCTGCGCCGACACGCTGCGGGCCGCCGGGGCGGCGCGGATCGACGTGCTGGTCCTGGCCCGCGTTGCCTTCGACGATTCGGCGAAGCTATGATGGCTCCGTCGCGGAGGAGCCGATGCCGCCTGTCACCATCTACACCACGCCCTTCTGCGGCTATTGTCACGCCGCCAAGCGGCTGCTCGGCGCCAAGGGCGTCGCGTTCGAGGAGATCGACGTCGCCGCCGACCCGAGCCGGCGGGCGGAGATGATCGACCGGGCGCGGGGGCGGCGGACCGTGCCGCAGATCTTCGTCGGCGAGCAGCATGTCGGCGGGTTCGACGACATCAGCGCGCTCGAGCGCGAGGGGCGGCTCGATCCGCTGCTCGCGGGCTGACGGCGATGCGGGTCGGCCTCGTCCAGCTCTGCTCGGGCGACGACCCGGCGGCGAACCTCGCGGTGACCGAGGCGCTGGTCCGCGAGGCGGCGGCCGGCGGGGCGGAGCTGGCGCTCACGCCGGAATGCACCAACCTCCTCACCTCGAGCCGCGCGTTGCAGGCCGAGACGTTCCGGGTCGAGGCGGACGACCCGACGCTGGCGCGGCTGCGCGTGGTGGCGGCGGAGCTCGGGGTCTGGCTGCTGATCGGCAGCCTCGGGCTCGCCAGCGGGGATGCCGACGGGCGGTTCGCCAACCGGAGCCTGCTGGTCGCGCCGGACGGGAGCGTGGCGGCCCGCTACGACAAGATCCACATGTTCGACGTCGAGCTGGCGGGGGGCGAGAGCTATCGCGAGAGCGCGGCGTTCCGGCCGGGCGACCGGGCGGTGGCGGCGCAGGCGGGGCCGGCGCGGCTCGGGCTCAGCATCTGCTACGACCTGCGCTTCCCGGGGCTCTACCGGGCGCTGGCGCAGGCGGGGGCGGAGGTGATCACTGTCCCCGCCGCCTTCACCGTGCCGACCGGGGAGGCGCACTGGCAGGCGCTGCTGCGGGCGCGGGCGATCGAGACCGGGGCCTTCGTGCTCGCGCCGGCGCAGGCGGGGACCCATCCGGCCCGGACAGGCAAGCCGCGGCGGACCTGGGGACATTCGCTGGCGGTCGGGCCCTGGGGCGAGGTGCTGGCCGACGCCGGCGAGGCGGTCGGGGTGACCCTCGTCGATCTCGACCTCGGCGCGGTGGCGCGGGCGCGGGCGCAGGTGCCCTCGCTCGGCCACGACCGGCCCTTCGCCGCGCCGGCCGGGCGATGACCGAGATCCCGAGCCGCGACCCGGTGCTGGTCGCGATCTTCGGGGAGATCGTGGTGATCGAGCAGCTCGCCCGGATGCGGCTGGCGCGGGCGCTGCCGCGGGGGATGGAGCTGTCGCACTTCATGACGCTGAACCACCTGGCCGGGGCCGGGGGGGAGAAGACGCCGGCGCAGCTCGCGCGGACCTTCCACGTCACCAAGGGGGCGATGACCAACACGCTGCGCCGGCTCGACGCCGCGGGATATGTCCATATCCGGCCCGACTGGGACGACGCGCGCCGCAAGTGGGTGAGCCTCAGCCCCGCCGGGCAGGCGGCCCGCGACCGGGCGGTCACGGCGATCGCCCCGGTCTTCGACGACGTGGCCGCCCGGCTGGGGCAGGAGCGGCTGAGGGCGTCGCTGCCGCTCCTGCGGGCGATGCGGGCGAGCCTCGCCGAGCCGGCCCCTGCCGGACCGGGGAGCCGCGTGGGCGTCCGCTGAGCGGGGTGTTCACGCGTGAAAATTGTCCAAGTCATTGATTCTTCGTCGGGGCGGCGAGCCTGCCCCGCGTTCGTCGGCGTGGACGCTCGGGTCGGGCAGGGTCGTCTGCAAGCGGCGCTGAGCGGGGTGTTCACGCGTGAAAATTAGCTAAGCCATTGATTCTTCGTAGATTGACGCCGGAGACGCCGCGCGCGCCACACTGCACGACGGTGGAGAGGAAGCCCTGCCCGAAGCAGGTCGCGACGCCGACGCCAGACGGATTTGACCCGTGGCAAATCCGTCCGCGATCGCCCCTGCGGGGGGCGAGCGCGTTGCCGCGCTCGCCGGGGCGATCACGGACGGATGGCGCGCTTCCGGAGAAATCGGCGCCCCTCACGGCTTCCGCGCGCAACCGCGCTCCAGCCGTCGGCGCGGCGAAAGCAGGGCTTTCGCCTGTCGCGCCGGGCCTCGCGGGCAAGCCCGCTTCGGTCGGTCGGTCGGCGCGCGCGCGCCCCGTGGATCCAGCAGAGCAGACAGGTGTCGTGCAGTGTGCCACGCGCCACACTGCACGACAGTGGAGAGCAAACCCGTCCGAAGGTAGGTCGCGACGGTGAAGCCAGACGGATTTGACCCGCGGCAAATCCGTCCGCGATCGCCCCTGTGGGGGGCGAGCGCGATTCCGCGCTCGCCGGGGCGCTCACGGAAGAATGGCGCGCGACGGAGAAATCTTCACCCCTCACGGCTTCCGCGCCAACGCGCTCCAGCCGTCGGCGCGGCGAAAGCAATGCTTTCGCTTGTCGCGCCGAGCCTCGCGGGCAAGCCCGCTTCGGTCGATCGGCGCGGCCCGGCATGGGGCGGCGACGAGTCCGTGTCCTGCAGTGTGCCCACGCGCTACACGACGGAGGCGGCGAGGTCTCGCCTCGTGACGGCTCCCGATCGGCCATGAGGGCGGCGCGGCCCTGGCGTAGCGTGCCGCGCAGCGCGACGGTCGTCTGCCCTAGGCGCGTCTCGTCGGGCGGGCCGGCGGAGGCCGGCCCGCAAGGGGCTACTGGCCGCCGCCGAGGTTGTGGACGTAGACGGCGACCTTGCGGATGTCCTCGGGACGCAGGCGGTCGCCAAGGGAGAAGGACGGCATGATGCCGTAGCGGGCATTGGTGATCGTCTCGCGGATCGTCGCCGGGTCGCCGCCGTAGAGCCAGATGCCGTCGCGGAGGCTCGGGGCGCCCTGCTCCTGCATGCCGCCGCCGTCCTCGCCGTGGCAGGAGGAGCAGTTGTCGATGAAGTCCTGATGCGCCGCCTCGGCCATCGCGGCGTCGTGCTCGGCGCCGGAGAGCGACAGCACGTACTGCGCGAGCCCGTCGATCTGCGCCGGCTCGAGGATCTCGCCGAAGGCAGGCATCTGGCTGAACCGGGTGTCGGGATCGGGCTCGTAGCGGATGCCGTGCTGCACGGTCTGGTAGATGTCCTCCACCGTGCCGCCCCAGAGCCAGTCGTCGTCGAGGAGGTTCGGGAAGCCGCCGAGCGCCCCCTGCCCGCCGGCGCCGTGGCACTGGCCGCAATTGTTGCGGAAGACCGCGCCGCCGCCGGCCACCGCGAATTGCAGGAGCTCGGGGTCCTGCTCGATGGCGGGGAGCTCGGTGGCGAGGATGCGCTGGTCGAGCGCGGCATTGGCGTCGCGCGCCATCGCCAGCTCGTAGGCGACCTCGGCCCGGCTGGAATAGCCGAGGATCCCGGGCGTCGCGCCGTGGATCAGCGGCCAGGCCGGGAACAGGATCACGTAGACGACGCCCCAGATGATGCAGGCGTAGAACGCCCACAGCCACCAGCGCGGCATCGGAGTGTCGAGCTCCTTGATGCCGTCCCAGTCGTGACCGGTCGTCTCGGTCTGGGTGGCCTCGTCGATCTCGCGCCTAGTGGCCATCCCCGTCGTCCTTCGGCTTGTCTTCGTTGCGGAAGATCTGGTTGGCGGCGTCGTCCTGCTTCTTCCTCGAGCCGGGGCGGAACACCCAGGCCACGATGCCGGCGAAGGCGACGAGCATCGCCAGCATCCCCCAGCTGTCGGCCAGCGTGCGCAGGAACCCGTAGCTTTCCATCGCGGCGCTCCTCAGCGGCTCGCCGCGGGAGTGTAGGTCGAGAAGTCGACGAGCGTGCCCAGCATCTGGAGGTAGGCGATCAGCGCGTCGAGCTCGGTGACCCCCGGCTGGCCGTCGAAGTTGCGCGCGACCGCCTTGGGATAGCGCGCGAGCAGCCCGTCGACGTCGCCGTTGTCCGGGTCGGCCTGGGCGCGGAAATCGGCCCTGGCCGCCTCGATCATCTCGTCGGTATAGGGCACGCCCGCCGTCCGCTGCGCCCGCATGACCTGCTGGATGCGCTCCGAGTCGACATGGTTGCTCGCGAACCACGGGTAGGCCGGCATGACCGATTCCGGCACGAGGTCGCGCGGGTTCTGGAAATGCGCCACGTGCCAGGCGTCGGAATAGCGGCCGCCGAGGCGGGCGAGGTCCGGGCCGGTGCGCTTGGAGCCCCACTGGAACGGGTGGTCGTACATCGATTCGGCCGCGAGGCTGTAATGGCCGTACCGCTCCTGCTCGTCGAGCATGGTGCGGATCATCTGGCTGTGGCAGGTGTAGCAGCCCTCGCGCACGTAGATGTTGCGCCCGGTCAGCTCGAGCGGCGAGTAGGGCCGCATGCCCTCGACCTTCTCGATGGTGTTGTCGAGGTAGAAGAGCGGCACGATCTGCACCAGCCCGCCGATCGACACCACGATGAAGCTCAGCACCAGGAGCAGGAAGGCGTTCTTCTCGACCAGGTGGTGGTTGCGGAGGATCCAGTTGCCGCGCGGAGCGTGGCTCGGGGCTTCCTCGGGGCGGTCGCCCGCCGAGGGGGCCGCGGGGGCCTTCTCCGGGTCGGCGGTCTTGTCGTTCCTGTCCTCGGCCATGCTGCGGCCTCCCTTACTCGGCGGCCACGGGATGCGGGGCGGGCGCGGCCTGCCCGGTCCCGCGAATGGTCTGCCACAGGTTCCAGACCATGATCAGCCCGCCGGTGAGGAAGAAGACCCCGCCGAGCGCGCGGATGACGTACATCGGATGCATCGCGGCCACGGTGTCGGCGAAGGAGTTCACCAGGAACCCGAGGCTGTCGGTCTCGCGCCACATCAGGCCCTGGGTGATGCCGGCGACCCACATCGACGAGGCGTAGAGCACGATGCCGATCGTCGCGAGCCAGAAGTGCCAGGAGACGAGGCTGAGCGAGTAGAGCCGCTCGCGATGCCAGAGCCGCGGCACGAGGTAGTAGAGCGCGCCGAAGGTGATCATGCCGTTCCAGCCGAGCGCGCCGGAATGCACGTGGCCGATCGTCCAGTCGGTGTAGTGGCTGAGCGAGTTGACCGAGCGGATCGACATCATCGGCCCCTCGAAGGTCGCCATGCCGTAGAAGCCGACCGAGATCACCAGCATCCTGAGGACCGGGTCGGTGCGGAGCTTGTCCCAGGCGCCTTGCAGGGTCATCAGGCCGTTGATCATGCCGCCCCAGGACGGCATCCACAGGATGATCGACATCACCATGCCGAGGATCTGCGCCCAGTCCGGCAGCGCGGTGTAGTGCAGGTGGTGCGGCCCCGCCCAGATGTAGAGGAAGATCAGCGCCCAGAAGTGGATGATCGAGAGCTTGTAGGAATAGACCGGCCGCTCGGCCTGCTTGGGGATGAAGTAGTACATCATCCCGAGGAACCCGGCGGTCAGGAAGAAGCCCACGGCGTTGTGGCCGTACCACCATTGCACCATGGCGCCCTGCACGCCCGGCCAGAGCACGACCGACGACGAGCCCCAGATCGAGACCGGCACGGCGACGTTGTTGACGACGTGCAGCATCGCGACGGTGACGATGAACCCGAGGAAGAACCAGTTCGCCACGTAGATATGCGGTTCCCGGCGCTTCACGATCGTGCCGAGATAGATCGCGAGATAGGTGACCCAGACGATGGTCAGCCACAGGTCGACGTACCATTCCGGCTCGGCGTATTCCTTCGACTGGGTGGAGCCGAGGACGTAGCCGGTCGCCGCGAGCACGATGAAGAGGTTGTAGCCCCAGAACACGAACCAGGCCGCGTTGCCGCCCCAGAGCCGCGCGGCGCAGGTGCGCTGGACGACGTAGAACGAGGTGGCGATCAGCGCGTTGCCGCCGAAGGCGAAGATCACCGCGGAGGTGTGGAGCGGGCGGAGGCGGCCGAACGAGGTCCAGGGCAGGCCGAGGTTCAGGTCGGGATAGGCGAGCTGGAAGGCGATCAGCGTGCCCATCAGGAAGCCGACGACGCCCCAGAAGGCGGTGGCGATCACCCCGTAGCGGATCGGGCCGTCCATGTAGCTGTCGGCGAGGTCGGCGGGCTGCGGCTGGCCGGCCGCGCGGACGGACCAGACGAAGCCCGCCGTGCAGAGCGCGGCGAGCAGGACGGCGTGGACCTGGTAGGCGAGGTCGTAGCCCCAGTTGGCCGCCATCGCGAACAGCAGGGCGAGAAGCCCGAACGCCGCGATCTTCACTACGTCGAGCATCGTCACCCCTCGCCGCTACCGCGCATGGCTGTTCTCAGGCAGATCGCCTGATGCGCGCATCGCACCCTTGCAGCGGCAGGGCGCCACGATCATTGATTCAAATCAAGCCTGCCGGATCGCTTTTCCGGCGTGGCGAGGATTGGGGGGCGCCCGTGGAGACCACCGAGGGGGTCTGCGCCGTCTGTGGGGGGCGGTTCCGGCGGGCGGCGCTGGGCCGGCTCGCGGCGGAGAGCGACGGCGTGGCGGAGCTCGTCCGGCGCGACCGGCCGGGTCTCGGGCCGGACGCGCTGATCTGCCGGGACGACCGGGCCCGCTACCGGCGGATGCGGATCGAGCGGCTGCTGGAGGCGGAGCGCGGCGATCTGGGGGCGCTGGAGCGGGAGGTGCTGGCGAGCCTCGAGGCCGGGGCGCCGGTCGCGGAGGACGTCGAGGGGGTCTATGCGGAGCGGCTGGGCTTCGGGGCGCGGGCGGCGGACGCGGTGGCGGCGCTCGGGGGGTCGTGGCTCTTCATCGGGGGGTTCTGCGGGCTGTTGCTCATGTGGATGGCGCTGAACGTGACCGGGCTCGCGTTCCGGCCGTTCGATCCCTATCCGTTCATCCTGCTCAACCTCGTCCTCTCCTGCGTGGCGGCGTTGCAGGCCCCGATCATCATGATGAGCCAGCGGCGGCAGGAGGAGAAGGACCGGCTGCGGGCGGAGAACGACTACAAGGTGAACCTCAAGGCCGAGCTGGAGATCCGCCACCTGCACGAGAAGATCGACCGGCACCTGGCGAGCCAGTGGGAGCGGCTGGCGGAGATCCAGCGGGCGCAGATCGAGATGATCGAGGAGCTGGCGGCGCGGGAGGGGCGCGACGGGCGGGGCTAGCCGGGCCGGCTTCGCAAGGGGTCATGGGAGATTGCAGCCCTGCGCCGGAAGGCGAGACGGCGTCGTCCCCGGAGGGACGACGCCGCCCGCGCGACGATCGGGGCTGCTGCGGGGCGCCGATCGTGCGGCTTGGAGCGGTTCCTGGCGTCGATCCTGCCTGCGGGCGAAAGCCCTTCCCGCATGCCTCGAACCGGCGGAACCGCCCCTGATGCCGGATAGCGCCTTGACGCCGGTCGGCGAGGGACTGCCGCGCGCCTGGCACATAGCCCGGACGGAGAGGAACGCGCCAAGCCGGCGGGGGTTCCCGATCTCGCAGGCCGTCTGCGGGGCGGGGTTCGGTTCAGGCCGGATTGAGTTGATCTGCTCCGCCGGGGACGGCGGGATGGACGGGCCCGGCGGTCGACGGGAGGAGGCAGGTGCGGGTGGAGCAAGCAAAGCAGACGCTCCGGGAAGTTCCCAAATTTGCGCGCAAATATATTTCGAAATATTTTGAATATAAACGGTGAAAATCATTGCATCGTTGGCAGCGCCGCATTTCGCGGCGCCGTTCGAATCACTTTGCAGTTCTGCCGTCCCTGCCCCGGACGCTTCGGATCCAGCCGTCGCGGGACGGACCTTGCCGTTCGGCAGAGGCGAAGTCGCCGGGCGCCGGGCCCCTACGCGGCGTTCGGGTAGAGCGCCTCGTAGATCGGGGCGAGGGTCGAGGAATCGAAGAGCGACGAGACGCTGGTGCCGTTCGAGATGTTGAGGATCGCCTGGCCGAAGAGCGGCGCCACGGGGACGATGCGGATGTTCGGGGCGGCGCGCACGGCGGCGTTGGGCTCGATCGAGTCGGTGATGACGAGGCTCTTCATCGGCGAGCCGGCGATTCGGTCGACCGCGGGGCCGGAGAGCACGCCGTGGGTGATGTAGGCGTGGACCTCGCGGGCGCCCCTGTCGACGAGGAGCTCGGCCGCCTTCACCAGCGTGCCGGCGGTGTCGCAGATGTCGTCGACGATGATGCAGACCCGGTCCTCGACGTCGCCGATCACCGTCATCGAGGCGACCTCGCCCGGGGCGGAGCGGCGCTTGTCGACGACCGCGAGATCGGCCTCGATGCGCTCGGCGAGCTCGCGGGCGCGGGCGACGCCGCCGACGTCGGGCGAGACGATGGTGACGTCGCGCAGGGACGCGAACTGGTGGCGGATGTCGAGCGCGAAGACCGGCGCGGCGTAGAGGTTGTCGACGGGGATGTCGAAGAAGCCCTGAATCTGCGCGGCGTGGAGGTCCATGGTCAGGACGCGCTCGATTCCGGCCTCGGTCAGCAGGTTGGCGACGAGCTTTGCCGAGATCGGGGTGCGGGCCTTGGCGCGGCGGTCCTGGCGGGCGTAGCCGAAATAGGGCATGACCGCGGTGATCCGCGCCGCGGAGGACCGGCGCAGCGCGTCGGTCATGATCATCAGCTCCATCAGGTTGTCGTTCGCCGGCTTCGACGTCGACTGGATGATGAACATGTCCTCGCCGCGGACGTTCTCGTGGACCTCGACGAAGATCTCCTGGTCGTTGAAGCGCTCGACCCGGGTCTTGCAGAGCTCGACATGCTCGCCCCGGTGGATGGAGATGCGCCGGGCGATGCCCTGCGCCAGCGCGCGGTTGGAGTTGCCGGCGATGAGCTTCGGCTTGAACAGGGGGTTCATGGCGCTCGCTCCGCCCGGGTTCCGCGACGAGCGAGCCCCTAGCATCGCCGCCCGCGCTTGCAAAGACCCGCAATCGCGCGAACATGCCGGCTGAACCGCCCGGGAGCCGCGCCATGGCGACGATCGACTACTTCCTGTTCCCGCTCTCGCCCTATGCCTACCTCGCCGGACAGCGCCTCGAGGAGATCGCGGCGCGGCGGGGCGCGGAGATCGCCTACCGGCCGTTCCAGCTCCCGCAGGTCTATGCGGTGGTGGGCACGCCGAACGTCGCCGACCGCCATCCCTCGAAGCAGGCCTACCGGTTGCAGGATCTCGCGCGGGTCGCGCGCGCCGCCGGGCTGCCGATCAACCTGCGGCCGGCGCACTGGCCGACGAACCCGGCGCCGGCCTCGGCGGCGATCGTGGCGGCGCAGGCGGCGGGCGGGGGCGATCTCGGCGGCTTCGTGCACGGGGTGCTGAAGGCGGTCTGGGCCGAGGATCGCGACATCGCCGACGACGCGGTGCTGCGCGACCTGCTGGGCGCGCACGGGTTCGACGGCGGGCTCGCGGACCGGGGGCTGATCTCCGGCATGGCGGCGCTGGAGCGCAACACCGAGGAGGCGCTGCGGCGCGGGGTGTTCGGGGCGCCGAGCTATCTCGTCGGGGAGGAGATCTTCTGGGGGCAGGACCGGCTGGCGCTGCTCGACGCGCGGCTTGCCGAGGCGGGCTGACATGCGCGAGCGGGTGCAGCCCGACGGGCGGCGGCTCGGCTGGCGCGAGGCCGGACAGGGCGCGCCGGCGCTGTTCCTGCATTGCATGCTGGGCCGCTCGGCGGCGTGGACGGGGGTGATCGCCGAGCTCGGCGACCGGCTGGCGATCTCGGCCCCGGATCTGCCCGGGCACGGGCGGACGGAGCACGACCCGGCCCGCTCGGTGCAGGAGCAGGCGCTGGCGGATGCGCGCTCGCTGCTCGGCGGGGCGGGGAGGACGCATGTGGTCGGCCATTCCTTCGGGGGCGCGGTGGCGCTGCGGCTCGCGGTGGAGGCGCCGGAGGCGGTGGCCTCGCTGACGCTGATCGAGCCGGTGCTGTTCGCGCTGCTGGCCGGGGGCGATCCTGCCGCGCACGCGGCGGAGGCGGCGGCTGCGGCGCCGGCGCGGGCGCGGATGGCGGCGGGGGACTGGCCGGGGGCGGCGGAGGCGTTCCTGGCGCGGTGGAGCGCCGTGCCGCTCGGCGGGCTGTCGCCGGAGCGGGCGGCGGAGATGATCGCGGGGATGCCGCTGGTCGCGGCCGGAGAGGCGGACATCGTGGAGCCGGCCACGGCGCGGCCGCGGGCCGACGAGATCGCCGCGATCGCGGCGCCGGTGCTGCTGATCGACGGGGCGTGCTCGCCGCCCTCGATCGCGGCGATCCTCGACCGGCTGGCGGCGCTGCTGCCGGCGGCGCGGCGGGTGACCGTGCCGGGGGCGGGGCACATGCTGCCGATCACCCATGCCGGCGCAGTCTCAGGCGCGCTGCGCGACTTCCTCGCCGCGGGCGGGGGCGACCGGGTCGGCTGACCAGTCGCAGCGCCGCCGATCCCCCACGCCGGCGCAGTGTCAGGCGCGCTGCGCGACTTCCTCGCCGCGGGCGAGCGCCACGAAGCGGTCGATGGCGGCCGGATCGGCTGACCAGTCGCAGACGAGGCGGGCCGGGACGAGGACGTCGTCGGGGCCGTCGAGGGTGGCCGCGGCCGGGTCGTCGAAGGACCAGAGGTAGTATTGCGCGCCGGCCGCGCGGGCGCGGCGGTGGCCGGCGCGGGGCCAGGCGGCGAAGACCTCGTTGGCCTCGGTCGGGTGCTCGATGCGGGCGCCGGGGATCGCGGCGACGCCGGCGGAGAGCCGGGCGGCGGCGGCGTTGGCGCGGCCGGCGAGGTCGAGCCAGAGGCCGTCGGCGAGGTAGGCCTCCATCTGCGCGGCGAGGAAGCGGTGCTTGGAGAACAGGTGGCCGGCGCGCTTGCGGCGCAGCTCGAGCTCCCAGGCCCTGGCGGGGTCGAAGAGGATGACGGCCTCGACGCCCATCAGGCCGTTCTTGGTTCCGCCGAAGCTCAGCGCGTCGACGCCGGCCTTCCAGGTCAGCTCGGCCGGGGCGCAGCCGAGGGACGCGACGGCGTTGGCGAAGCGGGCGCCGTCCATGTGGACGGGCAGGCCGGCGGCGCGGGCGACGGCGGCGAGGCGGGCCACGGCGTCGGGGTCGTAGACGGCGCCGGCCTCGGTGGCGTTGGTCAGCGTGACGGCGCCGGGCTGGACCTGGTGGACGCTGCCGCCGGCGCGGGCGATGGCGGCGGCGAGCGCGGCGGGGTCGATGCGGCCGTGGGCGCCCTCGACCGGGGTGGTGGTGGCGCCGCCGGCGTAGAAGCCCAGCGCGCCGCATTCGTCCTCCTGCACGTGGGCGTGGGTGTGGCAGAACACCGTTCCCCAGGGCGGGCACAGGCAGGCGAGGGTGAGCACGTTGGCGGCGCTGCCGGTGGCGACGAGGCGGACGGCGGCCTCGGGCGCCTCGAAGATCTCGCGGATGCGGGCGACCACGCGGGCGGTGACCGCGTCGTCGCCGTAGCCGGCGGCGTGGCCCGCGTTGGCGCGGGCGAGCGCGTCGAGCACGCTCGGGTGCGCCGGGCCGGCGTTGTCGGAAAGAAACCACATCAGCCCTGCTCCGCGATCACGTAGTCCTCCCAGTCCTCCTCGTCGACCTCGTATTCCGGCGTCATCCGGCCGCGCAGCGAGACGCCGGCGCGGTGGACGCTCTCGGGGTCGCCGGTGAGGAGCGGGTGCCAGGCGGGGAGGTCCTCGCCCTCGGCGAGGAGGCGGTAGGCGCAGGTCGAGGGCAGCCAGTCCCGGGCCGTCTCCAGCGCGTCGGGGTCGAGGGCGATGCAGCCGCGCACCAGCTGGCGGCGCAGCGGGTAGTTGCCGCAGCGGCAGCTGCCGAGGTCGAGCAGGCGGCAGGCGATCGAGGTGAAGGCGAGGCGGCCGGTGTCCTCGTCCTCGAGCTTGATCAGGCAGCACTTGCCGCAGCCGTCGCAGAGCGCCTCCCACTCGTCGCGGGGCAGGCTCTCGAGCGGGAAGCGCCGCCAGAACTCGGGGCGGAGGCCGGTGCGGTCGATCGGCGCGGCCGTCTCCTGCGGGGGGCGGACGGGGCGGGCGTTGGGGCGGGTCATGGGGCGCAGTATCTGCCCAAAGCGGCGCGGCCGGAAGGGGTGGGCGTCAATAGGCGAGCGTCGCGGCCAGCCGCTCGCGCGCCTCGGCGACGTCGCGGCGCATCCGGGCGACCAGCGGCTCGGGGCCGTCGAAGCGCAGCTCGGGCCGCAGCCAGGCGACGAGGGCGACCGAGATGGTCGCGCCGTAGAGGTCGCCGTCGAAGTCGAGGAGATAGGCCTCGAGGTTGACCTTGCCGCCGCCGAAGGTCGGGCGGTCGCCGACGTTGACCGCGGCGGGCCAGCGGCCGCGATGCGGGCCGTCGAGCACGTCGACGAGCGCGGCGTAGACGCCGGAGCGCGGCCGGTGCAGGCCGTCGAGGCTCAGGTTGGCGGTGGGGAAGCCGAGGAGCCGCCCGCGCGCGTCGCCGTGCTCGACGACGCCCTCGACGCGGTGCCAGCCGCCGAGGAGCCGCGCGGCCTCCTCCGGGCGCCCGGCCTCGAGCGCGGCGCGGATCGCGGTGGAGGACACCTCGTCGCCGCCGGCGTCGAGGAGCGGCGCGGCGACCACGGCGAAGCCGAGCTCCGGCCCCATCCGGCGCAGCAGCTCGAGGTTGCCGCCGCGGCCGCGGCCGAAGTGGAAGTCGGCGCCGGCGACCAGCGCCCGCACCCCGAGCGCGGCGTGGAGCACGTCGCGCACGAAGGTCTCGGCCGGCAGCGCCGCCATCGCGGCGTCGAAGGGGAGCTCGTAGAGCTGCTCGACCCCGAGCGCCTCCAGCCGCCGGGCCCGCGCCTCGGGGCCGGTCAGCCGGAAGGGCGGGCCGTCGGGGTTGAAGAAGGCGCGGGGATGCGGCTCGAAGGTGACGACGCCGAAGGGCGCGCCGAGCGCCGCCGCCTCGGCGCGGGCCAGCGCCAGCACGGCCTGGTGGCCGCGATGCACCCCGTCGAAATTGCCGATCGCCACCGCGGCGCCCCTGTCCGCCGGCGCGAGGCCGCGATAGCCGTGGTGTCGTCGCATCGGTCCCTGCGCGGGACCCCTGCCCGCCCGTCAGTCGAACTTGCGGCTCGGCGCCAAGACCAGCGCCTCGCCCTTGAGCACGACCGTATCGCCCACGCGACAGGCGCAATCAAGCGTGACGCGGCGCCGGGCGTGGTCGATGCCGGCGACGGTGACGACGGCCTCGACCCGGTCGCCGGGGCGGACGGGAGCGAGGAACTTCAGCGACTGGCCGAGATAGACCGTGCCGTGGCCGGGGAGCTGCTCGCCGATCACCGCCGAGATCAGCGCCGCGGTCAGCATCCCGTGGGCGATGCGGCCCTGGAAGATGGTGTCCTGCGCGTAGTCGTCGTCGAGATGGACGGGGTTGTGGTCGGTCGAGATCTCGGCGAAGGCGCGGATCTCGGCGTCGCCGATCGTCTTCGACACTGACCGGGTCATGCCGATCTCGATGTCCTCGATGCAGATCGTCCCGACCGGCAGATTATGCCCGCGCTCGTCCAACATGGCCCGCCTTCTCCCGTCTCGCCTGCGGGGACCATAACCGGTTGTGCGGGCGCAGCGCAACTTCATTGCGCAATGATCGTAAAGATTGTCGCATGTCCGGGACAGATTGTTCCGTCGCGGATTGCGAGGCGCCGGCCCGGGAAGGCCGGCGCCGTCGAATCGGCTTGCGCGACGGCGGCGGAGCGGGTCGGAATGGCGCGGTCGCGGAGGAAGCCCCCGATGAAGATCGCCGTCGCCGCCTATCCGATCGACTGGCACAACCGCTGGAACGAGTATGTCGGCAAGCTGCGGCTCTGGGTGCGCAGCGCGGCCGAGGCGGGGGCGGAGCTCATTGTCTTTCCCGACCTCGCGGCGCTCGAGATCGCGAGCCTCGCCGGCGAGGACAACGCCGGCGACCCGCGGCGCGCGACCGACGCGCTGACGGCGCGGATCAAGGACGTGGACGACCTGCATGCGAGCCTCGCCCGCGAGTTCGGCGCGCATATCCTCGCCGCGGCCGGGCCCCTGCGCCTGCCCGACGGCCGCGTCGTCGACCGGGCGCGGCTGTTCGCGCCCGGGGGCGAGCGCGGCGCGGCGGACCAGGTGGCGCCGGCGCCGGCGCTGCGCGACGCCTTCGGCCTCGCCAGCGGCGCAGCGGCGACCGCCTTCGACACCGCGCTCGGCCGGATCGGCGTCCTTCTCGGGGCGGACCTGTTCGAGCCGGAGCTGGCCGCGGGGCTGCGCGACGCCGGGGCGGGGGTGCTGCTCGCCGCCGCCGTGGCGGAAAGCCCTGATGCGGCCGCAGCGTTGCGCGAGGCCGCCTCCGTGCGGGCCCGCGAGACAGGCCTGCCGGTCGCGCTCGCGGTGGCGATCGGCGACGCGACCTGGACCCCGGCGCTCGGGCGCGCGGTGGGGGCGGCGGCGGTCTACGGGCCGGACGGCGCCGAGCTGGCGGCGGGCAAGGCCGACACGCCGGGCTGGGTCCACGCCGAGGTCACGCCGGCGCCGGCGGCCATCGCCACAGGCTCCGGCTCGGCGGCGCTCGTCGCGCTGGCGTAAGCCTCCCGCGGCCGGGGACGGGCGCGTCTCACGGGCATCCTGTCACGCGGAGCCGCGTGTCCCCTCCGCGCGGGCTAGCGAATTCACACTTCTCCTCCAGCCGCCATGGACCGAACGACAGGAAGCCGATGGCCGACCGACCGACGCGGGCTCCGCCCGCGAGGCTGCGGCGCGACAAGCGAAAGCACGGCTTTCGCCGCGCCGACGACCGGAGCACGTTGGCGCGGAGGTCGTCAGGGATGAAGATTTCCCCGTTGCGCGCCATCCGTCCGTGATCGCCCCGGCGAGCGCGGAATCGCGCTCGCCCCCCGAGGGGCGATCGCGGACGGATTTGCCACGGGTCAAATCCGTCTGGCGTCAGTGTCGCGGCCCATTCCTCCCGATCCGTGGCGTCAGCCGGGATGTGTGAATGCCGTAGCCGCGCGGGGGGCCGGATCGGACCGCCCTGGCGCGGGCGGTCAGGGGCTGGCCCAGAGCCGCGGGATCTGCTGGGCGAGGGTGAGGAGCGACAGGACGCCGAAGAGCACGAAGGCCCAGACCAGCGTCGCGATGCGGAACGGCCCCGGCTGGATCTCGGGCACGAGCACCCGGCGGTTCAGGACGATGAGGAGCGCGGAGTAGATGAACATCATCAGCCCGCCGACGCAGGCCGAGATGACGAGGAGCACCAGCGGCTGGGCGAGGCCGACCAGCAGGACGACGATGCCGATGGCGACGAGGCCCCAGACGAGGAAGAAGTAGAGCCGGCTCTCGTTGTGGCCGCGGAGATAGGAGGTCCGCAGCACGTCGGCGGCGAGGCGGCTGGTGTAGTCGACGATGCCCGTCGCCGCGGCGAAGAGCGAGAAGGCGCCGATGAACCAGAAGAGCACGCCGAACCAGGCCCCGACCTTCTCCTGCAGCACTTCGCCCTCGCGGCGGACGAACTCGATCGAGTTGGCGAGCCCCTCCTGCCCGTAGACGGTGGAATAGGCGAGGAGCGAGGTGAAGGTGATGGTGACGAAGGTGATCAGCACGAAGGTGAGGAGCTGCTCCTTGTTGGCGAAGCGCCACCAGCGGTCCCAGCGGGCGAGGTTCTCCGGCGTCGGCTCGAACACGTAGCCGGTGCTCGGCGCCGCCTCGGGCTCGCCGGTGACCGCGCTGGTGATCCGCGGCACGTACTTGCCCATGCCGAAGCCCTTGTCGCGGATCCAGTTCGACTGGCAGAGGTTCTGCCCGCCCCCCGCCCCGGCGAAGGCGAGCGCGCCGAGCAGCACGGCGAAGCCGAGCTCCGCCGCGGGGATGCTGGCCCGGGTGACGACCTCGGGGAGGCTCGACCAGGCCTCGGCGGTGATGACGAAGATCGCCGAGATGACGATGAGGAGGCCGACGGCGGCGACCTTCACCATCTGCATCCGCTCGAGCATGACGTAGACCACGGGCGCGAGGGTCAGGATCAGGCCGATGACGAGCAGCATCCCGATGGCGATGTAGGCCGGGTTGCCGCCGACGAGGAAGCTGATCATGGTGGCCGAGCTGGTCGCCCAGCCGGGCCAGAGGTTGGCGAAGTAGGTCATCAGCGCGAAGACGAGGCCCCAGTGCCGCCAGAAGCGGCTGAAGCCGGTGAGCACGGTCTCGCCGGTGGCGAGCGTGTAGCGCTCGATCTCCATGTTCAGGAAGAACTGGGTCATCACGCCGACGAGCGCCGCCCAGACGAAGACCAGACCGACCTGGCTCGCGATGTAGGGGTAGAGGATGAACTCGCCCGAGGCGAGCCCGACGCCGGCGGCGACGATGCCCGGGCCGATGATCGAGGCGGTGTTCTCCGGCGCGGCCGGGAGGTCGCGCACCTCGGGCCTGCCGAGGATTCGCGTCGGAAAGCGGTCGGCGGCCGAGCGTGCGAGCATGAGCGTTTCCCCGATCCCGCGCCGTTCCTCGGCGCCTCGCGGGGAGCCTGCGTCATCCGCCGCCCTCCCGTCAATCGTGGAGCGCGTGGTTGCGGGAGGCGAAGGGCGCCGGGGCGCGCCCGGAACGACGAAGGGCGCGCCCCGGTCGGCGCGCGCCCTTCGTCGTCAGCGGGCCGTCGTCAGGCGACGGCCGTCAGTGCGCCGCGGGCGGGGGCGTCGCCGCGCCCGGGGCGGCCGCCGCGGCGGCCTTCGCCGCCTCGGCCGCCTCGTCCCACTCGATCGGCTCGGGCAGGCGCGTCAGCGCCACCCGGAGCACGTCGGTCACGTTGGAGACGGGGATCAGCTCGAGCCCGTTCTTCACGTTGTCGGGGATCTCGCGCAGGTCCTTCACGTTGTCCGCCGGGATCAGCACCGTCTTGACCCCGCCGCGCAGGGCGGCGAGCAGCTTCTCCTTGAGCCCGCCGATCGGCAGCACGTTGCCGCGCAGCGTCACCTCGCCGGTCATCGCCACGTCGCGGCGGACCGGGATGCCGGTCAGCACCGACACGATCGAGGTCACCATGGCGACGCCCGCCGACGGGCCGTCCTTCGGAGTCGCCCCCTCCGGCACGTGGACGTGGATGTCCACCGCCTCGAAGAGCGTCGGCTTCACGCCGAGATCGGGCGCCTTCGAGCGGACGTAGCTCGACGCCGCCTCGATCGACTCCTTCATCACGTCGCCGAGCTTGCCGGTCGTCTTCATCCGCCCCTTGCCGGGCAGCTTCAGCGCCTCGATCGAGAGCAGGTCGCCCCCCACCTCGGTCCAGGCGAGACCGGTGACGACGCCGACCTGGTCGGCCTCCTCGGCGAGCCCGTACTTGAAGCGGCGCACCCCGAGATATTCCTCGAGGTTCTCCGACGTCACCACGACCTTGGCCGCCTTGCCCTTGACGATCTCCGTCACCGCCTTGCGGCAGAGCTTGGCGATCTCGCGCTCGAGGTTACGAACGCCCGCCTCGCGCGTGTAGTAGCGCACGATGTCGCGCAGCGCCTCGTCGGTCATCTCGAACTCGGCCGGCTTCAGGCCGTGGCCCTTCTCCTGCTTGGAGATCAGGTGCATCCGGGCGATGCCGACCTTCTCGTCCTCGGTGTAGCCGGAGATCGAGATGATCTCCATCCGGTCGAGCAGCGGCCGCGGCATGTTGTAGCTGTTGGCCGTGGTGATGAACATCACCTGGGAGAGGTCGTACTCCACCTCCAGGTAGTGGTCCATGAAGGTCGAGTTCTGCTCGGGGTCGAGCACCTCCAGCATGGCGGACGCCGGATCCCCCCGGAAGTCCTGGCCCATCTTGTCGATCTCGTCGAGCAGGATCAGCGGGTTGACCGTCTTCGCCTTCTTCATCGACTGGATGATCTTGCCGGGCATCGAGCCGATATAGGTCCGCCGATGGCCGCGGATCTCCGCCTCGTCCCGGACGCCGCCGAGCGAGATGCGGATGAACTCGCGCCCCGTGGCCCGCGCCACCGACTTGCCGAGCGAGGTCTTGCCGACGCCCGGAGGCCCGACGAGGCAGAGGATCGGCCCCTTGAGCTTGTCGCTGCGCGACTGCACCGCCAGGAACTCGACGATGCGGTCCTTGACCTTCTCCAGCCCGTAATGGTCGTCGTCGAGGACCTTCTGGGCGTGGCCGAGATCCTTCCGGATCTTCGACTTCTTGCCCCAGGGGATCGACAGCATCCACTCCAGGTAGTTCCTGACCACCGTGGCCTCGGCCGACATCGGGCTCATCGAGCGCAGCTTCTTCAGCTCGCCCAGCGCCTTGTCGCGGGCCTCCTTCGAGAGCTTGGTCTTGGCGATGCGCTCCTCGAACTCCGAGGCGTCGTCCTGGCCCTCGCCCTCGCCGCCGAGCTCGCGCTGGATCGCCTTCATCTGCTCGTTGAGGTAGTACTCGCGCTGCGTCCGCTCCATCTGGGTCTTGACGCGGGACTTGATCTTCTTCTCGACCTTGAGCACGGACATCTCGCCCTGCATCAGGCCGTAGATCAGCTCCAGCCGCTCGCCGACGTCGGGCTCCTCGAGCAGCTTCTGGCGCTCCTCGAGCTTGACGCCGAGATGGCCGGCGACGGTGTCGGCGAGCTTGCCCGCGGGCATGCTGTCGCTGACCGACGAGGCGGCCTCCTCGGAGATGTTGCGGTTGAGCTTGGCGTAGCGCTCGAACTCCTCGACCACCGCCCGGCTCAGCGCCTTGACGGCCGCGGGGTCCTTCTCGGTCTCGTCGATCTGCGTCGCCTCGGCCTCGAAGAAGCTCGGATTGTCGAGGAAGCGGGTGATCGCCACGCGCGACTTGCCCTCGACGAGCACCTTCACGGTGCCGTCGGGCAGCTTGAGGAGCTGCAGCACGTTGGCGAGCACGCCGGTGCGGTAGATGCTGTCGGGCTTCGGCTCGTCCTCGGAGGCGTCCTTCTGGCTCGACAGCAGGATCTGCCTGTCGTCCTTCATCACCGCCTCGAGGGCGCGCACGGATTTCTCCCGCCCCACGAACAGCGGCACGATCATGTGCGGAAACACCACGATGTCGCGCAGGGGAAGGACGGGGAAGCTCTGGCTGCCTTCAATCGTCATGATCTGTCCTTGTATCCTGGCAAAGCCTCCCACCCCGGACGATCCAGCGGCAGGGCGCTTTCCTTGGGCATGGAAATGGCCCGCCGCTCTGGGCGTTTCAAGGCGGTCGCATCCTGACCCCGGGCCGGGGGGACGCGCAAGGCCGGCTCAGCGCCGGCGACGCGCCCCGCGGGCGGCGGCGAGCGCGCTGACGCCCGCCACGGCGAGGCCGAGGGCCGGCGGCAGGGGCACCGGGGCGGGGCCGGGAACCGCGGTGAGGCGGACGTTCGACATGCTGGCGGCGCTGGTCCAGCCGAGGCTGTCGCAGGCCGCGGTGGCGCAGCTGGCCGTCGTCGAGACGATCGAGCCGCCGAGCATCAGCGCCATCCCGACGCCAGTGCCCGGCGCCACCGCCGTCGCGGCCCGCAGGTCGAGCGCGGCGATGGTGTCGAGGTCGTCGCCCCAGACCCCGAGCAGCGACGCCCCGGCGGCGCTCGCCCTGGTGAAGTTGGTCGAGCCGAAGGTGATGCTGAAGTTGACGAGGTTCGTCTCGTCGAACGTGCCGCCGATGACGATCGTCGGCCGGTTGATGGTGACCGTCCCGAAGAGCAGGTCGCCCCGCACCAGCCCGACATTGGCGCAGCTGCCGTCGCAGGCGCCCGTGACGTTGTAGGTGATCGTCTCCGCCGCCGCCGCCGTGGCCAACATCGTCGCCAGCGCCGCCGCGATCCAGTTCCGCATGATGACCCTCGCTGCCAGAGTAGCGGACCCAGCCTATCACGGCTTCGCGATGCGGGCGACGCCGCCGGAGCCTCGCGGGATCGCGCCGGGCGGTCCGCTTGACACCCCCTGACGCAGGGGCGACAAGGCGGCGCTTCAGCAGGGCGGAGCCGGGATGGCGACCAAGAGCAAGGCCAAGGGCGGGATCCTCGAGCTCGTCAAGACCATCGTCTACGCGCTCCTCCTCGCCGGCGTCATCCGCACGCTGTTCTTCCAGCCGTTCTGGATCCCCTCCGGCTCGATGAAGCCGACGCTGCTGATCGGCGACTTCCTGTTCGTCAACAAGATGGCCTACGGCTACAGCCGGCATTCCTGCCCGTTCTCGCTCTGCCCCTTCACCGGCCGCATCCTCGCCCGCGACCCGCACCGCGGCGACGTCGTGGTGTTCAAGCACCCGACCAACGG
The DNA here is from genome assembly GCF_017993425.1 of Amaricoccus sp. Lineage (GTDB taxonomy): Bacteria > Pseudomonadota > Alphaproteobacteria > Rhodobacterales > Rhodobacteraceae > Amaricoccus. Next base: position 197,349 of record NZ_JAGOMQ010000001.1, read on the forward strand.
CACCGACTACATCAAGCGGCTGATCGGGATGCCCGGCGACACGGTGGAGATGCGCGACGGCGTGCTCTTCCTCAACGGCGAGGAGGCGAAGCAGGAGCCGGCCGGGGTCTTCGTCGAGGAGAACGAGCCGCAGGGCCCGATGCGCGCGCTGCCGCGCTGCATGAACGCCCCCGTCGAGCCGGGCGGCGACTGCGAGAGCGCCATGCTGTGGGAGACCCTGCCGGGCGGCCCGCGCCACCTCATCCTCAACATCGAGGACGACGGCCCCGGCGACAACGCCGGCCCGTTCACCGTGCCCGAGGGCGAGTACTTCTTCATGGGCGACAACCGCGACAACTCGCTCGACAGCCGCTTCTCGCGCGGGGCCTTCGGCGTCGGCTCGGTGCCGTTCGAGAACTTCGTCGGCCGGGCGGACCGGGTGATCTTCTCCTCCGGCGGCGCCTCGATGCTGTTCTTCTGGACCTGGCGGCCCGACCGGTTCTTCGTCCCCGTCCAGGTCGCCTTCGCCCCATGAGGGCGCGGGCGGCGAGGCGCGCGCGGTGAGGCTGAGCCAGGCGATGGGGGAGGCCTCCGCCCGGCTCGGGCACGCCTTCGCCCGGCCGGAGCTGCTCGTCGAGGCGCTGACCCATCCCTCGACCGGCGCGCCGGCCCACAACCAGCGGCTGGAGTTCCTCGGCGACCGGGTGCTCGGCCTCGTCATCGCCGAGGCGCTGCTCGCCGAGGATCCCGGCGCCTCCGAGGGCGCGCTGGCGCCGCGGCTGAACGCGCTCGTCCGCAAGGAGACCTGCGCCGAGGTGGCGCAGGCGATCGACCTCGGCGCCGCGATGAAGCTCGGCCGCTCCGAGGCGCTGTCCGGCGGGCGGCGCAAGACGGCGATCCTCGGCGACGCGATGGAGGCGGCGATCGCCGCCGTCTACCGCGACGCCGGGCTCGACGCCGCCCGGGCGCTCGTCCTCCGCCTCTGGGGCCCGCGCATCGCCGCGGCGAAGGCGCAGGGCCAGGACGCCAAGACCGCGTTGCAGGAATGGGCGCAGGCCCGCGGCCAGCGGCCGCCGGACTATCTCGACATCGGCCGCGCCGGGCCGGACCACGCCCCGGTCTTCTCCGTCGAGGCCCGCCTCGAGGACGGCCGCGCCGCCCATGGCGAGGCGGCCTCGAAGCGCGCCGCCCAGCAGGCCGCCGCCGCGGCCCTGCTCGCACGACTGGAGGGCGAGGCATGACCGGAGCCCCGGAGACCCGCTGCGGCTTCGTGGCGCTGATCGGCGAGCCGAACGCCGGCAAGTCGACGCTGCTGAACGCCATGGTCGGGGCCAAGGTCTCGATCGTCACCCACAAGGTGCAGACGACGCGCGCCCGCATCCGCGGCATCGCCATGGAGGGCGCGTCGCAGCTCGTCTTCGTCGACACGCCCGGCCTCTTCCGGCCGCGGCGGCGGCTCGACCGGGCGATGGTCGCGGCCGCCTGGGGCGGGGCCGCCGACGCCGACGTCATCGTGCTGCTGATCGAGGCGCATCGCGGCCTGACCGAGGGCGTCGGCGCGATCCTCGCCGGGCTCGGCGAGCACCTGCCGGCGGGGCGCAAGGTCGCGCTCGCCATCAACAAGATCGACCGGGTGAAGGCCGAGGCGCTGCTCGGGCTCGCCGCCGAGGCGAACGCCGCCCGCGACTTCGCGGCGACGTTCATGATCTCCGCCGAGCGCGGCCACGGGGTGGCCGACCTCCGGCGCTGGCTCGCCGGCGAGGTTCCGCCCGGCCCCTGGCTCTACCCGGAGGACCAGCTCGCCGACCTGCCGCTGCGCCTCCTCGCCGCCGAGACGACGCGCGAGAAGCTGACCCTGCGGCTGCACCAGGAGCTTCCCTACGAGCTCACCGTCGAGACGGAGGGCTGGGAGGAGCGCAAGGACGGCTCGGTCAGGATCGACCAGGTGGTCTACGTCGCCCGCGACGGCCACAAGGGCATCGCGCTCGGGCCGAAGGGCGCGACGATCAAGGCGATCGGCCAGGCGGCGCGCGAGGAGCTGAAGGCCTTCCTCGGCCGCGAGGTGCATCTGTTCCTGACGGTGAAGGTCCGGCCGAACTGGCTCGACGAGGCCGAGCGCTACGGCGAGATGGGGCTCGACTTCCCCAAGGAGGGCTGAGCCCCGTGGAGCCGCGGCTGACCGCCGGGTTCTGGGTGCAGGCCTACCTGACCCGGCTGCGCCTCGCCGACATCCCCGCCTTCGTGGTCGCCCGGGGCGACGCCACCGCGGGGGCGGTGATCGTCAAGGTCGCGACCCTCGACGGGCGCGCGCAGGCGTTCCAGCGCACCTTCGATCTCCGCGGCGGCGGCCGGGTCTGGGCCGTGCTCGCCGAGGGCGCGGAGGCGGAGGTCGACGCGGCGCTGGCCCGGCAACGAGGCCACGACCCGGACCTCTGGGTGATCGAGGTCGAGGACCGGCAGGGGCGCAGCCTCCTCGGGGAGCCGGGGCTGGAGTGAAGGGAAGAGGCTCGGGACTCACCAGGGAACAGGGCCCCGCCTGCCTGTTCCCCGGAGCCGCCGTCACGCTCCGGACGCCTGGGCCACGGCGGGCGGCTCGTCAAGGACGCCTGCGGCGCCGGCGCCCGCGCCGGTAAATCCTTGACGACCCGCCCGCCGCGTCCCTTTCCGGCGTCCGCGCGACGGCGGCTCCGGGGAACAGGCAGGCTCGACGGGGGGCCTTGTCGCCGCGGGGGCTTGCCGCGGCGGCAGGGCTTGGCGATGAACGGGCATGATCGACTGGCGCGACGAAGGCATCCTGATCTCGGCGCGGCGGCACGGCGAGAGCGCCGCCATCGTCGAGATCTTCACCGCGGCGCATGGCCGGCACGCCGGCGTGGTGCGCGGCGGCGGCTCGCGGAAGATGGCGCCGGTCCTGCAACCGGGGGCTACCCTCGGGGTGGAATGGTCGGCGCGGCTCGAGGAGCATATCGGGCATTTCCGCGTCGATCCGGTCGGCACGCCCATCGCCGCGCTGATCGGCGACGGCGCCGCGCTGGCGGCGCTCGGCTCGGTGGCGGCGCTGATCGCCGCTTCGCTGCCGGAGCGGGCGGCGCATCCGGCGCTCTACGCGGCGAGCCGCGACCTCGTGGCGGCGCTCGGGCGCGCCCCCGACTGGCCGGCGCGCTATGCGCGCTGGGAGCTCGGGCTGCTGGCCGAGCTCGGCTTCGGGCTCGATCTCTCGGCCTGCGCGGTCACCGGCGCGCGCGACGGGCTCGCCTTCGTCTCGCCGCGCAGCGGGCGGGCGGTGACCCGCGCTGGCGCCGGCGACTGGGCCGGGCGGCTGCTGCCGCTGCCGGCGTTCCTGCGCGACGGCGGCCCGGCCGGGCCCGGCGAGATGGCCGCGGCGCTGGCGCTGACCGGGCATTTCCTCGAGGCCCGGCTCGCGCCGACGCTGGCGCGCGAGGCGCTGCCGGCGGCGCGGGAGCGGGCGGCGGCGGCGATCCTCAGGGTCTCGGCATGACCCCGGACTGGCTGCTGATCGGCGCGGTCTTCGTCCTCGGCGGCGTGGTCAAGGGCGTCACCGGCATGGGGCTGCCCACCGTGGCGATGGGGCTCCTCGGCGCGCTGATGTCGCCGCTCGCCGCGGCGACGCTGCTGATCGTGCCCTCCTTCGTGACCAATGTCTGGCAGCTCCTCGCCGGGCCGGACTTCCGCGTTCTGGCGCGGCGGCTCTGGCCGATGATGGCGGCGATCCTCGTCGCCACCATCCTCGGCGGCTCGGTCCTCGCCGCGGGCGACACGCGCGCGACCACCGCCGCCCTCGGGGCCGCGCTCGTCCTCTATGCCGGGCATGCGCTCGTCGCGCGCCCGCTCGCCGTCCCGGCGCGGCTGGAGCCCTGGCTGTCGCCGGCGGTCGGGGCCGCGACCGGCCTCGTCACCGGCGGGACCGGGGTCTTCGTCATCCCGGCGGTGCCCTATCTCCAGGCGCTCGGGCTCGGCAAGGACGACCTCGTGCAGGCGCTCGGCCTCTCCTTCACCGTCTCGACGCTGGCGCTCGCCGTCGGGCTCGGCGGGCGCGGCGCGGTCGGGACCGGCAGCCTCTGGGCCTCGGCGCTCGCCGTCCTGCCCGCCCTCGCCGGCATGGCGCTCGGCCAGGCGGTGCGGGCGCGGATCAGCCCGGCGCGCTTCCGCCGCTGGTTCCTCGTCTGCCTGCTCCTCCTCGGCGCCGAGATGCTGTCGCGGCCGTTCCGCTGAGGGCAGCGTCCGACCTGAGGGGAACGTCCGGCGGGATTGCGATCCGGAGCGGACCGCCCGGCGCAGCGCGACCCCGCCCGTCCGTCAGCCGCTGCCGCTCATCAGCGCCGCCGCCGCGATGCCGGTGAGCGCGATCAGCGCGAGCCCCGCCACGACTCCGCCGGCCGCCATGCCGAGCGCCACCTTGCCCCCCGTCGACACGTGCTCCGGATCCGGGTCGACCTTGCGCGGCGGCGCCACCGCCGGCCCGTCCGCCGGCGCCGTCGCGACCGCCGGCGCGTGCGGCCCCTGCGCGGCGCAGGCCGGCACGAGTGCAAGGGCGAGGAGCAGCAGGGCGCGCAGCAGCATGATCGGCCTCCGGAGCAGCGACGCCGACACTACCGCACGCCGCCGCGCCTCGCCTCCACCGTTTGGTGGATGCGCCGTTTGCCCCGCCGCCGCCGCATGCTAAGCCCCGGCCCATGAAGGACCTCCCCTCCCGCGAGGCGATCATCGCCTTTCTCCGCGACAACCCCGGCGCCGCCGGCAAGCGCGAGATCGCCCGCGCCTTCGGCCTCCGCGGCCCCGCCAAGGTCGAGCTCAAGGCCCTCCTCGCCGAGATGAAGCGCGACGGCCTGATCGAGGGCGCCCGCAAGCGCGCCCGCCCCGCGGGCGAGTTCCCCCCCGTCCTCGTCCTGCGCGTCACCGGCCCCGACACGATGGGCGACCTCTGGGCCGAGCCCGTCGAATGGGAGGCCGACGCCCCCGCGCCGCGGATCCTCGTCCTCTCCCGCCGCGACGACCCCGCCCTCGGCGCCGGCGACCGCCTGCTCGGCCGCCTCGTCCCGTCCGACGCCCCCGACGCGCCCCTCGCCGCCCGCGTCATCCGCCGCATCGGCATGGGCCCGCGCCGGGTGATCGGCATCTACCACCACGGCGAGACCGGCGGCCGCATCGCCTCGATCGACAAGCGCGCCGACCGCGACTGGATCGTCACGGAGTCCGACCGCGCCGGCGCCCGCGAGGGCGAGCTGGTCGAGGCCGAGCAGACCGGCCCCGCCCGCGCCCACGGCCTGCCCCGCGCCCGCATCATCGAGCGCCTCGGCGACCCGCACGCCCCGAGATCCGTCTCGCTCATCGCCATCCACGAGCATGGCATCCCCGACGAGTTCCCGCCCCAGGCCCTCGCCGAGGCCGCCGCCGCCGCGCCCGCGACCCTCGCCGGCCGCGAGGACCTGCGCGCCCTCCCCCTCGTCACCATCGACCCCGCCGACGCCCGCGACCACGACGACGCCGTCGCCGCCCACCCCGACGACGACCCGGCGAACCCCGGCGGCCACGTCGTCTGGGTCGCCATCGCCGACGTCGCCCATTACGTCCGCCCCGGCTCCGCCCTCGACCGCGAGGCGCTCCGCCGCGGCAACTCCACCTACTTCCCCGACCGCGTCGTCCCGATGCTGCCCGAGGCGCTCTCCGGCGGCCTCGCCTCCCTCCACGAGGGCGAGGACCGCCCGGTGATCGCCGTCCGCCTCACCCTCGGCGCCGACGGGGTCAAGCGCGGCCACAGCTTCCACCGCGGCCTGATGCGCTCGCGCGCCTCGCTGACCTACCAGCAGGCCCAGACCGCCGCCGACGGCGCCCCCGACGCGACCACCCTCCCCCTCCTCGACGCGGTCATCCGCCCGCTCTGGGCCGCCCACGAAGCCGCCGCCCGCGCCCGCGACGACCGCGCGCCGCTGAACCTCGACCTCCCCGAGCGCCGCATCCTGCTCTCCGACGAGGGCCGCGTCCTCTCCGTCGCCTTCCGCGAGCGCCTCGCCGCCCACCGCCTGATCGAGGACTTCATGATCCTCGCCAACGTCGCCGCCGCCGAGACGCTGGAGGAGAAGAAGCTCCGCCTCCTCTACCGCGTCCACGAGGAGCCGAGCCCCGAGAAGCTCGAGGCCCTCCGCGAGGTGGTCGCCTCCGTCGGCCTCACGCTGGCCAAGGGCCAGGTCCTGAAGACCTCCCAGCTCAACCGCCTCCTCGACGGCGTCGCCGGGACCGAGCACGCCGAGATGGTCAACATCAGCGTCCTCCGCACCATGACCCAGGCCTACTACGCGCCGGAGAACCTCGGCCATTTCGGCCTCAACCTGCGCCGCTACGGCCACTTCACCTCGCCGATCCGCCGCTACGCCGACCTGATCGTCCACCGCGCGCTGATCCGCGCCCACCGCTGGGGCGACTGGGCCGCCGAGGGCCTGACCCCGGCCGACGAGGACCGCCTCCCCGAGACCGGCGAGCACGTCTCGATGACCGAGCGCCGCTCGATGATGGCCGAGCGCGACACGACGGACCGCTACCTCGCCGCCTGGCTCTCCGAACGCGTCGGCTCCGAGTTCGAGGGGGTGATCTCCGGCGTCGCCCGCTTCGGCCTCTTCGTGAAGCTCGACGAGACGGGCGCCGACGGCCTCGTCCCGATCTCGACGTTGGGCCGCGAGTACTTCGCCTACGACCCCGACACGGCGACCCTGACCGGCGACGTCTCCCGCCGCGTGATAGGCCTCGGCCAGCGCGCCACGGTGCGTCTGGCCGAGGCGGCGCCGATCACCGGGGGGCTGCTGTTCGAGCTGCTGGCTGTGGAGGGGCGGACCCTGCCGACGCCGCGGCGGGGGGCGGCGAAGGGCGGGGGGAGGCGGAAGCTGTCGCGGGCGAGGGGGAAGTCGCGAGAGACGAATCGGAATCGATAGCATATCTTGATATATGTCTGAAAATATGCATTAATGCGCGCAAGAAAGATCTTTCAAAAGATCTGAATTTGACGCAGACTGTTTGCATGAGCGAATCAGTCCTGCCGCTGCGCCCCGACACCGAATTGTCTCCGCTGCCGAGCGTGGTGGGCGGGTTCTCCACCGTTCTGGCCGACCCTCCGTGGCGCTTCTCAAATCGGACAGGAAAGGTTGCGCCAGAGCATCGCAGACTCGATCGATACTCGACGATGCCGCTGGATGTGATCAAGAGGATCCCTGTGAGCCGCGCGGCGGCTTTGAACTCGCATCTCTATCTCTGGGTGCCGAACGCGCTTCTTCCCGAGGGGATCGAGGTGATGAACGCTTGGGGTTTTCGCTATGTTTCAAATATAATTTGGGCAAAACGCAGAAAAGACGGAGGCCCAGATGGAAGGGGTGTTGGATTTTACTTTAGAAATGTTACAGAAATACTTCTGTTTGGTGTTAGAGGCTCTATGAGAACTCTTTCGCACGCGCGATCTCAGGTGAATATGATCGAGACACGTAAGCGTGAGCACTCGAGAAAGCCCGATGAGCAGTATGCCTTTATTAGATCATGCTCGCCCGGCCCATACCTTGAGCTCTTTGCTCGCCATCCTCACGATGGCTGGGTGTCTTGGGGAGATGAGGCGTCGGACGAAATTATTCCGCGAGGACGTATCCACAAGGGCTATGGAGGCGCACACGCTCTACCCGCGCTGCAATCTAACGTTCGCGTGCCGGAGCGCCTCGCCGCGACCTTGAGCCAGGAGTTGCGTAAGCGATACGAGGATGGCGCAAGCGTCCGAGAAATATCGGAGAGTTCAGGCTACTCGATACAGAGAGTTCGGTCGCTGTTAAGTCTCGCCGACACCATGATGCGTCCGAGAGGTCGGCGAGCCAGCTAGACATAGGGATTTCCATTCCAAGTTTGTTCGGTGGCGGCAACAATCAGGACTGGGCACGATCCCATAACACCCCTTCTTAACCGCATCTGGGCCTTATCAAATGAGGTTACCGTAGATGTTACAAGATCGATAGGCAATTTAAAGTTTCTTGCCGCCTCCGGCAGGTTATTCTGATATTCCTTCCATAGCTTGCGAGCTAGAGAAAGAAGAGATAGCCGATCTTTGGTTATAATCACTCCAGCCGAGATAACGCCAGCTTCGTACCATGAGCGGTAGGAGGCCAAATCTCTATCTAAATTACCGTCCTTCGCATTCCATTCTACGTCAAGCACTATGCGATTCTTAAGATTATCTACGAGATACCCCTCCTGATACACTTCGGGCAACTCACCAACTTTCTTGTTGTCCGCGGAGAACAGTATCCCCTTCGTGGACAGGTCCAATCTAGCCTCTCGCCACCCTCTGGCGTGAAATTCGCTATCTATCTGTGAAGCAATGTCGCCTCTATTGCCGCCAGCCTTCAGCCACGATTTGGGATCAAGTCGATATCTTGATAATACTTCCACAATATCTTCCCATTCGTTTGGACAAACGGCCTTCATTATCGCGGAGGCGGAATTTGATTCCATGTACGACCAATGGTCTCTGGCCGTCCTTGGAAGGACGTTGGGGTCATCGTAAGTTCTCGTCTCAAACACTCGAACATTCCGGAAAAATTCAGTGTCAACCGCACTTTGCGGAAGCACTGCCTTCCGGGTCAAGCACCAACGTTGCTTGTTCTTAAGCCTCGCTTGCCAGACCTAAGGCCGATACGTCCCAAAACTCCACAAATGCCCCTCCGGGTCGCGGGCCGTGTACTCCCGCGCCCCGTAGTCCGTGTCCGCCAGCGGCCGCAGGATCTCCGCGCCGGCGGCGACGGCGCGGGCGTAGTGGGCGTCGATGTCGTCCACCGCGACGTAGACGCCCTCCCCCTCGGTCCAGGGGTTGGCCGGCTCAGTGAGGCGGGCGGAGCCGAACATCACCATGCCGTTGCCGTAGCGCAGCTCGGCATGGGCGACGCTACCGTCCGGCCCCTCGTGGACCGCGTGCCGGGCGAAGCCGAAGGCGCGCTCCAGCCAGTCGGCCGCGCCGGGCGCGTCGCGGTAGCGCAGCGCCGGGAACAGGCTCGCCGTCACGCCGCTCTTCGCATCGCCCATCGCTCGCCTCCCGTGCTCGCCGGCGTTAACACCTAACGCCCGGTAAAAAAGTGGCAAGCCGGATTCCAGCCGCATTCCAGCCCGATTCCAGCCTCAACAGATCGCCGTAAACCATTGCCCCGCCGCCGCTCCGTCCCGGGGCCGTCACAACAGCGCCGCCAGCCGCCCCATCCGAGTCCGATACCGCGCCTCGACCCGCTCCCGCGCCACGTGCCGCCCGTCGCACACGCTGTGCCGCCCGGCCGACCACACATCGCGGATCGCCCCGTCCGAGGGGCCAAAGACCAGCGAATCCAGCCACATATCCGGCCCGATCCCGGCGAGGGCGAGGTGCTCCGCATCCAGCCCCACGAGGTCGGCCAGCGCCCCTACCCGGATCGCCCCCGCCTCCCGCCCGAGCGCCCGGCAGCCTCCCTCGAGCGCCCCCGCCCACAAGAGCGCTCCGCTCGACCCCGGCGCCGCCAGCAGCGCGTTCCGCGCCCCGTCCCGCAGCCGCTGCCCGTATTCCAGCAGGCGAAGCTCCTCCCGCAAGTCTATGCGAACATTGGAATCCGTCCCGATCCCGAACACTCCTCCCGCGGCGAGAAACCGCGCCCCGTCAAACACCCCGTCCCCCAGATTCCCCTCCGTAACCGGACAAAGCCCCGCCACCGCCCCGGACCTCGCCAGCCCCGCCGTCTCCTCCGGCGTCATGTGCGTGGCGTGGATCAGGCACCAACGCGCGTCAACCCCTTGATCCAGCAGCCATTCCACCGGCCGCGCCCCTAAGCGCGCCACGACCTCCCGCACCTCCGCCGGCTGCTCCGCCGCATGGATATGCACCGGACCCACGGGGTGCGCCGCCGCCACCCCGGCGAGCATCTCCGGCCCCACCGCCCGCAACGAATGCGGCGCCACGCCCATCCGCGCATCCCCCGGCAGCCCGGCGAGATGCCGCGCGGCGCCCTCATGCAGGCGCTCGAACCCGTTGAGATCGCAGCCGAACCTGAGCTGCCCCCCGGCGAGCGGCCTGCCGTCCGCGCCGCCGAAGGCGTAGAGGACCGGCAGCAGCGTCAGCCCGATCCCGGTCTCCGCCGCCGCCGCGCAGATGCGGGCGGAGAGCTCCGCCGGATCGGCGTAGGGCACGCCCCCCGGGCCGTGGTGGAGGTAGTGGAACTCCGCCGCCGCGGCGAACCCCGCCTCCTGCATCTCGACGAAGGCGAGCGCCGCGATCGCCTCGACGTCGTCGGGGTCGAGCGCCTCAAGGAAGCGGTACATCAGCGCCCGCCAGGTCCAGAAGCTGTCCGCCTCCGGCCCCCGCCGCTCGGTCCGGCCGGCCATGGCGCGCTGGAAGGTGTGCGAGTGCAGGTTGGACGGCGCCGGCAGCAGCGCCCGCGGCGGTCCGCCCGGGTCGCGGGCGCCGGGCGTGACCGCGGCGATGCGGCCGTCGGCGCCGATCTCCACGGCGACGTCGGCGGTCCAGCCTTCGGGCAGGAGGGCGTGGCGGGCGAAGATGGTCGGCATCGGGCCTCCGCGCTGGCGGGACGGCCATCCTCTCGCATAGGATGGGGAGAACGCCAGAGGGAACCCGTGGACCGGCTGCTGACCAACGCGACGGTGGCGACGATGGCGCGCGGCGGCGCGCCCTACGAGCTGATCGAGCGCGGCGCCGTGGCGCTCCGCGACGGCCGCGTCGCCTGGGTCGGCCCGGCGGCGGAGGCGCCGGGCGGCGTGACGGCGGAGGACCTCGGCGGGCGGCTGGTCACCCCGGGACTGATCGACTGCCACACGCATCTCGTCTTCGGCGGCGACCGGGCGCGCGAGTTCGAGATGCGGCTGCAGGGCGCGAGCTACGAGGAGGTGGCGCGCGCCGGCGGCGGCATCGTCTCGACGGTGCGGGCGACGCGGGCGGCGCCGGAGGCGGCGCTCCTCGCCGGCGCGCTGGCGCGGGCGGACGCGCTGGTCGCCGAGGGGGTGACGGCGATCGAGATCAAGTCGGGCTACGGGCTCGACGTCGCGACCGAGCTGCGCCTGCTGCGGGTCGCGCGCGAGGTCGGGCAGACGCGGCGGCTGCGCGTGCGGGCGACCTTCCTCGGGGCCCATGCCGTGCCGCCGGAGTTCGCGGGCGATCCGGACGGCTACCTGGAGGCCGCCTGCCTGCCGGCGCTGGGGCAGGCGGCGGCGGCGGGGCTGGTCGATGCGGTGGACGGGTTCTGCGAGGGGATCGCCTTCTCGCCGGCGCAGATCGCGCGGGTCTTCGACCGGGCGCGGGCGCTCGGCCTGCCGGTGAAGCTGCACGCGGAGCAGCTCTCGAACCTCGGCGGCGCGGCGCTGGCGGCGGGCTACGGGGCGCTGTCGGCGGACCACCTCGAATGGCTCGACGCGGTAGGCGTGGCGGCGATGGCGGCGGCCGGGACGGTCGCGGTGCTGCTGCCCGGCGCGTTCTACACGCTGCGCGAGACGCGGGTCCCGCCGGTCGAGGCGCTGCGGGCCGCGGGGGTCGAGATGGCGGTCGCCACGGACTGCAACCCGGGATCGTCGCCGATGGCCTCGCTCCTCCTCGCGATGAACATGGCCTGCACGCTCTTCCGGCTCACCCCGGAGGAGGCGCTGGCTGGCGCGACGCGGGCCGCGGCGCGGGCGCTCGGCTACGACGATTGCGGGGTGATCGCGCCGGGCATGCGGGCGGATCTGGCGGTCTGGGATGCGGGCCACCCGGCCGAGCTCGCCTACCGCATCGGCTGGAACCCGCTGGCGTGGCGGATCTTCGAGGGGGTGGACGATGGAGGCTGACCCGAGGGTGAACCGGCGCGACGTCTTCCCGCCGACCGGGCCGGAGATCAGCGCGCGGTCCTGGCTGACCGAGGCGCCGCTCCGGATGCTGATGAACAACCTGCACCCGGATGTGGCAGAGAACCCGCACGAGCTCGTCGTCTATGGCGGGATCGGCCGGGCGGCGCGCACCTGGGCGGACTTCGACCGCATCGTCGCGACGTTGCGCGACCTCGGGCCGGAGGAGACGCTGCTCGTGCAGTCGGGCAAGCCGGTCGGGGTGTTCCGCACCCAGACGGACGCGCCGCGGGTGCTGATCGCCAACTCGAACCTCGTGCCCCGCTGGGCGACCTGGGACAAGTTCCACGAGCTCGATCGCGCCGGGCTGATGATGTACGGCCAGATGACCGCGGGGTCGTGGATCTACATCGGCACGCAGGGCATCGTGCAGGGGACCTTCGAGACCTTCGCCGAGGCCGGGCGGCGGCATTACGGCGGCGACCTGACGGGGCGCTGGATCCTGACGGGCGGGCTCGGCGGCATGGGGGGCGCGCAGCCGCTGGCCGCGGTGTTCGCCGGGGCCAGCTGTCTCGCGGTGGAATGCGACGAGACCCGCATCGATTTCCGCCTGCGCACCCGCTACCTCGACGAGAAGGCGACCTCGATCGACGAGGCGCTGGCCATGATCGATCGCTGGACCGCGGCGGGCGAGGCGAGGTCGGTCGGGCTCCTCGGCAATGCGGCCGAGGTGTTCCCGGAGCTGGTCCGCCGCGGGGTGCGGCCGGACATCGTCACCGACCAGACCAGCGCCCACGACCCGGTGAACGGCTACCTGCCGGCAGGCTGGACGGTGGGGGAGTGGCGGGCGCGGCGGGAGAGCGACCCGAAGGGCGTCGAGCGGGCGGCGCGGGCCTCGATGCGGACGCAGGTCGAGGCGATGGTGGCGTGGTGGAACGCCGGGCTGCCGGTGCTCGACTACGGCAACAACATCCGCCAGATGGCGCTGGAGGAGGGGCTGGCCGACGCCTTCGCCTTCCCGGGCTTCGTGCCGGCCTACATCCGGCCGCTGTTCTGCCGGGGGATCGGGCCGTTCCGCTGGTGCGCCCTCTCCGGCGACCCCGAGGACATCCGCCGCACCGACGCGCGGGTGAAGGAGCTGATGCCGGACGACGCCCACCTGCACCGCTGGCTCGACATGGCGGCGGAGCGGATCGCCTTCCAGGGGCTGCCGGCGCGGATCTGCTGGGTCGGGCTCGGCGACCGCCACCGGCTGGGGCTCGCGTTCAACGAGATGGTGGCGTCGGGCGAGCTGAAGGCGCCGATCGTCATCGGGCGGGACCACCTCGACAGCGGCTCGGTGGCGAGCCCGAACCGCGAGACCGAGGCGATGCGCGACGGCTCGGACGCGGTCAGCGACTGGCCGCTCCTGAACGCGCTGCTCAACTGCGCGTCCGGCGCGACCTGGGTGTCGCTCCATCACGGCGGCGGCGTGGGCATGGGGTTCAGCCAGCACGCCGGCATGGTGATCGTCGCCGACGGCACGCCGGAGGCGGCGCGGCGGCTGGAGCGGGTGCTGTGGAACGACCCGGCGACCGGGGTGATGCGCCATGCCGACGCCGGCTACGAGATCGCGCTCGACTGCGCGCGCGAGAAGGGGTTGCGGCTGCCCGGCATCCTCGGAAACTGAGGGCACGGGGCCGAAGGGGGAGAGACGATGAGCGAGAGCCGGATCGGACTGGTCGGACTGGGCACGATGGGCGGGGCGCTGGCGCTCAACATCGCCGAGAAGGGCTTCGACATCGCGGTCTGGAACCGGACGACCGAGGTCGCCCGGCGCTTCCACGCCGAGGCGGGCGATCTCGCGGCCCGGATCACCCCCACCGAGACGCTGGAGGCGCTGGTGGCGGCGCTCGCGCGGCCGCGGGCGATCATCCTGATGGTGCCGGCCGGCAAGGCGGTGGACGAGCAGATCGCGGCGCTGCGGCCGTTGCTGGAGCCCGAGGACCTCATCATCGACGCCGGCAACGCCAATTTCCACGACACCAACCGGCGGTCGCGGGCGGGCGGCGGGGCCTTCCTCGGCATGGGCGTCTCGGGCGGCGAGGAGGGGGCGCGGCACGGGCCGTCGATCATGGGCGGCGGCCGGCGCGCCGACTGGGACCGGGTGGCGCCGGTCCTCGAGGCGATCGCCGCGAAGCACAAGGGCGAGCCCTGCGCGGCGTGGCTCGGCGAGGAGGGCGCCGGGCACTTCGTCAAGACCGTCCACAACGGCATCGAATACGCCGACATGCAGATGATCGCCGAGATCTACGGCGTGCTGCGCGACGGGCTGGGGCGGAGCGCGGCGGAGATCGGGGCGACCTTCGACGGCTGGAACCGCGGGCGGCTGCAATCCTATCTCGTCGAGATCACCGGCAAGGTGGCGGGGACGCTCGACCCGCAGAGCGGCCTGCCGATCCTCGACGTCATCGTCGACGCGGCGGGGCAGAAGGGCACGGGGCGCTGGACGGCGATCGAGGCGCAGCATCTCGCGGTGCCGGTGCCGGCGATCGAGGCGGCGGTGGCGGCGCGGAACCTGTCCGCGGCGCGGGCGGCGCGGCGGGAGGCGGAGGCGATCTTCGGCGCCGGGCCGCGGCCCCTGCCCGCGGGCGCGCTCGACGAGGCGACGCTGGAGCGGGCGCTCGTCTGCGGCAAGGCGCTCTGCTACGCGCAGGGCTTCGAGATGATCGCCGCCGCCTCGCGCGAGTTCGGCTGGACGCTGCCGCTGCCGCTGATCGCGCGGATCTGGCGGGCGGGCTGCATCATCCGCTCGGCGATGCTCGACGACATGGCCTCGGCGCTGGCGGAGGCCCCGGACCGCAACCTGATCTTCGCGCCGTTCTTCGCGGAGCTGGTGAGGGAGACCCACGGGGCGCTGCGCGAGGTGGTGGCGGCGGCGGCGCTCCACGGGATCGCCACGCCGGCGCTCGCCTCGGGCGTCGCCTATTTCGACGCGCTGCGCACGGCGCGGGGGACCGCCAACATGATCCAGGGCCAGCGCGACTTCTTCGGCCTGCACGGATTCGAGCGGCTCGACGACGGGCGGAAGGGCCAGCACGGGCCGTGGGCGAGGTGAGGCCGGGGCGCTGTCCATCCGGCGGCCCGACGCTGTTCACGCGTGAATATTCGGCAAGCCATTGATTTTATTTGGTCTGGTTTTGTGAACAGCGAGGCCCGCACACTACACGACAGTGGAGAGAAATATCGGTCGGGAGGGTGCGGGACGGTGAAGCCAGACGGATTTGACCCGTGGCGAATCCGTCTGCGATCGCCCCTGCGGGGGGCGAGCGCGATTCCGCGCTCGCCGGGGCGATCACGGCCGGATTGCGCGGTGCGTGGAAATCTGGACCCCCCACGGCCTCCGCGCCAATGCGCTCCGGCCGTCGGCGCGGCGAAAGCCGGGCTTTCGCTTGTCGCGCCGCAGCCTCGCGGGCAGAGCCCGCTTCGGTCGGGGCGAGCGCCGCAGCCTCGGGCGGCGACCGGCTCCTGTCGTGTAGTGTGCGAGGCCCGACCGCGCTTCGCGACTCTTGCCTTGCCCCGCGTGCCCCTCATGGCCCATCGCCCGCGATGCGCGCCGGACGGGCCCGAGCAAATGCGAACGGGCGACATCTTGACCATGTTTATTTGCGCGCAAATATAATTCGAAATATATTTGCAGATATTTTGAATATAATGGCAAAAATTATTGCACATTCATCAGCACCGCATTTCGCGGCGCCGCTCGATTCACTTGAAGCTTGCGCCAAGGCCGACCGCCCCCCAGAACGGCGCGGCCCCGGGGAGGCGCGGAGCCTTCCCGGGGCCGGCAGGTCGTCGCTCGATGCGCTGGGGGGTCAGGCCGCCTTGGCGGCCGTCTTGCGGCGGGCGACGGCGCCGAGGCCGCCGAGACCGCCGAGGAGGAGCCAGGCGGCCGCAGGCAGCGGCACGGGGGCGACGTCCATCCGAACGACGAGGTCGTCATAGTCGGTGTCGGAGGTCGCGCTGTCGTTGAAGAGCGCGTAGACGGTAGACGGCGACTTCTGGAAGAGCGCGATGCTCTTGTAGAAGCCCGAGGAGGCGCCGTTCGCCACCGTGCCGGCCGGCGAGGCGGTGCTGAACGAGAACGGCACGTCGCCGGCGCCGAGCTTCAGCGAGAAGCTGTCGTTGCTCCCGCTCTTGTTGTCGAAGCCGTCGACGCCGTCGACCTTGAACGTGTTGTGGTAGTCGGCCTCCGTGCCGAAATAGGTGAAGGTGACCTTGCCCGCCTTGTCGAGCGCGAGCGTCGCGTTGCGCTGCACCTGGACGCCCGGAGCGAGATCGCCTTGCGGGACATTGGTGCCGAAGTTGGTCGGCAGCCAGAACGCATCGCCGCCGCCGACGGAGAAGGTCGCCGCCTCGGCGGCAGCGGTGAAACCGAAGGCCGCGACGGCGGCGATGGCGAGGAATTTCATGATCGTTACTCCCTGGAACACACCCCGGGAGCACCATCGGTTTTCCTCGAATTCTTTTCAATCGCGACGCGACATTCTGGTTAATCCGCGATCGCCCTGCGGTCGCGCGGGCGTCGCCGCCTCAGCCGTCGTCGGACGAGGGGCCGGCGAAGTCCTCCATCAGGACGGCGAGGGCGGATTCGAGGGCTGCGAGGCGGTCGGCGCCGAGGCGGGCGAGGAGCGCGGCCTGGTGCTCGCGGGCGAGCTCGGCGAGCTCGGCCAGCGCCTGCCGGCCGTCCGCGGTCAGGTCGAGGCGCTCGATGCGGCGGTCGCCGGCGTCGGTCGCGCGGCGGAGCCAGCCGCGGCGCTCCAGCCCGGCGACGGCGCGGCTGACCTTGGTCTTGTGCATCCCCGAGCGGCGGACGATCTGCGCGGCGGTGAGCTCGTCGGCGCGCCCGAGCAGCGCGAGGACGCGCCATTCGGGGCGGGTCATGTGGTGGCGGGCCCGATAGCGCACCGCGAAGCCGGCGCTGGCCGCGTCCGCCGCCCGGTTGAGGCGATAGGGCAGGAAACCCTCGAGGTCGAAAGCGGCGTCCATCGTCCATCCTTCGATGCCGACGGGCCGATGGTTACGGCCGGCGCCGGCCTTCGGCAAGTGCGGGCGCCGCGGGCGCGCCGCGGATGCGTAAAGCTTCGCCGATGCGGAACCGGCGCGCCGGCGCTGCGTTACCGCCCGCCAGCGAGGATGAGGGACATGCGCGTTTTCACCTGCCGCACCTGCGGACAGCTCGTCTATTTCGAGAACGGCCGCTGCGAGCGCTGCGGCTCGGAGCTCGGCTTCCTGCCGGAGACGCTGCGGCTGGAGACGCTCGTCCCGGCGGCGGACGGCGGGGGTCTGGAGACCGTCGGGCCGAACCCGGCGGCGGCGCAGCGCTGCGCCAATTTCGAGAGCGCGGGCTGCAACTGGCTGACGCCGGTCGGGCCGTCGACGCTCTGCGTCTCCTGCGCGCTCGGGCGGCGGATCCCCGACCTCGGGGCGCCGGAGAACGTGACGTTCTGGCGCGAGGCCGAGGCGGCGAAGCGGCGGCTGGTCTATGCGCTGCTGCGGCTCCGGCTGCCGCTCGCCATGCCGACGGGCGCGCCGCTGGTCTTCGACATCCTGTCGGACGCGGGCGAGACCGAGCCGGTGCTGACCGGGCATTCCGACGGGCTCATCACCATCAACCTCGCCGAGGCCGATCCGGCGGAGCGGGAGCGGCGGCGGGCGGATCTCGGCGAGGCCTACCGGACGCTGCTCGGGCATTTCCGCCACGAGGTAGGGCATTTCTACTGGGACGCGCTGGTTCGGGACGGCGGCAAGGTCGAGGAGTGCCGGGCGGTCTTCGGGGACGAGAGCGCCGACTACGACACGGCGCTGCAGAGCTACTACGCGAACGGGGCGCCGCCGGACTGGCAGGGGGCCTATGTCTCGCGTTACGCCACCATGCATCCCTGGGAGGATTTCGCCGAGACCTGGGCGCATTACCTCCACGTCGTGGACGCGCTCGACACGGCGGCGGCGTTCGGGATGAAGGTCGATCCCGCGGCGGCGCACGAGACCGGGCTCAACGCCGACATCGGCGGGGATTACTACCGGGCGGGGCGGATCGAGGGGCTGGTCGAGGACTGGCTGCCGCTCGCCTATGCGGTCAACAACCTCAACCGCAGCCTCGGGCAGCCGGACCTCTATCCCTTCGTGCTGTCGCCGTCGGCGATCGCCAAGCTCGGCTTCGTGCAGGACCTGATCAACGGCGCCCGCGCGGGCTGAGGCCGGGGCGGGGGCCCCTTCGCGCGCGCGAAGGGGCGCGGCCGGGCCCTTAGGCACTTCGTGGCTTCGATCCGCGCGGCGCCGGCTTCGCGCGCGCGAAGGGGCGCGGGGCCGTCGCCGCCGGCGTCATGCCGCGCCGCCACGGCCGGCTTCGCTCGCGCGCGAAGGGCCATGTCTTTGTGATCCGGCCCGTTCGGGTCGCGAGCGTCCGCAGCCGGCCGGCCCGGAAGAGGGCCGGCCGCGGGCGGCGCGTTGCCTTGCCGGCGGGGCCGCCCTAAAGGGGGCGGGCGAAGGCGCGGGGAGAGGCGGCGATGCGGAAGAGCGATCCGGCGAGCCTTCCCTGCGGCCACGGCTAGGCCACGCGGCGATGTCCGAGAGCGCGCGCGGCCTCACGGCCATCGTCGTCGCCTGCGTGATCTGGGGGCTGTCGGGCATCTTCTTCAAGGCGCTGGCCGAGGTGCCGCCGCTCGAGGTGCTGTCGCACCGGGTGGTGTGGACGGTCATCTTCGTCGGGCTGGCGATCGCCGCGCAGGGGCGGCTCGGCGAGGTGGCGGCGGCGGCGCGGCGGCCGCGGCTGGTGGCGGCGCTGGCCTGCACCGGCATCCTCGTTGCGGCGAACTGGTTCGGCTTCATCTCGGCGGTGCAGGCGGGGCGGGCGCTGGAGGCGAGCCTCGGCTACTACGTGTTCCCGCTGATCGCGGTGGCGCTCGGCTTCGTGGCGCTCGGCGAGCGGTTCAGCGCCTTGCAGGGCGCGGCGATCGCGCTGGCGGCGCTGGCGGTGGCGGTGCTGACCTGGGGCTTCGGCGCGCCGCCGTGGATCGCGCTGATGCTGGGGACGACCTTCGCGCTCTATGGCCTCGTCAAGAGCCGGCTCGGGGTCGGGCCGGTGATCAGCGTGCTGATCGAGACCGGGCTCCTCGCCGGGCCGGCGCTCCTCTGGCTGGTCGGGTTGCAGGCCGGGGTGGTCGCGGACCCGGGCGGCCGGCCGGGCGGGTTCTTCGGCTCGGGCTGGCGGGTGACGGCGCTGCTGGCGCTGTCGGGGCCGCTGATGACCGGGGCGCCGCTGATCCTGTTCTCCTATGCGGCGCGGCGGCTGCGGCTGGCGACGCTGGGGCTGACGCAGTATCTCAACCCGACCTTGCAGTTCCTCGTCGCCACGCTGGTCTTCGGCGAGGCCTTCACCCGCTGGGACGCCATCGCCTTCCCGATGATCTGGGCGGCGCTGGCGCTCTATTCCTTCGAGGCCTGGCGGCGGTCGCGGGCCGCGCCCGGGGCGGCGGGATAGGGCCTAGCCCAGGCGCTGGCGCAGGCGGGCGAGGAGGTCGGGGACCGTGGGGACGACCTCGAGGTAGGTGAGGAACTCCGGCTCGGCGAAGCCCTCGGCGACGAGGTGGCCGAGGAGCGTGCGGAGCGGGCCCCAGTAGCCGCCGACGTCGAGCAGGAAGGCGGGCTTGGCGTGGAGGCCGAGCTGGCGCCAGGTCAGCACCTCGAAGAGCTCGTCGAGGGTGCCGGGCCCGCCGGGGAGCGCCACCACGGCGTCGGCGTTCATGAACATCACCTTCTTGCGCTCGTGCATGGTCTCGGTGATCACGAGGAGCGACAGGTCGCGCCGGCCGACCTCGCGGTCGGCGAGGTGCTTCGGGATGACGCCGAAGGTGGGGCCGCCGGCGGCCTGGGCGGCGCGGGCGGTCTCGCCCATCAGGCCGACGTCGCCGGCGCCGTAGACGAGGCGGAAGCCCGCCTCGGCGAGGCCGGCCCCGAGGGCGCGCGCCGCCTCGGCGTAGGCGGGGTCGGCGCCGTGGCGCGAGCCGCAGAAGACGCAGACCGAGGCGCGGGCGGAGGCGGGGGCGGAAGCAGGGGCGGCGAGGCTCATGGACAGGGGCGCCGTTTCTCAGTAGCGTCAGGACGTTGACGTGTTAGCAGGCGTCCGGGTGTTCGGCGAGCCCTGCGGCTCGCGGCCCGCGCGCGAGGAGCAAGCCGGGTCATGGCGCTGCCGGTCGCCGCCATCGCGATTTCCGTCGCCCTTGCCGCCGCGGCGACCGGCGCCGTGGTGCTGGTCTCGCGGCGCGCGGCGGAGACCGCGCCGCCGGCCGCGTCGGCGCCTGTCGTCGCCGCCGCCCCTGCCCCTGCCGCCGTCCCGCCGGAGCCGGCCGCGCCTGTCGGCGCCGCGCCCGCCGCGCCGGAGCCTGCGGCGGTCGCGGATGCGCCGGCGGCGCCGAGCCTCGACGTCGTGCGGGTGACGCCGGAGGGCTCGGCGGTGGTGGCCGGGCGGGCCGAGCCGGGGGCGACGGTGACGCTCCGGACCGAGGACGGCACGGTGGCCGAGACCGAGGCGGACGCGGCGGGCGAGTTCGTCGCGGTCTTCGAGACCACCCCCTCGACCGAGCCGCGCACCCTGACCGTGGAGAGCGAGACGCCGGAGGGCGTGCGGGTCGCCTCGTCCGACGTGGTGGTGCTGTTGCCCGAGCCGCCGCCGCTGTCGCTGGAGGACCCGCAGGGGTTCGTTCCGGCGGCGGGAACCGCGCCCGAGGCGGCGACGGACGGCGCGGCGGCGGCGCCGGAGGGGACCGAGGTCGCGGCGGCGGGCGCTCCCGAGGCGGGAGCGTCGGCGCCGGGCGCCCCGGAAGCGGAAGCGCCGGGCGCCGTGGAGGCGGGCGTGTCGGCGCCGGAGGCCGGGGAGCCGGAGCCGGGCGCCCCGGCGGGGACGGAGATCGCGGCGGCGGCGGCCGGCGGGCCGAGGCCGCGGGTGGCGGCGACGGCGGTCGTGCGGGGCGGCGACGTCGAGGTTCGCCCGACGGAGGCCGGTCCGCGCGGGCTGACGCTCGCCAGCGTCTCCTATGCCGGCGAGGGCGACGAGATCACGCTGGCGGGCCTCGGCGCGGCGGGCGCGCGGCTGCGGGCCTATGTCGACGACCGCTTCGCCCGCGACGGCGCGGTCGGGGCCGACGGGCGCTGGACGCTGGCGCTCGGCGACGTCGCCGCGGGCGTCCACCGGCTGCGGATCGACGCCGTGCGCGACGACGGCACGGTCGAGGCGCGGCTGGAGACGCCGTTCCAGCGCGACATCCCCGCGGCGGCGCCGGCGGGACGGCCGGGCACGGTCACCGTGCAGCCGGGCGGCAACCTCTGGACCATCGCGCGGACGCATTACGGCTCCGGCGTGCTCTATACCCGCATCTACACGGCCAACCGCGAGCTGATCCGCGACCCGGCCCTGATCTATCCCGGCCAGATCTTCGTTCTGCCCGAGGGCGAGACGGACAGGTGACGCGGCGCCCTCCGACCGCCGGGCCGCCGTCGGCCGGCTGGCGCATCATCCGCAAGGTCGGGCCGCATCTCTGGCCGGAGGGCGACCGCGAGGCGCGGGTGCGGGTCGGGCTCGCCATCCTCGCGCTCCTCGTCGCCAAGGGGGCGACGGTGGTGACGCCGTTCTTCTTCAAGGAGGCGGTGGACGGGCTGGCGCCCGCGGCGCAGGACGGCGCGCCCGGCTATCTGCTGGCGCTGGGGGCGATCGGGCTGACGCTCGCCTACGGGCTGATGCGCTTCCTCGGGGTCGCTTTCGCGCAGGTGCGCGACGCGGTGTTCGCGCCGGTGGGGCAGAACGCGCTGCGGGCGATCGCGCTCGAGACGTTCGAGCATATCCATGCGCTGTCGCTGCGCTACCACATCACCCGCAAGACCGGGGGCCTCAGCCGGATCATCGAGCGCGGGGTGAAGGGCGTCGACTTCCTGCTGCGGTTCCTGCTCTTCTCGATCGTGCCGCTGATCCTCGAGCTGGCGCTGGTCGGGGTGATATTCCTCTTCGCCTTCGACGTCTGGTATCTCGCGGTCGTCTCGGGGACGATCGCGGTCTACGTGTGGTTCACCTTCGTGGTCACCGAGTGGCGGGTGAAGATCCGCGAGCGGATGAACGCGCGCGACACCGAGGCGAACCAGAAGGCGATCGACAGCCTGCTGAACTTCGAGACGGTGAAGTATTTCGGCGCGGAGGGGCGCGAGGCGGCGCGCTACGACGCCTCGATGGCGGGCTACGCCGAGGCGGCGACGGAGACGCAGGTGTCGCTGGCCTGGCTCAACGCCGGGCAGACGCTGATCATCACGCTCGGGCTCGTCGCGGTGATGGCGATGGCGGCGCGGGGGGTGGACGCGGGGGCGCTGACGGTCGGCGACTTCGTGATGGTCAACGCCTACATGCTGCAGATCACCCTGCCGCTCGGCTTCCTCGGCACGGTCTATCGCGAGATCCGGCAGTCGCTGATCGACATGGACGCGATGTTCGACCTGCTGGACCAGCCGGCGGAGATCGTGGACGCGCCGGACGCGCGGCCGCTCGTCGTCGGCGCGGGGCGGATCGAGTTCCGCGACGTGAGCTTCGCCTACGAGGCGGAGCGGCCGATCCTGCGGGATTTCTCGCTGGTGGTCGAGCCAGGGCGGACGGTGGCGCTGGTGGGGCCGTCGGGGTCGGGGAAGTCGACGGTGGGGCGGCTGCTGTTCCGGTTCTACGACCCGACCGCGGGGGCGGTGACGATCGACGGGCAGGATTTGCGCTCGGTGACCCAGGCGTCGCTGCGGGCGGCGATCGGCATGGTCCCGCAGGACACCGTGCTCTTCAACGACACGATCGGCTACAACATCGGCTATGGCCGGCCCGGAGCGACGCAGGACGAGATCGAGGCGGCGGCGCGGGCGGCGGCGATCCACGACTTCATCGCGTCGCTGCCGCAGGGATATGACAGCGTGGTCGGCGAGCGCGGGCTGAAGCTCTCGGGCGGCGAGAAGCAGCGGGTGGGCATCGCCCGGACGCTGTTGAAGGATCCGCCGATCCTGCTGCTCGACGAGGCGACGAGCGCGCTCGACACCGGGACGGAGCGGGCGATCCAGGAGAGCCTCGCGGCCATGGGGCGGGGGCGCAGCGTGATCGTGATCGCGCACCGGCTGTCGACGGTGGTCGAGGCGGACCGGATCGTGGTGCTGGAAGGCGGCCGGGCCGTGGAGGCGGGGACGCACGACGCGCTGCTGGCGCTCGGCGGCCGCTATGCCGGGCTGTGGCGGCGCCAACTGGCGCAGGAGGCCGCCGAGGAGCCGGAGGCGGAGGCGGAGGCGGAGGTGGTCTGATACCATTTCCGGCTGATCAGATCGGGATGGCGCGCTTGGGCCACCAGTGGAAGCCGGTCTGTCCGCGGATGAGGTCTGGATCGTTGGCGAGCTTGACGCATCGGGTGGCGACGACGGCGTCGA
>NZ_JAGOMQ010000019.1 GCF_017993425.1 Amaricoccus sp.
TCGACGCCGTCGTCGCCACCCGATGCGTCAAGCTCGCCAACGATCCAGACCTCATCCGCGGACAGACCGGCTTCCACTGGTGGCCCAAGCGCGCCATCCCGATCTGATCAGCCGGAAATGGTATCAGGCGACGGGTTTCGGGAGCCGCCGGCCGGCCAACGCGGGTCCGGCTTGTGCTCGACCGCCCGGCGTTCCGGGACGGAGGCTTTCGCGACAGGCGTCGTCCGAGGCCGTCCGGGCCCCGACGCAAGGCCGTTGCGCAGGGCGCGGGCGGCGCCTAGCCGCTGTTGCTGCGGCTCCACAGCCAGCGCCGCCACAGGCTGGCGCGGCGGCGGCTGCGGATCACCGCGGCGGAGACGCGCGGGCGCAGGAAGGGGAAGTCGACGGCGAGGAGCAGCAGCCCGAGCGGCAGCATCCAGATCCCGAGCACCGGCAGGAACGAGAACACCCCGCCGAGCACGAGCAGCACCCCGAGGGGCGCGCGGAGCAGCCGCATCCGCCGGTGCAGCAGCGACTCGGTCACCCCGTCCGCGCCGGGGGCGAGCCGCCCCACCGCACGGAACTGCCGGCGCAGCCGGTGCTCCTGCTTTCGATCCTCCCGGGTCACGCTTTTTCCGTTGCCGCTCCCTGTCGCCAATGTGCGCACAGGCCCGACGCGGATCAAGCGCAACGGCCGTCACATGATCGCGGCATATCCGCGTTTCCCACGCCCGCGAGGCCATTCCGCCGCGCGCCGCCCGTCCGGCCCGCCGCCCTCCGGCGCTCTGATCGCGCGAGGGCGCGATGGCCGCGCCCCGCGCGCGCTTGCCCCGGGGGGCGGTTACGCCAGCGAAATCAACGCCGGTTGCGCCGGCGACCGCCCTACACGGCCGGCTCGAAGCGCAGCCGCACGTCCCCGGGACCGGTCAGGATCAGCCCCTCCGGCCCGTTGTCGCCATGGGTGACCGCCGCCAGCGCGGCGAAGGCCGCGGTCTCCGCCTCGAGGTCCGGGCAGGCCATCCGGGTGGTCGCCATCGGCTGGAAGGTCAGGTCCGGCCAGCGTCCCTCGTAGCCGGCGGTGAACCGGTTGCACGGGCCCTGCCCGACGATTCGCCCGTCCTCGGTCAGCGTCGCCGTCAGCCGGGCCGGATAGGGCTTGCCGTTCAGCTCGACGAGCCGCCACTCCGATCCCGGCAGGATCCACCCCGCCGGCCCGCCCGCGGGCTCGTCCGGCGCCATCGGCGCGCAGGCCGCGACGACGAGCGCCAGCGCCAGCGCCCGCCTCAATTCCGCGACTCCAGCAGGCGCCGCGCGATCACCTGTGCCTGGATCTCCGCCGCGCCCTCGAAGATCGACAGGATCCGCGCGTCGCACAGCACCCGGCTGATCTGGTACTCCAGCGCAAAGCCGTTGCCGCCGTGGATCTGTAGCGCGTTGTCCGCGTTCGCCCAGGCGATCCGCGCGGCGAGCAGCTTCGCCATCCCCGCCTCGAGGTCGCAGCGCCGCCCCTCGTCCTTCTCCCGCGCGGCGAAGTAACTGAGCTGCCGCGCGATCATGATCTCCACCGCCATCATGGCGATCTTGCCGTAGACCCGCGGGAAGGCGATCAGCGGCTTGCCGAACTGCTTGCGCTCCTGCGCGTAGCGCAGCCCCAGCTCCAGCGCGCACTGCGCCACCCCGATCGCCCGCGCCGCCGTCTGGATCCGCGCCGACTCGAAGGTCTGCATCAGCTGCTTGAAGCCCTGCCCCTCGACCCCGCCGAGCAGGTTCCCCGCCGGCACCCGGAACCCGTCGAAGCCGAGCTCGTACTCCTTCATGCCGCGATAGCCGAGCACCTCGATCTCGCCGCCCGTCATCCCCGGCGTCGGAAAGGCCTCCGCCTCCGTCCCCCGGGTCTTCGGCGCGATCAGCATCGACAGGCCGGAATAGTCGCTCGTCGCCGGATCGGTCCGCACCAGCAGCGTCATCACGTCCGCCCGCGCCGCATGGGTGATCCAGGTCTTGTTCCCGGTCACCACCCAGGCGTCGCCCTCGCGCACCGCGCGGGTGCGAAGCGAGCCGAGGTCCGAGCCGGTGTTCGGCTCGGTGAACACCGCCGTCGGCAGCACCTCGGCGCTGGCGATCTTGGGCAGCCACTCCGCCTTCTGCGCCTCGGTGCCGCCGCCGAGGATCAGCTCCGCGGCGATCTCCGAGCGCGTGCCGAGCGAGCCCACCCCGATATAGCCCCGCGACAGCTCCTCCGAGACCACGCACATCGCCGTCTTCGGCAGGCCCGAGCCGCCGTATTCCTCCGGGATCGTCAGCCCGAACACCCCGAGCTCGCCCATCTCCTCGAGGATCGCGAGCGGGATCAGCTCGTCCTTCAGGTGCCACTCATGCGCATGGGGCACCACCTTCTCGTCGGCGAAGCGGCGGAACTGGTCGCGGATCATCTCGAAATCCGTGTCGAGCCCGGTCGCGCCGAAGGTCGCGCCCCCCGCCTGCGCCAGCATCAGCTCGACGAGCCGCGCCCGCGCCGCGTCGGTGTTGCCGCCCTCGACCAGCGCCGCCGACGCGGCATGGAACGGCGCCAGATCCGCCGCCGTCAGCCCCGCGTCCCGCGGCCGGGCGATCTCGCCCTGCGACATCGGAATGCCGCCGGCGAGCTGCGCGAGGTACTCGCCGAAGCCGATCTGCAACAGCAGCCGCTCCAGCTCGCCGAGCCGCCCCTCCGCCTCCAGCCGCCCCGCCCAGGCCCGCATCTCGCGCAGCGCGTCGACATAGGTGGCGATCCACGCGAGCGCATGGGCCGCGCTCTGGTCCGCCTCCAGCGCCTTCATCGAGACCCGCCCGCCGGCCGAGACCCGCGCCGCCACCCGCGCCCGGGCGAGCGCGAGCAGCGCCTCCGCCGCCTGCCCGGCCTCGGCGGCGAGCGTCATCAGCGCGTCGAGGACCACCGTCTGCGGGGACGTGGCGCGGGCGGGTTCGCTCATCGGGGCGGATCCTGTGCTGGCAGCCCTTGCGTCTGCTGCGTTGCGGAATCGGTTGTGCGGTTGCGCAGACCGTAGGGGCCGCGCCGGCCTCCGTCAATCGAACGCAACAATCCGTTCCGGGGGCCGGTGGAACGGACACTTTCTTGTGCGCGTTGTCCTCCGGCCCCGCCTTGCCGCCGGGGCCGTGCTAGCCTTCCGCCCGGAGGAAAACCGATGCGCCTGCTCCCGGCCCTCATCCTCGCCCTGCTTCCCGCCATCGCCGCGGCGAGCCCCTGGCGGCTCGATCCCGAGACCCGGGTCGCGGTCGACGTCTCCTGGCGCGGCAGCGCGGTCGAGATGCGCTTCCCGGACCTCTCCGGGACCATCGACTTCGACGAGAAGCGCCCCGAGACCGCCCGGGCGCGCATCGTCGTCGCCTCCGGCTCGGTCGAGACCGGCCTTCCCCCGGTCAGCGCCGTGGTCAAGGGCCCCGACTTCCTCGGCTCCGCGCGCTGGCCGGACGTGGTGTTCGAGCTCGACCGGCTGAAGCTCACCTCCAGGAGCACCGCCGACGTCGACGGCAGGCTTACCCTGCGCGGGGTGACGAGGCCCGTCTCGCTCAAGGCGACCGTCACGCAATACGGGCCCGCGCCCGACGATCCCGACCGCTTCGTCGCCGGCTTCGACATCACCGGCAGCGTCGACCGCACCCAGTTCGGCTCGACCGGCGGCCTGCCGGACGTCGCGCCCGAGATCGGCCTGCGCATCCACCTCGCGATGAGCTCCGAGTGACCCGGATCCCGGCCCGCGACGGACCTGCGGGCTGGGGCTGGGTGACGCGCGCGCTGCACTGGACGCTGGCCGGGCTCATCTTCTTCCAGCTCGGCCTCGGGCTCCGGATGGCCGCCTTCACCCCCGACCTCGCCGCCCGCTTCACGCTCACGCAGCTGCACAAGAGCTGGGGCGCGGTGATCCTCGCGCTCGTCCTCGCGCGCATCGCCTGGCGGCTCTCCGCCCCCGGCCGGCCGCCGATCCCCGGCCCCCGCTGGGAGGCGCGGGCGGCGCGGGCCAGCCATGCCGGCCTCTATGCCCTGCTGCTCGTCCTGCCGGTCTCCGGCTGGGTCGCTGTCTCGGCCTCGCCGATCCAGGACATGCTCGGGATCGACAACACGGTCTTCGGCCTCCTCGCCCTCCCCGATCCCTGGGTCCCCGGCGACGCCGGCGTCGAGCGCGCCGCCGGGACGGTCCACCTCTGCGCGGCCGTGGCGCTCGCCGCGCTCCTCGCCCTCCACGTCGCCGCGGCGCTCCGTCACCACTTCGCGCGGCGCGACGGGGTGCTGGCCGGCATGACCTTCGGCCGCTGAGCCTCCTGGCACAAAAAAACGCGCCCCCCGCAGGGAGCGCGTCGTGACGCCGGAGCGCGGGTCAGGCGGCCTCGGGCGCCGTCGTCTCGCGGCGCGAGGCCATGAACTGGTCGAACTCGGCCTTGTCCTTCGCCTGCCGCAGCTGGTCGAGGAACGAGGTGAACGCCTCGCGCTCCTCCTCCAGCCGCTTCAGCGTCTCGGCGCGATAGGCGTCGAACGCGGCGTTGCCGGTCGGCGCCGCGGCGGCGCGGAAGGCGTGGCGGTTATGGGCGCGACGGCCCCAGCCGTTGCAGGACATGCGCTTGCTCCAGATCATGAAGGCGAGGATGGCGAGGCCGATCGGCCAGAACAGGATGAAGCCGAGGACCATGGCGACGAGCCAGGCGGGTCGGCCACGGGCGTCGAGCCAGTCGCGCGACCGCTCTAGCCCGGAGGTGACCGGCCGCATCCAGCTCCCCGGCGACTGGGACCAATCGGCGTCGGCGGTGTGCATCAGGCGCTCCCTTCGATGTGAATGTAAATCACATTTACATAGATGCCCAACGCTCCCGATTCCGTCAAGAGGCGCCTCGGGGAATTTTGAGGGTGCTCCCAGTCGTCTGCGGCTCTCCCCGGCGGCAAGGTCCGTCCCACGACGGCGCCCGCCGGGCGACATGCGCATGTCGCCCGGTTCGACGCGGAGCGGTGGGCGCGGCGACGGCGGAACCCCAAAGTGAGTCACACGGCGCCGCGAAATGCGGCGCTGATAACGATGCAATGATTTTCACCGTTTATATTCAAAATATTTCGAAATATATTTGCGCGCAAAATCAACTTCTCACCAAAGGTCGTGAATCAACTTTGCCTTATCAGGCGAACGCACCACATCGAGCCGGCATCAACCCCTCACTGCGGCACGATCCCCAGCCCACGCAAGTAAATCCCCGTCCCCGATTCCAGCATCTCCTCCGCCGAATACGGCGCCCGCGATCCCGGCGCCCCGCGGGCGAAAAGCTCCACCACCCCGTGGCTCAGCGCCCAGACATGGTTCGCCACCATGCGCGCCGGCGGCCGCCGCGCCGCCGGCAGGTGCGCCATCAGCCGCTCCGCCAGCCGCACCAGCACCGCCATCGCCCGATCCGACGCGCGGGCGAGGCCCGGGTCGCCGGCGAGGCCGATGCCGCTCTCGAACATCGCCGCATAATGGCCGGGATGGGCGCGGGCGAAGTCGATATAGACCTGCCCCGCCATCGAGAACGCCGTCAGCGCCGACAGAAGCGGGTCGTCCACCACCCGCTCCAGCCGGTCCGCGAAGATCTCGAAGCCCTGCCGCGCAATCTCCTCGATCAGCTCCTCGCGGCCCCGGAAGTGGCGATAGGGCGCCGCCGGGCTGACCCCTGCGAGCCGCGCCGCCTCGGCCATGGTGAAGCCGAGCGGCCCCTTCTCCTCGACGAGCTTCAGCGCGGCCTCCGCCAGCGCCTCGCGCAGGTTGCCGTGATGGTAGCTCTTGCGCGCGCGGGGGTCGGTCTCCTCCATGCCCCCGCCCTACGCCCGCCGCCCCGCCGACCACAAGGGCGCCGCAAGGCCCCGCCTTCCGCGCCGCCACGGCGCGGCGAGGAGCCCGCAATCAGCTCCTTCCTGAAATTTCAATAAAATCAACCGGTTGATACGTGTCCCACTATGGGACGCTTCACACCAGCGTCCGCGCCGGCCGCAGGCGGCCCGTCGGCTTGGAGTAGCGCGGCGCCGTCAGCACCGTCTGCGGCTTCACCCCGCCGAGCTCCAGCGTCCGCGCCTTCAAGAGCTCCGTCGCCTCCGCCGAGCCGGAGGGAAGCGTCGCCGGGTCGATCGGCTCGCCGATGGTGATGCGATAGGGCTGGTGGCGCTTGTTCAGCACCTCGTGGAACAGCGTGATGTCGCGCAGCGTCGGGTGGATGCGGTCGAACAGGTAGAACATCGCCGAGTTGCGGGCCGTGATATGCAGCGGCGTCACCGGCAGGTTGTATTTCCGCGCCAGCATCGCCGCCGAGGCCATCCACGGCCGCTCGTGCAGCGACAGCCACCGCCGCTTGGCGAGCCGCCCGGACGGGAAGATCACCGCCAGCCGCCCCTGCTCGAAGGCGGCATGGGCATAGGCGAGCGTCTCGCGGTTCTGCTTGTGGGTGCGCTTCTCGGGCCGCCACTCCACCGGCGCCAGCACCTCCCCGAGCTGCGGCAGCACCCGCATCGCGTCGGCGTTGGCGAAGATGAACAGATCCGGCCGCCGCGCCGCCAGCGCTCCGTAGAGCACCACCCCGTCGGCGATGCCCGTGGGGTGGTTCGACACCACGATCCCCGGCCCCGACGCCGGCAACCGTTCCAGCCCCGTCACCTCGACGTGATGCGCGATCATGTCGGCGAGCGAGGCGAGGATGTCCGGCCCCGGCATCGGCTTCAGCGTCTCGCCGACCCGGATGGTCTTGTCGTATTTCAGCAGCCCATGCAGGAACGGCCGGGCCAGCCGGGCCGCCAGGTCGCCCTTGCGGAGCCACGGCGCGCGCTCCTCGATCAGCTGGTCGACGATGGCCTGCATCTCGGCGTCTCTAGCGCGCATGCGCAACAGTCGCATGACCGGCCTCTCCGCTCAACCTTCCTCGCGCAGCAGCCGCGCGACGATCTCGCCGGTGTCGCGCGACAGCCCCGGCACGGCCGCCAGCCGCTCCAGCTCGCCCCGCATCGCCGCCCGCCGCCCGGCGTCGAACATCCGCCACGTCCCGAACGCCACGGCCGTCCGCGCCGTCGTCTGCGGATTGACCGGGTCGAGCCGGGCGAGCCAGTCCGCGAAGAAGCGGTAGCCGGCGCCGTCGGCGCGATGGAACCCCGCCGGGTTCCCGGCGGCGAAGGCGCCGACCAACGCGCGGAACCGGTTGGGGTTGCGCCAGTCGAAGTCGGGCCGCGCCGCCAGCGCCGTCACCGCCTCCACGGCCCGCCCGGGCGGCGTCAGCATCGCCTGCGCCGTGAACCACTTGTCGATCACCAGCCCGTCGCCGCGCCAGCGCGCCTCGAACGCGGCCAGCGCGTCCTCCGCCGCCCCGTGCAGGACGAGGAGCGACAGCGCGCTCATCGTCTCGGTCATGTTGTCGGCCGCTTCGAGCTGCGCCGCCGCCGGCCCGGGGTCGCCGTCGCGCGCCACGATCAGCCCCAGCGCCCGCGCCCGCAGCGCCCGCCGCCCCGCGGCCGCGGCGTCCGGCGAATACGGCCCCGGCGTGGCGTTGCCGGCATAGAGCGCCTCGAGTCGCTCCCCCAGCGCCGCCCCGAGCGCCGCCTCCAGCCCCCGCCGCGCCGCGTGGACGGCAAGCGGATCCGGCGCCGCGCCCGCGGCCGCGACATGGGCGATCACGTCCTCCTGCGACGGCAGCCCCAGCGCCAGCGCCTTGTAGGCCGGGTCGAGCGTGGCGTCGTCGGCGAGCCGCGCCATGGCGGCGAGGAACTCCGCGTCCGGGGCCGCCCCCGGCTCGGCCGCCGCCCGCGCCAGCAGCGCCAGCGCATAGGCCCGCCCCGCCTCCCACCGGTTGAACGGGTCCGCGTCGTGGGCGATCAGCCGCGCCCGCTCCGCCGCCGTGGTCTCCCGCTCGAGGATCACCGGCGCCGAGAAGCCGCGCAGCAGCGAGGGGGTGGGCCGCTCCGGCAGGTCCCAGGCCTGCTCCGCCTCGGCCGTGTCGAGCACGATCAGCCCCGCCGCCAGCTCCGTCCCGTCCGCCCCGATCAGCCCGTAGGCCACCGGAATCGGCACCGGCCGCTTCTCCGCCTGCCCCGGCGTCGGCGGCGTCGCCTGCGCCAGCCGCAGCGTGTAGCGCCCGTCCTCCCAGCGCTCCGTCGCCGAGAGCCGCGGCGTGCCCGCCTGCCGATACCAGCGCAGGAACTGCGACAGGTCGCGCCCCGAGGCGTCCTCGAAGACGCGCAGCCAGTCCTCGATGGTGACCGCCTGCCCGTCATGCCGCTCGAAATAGCGGTCGAGCGCCCGGGCATAGGTCTCCGCCCCGACCAGGGCGCGCAGCATCCCCACGACCTCGGCGCCCTTCTCGTAGACGGTCGCCGTATAGAAGTTGTTGATCTCGACGTATTCCTCCGGCCGCACCGGATGCGCCAGCGGACCCGCGTCCTCGCGGAACTGCGCGCCCCGCAGCCGGATGACGTCCTCGATCCGCTTCACCGCCCGCGAGCGCATGTCCCCGGCGAACTGCTGGTCCCGAAAGACCGTCAGCCCCTCCTTCAGGCTCAGCTGGAACCAGTCGCGGCAGGTGATCCGGTTGCCCGTCCAGTTGTGGAAATACTCGTGCGCGATGATCCGCTCGATCGCCGCATAATCCGTGTCCGTCGCCGTCTCCGGGCTCGCCAGCACGTAGCGCGAGTTGAAGACGTTGAGCCCCTTGTTCTCCATCGCCCCCATGTTGAAGTCGTCGACCGCGACGATCATGAACCGGTCGAGGTCGTATTCCCGCCCGTATACCTCCTCGTCCCACCTCATCGACCGCTTCAGCGCGTCCATCGCATAGGCGCAGCGCGGCTCGTCCCCCGGCCGCACCCAGATCTGCAACAGGACCTCGCGCCCCGAGCGGGTGACGAACCGATCCTCCACCGCCCGCAAATCGCCCGCCACCAGCGCGAACAGATAGGAGGGCTTCGGGAACGGATCCTCCCACTCCGCCCAGCCGTCGCCGGCGGCGATCAGGTTGCCGTTCGACAAGAGCGCCGGCGCCGTCCCGGCGGGATCCTCGATCCGCACCCGGAACCGCGTCATCACGTCCGGCCGGTCCGGCCAGAAGGTGATCTTGCGGAACCCCTGCGCCTCGCACTGGGTGCAGTACATGCCGTTCGACATGTAGAGCCCCTCCAGCGCCGTGTTCGCGCCCGGCGCGATCTCCGTCTCGCAGCTCCAGGTGAACGGCCCCTCCGGCACCAGCGCCGCCGGGACCACCAGCCCCTCCGCGTCGATGGCCGCGGCGTTCTGCGGCAGCGGCGCCCCGTCGATCGCCGCGCCCACCAGCCGCAGGCTCCGCCCGTCGAGCCGCAGGTCCTGCGGCCCCTCGCCGGCGCGCGCCGGGTTGGGCCGCATCGCCACCGTGGCGCGCACCCGGGTCGCCGCCGGGTCGAGCCGGAAGGTCAGCTCCACCTCGTCCACCAGGAAGGCCGGCGGGCGATACTCCGCGAGCCGGATCGTCGGGGCCTCGGCGTCGACGCGCATCTCGCTCGCTCCTCTCGCTGCGCCGCAACGCATAGCTTGCGGGCGGAAGTCGTCAACCCGCTCGCGCGCGGGGATCCTGCCCCGCCGACCGGGCCAGCGGCGCGCCGCCGAGGCGCCCCGGCCGCCGGAAAGCCGCCGATCCGCGCCCCGGTCGCCACGGCTTCCGCCGGGTCAGGACGACGGCGCCGTCCGCGCGACGCGGGGGCGTCGCCGACCCGCTCCGCCCGGGCGGCCTCGACGCCCGCGTCGCGGCGAATGGCCGGCTTGTGATCTGCTGCGGCGCGGCAGGGGTCTCGACGCCCCGCCGCGGCGGACGTATCCTGACCGGCGAACACGCCTCCACGCTCGCGGATCATGGCCAAGCCCGTCATCGGCATCATCGGGAACGCCCACCTCATCAACGACGAATACGCCGTGCAGGCCGTCGGCGTTTCCAATGTCGAGGCGGTGGCCGACCTGACCGGGGCGATCCCGCTCATCGTGCCCTCGCTGCCCAGGGTCGGCGCCATCGCCGACCTGATGGAGGCCTGCGACGGCTTCGTCTTCACCGGCGGCCGGCCGAACGTCCACCCCTCGCACTGGGGCGAGGAGCCGACCGAGAAGCACGGCGCCTTCGACCCCGACCGCGACGCCGTGACCCTGCCGCTCATCCGCGCCTGCGTCGCCTCCGGCGTGCCGATCTTCGGCATCTGCCGCGGCTTCCAGGAGTTCAACGTCGCCTTCGGCGGCACCCTCCACCCGGAGATCCGCGAGATCCCCGGCCGGATGAACCACCGCATGCCGCCGAACGGCACGCTGGAGGAGAAGTTCGAGCACCGCCACGCGGTGCGCCTGACCCCGGACGGCGCCTTCGCCCGCATCCTCGGCGCCACCGAGGTCATGGTGAACTCGCTCCACGGCCAGGGCATCCGCGACAAGGGCGACCGCGTGGTGATCGAGGGCTGGGCCCCCGACGAGACCCCGGAGGCGATCCACATCGAGGGCGCCCCCGGCTTCGCCATCGCCGTGCAGTGGCACCCGGAATGGCGCGCCGCCACCGACCCGGTGTCGCGCCCGCTCTTCCTGTCGCTCGGCGAGGCGGTCCGCCGCCGCGCCGGCTGACCGGCGCCCCTCGCGCAAGGCCGAACGCCACGGCTCCCCGTCGCGTTGTCGCCATGCCCCTGGTCGCGTCCGACCTCGCAAGGCGACATCGGCAAGGAAAGGCGCGCCGCTCCGCCCGTTCCCGGGCGAGGCGATCGGGCGCGCCGCCGGCCGACCCGGCCACCCTCCGGAGCATCGCCGCCGGCAACGCGCTCACGCGTTAACCTTAACGAAGCATCGGCATTGCCGCAGGGGGATCAGGGGCGTATCGCGAACATTAACCCAGTATTCCTTTGAAGAACGCACCGCCCATGACCGTGGACGTAACCCAGCCGACGTCGCAGGACGGCCTGACGCTTCAGGAGCTGTCCCTCTACCATTCCATCATGGCCTATCGCGCCAGCCTCGGGCTCGCCGCGATCCCGCTGTCGCGCGGCCTGACCACCACCGCGGGGCGCCACGTCGCCGACACCCGCGAGAACATCTGGGCCGCCAGCCTCGCGCTGCCCGCGGGAACCAGCCTGCACAGCTGGAGCGACGCCCCCTACTACGCCGACAACCGCGACCCCTCGGTGATGTGGACGGCGCCGCAGCGGGTGAACTCCGGCTACACGTCCGCGGGCTACGAGATCAGCGCGGCGGGCTTCGCCACCACCGACCTCGCGCTCGAGGGCTGGAAGGCCTCCGCCTCGCACAACGCCATCATCGCCCAGACCGGCGTCTGGGCCGGGATCGACCTCAAGGCCATCGGCATCGGCGTCGACACCTCCGAGGGCGCCGGCATCTACAAGGGCCGGGTCTTCCACGTCTGGTTCGGCGAGACGACCGACGCGGCCATCCCCGACATCTCCGGCACCACGGCGGCCGACTACGTCCTCGGCACGCTCTTCGCCGACCGCATCCTCGCCGGCGCCGGCGCCGACGAGGTCTACGGCTCCGACGGCGCGGACGAGCTCCGCGGCGACGGCGGCTCCGACAAGCTCTACGGCGACGCCGGCGCGGACACGCTCTTCGGCGGCGGCGGCGACGACCGCCTGCAGGGCGGGGCAGGCGACGACGTGCTGAACGGCGGCGCCGGCGCCGACCGGCTCTGGGGCAACGACGGGGCGGACCGCCTGAACGGCGCCGCCGGCGCCGACATCCTGATCGGCGGCCTTGGCGGCGACCGGCTGACCGGCGGCGCGGGCGCCGACACCTTCGTCTTCAACGCCGCCGCCGAGAGCCCGTCCGGCGCGGGCAACCGCACGGTGATCACCGACTTACAGCCGGGCGTCGACCACATCGACCTCTCGCGCATCGACGCGGTCCCCGCCACCGCCGGCGACGACGCCTTCGCCTTCATCGGCGCGGCCGCCTTCACCGGGCACGCCGGCGAGATCCGGCAGAGCGCGAGCGTCCTCGCCATCGACCTCGACGGCGACCGCGTTCCCGACATGCAGATCCAGATCGGCGCGCCCGGCGCGCTCGCCGCCGACGACTTCATCCTCTGATATCCGTCACGCTGCAAGCGCCGGGCGTCCTCCTGTCCAATCGCCCGCGACGCTGCCGGACGAGCCCGGGCAGGTGCGAACGGGCGACATCCGCCACCGCCGTGCAGTGTGGGCATCCGCGGCCCCACAAAAACCCGCTCACGCAAAATCAATGGCTTAGATAGTTTTCACGCGTGAACACCCTCCACGCCGGCGCCGGGCCGCGCGCGGCGTTGGCCGGCCGGCGCGCCGCGCCTATACTGCGCATATCCGCCGGCGCGCGCCGGCGGCGAGGAGGAGGCAGGGATGCGGATCGAGGACTTCCTGGGCGGCAACGCCGTGGCGCTCGCGCTGGCGCTGCTCGTCCTCCTCTGCCTCTTCCTCGCGGTCCGCGTCGTGCCGCAGTCGGAGAAGTTCGTGGTCGAGCGCTTCGGCCGCCTGCGCGCCGTGCTCGGGCCGGGGCTCAACTTCATCGTGCCCTTCCTCGACCGCGTGGCGCACCGGATCTCGATCCTCGAGCGCCAGCTCCCCACCGCGAGCCAGGACGCGATCACCTCGGACAACGCCCTCGTCCAGGTGGAGACCAGCGTCTTCTACCGCATCATCGAGCCGGAAAAGACCGTCTACCGCATCCGTGACGTCGACGCCGCCATCGCCACCACCGTCGCCGGCATCGTCCGCGCCGAGATCGGCCAGATGGAGCTCGACCAGGTCCAGTCGAACCGCGCCGTGCTGATCGCCAAGATCCGCGACTCGCTCACCAACATCGTCGACGACTGGGGCATCGAGGTGACGCGGGTCGAGATCCTCGACGTCAACCTCGACGCCGCCACCCGCGCCGCCATGCTCCAGCAGCTCAACGCCGAGCGCGCCCGCCGCGCCCAGGTGACCGAGGCCGAGGGCCGCAAGCGCTCGGTGGAGCTCGCCGCCGACGCCGACCTCTACGCCGCGGAGCAGGCGGCCAAGGCCCGCCGCGTCACCGCCGACGCCGAGGCCTATGCGACCGGGGTCATCGCCGGCGCGATCGCCGCGAACGGCCTCGAGGCCGCGCAGTTCCAGATCGCGCTGAAGCAGGTCGAGGCGCTCTCCGAGATGGGCAAGGGGCAGGGCGGCCGCGTCGTGCTCCTGCCCGCCGACGCCGTCGATGCCTTCCGCG
This sequence comes from Amaricoccus sp., assembly GCF_017993425.1. Taxonomy (GTDB): domain Bacteria; phylum Pseudomonadota; class Alphaproteobacteria; order Rhodobacterales; family Rhodobacteraceae; genus Amaricoccus. The sequence goes on from NZ_JAGOMQ010000019.1 coordinate 13,203, forward strand.
ACGCCTTCGCCATGCTCAAGGGCGGCCGCTGATGCTCGGCACGTGGTGGTTCTGGGCCGTCGTCGCCGCGATCCTCGCCGGCGCCGAGGCGCTCGCGCCGGGCTGGGTGTTCCTCGGCTTCGCCGTCGGCGCCGCCGGCATGTCGCTCTGGGTCCTCGCCGGCGGCCCGCTCGCCGCGCTGGTGACCGGCTCCGTCTCGCTCCAGCTCCTCGCCTTCGCCGTGCTCTCCCTCGCCGGCTGGGCCCTCCTCCGCCGCCTCTTCGGCGTGCGCAAGAGCGAGACGAAGATCGTCCGCCACGACGTCAACGACAACTGACCCGCCCCGCGCCGGGCCCGAGGCGGGCTCAGGCTCCCTCCGTGACGAGGATCGCGCGGAAGTCGTTGACGTTGGTCAGGGTCGGGCCGGTGACCACCGCGTCGCCGAGCGCCTCGAACAGCGGATGCGCGTCGTTCGCCGCCAGCATCGCCCGCGGGTCGAGGCCGAGGGCCCGGGCGCGGGCGAGCGTGTCGGGGGTGACGAGGGCGCCCGCCGCCGGGCCGCCGCCGTCGATGCCGTCGGTGTCGCCCGCCAGCGCCCACACGCCGGGCGCGCCGTTCAGCGCGACGGCGAGGCCGAGCAGGAACTCGACGTTGCGCCCGCCCCGGCCCGGGCCGCGCACCGTCACCGTGGTCTCGCCGCCCGACAGCAGCACGCAGGGCGCGGGGGCCGGATGGCCGTGGGCGGCGGCGCTGCGGGCGATCCCGGCCATCAGCGTGCCGACCTCCGCCGCCTCGCCCTCCAGCGCGTCGCCGAGGATCAGCGGCGTGACGCCGGCGGCCCGGGCGACCGCGGCGGCGGCCTCCAGCGACATCTGCGGGGTGGCGATCATGCGCAGCTCCGCGCCCGCCAGACGCGGGTCGCCCGGCTTCGGCGTCTCGTCGGCGGCGGCAGTGAGGCGCGCCTTGACCGAGGCCGGCGCGTCGATCCCGTAGCGGGCGAGGATCGCCTTGGCCTCGGCGAAGGTCGAGGGGTCCGGGACCGTCGGCCCCGAGGCGATGGCGGCCGGGTCGTCGCCGGGGACGTCGGAGATGACGAGGCTGACGACCCGCGCCGGATGGGCGGCGGCGGCGAGCCGGCCGCCCTTCACCGCCGAGAGATGCCGGCGGACGGTGTTCATCTCGGCGATGTCGGCGCCGCTCCGGAGCAGCGCCGCGTTCACCGCCTGCTTGTCGGCGAAGGGGATGCCCTCGGCCGGCAACGCCATCAGCGCCGAGCCGCCCCCCGAGATCAGGCACAGCACCAGGTCGTCAGGCCCCGCGCCCCGGGCGATCTCCAGCATCCGCGCCGCCGCCGCCCGGCCGGCCTCGTCGGGAACGGGATGCGCCGCCTCGACGATCTCGATCCGGTCGCAGGGCACGGCATGGCCGTAGCGGGTGACGACGAGCCCTTCGAGCGGGCCCTCCCACGCGGCCTCGACCGCCGCCGCCATCGCCGCCGAGGCCTTGCCGGCGCCGAGCACGATCGTGCGCCCCCCCGGCCGCTCCGGCAGGGCGGCCGCCACGATGCCCGCAGGCAGCGCCGCGGCGACGGCGGCGTCGAACATCCCGCGCAACAGGGCGGCAGGGTCGGCGCCCCCGGGCGCGGCTTTGGCCGTGACGAGCGACATGCGAGGCCTCCCTATGCATTTCTCGCCGGCGGCGGGGCGTCGGACGCGCCGCGCCCCCCGGCTCGGACGTTCGACTGAACGGATAGCCCCGCAGACCGCGCAGGTCACCTCCTGCGTGGTCGCCTTGCCCGCATCAGCCGCCCAACCCCCACCTCTGAGTCACGCAAGCGCCCGCCTCAGCGGGACGTTTCCCGCCACGAGGTCCCCGATCGTCGAGCGCCGCGAGGAACGCCGCCGTCGCCGCGTCGAGGACCGACCCCCGTCCAGCCGCAGGCGCTCGACCGCGCCGAGGTCGTTCTCCATCTCGCGCACCACGTCGCCCACACGGATCGAGGCGCCGCCCGGCGCGAGGCGCCCGCGCATCGTCTCGACGAAGCCGGCGCGGCCGAGCAGGCGCACCACGTGCGCGACATGCGCCTTCGAGATCCGGTAGCGCGCCGCAATGGCGTCGATGACGCTCAGCCGGTCTGTGCCGGCGGCGAGGTGCATCAGGACGCGGAGCGCGTAGTCGGTCTGCTTGTCGAGTCGCATCGTCTGGCGCCGGGTTAAGATTCATCTTGAATGAAGGTTTAGCCGGAGCTTACACTTCTCCAGTGCCGCGGTCGTGATCGCCGCCCATCGGCGGCGTGTGGCGACCGCGCTCTCCGGGCGACGAGGCGATGGCGATGCCAAGGGACGCAACCGCGATCCAGCCAGCCACCAAATCGGAGGAGCGGCGCGCCTTCCTGCTGCTCGCCGTCGTCCTGTTCCCGGTGCTGAGCGTCGCGATCGTCGGCGGCTACGGCTTCGCCGTCTGGATGTCGCAGCTCGTCCTCGGTCCGCCGACCGGCTGAGGGCGCCCGACATGCCAGCGAACGCCAGCCCCGCCGTCTCCCGCCGCAGCCTCCTCGGCCTGCCCGAGGACAGCGTCGGCCATATCTCCAGCCTCGTCGTCCGCGCCCGCCCCGACCGCGTCGCCGGCGTCGCCGCCCGGATCGCCCGGCTTCCGGTCGCCGAGGTGGCGCTGAGCGACCCCGCCACCGGCAAGATCGTCGTCGCCCTCGAGACCCGCGACGAGGACGAGATCGTCGCCGCGATGAACGCCATGCAGCGCATGGCCGGCGTCGTCAGCGTCGCGCTCGTCTTCCACCACACGGACGCCTGAACGCCTTACCCGAAGGAGCCTGCCATGACCGGGATCACGCGACGCGACGTCATCAAGGCGCAGGCGGTCGCGGCGGCCGCGGTCGCGGCGGGCCTGCCGGCGCCCGCGCTGGCGCAGAACCTCACCACCGACGCCGCCCTGACCGGCCTGCGCTGGGAGAAGGCGCCCTGCCGCTTCTGCGGCACCGGCTGCTCGGTCATGGTCGCGACCAAGAACGGCCGCGTCGTCGCCACCCACGGCGACGCCGAGGCCGAGGTGAACCGCGGGCTGAACTGCGTGAAGGGCTACTTCCTCTCCAAGATCATGTACGGCCAGGACCGGCTGACCCAGCCGCTGCTGCGGATGCGCGACGGGGAGTTCGCCAAGGACGGCGAGTTCACCCCGATCTCCTGGGACCAGGCCTTCGACATCATGGCCGAGAAGTGGAAGGCGACGCTCAAGGCCAAGGGCCCGAAGGCGATCGGCATGTTCGGCTCCGGCCAGTGGACGATCTGGGAAGGCTACGCCGCCGTCAAGCTGATGAAGGCCGGCTTCCGGTCGAACAACATCGACCCGAACGCGCGGCACTGCATGGCCTCCGCCGTCACCGGCTTCATGCGCACCTTCGGCATCGACGAGCCGATGGGCTGCTACGACGACATCGAGCATGCCGACGCCTTCGTGCTCTGGGGCGCGAACATGGCGGAGATGCACCCGATCCTGTGGACGCGCATCACCGACCGGCGCTTCAGCTATCCGCATGTCAAGGTCGTGGCGATGTCGACCTTCCGCAACCGCTGCTTCGACCTCGCCGACATTCCGATCGTCTTCAAGCCGCAGACCGACCTCGCGATCATGAACTATATCGCGAACCACATCATCACGACCGGCAGGGTCAACGAGGCCTTCGTCTCCCAGTCGGTCAACTTCAAGCAGGGCAACCAGAACATCGGCTATGGCCTCCGGCCCGACAATCCGCTGGAGATGCAGGCCGAGCACGCCAAGGACGCCAACGACGCCCAGCCGATCGACTTCGACGCTTACGCGAAGTTCGTCTCGACCTACACGCTCGACAGCGTCGCGAAGCTCTCCGGGGTCGAGAAGAACCGGCTGGAGGCGCTGGCCGAGATCTACGCCGCGCCGGACGTCAAGGTCATGTCGACCTGGACGATGGGCTTCAACCAGCACACCCGCGGCACCTGGGCGAACAACCTCTGCTACAACCTGCACCTCCTGACCGGCAAGATCGCGACCCCGGGCAACTCGCCCTTCTCGCTGACCGGCCAGCCCTCGGCCTGCGGCACGGCGCGCGAGGTCGGCACCTTCGCGCACCGCCTGCCGGCCGACCTGCAGGTGGCGAACCCCGAGCACCGCGCCCACGCCGAGGAGATCTGGCGGCTGCCGCCCGGCACGGTCCCCGACTGGATCGGCAGCCATGCGGTCCAGCAGAACCGCGACCTGAAGGACGGCAAGATCAACGTCTACTGGGTGCAGGTGAACAACAACATGCAGGCCGCGGCCAACATGATGGAGGAGGGGCTGCCGGGCTACCGCAACCCCGACAACTTCATCGTGGTCTCGGACGTCTATCCGACGACGACCTGCGAGGCCGCCGACCTGATCCTGCCGACCGCGATGTGGGTCGAGAAGGAGGGCGGCTACGGCAACGCCGAGCGCCGCACCCAGTTCTGGCGGCAGATGGTGACGGCGCCGGGCGAGGCGAGGTCCGACCTCTGGCAGCTTGTCGAGTTCTCGAAGCGCTTCACCGTCGAGGAGGTGTGGCCGGCCGAGCTGATCACGCCGGACTACGCCGGCAAGACGCTCTTCGACGTGCTCTTCGCCAACGGCCAGGTCGACGCCTTCGAGCGCGGCGACGCCGACAAGGAGTGGATGAACCTCGAGTCCGACGCCTTCGGCTTCTACATCCAGAAGGGGCTCTTCGAGGAATACGCCACCTTCGGCCGCGGCCACGGCCACGACCTCGCGCCGTTCGACACCTATCACACGGTCCGCGGCCTGCGCTGGCCGGTCGTCGACGGCAAGGAGACCCGCTGGCGCTTCAACCGCGACACCGACCCCTATGCCGAGGGCGAGAAGCAATTCAACTTCTACGGCCAGAAGGACGGCCGCGCGGTGATCTTCGCGCTGCCCTACGAGCCGCCGGCCGAGAGCCCGAACGACGAATTCCCCTTCTGGCTCGCGACCGGCCGCGTCCTCGAGCATTGGCATTCGGGCTCGATGACCCAGCGGGTGCCCGAGCTCTACCGCGCCGTGCCGGACGCGCTCTGCTACATGCACCCCGACGACGCCGCCGAGCTGAACCTCCGCCGCGGCTCGGCGATCCGCATCGTCTCGCGCCGCGGCGAGATGGAGACCCGCGTCGAGACCCGCGGCCGCAACTTGCCGCCCCGCGGGCTGATCTTCGTGCCGTGGTTCGACGCGCGGCAACTGATCAACCGGGTGACGCTCGACGCCACCTGTCCCATCTCCAAGCAGACGGACTTCAAGAAATGCGCCGTCAGGATCGAGGCGGTGTGACCATGCGCACCCTGCTCCTCGCTGCGCTCGCCGTCGCCGCCACCGCCGCGCTCGCCCAGGACGGGCTCGTCACCCTGCGCGGGAGCACGCCCCTGGACCGGAACGCCACGCCGCCGCCGATCCCGTCGGTCGTCAACTCCGACATCCGCCAGGTGCGCAACTGGCCCGAGCAGCCGCCGGTCATTCCGCACCAGATCGACAACTACCAGATCGACCTCAACGTCAACAAATGCCTGACCTGCCACAGCCGCACCGCGGTCGCGGTCAGCCAGGCGCCGATGGTCTCGATCACCCATTTCACCAACCGCGAGGGGCAGGTGCTGGCGGCGGTGACGCCCCGGCGCTTCTTCTGCACCCAATGCCACGTGCCCCAGATGGACGTGGAGCCGCCGATCGCCAACACCTTCGAGGACATGGACACCGTCATCCACCTGAGCCCGACCTCGGGGACGCCGTGATGGGCCGGATCTGGGGCTGGATCAGGCGGACCTGGGAGATCATCCGCCGGCCGAGCGTCCACTACAGCCTCGGCTTCCTGACGCTCGGCGGCTTCATCATGGGCGTGGTGTTCTGGGGCGGCTTCAACACCGCGCTCGAGGCGACCAACACCGAGACCTTCTGCACCTCCTGCCACGAGATGCACGACAACGTCTTCCAGGAGCTGAAGCTGACCATCCACTACACCAACCGCTCCGGCGTGCGCGCGACCTGCCCGGACTGCCACGTGCCGCACCGCTGGACCTCGAAGATCGCCCGCAAGATGCAGGCGTCGAAGGAGGTCTGGGGCAAGATCTTCGGCACGATCAACACGCGGGAGAAATTCCTCGAGCACCGCCTCGCCCTCGCCCAGAACGAGTGGGCGCGGCTGAAGGCCAACGACTCGCTCGAATGCCGCAACTGCCACTCGGCCGACTCGATGGACATCACCCGCCAGAGCCAGCGCGCCGCCGAGACCCACCAGCGCTTCCTGTTCACCGGCGAGAGGACCTGCATCGACTGCCACAAGGGCATCGCCCACCAGCTCCCCAACATGGCCCCTACCGCCGCCCTCCCAGACCACTCCGCCGTCGTCGCCGACGTCGCCCGCTACCTCGGATCGCTGCCGGACTGATCGAGCTCGGCCGACCGGGGCGGAGCTCTCGCCGCCGGCGCTGGCGACGAGCGAGACGCGACCGATGGGGCTCACCGGCAGCACGGCTGCCCGAAGCTGTCGAGCGGATCCTCCCGAGTGGATGCCCCAGTTGCGATCTCCGCTTCCTCGCGTCACGGATCGTCCAGGCATAGGCATCGCCCATTGCAGGCCCCGAGACGGTGAAGACCGCTGCCGGCAGGGCGTCGGCGTCGAAGATGCGCGGGCAGACCGAACGTGTGCTCCCGACAACGGAGACTCCCTCCTTGTGATCATCGACGTGCCGATCGCTGCGCCAACAAGGCTGAGACGCCGTCGGCATAGAGCCGGTCGACGCGCGGCGATACCTGCGGAACGACTGCGAGCGTTCAGATCGCAAGCGCCATCTGGGCGGATAGGTCGCGCCGGGTGGTCACGCGGAGCGTTCGTGCCGCAACGTCGCGGGTTCGGCCCGCGGTCAACTCGGGGCGAACCCCGGCCAATAGTACGCGTCGGACGTGGGGCGCCGGCCGAAGATGGCCTGGCCGACGCGCACGACGGTCGCGCCCTCCTCGATCGCCTCCTCGAAGTCGCCGGTCATGCCCATCGACAGCCCCGTCAGGCCGGGGTGGCGCGTGACGGCCTCGTCGCGCAGGCGGCGCAGGAGCGTGAAGCAGGGCCGCACCTTCGCCATGTCGGCGCTGAACAGCGCCAGCGTCATCAGTCCGCGCGGGCGCAGGCGCGGGAACTGCCCGAGCGTGTCGACGAACGGCAGGAGCGCATCCGGGGGCAGCCCGAACTTGCTCTCCTCGCCGGAGGTGTTGACCTGCACCCAGACGTCGAGGACGCGCTCCTCGCGGTCCAGTCGGTCGTTCAGGAGACTGGCAAGCCGTAAACTGTCGAGGGCTTGGAACTCGGCGGCGAAGCGGGTGAGGTACTTGACCTTGTTGGTCTGGAGATGGCCGACGATGCACCACGCGATGGCGAGGTCGGCGAGCGCCTCGCGCTTCCCGCTCGCCTCCTGGATCTTGTTCTCGCCGAAATCGCGGATGCCGGCCGCGAAGGCGTGGCGCAGGACGTGGGCCGGCACGGTCTTGGTGATCGGCAGCAGCCGGACGGAGGCGCGATCGCGCCCCGCCCGCGCGCAGGCCCGGGCGATCCGCTCCTCGACCGCCGCGAGGTTGGCGGCGAAGGTCGATCGAGGATCCGGCCCGAAGCGCTCGATGTCCCCGGGCGTCAGTGTGGCGGGAGGCGTCATGTTCTGCTGATCTCCGGGTTGCGTGCGGATACCGATCTTGAGCTTGCACGCAGACCGCTCGTGCGTGCGGCTATTCCGCGCCGGGCGCGACACCCGCGCTGGCGTCGTTGCCTGCGACTTCATGCAGCACGCCCCGCGCCTGGGCCTCATCGTAGCGGAGGTCGCCCGGCCTGCACCCGGATTCTGCACAGGCCTGGGGTGATCCGCGCGTCATCCGTTGTCCTGTCCGGCCCGCCGTTCGCGCAGGCTCGCGACGACCCGGTCCGCCATGTGGACGCAACGGGCGCCATCGAACGGAAAGATCGCGTCGAAGCCGGCCGACAGCATCCGCTCGATCGAGAGCCGGAGCAGCCGGCGCGCCCGGTGCAGCCGCGTCTTTACGGTCTCGGGGCGGATGGCCAGCAGGGCCGCGGTCTCCTCGGTGCTCAACCCCTCGATCTCGCGCAGCACGAAGACCAGCCGGAAGCCTTCCGGCAGCGCGTCCACGGCACGTTCGAGCAACTGGCGAACCTGGGCGCGGCCGACCTCGCTTTCGGGGCCGGCCGGCGCTGGCGACATCGGGAACACGATCGGGCCTCCTCCATCGGCGAGCGCGGCATCGAGTGCGGCGAGATCGGCGTGCGGCCGGCGCCGGCGCAGCCGGCCGAGCGCCTCGTTCAGGGCGATGCGGGTCAGCCACGTGGCGAGCGACGCCTGGCCGCGGAACCCGTCGAGATGCGTGAAGGCGCGGACGTAGGTGTCCTGCACCACGTCCTCGGCCTCGGCGTCGTCGCGGAGCACGCCGCGCGCCACCCGGAACAGCCGCCGGTTGTGGCGGCTCACCAGGGTGCGCACCGCAGCCTCGTCGCGGTGGCGGGCGAGATCGACCAGCGCCGCGTCGTCGAGCGCGGCGTGGTCGAGGGGGCTTCTGGCAACGAGATGCATCGGTCCTCCTCGGGATACGCCAGCGGTCAGGCCCGCCGGACGAGGCCCTTTCCCAGGATCTCCGCCACCGGCGGAAAGCCGTTCAGCGCCACCTCCGGCAGATCGCCGGCGGCGCCCCGGATCCTGCATCCAGGCATCGGCGTCGGGGTTGCCGACGACGATCCGGCCGACCATGCCGGCGTGCTCGTGCGGCACGCAGTAGTAGTCGTAGACCCCTTCGGCGGTCAGGGTGACCGCGAAGTCCTCGTCCGGCAACAGATAGTCCGAATCCCACGGCGTCGCCGCCGCCGGGATGCGCCGCGGCCGGCCGAAGTTCGCCGGATGATAGGCGGTCGCGGTATGGGCGTTGCCGGCGTCGCCGTTGACCCAACGCACGACCTCGCCCGGGAGGATGCGGAGCCCGACCGGATCGAAGCCGACGTGGGCGCCGGTCGCGTCGCCGCGCATCCGGATGACGTGGGTCACGGCGGCGGCCCGGACCGGCGGCGCCAGCAGCAGCGCGGCGCCGCCGAGCCTGAGAAGGCTGCGCCGGGTGAGGATCATTGCGCGACCCGCGCCTCGTCGGCAGCCGGCACGTGCCAGAGCACGATGTGGGCGTGCGGCGCCTCGACCCCCGGATGGCCGGCGTTGAAGTAGACGTCGACATGGTCGACGTCGCCGCCGGGCGCGGCCAGGTCGTCGAAGCTCTTGTCCGGGTTGAGATCGGCGACCGGGATCATGAAGATGGTGCTGACCAGTGCGCCATCGTGATCGTAGGCGAGGAACGGCCCGGCCGGCAGGGTGGCCGGATCGACGTAGAGCTGGCCGAGACCGGGCAGGAACTCGGGCAGCTTCACGAGCTTGCTCACTTCCTGGAAAGGCGGGGCGGGCGGGGCCTTGGCGAACGCCCCGGCATCGTGGGCGAGGGCCGGGATCGCCCCGGCGGCGAGGACGGCGACGGCGAGCGAGGTCAGGCGGATCATGGCGGCAGCTCCAGGTTCGGCGACGCCCTTTGGCGCGGCGTCGGGAAGTTGGATGGAGCGGCCGGCAAAAGGTTCCCCGGGTGCTGCGTCCGTCGTCGGGCTCGTTCGTTCCTCGCTGCCGTCAATCCACCCGCAACCGGGAACCTGCCCCACATCTTCTGCATCCAATGCGCGAGGCGCCGTCGCCGGCGCGCCACTACCGGAGGCTGCCGATGACTGCGAGCGCACGCATGCTGGACCAAGGGGGGACGCCGATCCCGTTCGAACGCCGCCGGCCGGAACGGGCCGAGGCGGAAGCGGCGTTCCGGACGATCATTCACTGGACGGGCGACGATTCCGAGCGCGACGGCCTGACCGAGACGCCGGCGCGCGTCGCCCGGGCCTTCGAGGAGTTCTTCGCGGGCTGTCGCCAGGATCCCGCCCTTGTCCTCCGGAAGACCTACGGGGAGATCAAGGGCCGCGACGAGACCGTCATGCCGCGGCGGCGCCCGCTGAGAGCCTCGGCCTCACCTCGGCCGAGCTTGCCGCCATCGACGTCCTGATCGCCCGAGGCGACGCGCCCGACCGGACGTCGATGCTGCGGACGCTCGTGCTGCGCGCGCTCTCCGCCGAGGGGGTGATGTCGGGCAATGCGGCGCCCCGCCGCCGATCGCGAGGAGGCGCCGGGCGCACCGAGCTGAGCTGGGCTCGGCGGGCTCGACGGCGCGTCATGGGGGCGCGCCCCCAGGGCGACGCTCCAACGCGAGGCGATCACGGGGCGGTCGTACGAGTTGCAGACGCCGGCTCCGCGGGTGCAGAATGGCGCCGCGGCGGTTCGGGGAAGCGCAATGACCGTGACGGGGGAGGCGCCGCTCGTCAGCGTCGTGCTGCCGGCCTTCGATCGCGCGAAGACGGTCGGGGCGGCGATGGGGAGCGTGCTGCGCCAGACCTGGCGCGACCTCGAGCTGATCGTCGTCGACGACGGTTCGGCCGACGACACCTTCGAGGCGGCGCGGCGGGTTGCGGACGCCCGGACCCGGGTGATCCGCTCGGATGCGAATCTCGGCGCGGGGGCCGCGCGCAATCTCGGGATCGCGGAGGCCCGCGGCCAATGGGTCGCGTTCCAGGACAGCGACGACGAGTGGCTGCCGCTGAAGCTCGAGAAGCAGATGGCGCGGCTGCTCGCGCCGGACGCCGGCTATGTCGGGGCCTATTGCGGGATGGCGATCCTCGGCGCGCCGGGGGCGGGGCGGTTGCGGCCGCGCTATTTCCCCGGCGACGACGCGGACCTCTACGAGCAGGATCGGCTGGCGATGTTGCTGCGCCGGCGGCTGCCGTGGCTGGCGCGGCCGCGGCCGGCCGTGCTCGAGGGCGACCTGGTCGCGCCGCTCCTGCGCCGGAGCCTGATCTCGACGCAGACCTTCGTCGCGCGCCGCGACCTTCTGCGCGAGGTCGGCGGCTTCGACCCCGGGCTCCGCGTCATGATCGACCGCGACTGCGCGCTGCGGCTCGCGGCCCGGGGGCCGATCGCCTTCGTGGACGAGCCGCTGGTGTTGCAGTGGCTCTCGCCGAACAGCATCAGCGCCGACCGCGGCCGCTGGCTGCCGAGCCAGATCCGCCTGACCGAGGCCCATGCGGCGCTGCTGGAGCGCCATCCGGCCGCCCATGCCTGGCTCCACTACGCCATCGCCGGCGGGCAGCGCCGCGCGGGCGACCTCGACGCCGCCCGCGCGGCCATCGGGCGCGCCTGCCGGCTGCGGCCGTGGAGCCTGCGCTACCGGGCGATGGCGCTCGGCCTGCGGCTGCGCGCCCTGCTGGCCGCGGCCGGGGGGGCGAGCCGGCGCGACGGCGGCTGAGCCACGGCCGAGGCCGCCGATGCTCGCTTCGCCGCGCAGGGGGTTGATTTTCGCGCCGGATCTGGCATTCGCCCCGGCGACGTGCGCCAAGACACGCGAGCAGCACCCAAGGGCAATCCCCGTGCGACTCCGTCGCCTCGCCATCCAATGGCGGATAGTGGCGTCATTCCGAGCGACTTCAAGGCGCCGGGCTCAGGCCGAACATTTTTGCTCTGCAAGGCAGGCAGGAGCGCCGCCGGTCAGCTCCGCATCCGCAGGCCCTCGGGGTCCCAAGGGGGCGCGAGCGCGATGTGGGCGGGGCGGCGGACGCCGAGGATCTCGACCTCGAACATGCCGTCGCCGGCCTCGATCGAGAGCTCGGCCGGCAGATAACCCTGGGCGAGCGACAGGCCGACCTCGTGGCCGTAGCCGCCGGAGGTGACCCAGCCGGCGACGCGCCAGGCGCCGTCGCGGCGGCCGTCGGGGTGGGAAACGGCGGCGCCGGCGGCGTCGAAGCGGTCGGGGCCGGTGCCATGCGGGGCGGCGACCGCGCTGAAGTCGCGGCCGGTGCGGGCCCAGATCGGCTCGTCGCCCATCACGTCGGCGTCGGCGGCGTCGATGACGAGGGTGACGCGGCGCAGGCGCGGGCCCTCGGCGGCCTCGCGGGCGGCGGCCTCGCGGCCGATGAAGGCGGACTTGTCGAGGTTCACGAACCGCTCCATCCCGCCCTCGAAGGGGCCGTAGATCGGGCGCAGCTCGGCGAACCAGGTCGGGAAGCCCTTCTCCAGCCGCATGGAGAGCAGCGCGCGCATCCCGAAATCGATGAGGCCGTGCGGCCGGCCGGCGTCGAGGATGGCGAGGTAGAGCGTGCGCAGGTAGCAGGGCTCGACCCAGATCTCATAGCCGAGCTCGCCGGTGTAGGAGAGCCGGTTGACGAGGGCAGGGCAGCCGGCGACGTCCATGGCGCGGTGGTCCATGAAGCGGAAGGCGGCGCCGGAGACGTCGGCGTCGACCAGCGCGGCGAGCAGGTCGCGCGAGAGCGGTCCGGCGATCATCAGCCCGACGAGCTTCTGTCCGAGGCGCTCGACGCGGACCGAGCCGTCGGCTGGCAGGTGGCGCTCGAACCAGCGCATGTGGTGGATCTGCGCGGCCGAGGAGCCCCAGACGTAGAAGCGGTCGGGGGCGGCGCGGGCGATGGTGAAGTCGCCGATCAGCTTGCCGGCCTCGTTCAGCATGGGCGCGAGGACGATGCGGCCCACGCGGGGCATGACGTTGGTGAGGAGCCCGTTCAGCCAGTCCTCGGCGCCCGGGCCGGTCACGGCGTATTTGGCGAAGTTGGCGATCTCGGTGACGCCGACGCCGCCGCGGACGGCGCGGACCTCGTTGCCCACGTGCTCGAAGTCGTTCGAGCGGTGGAAGGAGAGCGCATCGCGCGGCTCGACGCCCGCGGGCGCGAACCAGAGCGGGACCTCGAGGCCCCAGGTGACGCCCATAACCGCGCCCCGGTCGCGGGTCATGATGTCGTAGAGCGGCGTCGTCTGCGCGGGGCGGGCGGCGACAAGCTCCTCGTTGGGGAAGCGGATCGAGAAGCGGCGGGAGTAGTTCTCGCGCACCTTGGCGTTGACATAGCGCAGCGTCGTCCAGTCGCCGAAGCGGGCGACGTCCATGCCGAAGACGTCGTGGCCGGGGTCGCCGGTCGTCATCCAGTTCGCGAGAGCGAGGCCGACGCCGCCGCCCTGGCTGAACCCCGCCATCACCGCGCAGGCGCACCAGAAGTTGGTGAGGCCCTGCACCGGGCCGACCAGCGGGTTGCCGTCGGGGGCGAAGGTGAAGGGGCCGTTGATCACCTGCTTGATGCCGGCGTTCTCGATGGCGGGGAAGTGGCGGAAGCCGACCTCCAGCGAGGGCGCGATGCGGTCGAGGTCGGGCTGCAGCAGCTCGTGGCCGAAGTCCCATGGCGTCGCCAGCGGCGACCACGGCTTCGCCGCCTTCTCGTAGGTTCCGAGCAGGATGCCGTCGCGTTCCTGCCGGGTGTAGATCTCGCCCTTGAAGTCGATGACGCCGACCAACTCGCGCCCCGTCGCGCGGTTGTAGGCGGCGACCTCGGGCATGGGCTCGGTGAGCAGATACATGTGCTCCATGGCGAGGAGCGGCAGCTCCAGCCCGACCATGCGGCCGACCTCGCGTGCCCAGAGGCCGCCGGCGTTGACGACGTGCTCGGCGCGGATCGTGCCGTGCTCCGTGACGACGTTCCACATGCCGTCGGGGTCCTGCGTCAGCTCGACGACGCGGTTGCGCAGGAGGATGGTCGCGCCGAGCTTCTGGGCCGCCTTGGCGTAGGCGTGGGTGGTGCCGGAGGGGTCGAGATGGCCCTCGACCGGGTCCCAGAGCGCGCCGACGAAGTGCGAGGGGTCCATCAGCGGGAACATCGCCGCCGCTTCGGAGGGCGTGATGATCTCGGTCTCCATGCCGAGGCAGCGGCCCTTGGCGTGGGCGAGGCGCAGGAAATCCATGCGCTCGGGGCTGTCGGCCATCATCACGCCGCCGGTCAGGTGCAGGCCGCAGCTCTGGCCGGACAGCGCCTCGAGCTCGCGGTAGAGGCCAACCGTGTAGGCCTGGAGCTTGGCGACGTTCGGGTCGCCGTTGAGGGTGTGGAAGCCGCCGGCGGCGTGCCAGGACGAGCCGGAGGTCAGCTCGGAGCGCTCGATCAGGGTGACGTCCGTCCAGCCGGCGCGGGCGAGGTGGAAGAGCACCGAGCAGCCGACGACGCCGCCGCCGATCACCGCAACCCGCGTCTCCGTGCGCATGGGCGCTCCTTCAGGCGAGAACCGCGGCGACGAGGTCGGAGTCCGGGTCGGTCAGCGCCTCGATGACGTCGAAGTGGTGGCGGCCGGGGTCGATCGTCTGCTCCATCTCGGCGCGGAGCCCGGTCCAGATGTTGGCGAGCAGCGTCGACTGGCGGATGAACTCCGGGCGCTCGGCGTCGCCGACCCAGACATGGGCGCGCGTCCCGGCGCGCGGATAGAGGAGCGCGGGGCTCTCGGCCGCGGCCTCGCCGGGGTCGAGGCGGAGGTCGGCGTTCATGGCGAGGCGCAGGAGCGGGCGGAGGTCGTGCAGGCCGCTGATCGAGACGACGCGGTCGACGCGGGCGGCGACCCGCTCGGGCAGCGCGCTGCCCTCGCAGGCCTGGCGGGTGACGAGGTGGCCGCCGGCAGAATGGCCGACGAGGACGATCCGGCCCTGGATCGCCGCGGCGATCTGGGTGACCGCCTCGCCGATCGCGGCGGTGATGGTCGAGATGCGCGCGGCGGGGGCGAGCGGGTAGCTCGGCATGGCGACGACCCAGCCGCGGGCGAGCGGGCCGGCGGCGAGGTGCGAGAAGGAGCTGCGATCGAAGCGCAGCCAGTAGCCGCCGTGGACGAAGACGACGACGCCGGCGGCCGGCCCCTCCGGCATGAAGATGTCCACCGTCTCGCGCGGGTCGCGGCCGTAGGGCAGGCCCTCGCGGCGGCGGTCGGCGGCGAGGTCGGCGCGGAAGGCGGCGGCGGCCTGCCGCCAGCGCTCGGGCCAGGCCTCGCCGTCGGGGATGTGCGGCGTGTTGGCGTAGGCGTCGTCCCAGTCGACGATCTGCCCGGACATGACTCAGAACGCCTTGAAGGTCATCGTCGTCAGGCTCCGCTCAACATGGGGGATGTCGCGCAGCCGCTCGTTGACGAAGCGGCCGACGTCCTCGCCGTCGGGGATGTAGACCTTCATGATCAGGTCCCAGTCGCCCGAGGTGGAATAGAGCTCCGAGGCGAACTCGCGGTCGTAGATGGCGTCCGCCGCCTCGTAGGTCCGCCCCGGCCGGCAGCGGAGCTGGATGAACACGCAGATCATGTGAAGCCTCTCCCCGCGTGGGCCGGAGATTGCCCCGGGCCGGCGGTGTTTCGCAACGCAAATCTCCCGGCGCGATGTGTCGAGTCGGGGGTCAGATGATCAGGCTGGTGATCACGGTGTCCTCGGTGATGTCCTGGAAGGAGAACCCGGCGGCGCTCATGCGCGCCTCCAGCCCGTCGAAATCGGCGCGGCCGTGGCTCTCGATGCCGAGGAGGACGGAGCCGAAGTTGCGGGCGGACTTCTTGAGGTACTCGAAGCGGCTGATGTCGTCGTGGGGGCCGAGGGTGTTCAGGAACTCGCGCAGCGCGCCGGGGCGCTGCGGCAGGCGGAGGATGTAGTACTTCTTGCGGCCCTCCCAGCGCAGGGCGCGCTCCTTGACGTCGGGCAGGCGCTCGAAGTCGAAGTTGCCGCCGGAGACGACGGCGACGACGGTCCGGCCGGTGAGGTCGAGGTCGCGGAGGGCGTCGATGGCGAGGGCGCCGGCGGGCTCCAGCACGATGCCCTCGACGTTGAGGAGGTCGACCATGGTGCCGCAGATGCGGTCCTCCGGAGCGATCAGCACGTCCTCGGGCGCGAAGCGGCGGAGCTCGGCGAAGGTCAGGTCGCCGATGCGCGCCACCGCGGCGCCGTCGACGAAATTGTCGACCTTCGGCAGCGTCACCACCTCGCCGGCCTCGAGCGCGGCGCGCAGGCTCGGGCCGCCGGCCGGCTCGACGAAGCGGAAGCCGGTGGCGGGCGAGAGCGCGGAGAAGGCGCGCACCATGCCGGCGGCGAGGCCGCCGCCGCCGACCGGCAGGACGAGGAGGTCGGGCGTCGTCCCCTCGGGCAGCTGGTCGAGGATCTCGAGCGCGCAGGTGGCCTGGCCCTCGATGACGTCGGCCGAATCGAACGGCGGCAGGAAGGTCGCGCCCGCCTCGGCGCAATAGGCCTGCGCCGAGGCCAGCGTCGCGTCGAAGTAGTCGCCGACGAGGCGGATCTCGACCTGGCCGCCGCCGAACTGCCGGGTCTTGTCGATCTTCTGCTGCGGCGTTGTCACCGGCATGAAGACGACGCCCTCGGTCCCGTAGTGGCGGCAGGCGAAGGCCATGCCCTGGGCGTGGTTGCCGGCGGAGGCGCAGACGAATCGCCGCCGCGTCGGGTCGGCGGCCAGCGCCTTGCGCATCGCGTTGGCGGCGCCGCGGATCTTGTAGGAGCGAACCGGGCTCAGATCCTCGCGCTTCAGCCAGATCTCGGCGCCGTGGCGGGCGCTGAGGTAGTCGTTCCGCTGCAGCGGCGTCGGGTCGAAGATCGATCGGAGCTCGGCCTCGGCGGCGCGGACGGCGGCGGTGAAGTCCGGGGGGGCGGCTGTCATGGCGCGCCCGCTAGCACGGCCGGCGCCGGACCGCCAGTGCGCCGCGCGGGCGCGCCGGCCCCGCTGGCGCGCCGCGCCGGTCCGGCCTAAGACTCGCTCCCGACGACCCGGGGAGGGGCCCGCCCGATGACGCTGCTGACACGCCGACGCTTCGCCTCGCTCGCGGCCGCCGCCGGCCTCGCCGCCGGTTGCGCGCCGCGCGGCGCCATCACCATGGCGTCGCCCCCGCCCGGCCTCGACGGGACGATCGCCCATATCGTCGTCGCCACCTCGCGGCGCGAGGTCGAGGGCCAGCCGATCTTCACCCGGGCCCGCGCCACGCCGCCCACCTTCGCGACCTTCGACGTCTGGGTGCCGCCGGAGCACGCGCTCGGCTCGGTCACCTTCCCCGAGAAGCAGCCGCCGAACTTCGCGACCGATTTCGTCACCCTCGGCGCGCGGCGGCTGTCGGGCGAGGCCGCGTTCATCCGGGCGGTCAACGACTCGCTGGCGGCGAACCCGCAATACGAGGGCCGCGCCAGCCTCTTCGTCCACGGCTACAACACCAACTTCGCCGAGGGCCTCTACCGGCACGCGCAGATCTACACCGACTATGGCAAGCGGGCCGCGCCGGTGCAGTTCGCCTGGCCCTCGGCGGCCTCGGCGAAGGGCTACGTCTACGACCGGGAGAGCGTGCTCTACTCCCGTGACGCGCTCGAGCAGACCATCGCCGCGCTGGCGCGGACCAACGCCCGCGAGATCAACCTCATCGCGCACTCGATGGGGTGCCTCCTGATGATGGAGACGCTGCGCACCATGGCGCGCATCGGCTATCCGGAGGTGTTCTCGCGCATCAACGCGGTGCTCCTGCTGTCGCCCGACATCGAGATCGACGTGTTCCGTATCCAGGCCCCGCCGGTGATCGCGCGGGGCGTGCCGATCTTCGTCGTGGTCTCCACCCGCGACCGGGCCCTGATGCTCGCCATGATGGTGCGCGCCGAGCGGACGCCGCGCGTGGGTTCGATCTCCTCGCCGGAGGAGCTCGGCATCGACGACGTGACGGTGATCGACCTCAGCAACGTCAACGCCGGCGGCGGCATGGGCCATTTCGCGCTCGCCCGCTCGCCGGAGCTGATCGAGCTGCTGCGCGGGCTGCGCGAGAACGGCATCGACGTCCTCGACGAGTCGCGCCAGCGCGGCCTGTTCGAGACCGGGGTCTCGCTGATCCAGCGGGGCGCCGACCTGCTGGTCGAGCCGCTGTCGCCGATGGGACAGTGAAACCGGACCGGGGGCGAGCGCCTCGGGCGAGCGCTCTTTCCCACGCAGCAAGCGGTGTCGGCAGATCGCCCCCCGCCGCGGATCAGGACCAGACGTCCTTGCGCGTCATCTCCTTGTAGCGCTCCAGACCGAAGGCGCCGAAGCAGGGGCCGAGGGCCATCTCGATCAGGCGGGTCTCGGGATGGGCGGTGTTGAACTCCATCACCTTCACCGCGCCGCTCGCGTCGAGCACCGCGTCCCAGCCGATGAAGCCGAACTGCGGCAGGCGGTCGTGGAGCGCGAGGCAATGCCCGATGATCCGGGGATACTCGGGCAGGACCAGTCCGTCGAAGGCCTGGCCGGTCTCCGGATGCCGCGGAATGCGCCGCCAGTCGTCATCGACCGCGAAGGGCGCGAGCGTGCCTGCCGCGTCGAGGATCGGGACCTCGACCGAATCCTTGCCGATCGCCCGCGCGTCGCCGAATCCGAGGCGGACGAAGGCCCCGACGAGCTGCGGCGCCGCGCCCGCCACCTTGCCGGTGGCGACGCGGATCGTCGCCACCGCGGCGGGCGACAGCGGGTCGAACCACTCGGCCTGGCGGATCACCTGCTGCACGGCGAAGTTGCCCTGGCGCTCGACGCGGTCGAGGTCGAAGCTCTCGCGGGTCTCGAAGGTGACGCCCCTGCCCCAGATCGTGTGCTCGGCCTTGAGGCAGACCTCGTTGGCCGCCTCGCCGAACAACATCCCGGGGACGCAGCCGCGGCTGACGCGGGCGCCGGAGACGTCGAACCACTCGCCGCCGACGAAGTAGCCGATGTCGGGCATCGAGGCGTCGCCGAGCAGCCGGCGCTGCAGGGTGCGGGCCTGGCAGATCTTGTGGTAGGCGCCGTTGAGGAAGGGGATCGCCACGGACTGGAAATAGTCCTCCGGCACCCATCCCTCGCGGAAGCTGCCGTTCCACACCGCGTAGAAGTGCAGCCACGGCGACCAGGCGGCGTCGCCGAAGACGTCGCGGGCGTAGTCGCGGATGCGCCGGACCTCGCGCTCGGGCAGCGGGCGCACGTCGCCGGTGGCGAGCAGCCGCGCCATGTGGCGGTCGACGTCGGATTCGACCCAGAGCTGGAAGGCCTTGGCGCGGCTCTTGTCGCGCGTCCGGTTGACCAGCCGCTTGTAGGGACCCTTGAAGCCTGCGGGGCTGCGCATGACGGACGACCTCTGTGCCGGGATGCCCGGCGGCCGCAGGGCTTTACCATGCGCGCCGCCGGTCTTCCATTCTGTCTCCGCCAACGCGGCTAACGGGACCTTGATCCAGGTCACCCCCGCCCTTCCCTTTTGGGGCGGCGCGTGGAATAGGGGCGCCATGGTCGCCGGCTGCGCGGGGGAGTTCGCCATGGAATTGCGCGAGGCGCTGACCTTCGACGACGTGCTGCTGGTGCCGGGGCCCTCGGAGGTCCTGCCCGCCGCCGCGGACACCCGGACCTTCCTCACCCCCGCCATCGGCCTCAACATTCCCCTCGTCTCGGCGGCGATGGACACGGTGACCGAGGCGCGGATGGCGATCGCCATGGCGCAGGCCGGCGGGCTCGGCGTCATCCACCGCAACTTCGACGTCGAGGCGCAGGCGGCCGAGGTGCGGCGGGTGAAGCGCTTCGTCTCCGGCGTGGTCTACGCGCCGGTGACGCTGACCCCCGGCCAGACCCTCGCCGACGCCAAGGCGCTGCAGGAGCGCTACCGGATCACCGGCTTTCCCGTGGTCGACGACCGGGGGGTGGTGGTCGGCATCGTCACCAACCGCGACATGCGCTTCGCCACCGACGACGCGACGCCGGTCAGCGCGATGATGACGGCCGAGAACCTCGCCATGCTGCGCGAGCCTGCCGACCTCCGCGACGCGAAGCGGCTGATGGAGGCGCGGCGGATCGAGAAGCTGCTGGTGACCGATTCCGGCGGGCGGCTGACCGGGCTCCTGACCATCAAGGACATCGAGCAGGCGGTGCTGAACCCCTTCGCCACCAAGGACGAGCTCGGCCGGCTGCGGGTGGCCGCGGCCTCGACCGTGGGGGACGCGGGCTTCGAGCGGTCGATGGCGCTGATCGACGCGGGCGTCGACGTGGTGGTGATCGACACGGCGCACGGGCATTCCCGCGGCGTCGCCGACGCGGTCGACCGGCTGAAGCGCGAGAGCAACGCCGTGCAGATCGTCGCCGGCAACGTCGCGACCGCCGAGGCGACGAGGGCGCTGATCGGCGCCGGCGCGGACGCGGTCAAGGTCGGGATCGGCCCGGGCTCGATCTGCACCACCCGCGTCGTCGCGGGCGTCGGCGTGCCCCAGATGACCGCGATCCTCGACTGCGCCGGGGCTGCCGCCGAGAGCGGGGCCACGATCATCGCCGACGGCGGCATCAAGTTCTCCGGCGACTTCGCCAAGGCGATCGGCGCGGGCGCGCATTGCGCGATGGTCGGCTCGATGCTCGCCGGCACCGACGAGGCCCCGGGCGAGGTGTTCCTCTACCAGGGCCGCAGCTTCAAGTCCTACCGCGGCATGGGCTCGCTCGGCGCGATGGCGCGCGGCTCGGCGGATCGCTACTTCCAGAAGGAGGCCTCGGCCGACAAGCTGGTGCCGGAGGGGATCGAGGGCCAGGTCCCCTACAAGGGCCCCGTCGGCGTCGTGCTGCACCAGCTGGTCGGGGGCTTGCGCGCTGCGATGGGCTACACCGGCATGGGCGCCGTGGCCGCGATGCGCACCGGCTGCCGCTTCGTCCGCATCACCGGCGCGGGCCTGCGCGAGAGCCACGTCCACGACGTTCAGATTACCCGGGAGAGCCCGAACTACCGGATCGGGTGAGTTCTGGAAAATTCGCGCGACTACAGGAACTTATTTTGGAATGATCAAGGCCGACCGTTAAGGGACGCTAACAGAGCCTTAACTGAACGTAGCGGAACGATACCGGAACCAACCAGAGCAAACTGAAGCATATTCGCCGGGTCATGCTTCAGGTGCGCAGAACCATCTCGCGCGGTTTTTCCTTCTGTTCCGACGGGGCGGTCCCCGTAGCCGCACCGCGAGCCATGCGGGGTGCCGCATGCCAAAGGCTTGGGGACCTGCCGATGCCGGATGAAAGGATCGGGGCGGCGGTGACGGGCGGGCTGCCAACTGGCACAAGGCCGGCGCGCTGGTTCGGCTCTCGCTCGTCCAGGGGGACGAACTTCGGTTCGTCAGCCAGTTCCAAGGCGCGAAGTCGGGGCTCAGGTACGACCCCGACGCGGGAACGGTGGTTCGGCTGTCCTGCTCGGCGACCGGCATGGCCTGGCTATCCCAGCTTTCAGAAGAGGAAGCCCTCAGGAAGATCTATCGGCAAGGGATCGGCCAGCCTGACGAGTTCGGCCCGGCCGCTCCGACCTGGGTTGACGAACTGAGGACTGCCCCGCCGAGGCTCGCGAATGCGGCTGGGCGCGTCGGTCGACGAAACCTCGGCGCTGGGGACGGCAGCCCTTGCCGCTCCGATCAACGGCGAGGAAAGCAAGAAGCCCGTGGGGGTCGTCAGTATCGCAGGCCGGAATGTGCTGCTGACCGAGGCACGACGGCGGGAGCTGTCGGCTGACCTGCTCGTCGTTAGCCGGGAGCTGGCACATGGCGCGGTCCAATCGGCGCTCAATAATATCAGATCGCGCGGATCAGCTTGCGCTCCAGCACCCGCAGCACCTGGCGGAGGTCGCCGCCGCGGCGGAGGATGCTTCCGTCCATGCCGATGACGGCGTACTCGCCCTGGCGGCCGGCGAGCCGCGGGCGTTTCTCGATGCGGTAGAGCGGGTGCTCGGCGGTGTGGCGAAAGACCGAGAACACCGCCGCCTCGCGCAGCATGGCGATGCCGTAGTCGCGCCACAGCCCGGCGGCGACGAAGCGGCCGTAGAGGTCGAGGATGATCGCGAGCTCGCGGCGGTGAAAGGCTACGCGGTCGGGATAGCTCGGGAACGGGGCGATCTCGGCGCTGTGGACCATGGCCCGAGCATGGCGGCGGCCCCGGGCTTTGGCAAGCGCCGGCGCGTGGCCGGGGAGCAGCGAGACGAAACATGGTTGCCAAGCCCGGCTGCGGCCGGTTGACTGGGGTTTCGAACCACGAGCCGGATCCCCTTGCGCGACTTCCAGACCCCCGGGCGCTCGCTCGTCTACGCCGCGAACGGCCTCTGCGCCGCCTCGCACCCGCTGGCGGCGCTGACCGCGGTGCGCCTGCTGCAGGAGGGAGCCAACGCCGTCGACGCGGCGATCGCCGCCGCCCTCGTCCTCGGGATCGCCGAGCCGCACATGACCGGGATCGGCGGCGACCTCTTCGTGCTGCTGAAGCCGCCGGGGGAGGAGCGCATCCTCGGGCTGAACGGCTCGGGTCGCGCCCCGGCGGGCCTCGAGGCCGCCGCGCTCCGCGCCGCCGGGCACGCGGTCGTGCCCCCGGACGCGGCCGCGGCCGTCACCGTCCCGGGAGCGATCGACGCCTTCCTGCGCCTCTCGGCGGAATGGGGCCGGATCGGCCGCGAGGCGACGCTCGCGCCGGCGATCCGCGCCGCCGAGGCGGGCGTGCCGGTCGCGCCCCGCGTCGCCCTCGACTGGGAGACCGAGGCCCAGCGCCTGCGCGGGGACGCGCGGCGGTTCTACCTCCTCGACGGGCGCGTGCCGCGGGTCGGGCAGACCTTCCGCGCTCCCGGGCAGGCGGAGGTGCTGCGCCGCATCGCCCGCGACGGCCGCGCCGGCTTCTACGAGGGCGAGGTCGCCGAGGACATGGTCGCCTCGCTGCGCGCCCTCGGCGGCGCCCACACGCTCGACGACTTCGCGGCGACGCGCTGCGACTGGGTCGAGCCGGTCGCCGGTCCCTATCGCGGCCACGAGATCGTCGAGATCCCGCCTAACGGCCAGGGCGCGACGGCGATCCTGCTGGCCGGCATCCTCGGGCATTTCGACCTCGCCGCGCTCGACCCGCTCGGCGCCGAGCGGGCGCATCTCGAGGCCGAGGCGACGAAGCTCGCCTACGACGCCCGCGACCGCTTCATCTCGGACCCGTCGCATCCGGGGATGCGCGTCGACCGGATGCTCGCGCCGGAGACGGCGGCGGCGCTGGCGGCGCTGATCGACCCGGGCCGCGCCATGGCGGACCCGGCGCGCGCCGCCGGGGCGGTGCATCGCGAGACGATCTACCTGACGGTGGTCGACCGCGACCGCATGGCGGTGTCGCTGATCTACTCGATCTATCACGGCTTCGGCTCGGGTCTCGCCTCGGCGCGGTTCGGGATCAATTTCCAGAACCGCGGCGCCGGGTTCACCCTCGCCGAGGGCCACCCGAACGAGGCCGGACCGGGCAAGCGGCCGATGCACACGATCATCCCCGGGATGCTCCGGCGCGAGGGACGGCTGGTCATGCCCTTCGGGGTGATGGGCGGGGCCTACCAGCCGACGGGGCACGCGCGGCTGGCGTCGAACCTGCTCGACTTCGGCATGGACCCGCAGGCGGCGATCGACGCGCCGCGGAGCTTCGCCCGCGACGGCGTGCTGACGCTGGAGGCGGGCTACGCGCCCGAGGTCGCGGCGGCGCTGGAGGCGCGCGGCCACCGGGTGGCGCGCGCCGCGAGCCCGATCGGCGGGGCGCAGGCGATCGTCATCGATGAGGCGCTGGGCGTGCTGGTCGGGGCGTCGGACCCGCGCAAGGACGGGTGCGCGCTGGGGTATTGACGCCCCGGGTGCAGGTGAGCTCTCGGGAGAGGACTCAGGCGAGGATGCGGGCGCGCTGCGCCGCCGTCAGTGCAGGTGGCCCTCGACCGCGTAGCGGCGGCCGCCCTCGTCGAGGGGGCCGAACATCTCGGCGACCTCGGGGTGATCGACCGGCTCGCCCGAATCGTCGCTCACGAGGTTCTGCTCGGAGACGTAGGCGACGTAGTAGGTCGTCTCGTTCTCGGCCAGCAGGTGGTAGAACGGCTGGTCCTTGCGCGGACGGCTCTCCTCGGGGATGGATTCCCACCATTCCTCGGTGTTGTTGAAGCTCGGGTCGACGTCGAATATGACGCCGCGGAACGGGTGCACCCGATGCCTCACCACCTGACCCAGGGCGAACTTCGCCGTCGTCTCCATGTCCCACGCGCCCGCATGACTGACCATCGACCATCATACAAGCAGGCGGGCGCCCTGTCCATCGAGCCCCCCGAGTTTTTGCCGCAGTGCGGTAAACGGGCAAGGGCGCGGCGCGGATGAGCCTTCTCCTGCAGGTGGTGGAGGTGGTCGCGCCGGTGTTCCTGATCCCGGCGATCGGCTATGGCTGGGTGCGCTGGCTCGGCTGGGGCTACGACGTCGAGTTCGTCAGCCGGCTGGCGATGACGCTGTCGCTGCCCTGCCTGGTCTTCATGGCGCTGATGCGGAGCCACGTGGAGCCGGCGCTGCTGCGCGACACGGTGCTGGCGGCGCTCGTCACCTATGTGCTCGTCGGCGGGGTGGTCTGGGGACTGCTGCGCGGGCTCGGGCTCGACATCCAGACGTTCTGGGCGCCGGTCACCTTCGGCAACACCGGCAATCTCGGGCTGCCGATCGCGCTCTTCGCCTTCGGGCAGACCGGGTTCGACATGGCGGTGGTGATCTTCGCGGTGATGGCGATCGTCTCCTTCACCTTCGGCGTGTGGGTGGTGGCGGGCGGCGGCAACCCGCTGACCGCGGTGCGCGAGCCGCTGGTCTGGGGGTCGGTGGCCGGGGCGGTGTTCCTCGCGACGGGCTGGAGCGTGCCGCCGGTGGTCGGGACCTCGCTCGACCTCGTCGGCCAGATGGCGATCCCGATGATGCTGATCACGCTCGGGGTGGCGATCTCGCGGCTGCAGCCGCGGGCGCTCGGGCGGGCCTTCTGGCTCTGCCTCGCCAAGCTCGCGATCTGCATCGCGGCGCCGCTGGCCGTCGGGCTCGCCTTCGGCCTGCCGAAGCTGCCGCTGGGGGTGCTGGTGCTGCAGGTCTCCACGCCGGTGGCGGTCACCTCCTACATGCTGGCCAACAAGTACAACGCCCGCCCCGACGAGGTGGCCGGGCTCGTCGTGGTCTCGACGCTCCTGTCGATCGTGGCGATCCCGGCGACGCTCGTCCCCTTCCTCTGAGGGCGCGGGCTGCGGGGGTGTTCACGCGTGAACACTGGCTAAGCCATTGATTTCGCGTGAGGGTGGGTTAACGGGGGGTGAATGTCCACACTGCGCGACGATGGAGAGGAAGCCCGGCCCGAGGCTGGCCGCGACGCCGACGCCAGACGGATTTGACCCGTGGCAAATCCGTCCGCGATCGCCCCTGCGGGGGGCGAGCGCGTTGCCGCGCTCGCCGGGGCGATCACGGACGGATTGCGCGGTGCGTGGAAATCTGGACCCCCCACGGCCTCCGCGCCAATGCGCTCCGGCCGTCGGCGCGGCGAAAGCCGTGCTTTCGCCTGTCGCGCCGGGCCTCGCGGGCAAGCCCGCTTCGGTCGGTCGGTCGGCGCGCGCGCGCCCCGTGGATCCAGCAGAGCAGACAGGTGTCGTGCAGTGTGGTGAATGTCACGTCGGCGCGGGCGGGCTCAGTCCGGCGGGGCGTTCTCCACCGCCAGCACCTCGAGATCGGCCGGCCGGCCGCGCAGGGTCACGGTGACGACGTCGCCGGGGCGCGCGCCGGTCAGCGCCCGCGCCACCGGGGCGACGTAGGCGATCGTGCCGGCGGAGGGGTCGGCCTCGTCCTCTCCGACGATCGTCACGGTCCGCCGCTCGCCCTCGGGGTCGAGATAGGTGACGACGCTGCCGAACTGCGCCGCCGGATCGGCGGGATCGGGCGCGGTCGGCCGGGCCGTGGCGCGGCGGAGCGCCCAGTAGCGCAGGTCGCGCCGGAGCCGCGCCTGATGGGTCTCGTCGGGCCCGGCGGCAAGCGCCGCCTCGATCCCGGCGACCTTCGCCTCGATCCCGCGCAGTCCGCGCTCCGTCACCAGGTTCGGCGCCGCGCTGACCGGCAGCTCCGGCAGCGCCTCGGGGCGGTCCCCGTCGTCTTCCTTCACGAAGGCCCGGCTCACGATCCTCTCCTTCCGCGTCGCTCGGGCGGGAGGTAGGCGCCGTCACGTCCGCCCGCAATCCTCGTGTCGCTCGGAGGGGCAGTGCGGCGAGGTCTTCTCGAAGACGTCCGCCCCGGAGACACGAGGTCTTGGACTCGGCCGCCAAGGCTCGCGTTCAGGAGCGTGAGGCTCGCGGCCGCAGCCGCGCTCCGTCACGCGCGAAGGTCAAAGGAAACGGGGGGCGCGAGGCCCCCCGTTCCGTCGTCATGGCCTGAAGGCCGGGATCACATCATCCCGTCCATGCCGCCCATGCCGCCCATGCCGCCGCCCATGCCGCCGGCCTGGCCCTTCGGCTCCGGCTTCTCGGCGATCATGGCCTCGGTGGTGATGAGCAGGCCGGCGACCGAGGCGGCGTCCTGCAGCGCGGTGCGCACGACCTTCGCGGGGTCGATCACGCCGAACTTGAACAGGTCGCCGTATTCCTCGGTCTGGGCGTTGAAGCCGAAGTTCGGATCGGCCGACTCGATGATCTTGCCGACCACGACCGAGCCGTCCACGCCGGCGTTCTCGGCGATCTGGCGCAGCGGGGCCTGCAGGGCCTTGCGCACGATCGCGATGCCCGCGGTCTGGTCGGAGTTGTCGCCGGTCACGCCGTCGAGCTTCTTCGCGGCGCGCACGAGCGCCACGCCGCCGCCGGCGACCACGCCCTCCTGGACCGCGGCGCGGGTCGCGTTGAGCGCGTCGTCGACGCGGTCCTTGCGCTCCTTCACCTCGATCTCGGAGGCGCCGCCGACGCGGATCACCGCAACGCCGCCGGCGAGCTTCGCGAGCCGCTCCTGCAGCTTCTCCTTGTCGTAGTCCGAGGTGGTCTCCTCGATCTGCGCCTTGATCTGGCCGATGCGGGCCTCGATCTCCGGCTTCTCGCCGGCGCCGTCGACGATGGTGGTCTCGTCCTTGGTGATCGACACCTTGCGGGCGCGGCCCAGCATGTCGAGCCCGACGTTCTCGAGCTTCATGCCGAGATCCTCGGAGATCACCTGGCCGCCGGTCAGGATCGCGATGTCCTGCAGCATGGCCTTGCGGCGGTCGCCGAAGCCCGGCGCCTTCACCGCCGCGACCTTCAGGCCGCCACGGAGCTTGTTGACCACGAGGGTCGCGAGCGCCTCGCCGTCCACGTCCTCGGCGATGATCAGGAGCGGCTTCTGGCTCTGGATCACCGCCTCGAGCAGCGGAACCATCGGCTGCAGCGACGAGAGCTTCTTCTCGTGCAGCAGGATGACGGCGTCCTCGAGGTCGGCCACCATCTTGTCGGCGTTGGTGATGAAGTAGGGCGAGAGGTAGCCGCGGTCGAACTGCATGCCCTCGACGACCTCGGTCTCGGTCTCGAAGCCCTTGTTCTCCTCGACGGTGATGACGCCCTCGTTGCCGACCTTCTGCATCGCGTCGGCGATCTGGCGGCCGATGGCCTCCTCGCCGTTGGCGGAGATGGTGCCGACCTGGGCGACTTCCTCGGAGCCGGAGACGGTCTTGGACTGCGCCTTGATGTCCTCGACGACGATCGCGACGGCCTTCTCGATGCCGCGCTTCAGGTCCATCGGGTTCATGCCGGCCGCGACCGACTTCATGCCTTCCTTGACGATCGCCTGGGCGAGCACGGTCGCGGTGGTGGTGCCGTCGCCGGCCTCGTCATTGGTCCGCGAGGCGACCTCGCGCACCATCTGCGCGCCCATGTTCTCGAACTTGTCCTCGAGCTCGATCTCCTTGGCGACGGTGACGCCGTCCTTGGTGATCCGCGGCGCGCCGAACGACTTGTCGATCACGACGTTGCGGCCCTTCGGCCCGAGGGTGACGCGGACCGCGTCGGCGAGGATGTCCACGCCCTTCAGCATGCGGTTCCGGGCGTCGGTGTTGAACTTTACCTGCTTGGCAGCCATTCCGGTTGCTCCTTGAAATCTGGTGTCTGGCGGGACGGATCAGGCGGCCTTGGCCTTGGCGGCGCCGGCGGAGATCGTGCCGAGGATGTCGCTCTCCTTCATGATCAGGTAGTCCTCGCCGTCGAGCTTGACCTCGGTGCCGGACCACTTGCCGAAGAGGATGCGGTCGCCCGCCTTGACCGACATCGGGATCAGCTCGCCCGAGTCCTTGCGCGCGCCCTCGCCGACGGCGACGACCTCGCCCTCGGACGGCTTCTCCTTGGCGGTGTCGGGGATGATGAGGCCGCCCTTGGTCTTTTCCTCGCCTTCGATGCGGCGGACGAGCACGCGGTCGTGCAGGGGGGTGAAGTTCATGGAGTTCCCTCCTCGGGTTCTGGCGTTCCAAACCTGTCGGCGGCGCGGGTGTCGTTAGCACTCGCCGCCGATGAGTGCCAACGTGCGCGCTAGGTATTGAGCGCCCCCCCGCCTGTCAAGGGACGAGGTTGCTCGCGCAACGATCTCCGGGATCAGTTGGCCGCGGAAAGGCCGAGCGCGAGGCCGACGACGCGGCCGCCCGCGCCGGTGTAGATCGCCGTCTGCGCCTTCGCGCCGCCGGCCGCGTCCGGAACGCCGACCGCGTAATGGACGTGGCCGCGGGGCCCGGGTTTCGCCTCGCCGAGCGAGGCGCGCAGCTCGGCGAGGCGCGCGCCCGGGCCGGGAATGCCGGCCTCGACGCCGTCGAGCGCCGCGGGCGCCGGCGGGCAGGTCCCCGCGCCGCGCTCGTCCTGCGGCTCGACGGCGATGCGGGTGAGGGGCTGGGCGTCGGTGGCGCCGTCGGCGATGAACCAGAAGATCGCGGGCCTGCCGCCGGCCGCGCCAGCGAAGCAGAGCCAGGCCGCGGGCGCGCCCTCCGGCCCGCCCTGGTCGAGCTTCCCGCCGAAGGCGCGCGCCACCTCGGCGAGCGTGCTCTCGCCCAGCGTCCAGTCCATGCCGCCAGCGCGGATCCCGGCGAAGAGCGGCGCGCCGGGCGCGGCCGCGGCCGGCGGAAGCTGCGGGACGGCGTCCGCCGGGGTGAGCCGCTCCGGCGCGGGGGCCGGCTTCGCCACGGCGCCCGGACGCGCGGCGGCGGCGGGTTGCGTCTCCGTCCCGGCTCCCGCCTGCGGCGTCGTCTGGGCCGGCGCGAGTCCCGCCGTCACGAGCAGCAGCGCGGCCCCTGCGATCACGCCCTTCGTCATCCTTCGCCTCCCGAAAGAAGTCGTGCCGCTCCGTCGCATATCCCGCCGCGGCCGACCAGCCGCTTTCGACGCGCCCGCCCTGCGCCCGCCCGGGGGCGGCTTGACCGGGACGCCCGCCGCGGCTAGGCCGCGGTCGAAAACCGCGAGGACCCTCCCGTGACCAACCGCAGCCTTCTCATCCTGCCCGGCGACGGGATCGGCCCCGAGGTGATGCGCGAGGTGCGCCGCATCGTCGACTGGATGGGCGAGAGGCGCGGCCTCGGCTTCGACGTCGAGGAGGACCTCGTCGGCGGCTGCGCCTACGACGCCCACGGCGCGGCGATCTCCGACGCCACCATGGCGCGCGCGCTCGAGGTCGACGCGGTGATGCTCGGCGCCGTCGGCGGGCCGAAGTGGGACGGCGTGCCCTACGACGTCCGTCCCGAGGCGGGGCTCCTGCGCCTGCGCAAGGACATGGAGCTCTTCGCGAACCTCCGCCCGGCCAAGTGCTTCGACGCGCTGGCCGACTTCTCCTCGCTGAAGCGCGAGCTGGTCGAGGGTCTCGACATCCTGATCGTGCGCGAGCTGACCGGGGGCGTCTACTTCGGCGAGCCGAAGACGATCACCGACCTCGGCAACGGCCAGAAGCGCGCCATCGACACGCAGGTCTACGACACCTTCGAGATCGAGCGCATCGCCGCCGTCGCCTTCGAGCTGGCCCGCGTGCGGCAGAACCGCGTCTGCTCCATGGAGAAGCGCAACGTGATGAAGTCGGGCGTCCTCTGGAACGAGGTCGTCACCGCCACCCACAAGGCGCGCTTCGCCGACGTCGAGCTCAGCCACATGCTCGCCGACGCCGGCGGCATGCAGCTGGTGCGCGCGCCGAAGCAATTCGACGTGATCGTCACCGACAACCTCTTCGGCGACATGCTCTCCGACGTCGCCGCCATGCTGACCGGCTCGCTCGGGATGCTGCCCTCCGCGTCGCTCGGCGCGCCCGACCCCAAGACGGGCCGCCGCCGCGCCATGTACGAGCCGGTCCACGGCTCCGCCCCCGACATCGCCGGCCAGAGGAAGGCCAACCCGATCGCCTGCATCCTCTCCTTCGCCATGGCGCTCCGCTACTCCTTCGACGCCGGCGCCGAGGCGGACCTCCTCGAGGCGGCGGTCGAGAGGGTGCTGGCCGACGGCGTGCGCACCCCCGACATCATGGGCGACAGCGGCGGCACGCCGGCCACGACCATCCAGATGGGCGACGCCATCCTCGCAGCCCTCGACGCCAGCCTGTGACCGTGGCGCGATGAGGGCGCCCGCGGCCCCGCGCAGCGCCAACACCCGGGGGGCGCTGTTCGCGCTCGCCGCCTTCGCGATCTACTCGACCCACGACGTGGTGGTGAAGACGCTCGGCGGGACCTACTCGCCGTTCCAGCTGGTGTTCTTCTCGACGCTCTTCGGTTTCCCCATCGTCACCGTCATGCTGATGCGCGACCGCGAGGAGGCGAACCTGCGGCCGCGGCGGCCGCTCTGGACCGGGATGCGCACCGCCTCGGCGATGATCACCACCTCCTGCGCCTTCTACGCCTTCTCGGTGCTGCCGATGGCGCAGACCTATGCGATCATCTTCGCCGCGCCGCTCCTGATCACCATCCTGGCGATCCCGATCCTCGGCGAGAGCGTCGGCTGGCGGCGCGGGCTCGCCGTGGCCGTGGGGCTCGTCGGCGTCGTCGTCGTGCTGCAACCGGGCACGACCGCCTTCTCGCCCGGGCACCTCGCCGCTCTGGCCGCGGCGATCTTCTCCGCCGTCGCCGCGGTCATCATCCGCAAGATCGGCGGCGAGGAGCGCAGCGCCGTGCTGCTCCTCTACCCGATGATGGCGAACTTCCTGGTCATGGCCTGCGCCATGCCCCTCGTCTACCGGCCGATGCCGGCGCTGCACCTCGGCGGCATGGCGACGATCGCGGCGCTGGGGTTCTGCGGCGCGATGTGCCACATCGCCGCCTATCGCCGCGGCCGCGCCGTGGTGGTGGCGCCGATGCAATACTCGCAGATCCTGTGGGCGGCGCTCTACGGGGCGCTGTTCTTCGGCGAGACCCCCGACCGCCACACCGCGATCGGCGCCGCGATCATCATCGCCTCCGGCCTCTATGTCGTGCTGCGCGAGGAGCGGCCGAACGTCTCCCGCCACCGGCCGGTGCTGCGGACGATGACGCGCTCGGTCGCCGGGACCTACCCGCGGATCGGCGCCCTCTTCCGGCTGGCCGCGGACGACGACGCCGACGGCCCGCCGGACGGAAAGGGCTGACGGCCGCCTCATCCGCCGGCTGCTCGCCTCGCCCCGAGGTCGGGCGCACTGGTCCGGCGCAACCGCCACCGCGAAGGGTCGGCCGGCCGGGGCGAGCGCCTCAGTCCCGCGGCCGGCGGCGGCGGGGCGGCGGGTCGTAGTCGTCGCGCTCGTAGTCCTCGTCGCGCCGCCGCCGGCGGTTGCGGCGGCTCCGGCGGAACATCGTGACCGCGGTCAGCAGCCCGGCCGCGGCCGCGACGAGCCCTCCGCCCCCGCGGATCGCGATCGGCGCCGCGCTGAGCAGCGCCGCCTGCACCATGCGCTGGTCCTGCTGCTGCTGCCGCGCAAGCCGCGCGGCGTGCCGGCGCGCCTCGGCCCGCATGAGGACCAGGACGACGACGACCCCGAGGGCGGAGACGCCGGCCATGATCCCGAGCGCCGGCAGCGTGCCGAGGCGCTGCGCCAGCGCGACCGTGGCGAGCGCCAGCAGAAACACCAGCGTCATCAACGCGAACACGGCGAGCAGGACGACATGGGTCGCCCGGAGCCGCGCATGGTCGCCATAGAGATGCAGGCGGCGGGCCGCCGCCGCCTGCAGGAGGCGCAACGCCTGGAGGAGCATCAGCGCCGGAGGATCAGGCCGAGGACGAACCCCGCGAGCGCCGCGAAGCCGAGGCTCCGCCACGGGTTGGCGCGGGCCTCCGCGGCGATGTCCTCCTCGTAGCGCTTCAGCTCCGCGCCGAGATCGCCGGCGAGGCTCCTCGCGCGCTCGACGGCGGCGGCCTCGGTCGACTTCAGCCGCTCGCCCAGCGCGCGCACCTCGGATTTCAGGGCCGCAAGCTCCTCGGACAAGGCGTCTCCTCCTTCGCTGGTCGTTTTGGTCGTCTCAGTGGCTTCGGTGTCTTCGGCTCGGGCTCGTGCCGCCATGTCTCGGGGCCTCCGTGGGGTCTCGCTGACGCATGAGCTAGCAGGCCGCAGCCTGAGGTCAATTCGTCTCGTCGCCGCCGCCACGGGCGAACTCCGGCGGAATGCGGCGGTGGATCCAGGCGCCGAGCGGGATGGTGACCAGCCACGACAGGAGCGCCAGCGTCGGATCGACGAAGGCGAGCGGCAGCGACGCCAGCATGACGACGACCGGCATTCCCGCGGCGACGTAGCCGAAGCGCACGGCCTCGGGCGAGAAGCCGACGCGGGTATGCCCGCCCCGCACCGCCACGGCGTAGAGCGCCACCTCCAGCCCGCTGATGATCGCCATGCAGACGGCGAAGACCACGAAGCCCACCGGGTTGTCCTCGTGCTCGCTGATCATCGCCACCGCGTAGGGCATGAAGGCGACGAAGGCGAGATAGAGCAGGTTGATGGAGATGAGCGTGCGGTCGATGCTGCGCAGGCTGGCGAAGAAGTCGTGGTGCGCGAGCCAGTAGCGCCCGAGCAGCAGGAAGCCGAGGAAGAAGCCGAAGATGTGCGGCCAGGACGCGAGGATCGCGGCGAGGAGCGCCCGGGGATCGGCGGTCTCGATCTCGGGCGGCGAGAGCTCGACCACGAGCAGCGTCATGGCGATGGCGTAGACCGCGTCCGAGAAGAACGAGACCCGGTCGAACTCGAGGCCGGGGCCCTCGCGCCGGTAGCTTCCGGGCGGCGGGGGCGGGCGGGTCATCCCGCGAGCCGCGCGTCGAGGAAGGCGGCGATCTCGGCGAAGGCCTCGGCCGTCTCGGGCACGAAGGGCTCGAGAAACTGGGCGTGGCTCTGGCCCTCGAGGACCTGCAGCGCCGCGTCGACGCCGGCGGCGCGCAGCCGGCGATGGACGCGGACGGCGTCGCTGAGCAGGAGGTCGCGCGTCCCGCTGGTGACGATCGCCGGCGGCAGCCCGACGAGGTCGCCGAAGAGCGGCGAGATCAGCGGATCCGCGAGGCTCCGGCCCCCGGCGTAGAGGGGCGCGGCCGCGCCGACCCAGCCGGTGGCGGCGACGAGCACGTTGTCGACGAAGGCGTTGGCGGCGAGGCTGTCGCCCGCGCCGGTCAGGTCGGCCCAGGGCGTCCCGGCGGCGATGGCGGCGGGGAGGGGGCCGCCCTCGGCCTTCATCCGCAGCATCAGCGCCAGCGTCAGCCCGCCGCCGGCGGACGATCCGAAGACCGCCATCGTCCGGGGATCGCGTTCCCCGGCGAGCGCGCGCCAGACCGCCGCCGCGTCGTCGAGCGCGGCGGGGAAGGGATGGTCGGGGGCCATGCGGTAGTCGACCGAGACGACCTCCGCGCCCGCGAGGCCCGCCATCAGCATGGCCTCGCCCGCCCCGGCCTCGCCGGGGAAGAGCACGTAGCCGCCGCCATGCAGGTGCAGGAGCAGCCGGCCGGCCCAGGCGGGGGCGACGGCCGGCGGGCGGATGCGGAAGACCGGGACGCCGGCGATCGTGTCGGCGGCGACGGCGAGGCCATAGCTCGATTTCAGCCGGGCGATGTCCGGCGCGGCGGCCTCGGCCGAGGCGGCGGCCATGGCGCGCCAGCCGGCGGCGTCGGCCGGGATCGCGTCCCATCCGGGCGCGAGCGGGCGGGCGATCACCGCCTGCAGCTCCGGGCTGACGTCCGTGGGCGTCGGCAACGGCCGCGCCGGGACGATCCGGCCCCCGGCCGGCGCGGTCGGGTCCGCCGCAGCGGGCAGGCTCTCGGCCACGGCCGCGCCCGCCACGGTCGCGGCCGCCGCGGCGAGGGCGGCCCGGCGCGACAGGGAGGTCCGGAATTCGCCCACGTGCGAAGAGGTCATGCCGTTTATATCATTCAATAAAGACAGAATTCTGGTTTAGCGGAGCCTTGCCGGACCCGGGGGGGGGACGGGCCTTCGGGATGGGGGATCAAGGCGACTCTCTCCGTCATCGCGAGCGCTACGGAGCCTGTCACGAATCGGCGGCCGCGTCACGACGGGACCGGCGCCGGCACGGGAGTCGCGTCAAGGGTTTCGGCCCGGGCGAGGCGGCGCGCCGCGCGCCCGGGCCGTGAGGATCAGCTGGCGTTGGGGCCGCGCAGGATGCGGATCTTCTCGCGCACCTTGCGCCACTGCTCGGCCTCGTCCCCAGCGCCCCGGGCCTCGCAGTCGCGCGCCTTCTGGGCGGCCTCGTATTCGGCCCTGTCGCCGCTCGCCGCATAGAGCCGGCGGGCGTAGTCGTCGATCTGAACCGGGATGTTCACGATTTATCCTCCCCCACGGTCGGTCGGGGTGGTACCCTAACACGATTCGCACCTCATGGCGCCGCTGAACGGCGCCGCGATGACGCAGCCGTTACCGACCCGCGACCATGGCCTTCTCCGAGCTCTGCGCCACCTCGAACTTCACCTTCCTCACCGGCGGCAGCCATCCGCAGGAATACGCCGAGCGCGCCATCGAGCTCGGCCTATCCGCCCTCGCCATCGCCGACCGCAACTCCGTCGCCGGGCTGGTGCGCGCGCACCGGGCGCTCCGGGGCGCTGCCCGCGACGGCCTCGCCCCTCCGCGCCTCGTCCCCGGCGCGCGGCTGGCGCTGGCCGAGGGGATCGAGGTCACCGCGCTTGCCCGCGACCGCAGCGGCTGGGCGCGGCTCTGCCGGCTCCTGACCCTCGGCGCGCGGCGGGCGAAAAAGGGGCAATGCCTGCTCCACCTCGCCGACCTGACCGACCTCGAGGCGCTCCACCTCCTGCTGCACCCGCCGGCGCTTGGCCGAGACCTCCGCGCCTGGCTGCCCCTGGCGCGCCGCTTCGCCCGGGCGCATGGCCACGCCCATCTCGTCGCCGCGCCCCGCTACGACGGACAGGACGCGGCGCGGCTCGACCGGCTGGCCGGGCTCGCCCGCCAGCTCGGCCTGCCGCTTGTCGCCTCCGCCGAGCCGGTGATGCATCACGGCGGCCGCCGGCGGCTGGTCGACGTGCTGACCTGCATCCGCGACGGCCTGCGCATCGACGACCTCGGCCGGGCGGCGCTCGCCAACGCCGAGCGACGCCTGCGCTCCGAGGCGGAGATGCTGGCGATCTTCGGGCCGCACGCGGCGGCGGTGCATCGCGCCGGCGAGATCGCCGAGGGCTGCCGCTTCTCCCTCGACGAGCTGCGCTACGAATACCCCCGCGAGATCCGGGACGGCGAGGACCCGCAGGCCCGCCTCGTCCGCCTGACCGCCGAGGGGCTCGCCGGGCGCTACCCCGCCGGCGTGCCGCAGGCCTGGCGCGCCCAGGCCGACCGCGAGCTGGAGCTGATCGCCCGCAAGGACTACGCGCCGTTCTTCCTGACCGTGCATCACATCGTCGCCTTCGCCCGCTCGCGCGACATCCTCTGCCAGGGCCGCGGCTCGGCGGCCAACTCGATCGTCTGCTACGCCCTCGGCATCACCGCCATCTCGCCCGAGATCGGCAACATGGTGTTCGAGCGCTTCGTCTCCGAGGCCCGCGACGAGCCGCCCGACATCGACGTCGACTTCGAGCACGAGCGCCGCGAGGAGGTGATCCAGTACGTCTACGACCATTTCGGCCGCCACCGCGCCGGGATCTGCGCCACGGTCATCCACTACCGCGGCAAGCGGGCGATCCGCGAGGTGGGCGCGGCGATGGGGCTCTCCCGCGACACCGTGGCGGCGCTGTCGAGCCAGATCTGGGGCTGGGGCGGCACGGGAATGCCGCGGGAGCGGCTGGTCGAGCTCGGGCTCGACCCCGACGAGCCGCGGCTGGCGCTGACCATGCAGCTCGTCGACGAGATCATCGGCTTTCCCCGCCACCTCAGCCAGCATGTCGGCGGCTTCGTCATCACCGAGGGCCCGCTCGGCGAGCTCGTGCCGATCGAGAACGCGGCGATGGAGAACCGCCAGGTCATCTGCTGGGACAAGGACGACATCGACACGCTCGGCATCCTCAAGGTCGACGTGCTCGGCCTCGGCATGCTCACCTGCATCCGCAAGGCGCTGGGGTTGATCGCCGACCACCACGGCGTGCGGCACAGCCTCGACACCCTGCCGGAGGGCGACCCGGAGGTCTACGAGATGCTCGGCCGCGCCGACGCCATCGGGGTCTTCCAGGTGGAGAGCCGCGCGCAGCTCTCCTTCCTGCCGCGGATGAAGCCGAAGATCTTCTACGACCTCGTCATCGAGGTGGCGATCGTCCGGCCCGGCCCGATCCAGGGCGGCATGGTGCATCCCTACCTGCGCCGCCGCCGCGGCGAGGAGGCGCCCGACTATCCCGACGGCCCCCTGCACGACGTGTTGAGGCGCACCTACGGCGTGCCGCTCTTCCAGGAGCAGGCGATGCAGATCGCCATCGTCGGCGCCGGCTTCACCCCCGACGAGGCCGACAGGCTGCGGCGCTCGCTCGGCACCTTCAAGGGCGACGGCACGGTCTACCGGTTCCGCGAGCGCTTCCTCGAGGGCATGGCCCGCAACGGCCACGACCCCGACTTCGCCGCGCGCTGCTTCTCGCAGATCGAGGGCTTCGGCAGCTACGGCTTCCCCGAGAGCCACGCCGCCTCCTTCGCGCTCCTCGTCTACGCCTCGGCCTGGATCAAGCGCCACTATCCGGCCGCCTTCGCCTGCGCGCTCCTCAACGCCCAGCCGATGGGGTTCTACGCCCCGGCCCAGATCGTGCGCGACGCCCGCGCCCACGGGGTGGAGGTGCGCCCGGTCTGCGTCAACGCCAGCTTCTGGGACAACACGCTCGAGCCCGACGGCCAGGGCGGGACGGCGCTGCGGCTCGGCTTCCGTCAGATCAAGGCGATGCGCGAGGAGGACGGGCTCTGGATCGCCGCCGCCCGCGGCAACGGCTATCCCGACGTCGAGGCGCTCTGGCGCCGCGCCGGGACCGAGCCGCGGCTCCTTGCCGCGCTGGCCGAGGCGGACGCCTTCGCGAGCCTCGGCCTCGGCCGGCGCGAGGCGCTGTGGGCGGCCCGCGCCATCCGCTCCCGCACCCCGCTGCCGCTCTTCGAGGGGCTCGACGGCGAGGGCCCGGAGGGGGCGGTCCGCCTGCCGCCGACCACCCTCGGCGAGGAGATCATCGCCGACTACGCCGCGCTCCGCCTGACGCTGCGGGCCCACCCGATGGCCCTCCTCCGCCCCCTGCTCACCCCGCCCCCGGAGGCCTCCCGCAAGGGCTGACCGGGACCGATCAATGCGACTCCCGCGTCTCCGGGCGCCTGCGGCGTTTTCCCGGCGGCGACGTTGGTCCCACGACGGCGCCCGCCGGGTGACATGCGCATGTCACCCGGCTCGACGCGGAGCGGTAGCGGCGGGGACGGCGGAACCTCGAAGTGAGTCGAACGGCGTCGCGAAATGCGGCGCTGATAACTGTGCAATGATTTTCACCGTTCATATTCAAAATATTTCGAAATATGTTTGCGCGCAAATCAGAAACTATCCGAAATCAAACGTGCATTTTCAAGACAGGAACGCACTTCATCTTTCCTCCCGCCGATCCGCGGCACCAACCGCCGCCCCGCCGGCGCACGCCGGAGGGGCCGGCTTGCGCCGGCCAACAGGCTCTGCGACACCTGCGCGCGAGGACGGCTGAGGGCTTCCATGATACCTGTGCGCGGATACCAGGGCCACAAGGTCGCGGTTCTGGGGCTCGGCCGCTCGGGCCTGCCCACGGCGCGGGCGCTGCGGGCCGGAGGCGCCGAGGTCGTCGCCTGGGACGACGGCCCCTTGGCCCGCGCGACGGCCGAGGCCGAGGGCTTCGCCCTCGCCGACCTGCGCCGCCCGGGAGCCTTCGACGCCGTGAAGGTGCTGGCCGTCTCGCCGGGGATCGCCCATCTCTACCCGGCCCCGCACCCGGCGATCGTCGCCGCCTGGGAGGCGGGCGTCGCCGTCGACAACGACATCGGCCTCTTCTTCCGCTCCTTCGCCACGCCGGCCTGGGACGCCTTCGACCGCACGCCGCAGGTGGTCTGCGTCACCGGCTCGAACGGCAAGTCCACCACCACCGCGCTCGTCGCCCACGTGATCGAGACCACCGGCCGGCCGGTGCAGGTCGGCGGCAACTTCGGCCGCGGCGTCCTCGACCTCGACCCGGCCGGGGACGGCATGGTCGTGGTGCTGGAGCTCTCCTCCTACCAGATCGACCTCGCCCGCGCCCTGCAGCCCGACGTCGCCATCTTCCTCAACCTCTCCGACGACCACCTCGACCGCCACGGCGGCCGCGGCGGCTACTTCGCGGCGAAGCGCCGGCTCTTCACCGAGGGCGGCCCGGCGCGGGCGATCATCGGCGTCGACGAGAACGAGGGCCGCCACCTCGCCAACGTCATGCGCGAGGACCGCGGCTCCGGCGACCCGGTCG
This sequence comes from Amaricoccus sp., assembly GCF_017993425.1. Taxonomy (GTDB): domain Bacteria; phylum Pseudomonadota; class Alphaproteobacteria; order Rhodobacterales; family Rhodobacteraceae; genus Amaricoccus. The sequence continues at coordinate 51,743 of NZ_JAGOMQ010000019.1, forward strand.
TCCAGGTCTCGGTGACCCGCAAGCTGCCGGGGACGGGCTGGAACGTCGTCGCCCGCAAGGGCTTCCTCGCCGAATGGCGCGGCGGCCGCCAGGTCGCCGCCTTCGACCTCCGCGGGATCGCCCGGCTGCCGGGCGCCCACAACCACCAGAACGCCTGCGCCGCCTACGCCGCCGCGCGCCACCTCGGCATGGCGCCGAAGGCGATCGAGGCGGCGCTGGCGAGCTACCCCGGCCTCGCGCACCGCTCCGAGCTGGTCGCCGAGTGGCGCGGCGTGCGGGTGGTCAACGACAGCAAGGCCACCAACGCCGACGCGGCCGAGAAGGCGCTCGGCAGCTTCGAGCGCGTCCGCTGGATCGCCGGCGGACGGCCAAAGGAGGGCGGCATCGAGAGCCTGCGGCCGTGGTTCGACCGGGTGGCCAAGGCCTACCTGATCGGCGAGGCGGCCGAGGATTTCGCCGCCACCCTCGGCGACACCCCGCACGAGATCTCCGGCACGCTCGACGCCGCCGTCGCCGCGGCGCTGGCCGAGGCGGAGCCGGGCGACGTCGTGCTGCTCGCCCCGGCCTGCGCCAGCTTCGACCAGTACGCGAGCTTCGAGCACCGCGGCCGCGCCTTCGTCGCCGCGGTCCGGGCGCGGACGGACGGCTGAGGGGCCGCCCTGTGCCTGCCGAACGGCACGGACTGGACCGCCGCCGAGACCGACTGCATCCTCGCCGTCTGCGCCGCCCCCGGCCGCGGCGGCCACCCGGCCCGGCGCCTCGGGCCGGACGGGATCACGCTCGCCCGGCGCGGCAAGGGCGCCAGCGCCGCCACATCAACATCGCCATGGAGGCCGAGGACGTCGCCGGCGGCCGATCCCGGGGCTGATCCGGGGCGATCACCGGGAGCCGGTGTCGGGGCGGTCGGATGCTGTGCTGCGGGCGGGGGTCGGGTCGGGAGCGGGGTGGTCGTCGTAGCGGCCGGAGAGGACGCGGGTGGCCTGGCCCTCGGGGTCGTCGTACTGGTTCCTGCGCAGCAGCCAGAGGAAGCCGGCGAGGCCGACGCCGCCGAGGAGGAGCGACGCCGGGATCAGGATGACGAGGACGTTCACCGCCGGCCTCCGCCGAGGCGGAAGGCGTTGAGGCAGACGGCGAGCGAGCTGCCCGACATGGCGAGCGCGGCGAAGAGCGGCGTCACCAGCCCGGCGAAGGCGACGGGGACGGTGATGACGTTGTAGGCGAACGCGAAGACGATGTTCTGGACGATGCGGCGGCGGGCCGCGACGGCGACGCGCCAGGCCTCGGCGACGGGCGAGAGGCGCGAGCCGACCACGATCATGTCGGCGGCGCTGCGGCTCGCGTCGACGGCGGAGGCGGGCGAGATGGAGACGTGGGCCGCCGCGAGGGCGGCGGCGTCGTTGAGGCCGTCGCCGACCATCAGCACCCGGCGGCCCTCGGCCCGCAGCGCGTCGAGATGGGCGACCTTCTCCTGCGGCGTCGCGCCGGCGATCCAGTCGGCGATGCCGACCTCGGCGGCGAGCGCGGCCACCGGGCCGGGCGCGTCGCCGGAGAGCAGCGTGATCGGCAGGCCCGCGGCGCGGAAGGCGGCGACGGCGGCGGCGGCGTCGCCGCGCGGCTCGTCGGCGAAGAGGAAGGCGACCGGGGCGGCGTCGCCGACGCGGAGCCAGGCGACGGTGTGCGCGCCGCCGGAGGGCGCGCCGATCCATTCGGCGCGGCCGAGCCGGACCGGCGCGCCGTCGACGACGCCAGCGGCGCCGAGGCCGGCCTGCTCGGTCACGTCGGTTGCGCGAGGCACGTCGAGGCAGGCGGCCGCGGCGGCGGAGGCGACGGCGCGGGCGATGGGGTGGGCGCTGTCCTCGGCGAGCGCGGCGGCGAGGGCGAGGTCGCGGCGGGAGAGCGCCTCGGCGTTGACGAGGACGGGGCGGCCGGTGGTGAGCGTGCCGGTCTTGTCGAAGACCACCATGTCGATCTCGGCGAGGCGCTCGAGGGCGGCCCCGTCCTTGAGGAGCACGCCCTCGCGGTAGAGCCGGCCGGAGGCGGTGGTGAGCACGGCCGGCACGGCGAGGCCGAGGCCGCAGGGGCAGGTGATGATCAGGACGGCGGCGGCGACGTTGGCGGCGAGGCGCCAGTCGTGGGAGCCGAGGCCCCAGACGAGGAAGGCGAGGATGGCGAGGGCGTAGACCATCGGCCCGTAGATGCGGGCGGCGCGGAAGGCGAGCGTGGCGTAGCGGGTGCGCGAGCGCTCGGCGGCCTCGACGAGGCGGCCGATGCGGCGGAGGAGCGTGTCCTCGCCGAGCGCGTCGGCGCGGACCTCGATCGGGCCGGCGAGGTTGGTCATGCCGGCGCGCACCTCGGCGCCGGGGCCGACGGCGGCGGGCATGGTCTCGCCGGTCAGCATCGAGGCGTCGACGTCGGAGCGGCCGGCGACGATCGTGCCGTCGACGGGCACGCGGGCGCCGACTGGGACGGCGATCAGGTCGCCGGGGCGGAGCGCGTCGACGGGCACGGTCTCGCGGCCGCCGTCGGGGCGGATGCGGGTGGCGAGGCGCACCTCGAGCGCGGCGATCTCGGCGGCGGCCGAGCGGGCGGCGGCGCGGGTGCGGTGGGCGAGGTAGCGGCCGACCAGCAGGAAGAAGGTCAGCATGATCGCCGCCTCGAAGAATGCCTGCCGGCCGCCGAGGATGGTCTCCCAGAGCGAGACGGCCGCCGCCATGAGGATGGCGGTGGAGATCGGCACGTCCATGTCCATGCGCCGGGCGGCGAGGCTGCGGGCCGCGGAGGCGAAGAACGGCCAGGCGGAGAAGAGGACCGCCGGGAGGGCGATGGCGGCGGAGACCCAGTGCATCAGGTCGCGCGTCGAGTCGGCGGCTCCGGACCAGACGGCGATCGAGAGCAGCATGACGTTCATCGAGGCGAAGCCGGCGACGCCGATGCGGGCGAGGAGGTCGCGGCCCTCGGCGTCGATGCGGGTGGCGTCGAGGGCGGCGGGGTCGAGGGAGCGGGCGGGGAAGCCGCGGCGGGCGAGGGCGGCGATCAGGCGGGCCTCGGTTCCGGGCAGATCCTCGGCGGTGACGGCGACGCGCCTCAGCCCGAGATGGACGCGGGCGGCGGCGACGCCGGGCTCGGCGGCGAGGGTGGTCTCCACCCCGTCGATGCAGGCGGCGCAGTGGATGCCGGGAAGCGCGAGGTCGAAGCGGCGGAGCGCAGCCGGCTCGGCGGCGCGGCCGGCGGCGGCCGGCGCCGGCTCGGGCGCGGCGGCGCAGGCGGGGCAGGCGGCGAGGGCGGGGAAGGCGTCGTCGGGGGTCATCGGACGAGCCCCGTGGGCCGGGCGCGAGGCGCGGCTCGCGGGTATGGGCAGGCGGCGGCGCCAAGCCCGGCGGCCGGCGCCGGGTGGGGCGCGGGGGCGAGGGCGGGGCGGGCGTCGTCGGGCGTCATCGAGCCAGCCTCATGGGTCGGGCGGCGAGGCGCGGCTCGCGGCGGGGGCGGGCGCCGGCGCCGGGCGGGACGCGGGGAGCGGGACGGGCGGCGGCGGGGGTCATCGCGGGAGGCTCATCGGGCGGGCGCGAGGAAGAGGGGCTCGCGGCGGTGGTAGGCGGCGCCGTTGGCGGCGACGGCGTCGATGCGGACGGTCCAGACGCCGTCGGCGAGCGGGGCCGCCGCGGTCCAGCCGCGGGGGGTCTCGACGAGGTCGAGCGCGAGGTCGTCGCGGACGGTGGTGGGGCGGCCGACCACGACGGAGAGCGAGGCCGGGCGGACGACGTGGCCGGCGGCGTCGGCGATCTCGACGGTCAGCGCGCCGTCGGCGTGGTCGAGGGTCAGGGTCCAGCCGAGCGCCTCCTGGGCGCGGCGGTCGTGGTCGAAGGTCTGGCTGGACACGTAGCTGTTGTCGACGACGACGCCCGAGAAGGTCTCGACGGCGAACCAGGCGAGCAGGACGTTGACGCCGATGATGACGCCGAAGGCGGCGAGCGCGACGGCGAGGACGTGCCGGCCGGTGATCGGCCGGGGCGGGTTGGCGGACCGGGTCACTGGCCTTTCCCCGTGAAGACGGTGGCCTCGCGCGCCTGCCGGCCGCTCCCGGTGTCGTCGACGACGATGTCGACCGGGGTGAGCCCGCCGGCGGCGGCGGGGCTGGCCGGCGGCGCGGTCAGGTAGGCGCGCTGGCGGAAGGTGGTGTCGGCCGGGACGGTGACGACGAGGCCGTCGAGGCCCTGGAGCTCGAGGTGGATGGGGTCGGCGCCCTCGACGGAGAGGCGGAAATCGCGGTCGTAGCCGGACATGTTGCGCAGGCGCAGCTCGTAGGCGTTGCGCACCGAGCCGTCGGAGAGGGTGATGTTGACGGGGTTGCGCACCTTCTCGATCGAGAAGGTGAGGTCGGTGCGCAGGAAGAGCGCGGTCACGAGCGCGAGGCCGATCCCGGACCAGAGGGCGAAGTAGACGAGGATGCGCGGGCGGAAGATGCGGCGGACGACCGGGGTGTGCGGGCCGCCGGCGGCCTCGGCCTGCAGGTCGTGCAGGGTGACGTAGTCGATGAGCCCGCGCGGCTTGCCGATCTTGTCCATGACGTCGTCGCAGGCGTCGATGCAGAGGGCGCAGGTGATGCAGCCCATCTGCTGGCCCTCGCGGATGTCGACGCCGGTCGGGCAGACGTTGACGCAGGCCGAGCAGTCGATGCAGTCGCCGAGGGTCTCGGCATGGGCGCCCTTGCGGTGCTTGCCGCGGGGCTCGCCGCGCCAGTCGCGGTAGGCGACGGTCAGGGTCTCCTCGTCGATCATCGCCGACTGGATGCGCGGCCAGGGGCACATGTAGATGCAGACCTGCTCGCGCATGAAGCCGCCGAAGACGAAGGTCGTGGCGGTCAGGATGGCGACGGTGGCGTAGGCGGTGACGGGGGCCTGGAAGGTGAGGAACTGCCGGGCGAGGGTCGGCGCGTCGGCGAAATAGAAGATCCAGGCGCCGCCGGTGGCGATGGCGATCAGCAGCCAGATCGTCCACTTGATGGCGCGCTTGCGAATCTTCTCGGGGCCCCAGGGTTGATTCCACAGGCGCACGCGGGCGTTGCGGTCGCCCTCGATCCAGCGCTCGACGAGGATGAAGAGGTCGGTCCAGACGGTCTGCGGGCAGGTGTAGCCGCACCAGACCCGGCCGAGCGCGGCGGTGAAGAGGAAGAGGCCGAGGCCGGCCATGATGAGCAGGCCGGCGACGAAGTAGAACTCCTGCGGCCAGATCTCGATGAAGAAGAAGTAGAAGCGCCGGTTGGCGAGGTCGACCAGCACGGCCTGGTCGGGCAGGTTCGGGCCGCGGTCCCAGCGGATCCACGGGAGGATGTAGTAGATCCCGAGCGTGACGCCCATGATCCACCACTTGAGCGTGCGGAACTTGCCGTAGACCCGGCGGGGGAAGATGGGCTCGCGGGCGGCGTAGAGCGGCGGCGGCTCGGTTGTGGAATGGGTCAAGGGTCGGCGCTCCAGGCTGCTGGGCCGACGTTACATCTAGGCAGGGGGCGGCGCGACTTCGTTGATCGGGATCAAGCTTCGTCGCGCCGCCCCGCTCACGAGAGCGGGAGCGGGGCGGGGAACGGACCGGCCGCGGCGCGGTTGTCGGCCACGCCAGCGGCGACAGGAGGACGACATGCCTGCGAAATCGAAGGCCCAGCAGAAGGCGGCGGGGGCCGCGCTATCGGCGAAGCGGGGGGAGACGCCGGTCTCGAAGCTCAAGGGGGCGGCGCGCGAGATGGAGGAGTCGATGACCGAGAAGGAGCTCGAGGACTTCGCCTCCACCAGCCGCAAGGGCAAGCCGGAGCACGTCGCCGACAAGAGGGGCGACAAGAAGAAGTGACGCCCGGCGGATGACGTCGCGTCAGGTTGACGCGAACGTAAGCTTTTCGCCTTGCGTGACGCGCGACCCCCGGCCATCTTCCGCGGGACGACTGGCGGAGGCGCGGGACGTGGCGGGCGCGGACGACGAGATTGCGGGGCTCCTCGGCATCGGGGAGATGTGCGCGGAGTTCGGCGTGACGCCGCGGACGCTGCGCTTCTATGAGGCGAAGGAGCTGATCTTCCCGATCCGGGAGGGGCAGAGGCGAATCTACGACCGGCGCTGCCGGGCGCGGCTGAAGCTGATCCTGCAGGGCAAGCGCTTCGGGTTCAGCCTCGAGGATATCCGCCAGCTCCTGGAGCTCTACGACCTCGGCGACGGGCGGGCGACGCAGCTGGCGCGGACGATCGCCATCGGGCAGGAGCGGCTGCGGGCGATGGAGGCGCAGCGCGACGAGCTCGGCCTCGCCATCGAGGATTTGCGGCGGCAGCTCGACTGGGGCCAGCGGACGCTTGCGGAGCGCGGCGTCGCGCTCGCGGCCGGGTGAGGGGAACGACGCGATGACCGCCTATACGCCGCCGCTCACCGACCTGGAGTTCATCCTGCACGACGTGCTCGGGATCTCGGCGCTGCCGACGCCGGGCTTCGCCGATCTCGACCGGGAGACCACCGCGGCGATCTTCGAGGAGGCGGGCAAGCTCGCCCGCGACGTGCTGGCGCCGCTGAACGCGGTCGGCGACCGCGAGGGCTGCCGCCTGGAGAACGGCGTGGTGCGCACGCCCGAGGGGTTCAAGGCCGCCTATGACGCGGTCGCCGAGGGCGGCTGGATCGGGATCGACCTTGCCGAGGAATACGGCGGGCAGGGGATGCCGCACATCCTCAACACCGCGATCGGGACCATGCACGCCGCGGCGAACATGGCGCTCAACATGTACTGGGGCCTGAGCCACGGCGCCTACAACGCCATCGCCGCCCATGCCAGCGACGAGCTGAAGGCGCGGTGGCTGCCGAAGCTCGTCACCGGGGAATGGTCGGGGACGATGAACCTGACCGAGCCGCATTGCGGCACCGATCTCGGGCTTTTGCGGACGAAGGCCGAGCCGCAGGCGGACGGGAGCTATCGCGTCACCGGGCAGAAGATCTTCATCTCGGCGGGCGAGCACGATCTGACGGAGAACATCGTCCATCTGGTGCTGGCGCGCATCCCGGGGGCGCCGGAGGGGGTGAAGGGGATCAGCCTGCTGATCGTGCCGAAGTTCCTGGTGACGGAGGACGGCGCGCTCGGGGAGCGCAACGGCGTCTCCTGCGGCAAGATCGAGGAGAAGATGGGCATCCACGGGAACGCCACCTGTGTGATGAACTACGACGGCGCCACGGGCTGGCTGGTCGGCGAGCCGCACAAGGGGCTGCGGGCCATGTTCACGATGATGAACGAGGCGCGGCTGGCGGTGGGGGCGCAGGGGCTGGCGCAGGGGGATGCGGCGTATCAGATCGCGGCGGCCTATGCGCGGGAGCGGCTGCAGGGCCGGGCGGTGGGCAAGCCGGCGAACCCGGCGGGGCCGGCGGATCCGCTGATCGTGCATCCGGACGTGCGGCGGGCGCTGATGGACCAGCGGGCGTTCATCGAGGGCGGGCGGGCCTTCCTGCTCTGGGCGGCGAGCCTGATCGACCAGGCGCAGCGGACGGGCGACGCCGGGGCCGAGGGGCTGGTTTCGCTGCTGACGCCGGTGGTGAAGGGATTCCTGACCGACAAGGGCTTCGAGGGCGCGGTGCAGGCGCAGCAGCTCTTCGGCGGGCACGGCTATATCGAGGAGACCGGGGCGAGCCAGTTCGTGCGGGATGCGCGGATCGCGATGATCTACGAGGGCGCGAACGGGGTTCAGGCGCTGGATCTGGTCGGGCGCAAGCTCGGCGCGGACGGCGGGCGGCATGTCATGGCGTTCTTCGAGATCGTGAAGGGCTTCATCCGGGAGAGCGCCGGCGAGGAAGGCATGGCGGAGTTCGTCGAGCCGCTGAAGGCGGCGTCGAAGGACCTCCAGGCGGCGGCGACGTTCTTCGTGCAGAAGGGCATGAAGGACCCGAACGAGGCGCTGGCGGGGTCGACGGACTTCCTGCACCTGTTCGGGCTCGTCGGGCTCGGGCTGATGTGGGCGCGGATGGCGCGGGCGGCGCTGGGGCGGGACGACGATTTCGGCCGCGCCAAGCTCGCCACGGCGCGCTACTACATGGCGCGGACGCTGCCGGAGACCGGGCTGCGACTGGCGCGGATCCAGTCGGGCGCGGGGCCGGTCATGGCGCTGCCGGCGGAGGCGTTCTGAGGGCTAACACGCGTGATAGGCGTCTAACATTCTGATATGTCCTGCTAAATTCGCTAACGTGCAAGATCGGATGGGGACGGGATGAGCGAGTATCGGCTGCACTGCTTCGCCCAGTCGGGCAATTCCTACAAGGCGGCGCTGATGCTGGCGCTGAACGGCGCGGACTGGGAGCCGGTCTTCGTCGACTTCTTCGGGGGCGAGACGCGGACGCCGGAGTATCGCGGCGTCAACGAGATGGGCGAGGCGCCGGTGCTGGAGCACGGCGAGCTGCGGCTGAGCCAGTCGGGGGTGATCCTCGACTACCTAAGCCAGCGGTTCCGCGACTTCGCGCCGCAGTCGGAGGCGGACCGGCGCGAGGTGCTGCGCTGGACGCTGTGGGACAACCACAAGCTGACCTCGTATATCGCCACCTACCGGTTCCTGACGAACTTCGTGCCCGAGGCGAAGCGCGACGCGGCGGTGAACGCCTGGCTCGACGGGCGGGCGAAGGCGGCGCTGAAGGTGCTGGAGGGGCATCTGGAGGGGCGGGACTGGATCGTCGGCGACCGGCCGTCGACGGCGGACCTGTCCTGCGTGGGGTATCTCTACTTCGGCGACGAGTTCGGCCTCGACGAGGCGGCGCATCCGAACATCGTGCGCTGGCGGGCCGGGATCGCGGCGCTGCCGGGGTGGAAGCACCCCTATGAGCTGATGCCGGGACATCCGCGGGCGTCGTAGCGGGAGGACGGGACGGCCATGGAAGAGCCGAGGCGCCGGAGGTTCGACGCGGACGAGTTCATCGCCTGGGGGCTGGAGCAGCCGGAAGGGCGGTATGAGCTGTCGCACGGCGAGGTCGTGCGGCTCGGTCCCGATCGCGTGGACCATGCGCTGGTGAAGGGGGATGTCTGGGTCGCGCTGCGCGCTGCGGTGCGGGCCCGTGGCCTCGAGGGCGAGGCGCTCCCGAACGGGATGGCGGTGCGCGTGGGCGCGGACAGCGTCTATGACCCGGATGCGTTGCTGCGGTGCGGTGCGCGGCTGCCGGGGGATGCGGCGGAGATCGCGGATCCTGTCGTGGTGGTCGAGGTGGTCTCGCCGGTGGTGCGGGGGATCGACGCCGGGGCGAAGCTCTACGGCTATTTCGGCCTGCCGAGCCTGCGGCACTATGTGATGGTGCTCACCGGGGACCGGGCCGTCGTGCACCATCGGCGCGGCGCGGCTGGGGTGATCGAGACCCGTTTCCTGCGGGAGGGGACGCTGGAGCTCGACCCGCCGGGGATCGAGATCGAGGTGGCTGACATGCTCGCGAGCCTTTGAGCGGCGCGGGCGAGGGTTCAGGGAAGGGGCGAGGCGTGACCGAGGCCTATATCTACGACGCCGTGCGGACGCCGCGGGGCAAGGGGCGGGCGGACGGGAGCCTGCACGAGGTGACGTCGCTCAGGCTGTCGGCGCTGACGCTCGACGCGGTGAAGGCGCGGAACGGGTTGCCGGAGAACGCGGTCGAGGACGTGATCTGGGGGAACGTCACCCAGATCGGCGAGCAGGGCGGCTGCCTCGCGCGGTCGGCGGTGCTGGCGAGCGGGATCGGCGAGGGGGTGCCGGGGCTCGCGATCAACCGCTTCTGCGCGAGCGGGCTGGAGGCGGTGAACCTCGCCGCCGGGCAGGTGAGGGCCGGGGTCGGCGAGGGCTATGTCGCCGGCGGGGTCGAGATGATGAGCCGGGTGCCGATGGGCTCGGACGGGGCGGCGATCGCGGTGGATCCGTCGCTGGCGTTCCGCAGCTATTTCGTGCCGCAGGGCATCTCGGCGGACATCATCGCCACGGAGTTCGGGTTCAGCCGGGACGATTGCGACCTGCTGGCGGTGGAGAGCCAGCGGCGGGCGGCGCAGGCCTGGGCGGAGGGGCGGTTCGCGCGGTCGATCATTCCGGTCGACGACGTGAACGGGCTGCGCATCCTCGACCGCGACGAGCACATGCGGCCGGAGACGGACATGCAGTCGCTCGGGGCGCTGAAGCCCGCGTTCAAGGAGATGGGCGAGGGGATGCCGGGCTTCGACGCCGTGGCGCTGCTGAAGTATCCGCATCTGGAGCGGATCGAGCATGTCCACCATGCGGGGAACAGCTCGGGGATCGTCGACGGGGCGGCGGCGGTGCTGGTGGGGTCGAGGGCCTTCGGCGAGCGGCACGGGCTCGCGCCGCGCGCGCGGGTGCGGGCGACGGCGCGGGTGGGGACCGACCCGACGATCATGCTGACCGGGCCGGTGCCGGCGACGCAGCGGGCGCTGGCGGCGGCGGGGATGACCGCCGGCGACGTCGACCTCTTCGAGGTGAACGAGGCGTTCTCCTCGGTGGTGCTGCGCTTCATGCAGGCGTTCGGGGTGGATGCGGACCGGGTCAACGTCAACGGCGGGGCCATCGCGATGGGGCATCCGCTGGGGGCGACGGGGGCGATCCTCATCGGGACGCTGCTCGACGAGCTGGAGCGGACCGGCAAGGGCGTCGGGCTGGCGACGCTCTGCGTGGCGAGCGGCATGGGCGCGGCGACGGTGATCGAGAGGGTGGCGTGACCGTCCTCGGCCCGGGCGACGCGCCGGACTGGGACAGCCACCCGGACCATGTCGTCGCGGGCCGCGGGATCATGCAGCTCCTGTCCGACGCCGGCGGGCTGACGCGGATGGGGGTGCGGCGGCAGGTGCTCGACCCCGGGGCGCGGACCTCGGAGCCGCACTGGCACGAGCAGGAGGACGAGTTCCTGTACGTGCTCGAGGGCGAGGTCACGGTGATCGAGGACGGCGCGGCGGCTGGGGCCGGGGGACTTCGCCTGCTGGCCGGCGGGCGTCGCCGTCGCGCATACGGTGGAGAACCGCTCGGACGCGCCGTGCGCGTTCCTGATCGCCGGCTCGCGGCCGGTGGAGGACGTCTGCCACTACCCGGAGGTCGGCCATCGCCTCGACACCACCGCCGAGGGCTGGCGCGTGGTCGAGGTGGCGACCGGCAAGGTGCTGCGGGGAGGGAGGTTCGACTGATGGGGGTCATCGTCGGCTCGCGGCCGGTGGAGGACGGCTGCCATTGTGCGGAGGTCGGCCGTCGGCTCGGCGCCACGGCCGGGGGCTGGCGGGCAGCGGCTGGCAGGGCGCCGCGGGGAGGGGGGGGCCACTGATGGGGGTCATCGACAAGGCGGCGGCGCCGCTGAGGACGGGGTCGATCTATCCGGAGCCCTTCGCGTCGATGATGCGGGGGCGCTCGTCGCTGCGGCTCGGCGAGGCGGGCGGGCTCACGCAGTTCGGGGTGAACCTCGTCATGCTGGAGCCCGGGGCGGTGTCGTCGCTGCGGCACTGGCACGAGAAGGAGGACGAGTTCGTGTGGATCGTCTCGGGCGAGCTGACGCTGCGCCAGGACGGCGGCGAGACGGTGATGCGGCCGGGGGATTGCGCGGCGTTCCGGGCCGGCGACACGGACGGGCACTGCTTCCGCAACGATACGGACGCGCCGGCGTCGTTCCTGGTGGTGGGCACGAAGGCGAAGGACGAGGTGGCGCATTACTCGGACGTCGACTTCGTGCTGGCGATGCGCGACGGCAAGCCGGTCTTCCTGCGCCGCGACGGGTCGGTGTGGACGCCGGACGGGAGCGGCGGCTGATGCCGCGCGTGGCGATCGGCGACTGGGTCGAGGAGGGGGAATACGTGCATCCGGCGATCGGGGCGCGGCTCGCCCCATATGCGCACCGGGTGATCGGCGATGCGGCGGGGCTGACGCAGTTCGGCGCGCATCTGGAGCGGCTCTACCCGGGGGCGCGGTCGAGCCTGCGGCACTGGCATTCGGACGAGGACGAGATGGTGCTGGTGCTCGAGGGCGAGGTGGTGCTGATCGAGGACGTCGAGACGGTGCTGCGCGCCGGCGACGCGGCGGCCTGGCGCGCCGGCGACCCGGTGGGGCATTGCCTGGAGAACCGCTCGGACCGGCCGGCGGTCTACCTGACGGTCGGGACGCGGGCGGCGCGGGACGTGGTGAGCTATCCCGACGACGACCTGGTGACGCGCAAGGACGGCGCGCGGCGGCGCGACGAGCGGGCGGACGGCACGCTCATCGGGGAGCGCTGAGGAATGCGGCGCGGACAGGAGCGCCCCGGCATCCATGCGGGCCTGCATGCCGGGCGGCGGCGGGACACTGTCGCGCCGGCGTACGACGACGGTGTGGGCGCGGGATCGTGCGCGTCCTGCTCTCCCCGCCCTCGCTCCGCCACGGCCGACGACGTTGGCGCGTGCGCGGGACTGCGCGCGTCGGCGACCCTCCGGCGGCCGGCGGTGCGGGACGACGATGCCTGCGCGCGCGTGGGACTGCGCGCGGGAAGGGGTATTCGCGCCGGCGCCAAGGCGCCGCGGGACGACGCTGGCGCGGGCGCGGGACTGCGCGGCGCGCCGGCGCCGCGCGGGCGGGCCACTGCTCCTCGCGACCGTGCGGGATTGCTGCGCGCCGCCCGGGCGGGGGCGCGCAGTGCGGTGGCAGGCTCAGGCCTTGCGGCGGCGCAGGAAGGCGCCGGCGGCGGCCATGCCGCCGAGCATGAGCGGCAGCGCCGCGGGCAGCGGCACGGGCGCGGCCGTCTCGTTGAACTGGAAGTTGTTCCACGAGTAGCCGGCGCCGGTCGAGCTGTCGGCGAGGAGCAGCCGGCTGATGCCGCCGAGCGCGCCGAAGCTGAAGACGCCGTCCGCCTCGATCTCGATTGCGCCAAGGAGCGCGTTGGTGGCGCTGAACGCCTGGGCGAGGACGAAGTCGCCCGCGTTGAAGCCGTTGGCCTGGAAGCTCAGGTCCGACACCTCGGAGTCGAAGTCGATGTCGAGGTCGGCCTCGCAGTTGAACGCGAGGTTGAACGCGCAGATGCCCTGGCCGGCGATGTTGAAGAGGTCGTCGCCGCCGCTGGTCAGCGTGGCGTTGGAAAGGACCAGGACCGGGTCTCCGAGCCGGCCGAGCGGCAGGCCGGAAAAGTCGAGCGTCGCCGCGCCGGCGGGTGCGCCGATCGTCAGCGCCACGGCGACAGCCTTGGCGATCGTAAGGGTCTTCATCGGTTACAACTCCCTTGTGAATATGGGCTGCTTCAGCAACGGCATCGTAACCCGGGCAGGCGCTCACGAAGAAGCGCGCGGTGGCGTAAAGCGGAACTTTCAACCGGCAGTTACGCGTTAACCATTTTCATGGTCGTGACGGTAACGGCTGGAGGCGGGCGGCGTCGCATTTCGCGACAGCGCCGTGCAATCTTTCGTGCGGAACGGAAAAGGCTGGCGGGAAGGGCCCGGCGATGAGCGAATCATTTACCATGAGCGTGGACGCCGACGGCGTCGCGACGATCGTCTGGGACCTGGCCGGTCGCTCGATGAACGTGCTGACCGAGGCGGGCATCGTCGAGCTCGGCGACTGCCTCGAGCGGGCGCTGGGCGACCCGGCGGTCAAGGGGGTGGTGATCACCTCGGCCAAGGCGGATTTCGCCGGGGGCATGGACCTCGGCGTGATCGCGCGGATGAAGGAGGCGGCGGGCGCCGACCCGGCGAAGGGGGTCTTCGACGGGGTGATGGCGCTCCACGGCCTCCTGCGGCGGATCGAGCGCGCCGGGATGGATCCGAAGACGCTGAAGGGCGGCAAGCCGGTCGCCTGGGCGAGCCCGGGCCTCTCCGCCGGGATCGGCACGGAGATCGGCCTCGCCTGCCACCGGCGCTTCCTCGCGGACCGGCCGGGCGCGAAGGTCGGGCTGCCGGAGATCCTCGTCGGCATCTTCCCCGGGGCCGGCGGCACGACGCGGCTGACGCGGATGCTGGGCGTCATGGCCGCGGCGCCGGTGCTGCTCGAGGGCAGGATGCTGGAGCCGAAGGCGGCGAAGGCCGCGGGGCTCGTCGACGAGGTGGTGGCGCCCGGTGAGCTGCTGGCGGCGGCGAAGGCCTGGGTGCTGGCGGCGAGGCCGGAGGAGATCGTCAAGCCCTGGGACGCGAAGGGCTACAAGTTCCCCGGGGGCGCGCCCTATTCGGCGGGCGGGTTCATGACCTTCGTCGGGGCCTCGGCGATGGTCCATGGCAAGACGCAGGGCGTCTATCCGGCGGCGCGCGCCATGCTGTCGGCGATCTACGAGGGCGCGCTCGTGCCCTTCGACACGGCGCTGAGGATCGAGGCGCGCTGGTTTGTCGGCGTGCTGATGAACCCCTCGTCGGGGGCGATGATCCGCTCGCTCTTCCTCAACAAGCAGGCGCTGGAGAAGGGGGCGAACCGGCCGAAGGTCGGCGACGAGAAGGTGCGCAGGCTCGGGGTGATCGGCGCCGGGATGATGGGCGCGGGGATCGCCCATGTCGCGGCCGAGGCCGGGATCGCGGTGGTGCTGATCGACCGCGACCAGGAGGCGGCGGACCGGGGCCGGGCAGGCGTCGAGGGGCTGCTAGCCGATGCGGTGAAGCGGCGGCGTCGCAGCGAGGCGCAGGCGGCGGAGACGCTGGCGCGGGTGACGGCGACCGCGGATTTCGCGGCGCTGGCGGGCTGCGACCTCGTGGTGGAGGCGGTGTTCGAGGACCCGGCCGTGAAGGCGGAGACGACGCGCCGGGCCGAGGCCGTGCTGGAGAAGGGCGCGATCTTCGCCACCAACACCTCGACGCTGCCGATCACCGAGCTCGCGAAGGCGTCGCGCGATCCGGCGGACTTCATCGGCATCCACTTCTTCTCGCCGGTCCACAAGATGAGCCTCGTGGAGATCATCCGCGGGCGGGAGACCGGGGACCGGGCGGTGGCCAAGGCGCTCGACTTCGTGCGGCAGATCCGCAAGACCCCGATCGTCGTCAACGACGCGCGGTTCTTCTACGCCAACCGCTGCATCATCCCCTACATCAACGAGGGGGTGCGCATGGTCGCCGAGGGGGTGGAGCCGGCGCTGGTCGAGAACGCGGCGCGGAGCCTCGGGATGCCGCTCGGGCCGTTGCAGCTCGTCGACGAGACCTCGATCGACCTCGGCGTGAAGATCGCGAAGGCGACGCGGGCGGCGATGGGCGCGGCCTATCCCGACGGCGCCGCCGACGCGGTGCTGTTCGCGCTGGCCGACGAGGGCAGGCTGGGGCGCAAGGCGAAGGCCGGGTTCTACGCCTATGACGACAAGGGCAAGCGGCAGGGCCTGTGGCCGGAGCTGCGGCGGCGCTGGCCGGCGGCGGAGGCGCAGCCGGAGGCGGCCGAGGTGCGGCTGCGGCTCGGCATGATCCAGGCGCTGGAGGCGGTGCGGGCGCTGGAGGAGGGGGTGCTGACGGACATCCGCGAGGGCGACGTCGGCGCGATCCTCGGCTGGGGGTTCATGCCGTGGACGGGCGGGCCGTTCGGCTGGCTCGACATCCTCGGGGCCGCGCGGGCGGTCGAGATCTGCGACGAGCTTGCGGCGCGCCACGGCCCGCGCTTCGCCGCGCCGGCGCTGCTGCGCGAGATGGCGGCGAAGGGCGAGAGCTTCTACGGCCGGGCTATGGCCCAGGCGGCGTGATCGCGGCCTGACTCAGCGAGGCCGGCCGCCCCCCGGGCGGGCCGTGGGCGCCTTGAGGCGGGCGCGTCGGGACCGAGGCGGGTCGGGCCGCCGCACTGACGCGCTGCGCCGCGGCCCGAGGCGGGCCGCGGAACGCTTGAGCCGGATCGAAGCAGCCGGCGTTGCGCCCGAGGCGCACGACGCCGGTTGTCGGGGCGTCCGACGGAGCCCGTGGACCTGGGGGGCGCTCGCCGCCGCCGGCTCAGGCCCGGAAGGCGCGGAGGCGGCGGCGGGCGCCGAGGCGGCCTTGCGGGGCGCGGGCGAGGCGGTCGATCCGGGCGCCGACGGCCTCGAGGAACATCCGCTCGCCGATCGGAAGCCCGGCCTCCGCCACCGCGTCGTGCAGCACCGCCGTGGCGGCGGCGCCATGCGCCTCCATCAGGCAGAGCGCGCGTTCACGCACCAGTCGCCCGTAGGCCAGGCGCTCCTCGAGCTGCTGTCGCACCGTTACCCCCTTACGCTACCCCGTTCAAATGATGCGCCCGGCGCGGGGTTGCATCAATCTCGTGGTTATCAATGGGTTAACGCCAGCGCGCCAGGCGACGCGGCTGGCGGGCCGCGGGACGGCGCTAACGGCTCGGTAACCTTCGGGGCGCTAGTGCTCGGGCGGACTGGCTCGAGGAGAATCCCGGCTCATGCTTCGCCCGCTCGTGCTCGCGGCCGTGCTGACGGCGGCGTTGGGGCCCGTGGCCGCGGCGGCGGAGGAAATTCCGGAGCCCGATCACGATGCGGCGCTCTGCGAGCAGGCGATCGTCAACGGCGCGCGTCGGGGCGGGGTGCCGCCGGAGGTGCTCTATGCCGTCGCGCTCACCGAGACCGGGCGCAAGTCGGGCGGCCGGATCCGCCCCTATCCCTGGGCGATCAACCGCGAGGGCCAGGGGCACTGGTTCGAGACGCGCGAGGAGGCGCGCGCCTTCGCCGAGCAGAGCCTCGCGGAGGGGCGGAAGTCCTTCGACGTCGGCTGCGTGCAGATCAACTACCGCTGGCACGGCCACGCCTTCCCGAGCCTCGACGACATGTTCGACCCGGAATGGACCGCGACCTACGCCGCGCAGTTCCTGCGCACGCTCTACGAGGAGCGCGGCGACTGGTCGGCGGCGGCGGGGGCCTATCACTCGCTGACCGAGGACAAGGCGGCGATCTACCGGGCGCGCTTCGACAAGCTGCTCGCCGGGCTCGATCCCGCGGCGCTGACCGCCGACGAGGCGCTGCTCGCCAGCGCGCAGGAGGGCGCGCCGCGGAGCTCGCGCACCTCGCGGCGGCGGGCGGAGCGGGCGGCGACGGCGCAGCGCATCCGCACCGGGCCGCCGCCCGCGCCGGTGATGGGCAGCCTCGCCGGCGTCGCCGCGGTGCCCGCCGGCCCGGGCCTCCTCACCGAGGCGGCGCCGATGCTCGGGCAGGGCGCCCCGCTGCTGACCTCCGCCGCCGGGAGCCTGTTCTGATGGCGGCGGGGGCGGCGCCGCGGTTCGAGGTCAGCGCGCTCTGGCAGCCGACGGTGCTGCTGGCGCTGGCGCTGATGGCGGTCATCGCGATGATGGTCCTGCCGATGCCGGCCTTCGTGCTCGACCTCGGGCTGGCGGCGTCGTTCGCGATCGCGATCCTGATCTTCACCATCACCCTCTTCATCAACCGGCCGCTGGATTTCTCCTCCTTCCCGACGATCCTGCTGGCGAGCCTGATGCTGCGGCTGTCGCTCAACGTCTCCTCGACCAAGCTCATCATCGGGCATGGCCACGAGGGGACGGCGGCGGCGGGGCATGTGATCGAGGGCTTCGCCATGTTCATCATGGGCGGCTCGGTGGCGATGGGGCTCGTCGTCTTCATCGTGCTCCTCATCGTCAACTTCATCGTCATCACCAAGGGCGCCGGGCGGATGGCCGAGGTGGGCGCGCGCTTCGCGCTCGACGGGATGCCGGGCAAGCAACTCGCCATCGACGCCGACATGGCGGCCGGCGCGATCAGCCACGAGCAGGCGCGGGAGCGGCGGCGGATCGAGCAGGAGGAGACGACCTTCTTCGGCTCGCTGGACGGCGCCTCGAAGTTCGTCAAGGGCGACGCGGTGGCGGGGCTCCTGATCACGCTGATCAACCTCGTGGTCGGGCTCGCCATGGGCGTGCTCGTCCACGGGATGCCGATCGGCGAGGCGTTCCGCACCTATTCCATCCTCACCGTCGGCGACGGGCTGGTGACGCAGATCCCGGCGGTGATCATCTCGATCGCCGCCGCCATGCTGCTCTCCAAGGGCGGGCTGGTCGGCTCGACCGACCGGGCGCTGATCTCGCAGCTCGGCGGCTATCCGACGGCGCTCGCCACGGTGGCGCTGCTGATGGCGCTCTTCGCCTTCATCCCCGGCCTGCCCTTCGTGCCCTTCATGATCGGCGCGACCGCGCTCGGGGCCGCGGCCTGGGTGGCGCGGGGCGAGGAGGCGAAGCGGGCGGCGGCGGCGACGGCGCCGGAGAAGGACGCCGCGGCGACGCCGGCGGGGCCGCGGACCAGGTCGCTCGGCGACGTGCTCGACATCGACGAGATCCATATGGAGTTCTCGCCCGGACTGGTGCCGGTGGTGATGGACGCGGCTACCGGGCTCGACGCCCGCATCGCCAACATGCGCAACCACATCGCCGCGGAGTTCGGGCTGATCCTGCCGGACATCAGGCTGACCGACAACGCCGGCCTGCCGGCGGGGACCTATGCGATCCGGCTGCAGGGCGTCGAGGCGGCGCGGGCCGAGATCGAGACCGACCGGGTGCTGGTGCTGCTGCCCGAGGACGGCGCGGCCGCGCCGGAGGGGCGCGACGTCGCCGAGCCGGTCTACGGCGCGCCGGCGCGGTGGATCCCGCCCGCGCGGCAGGAGGAGGCGGCGCTGCTCGGGCTCGCGGTGGTGTCGCCGGTCGAGGTGGTGGCGACGCATCTCCTGGAGGTGGTGAAGGGCAATTTCGGGAGGCTCTTCAACCGGCGCTGCCTGCGGCGGCTGCTCGACGAGTTCGTGTCGCCCTCGGACCCGAAGCGCGCCGAGGCGAACAAGCGCATCTACGAGGAGTTCGTCCCGGACAAGTTCCCGATCGACACCTTGCAGGCGGTGCTGCGGCTGCTGCTGGAGGAGCGGGTGTCGATCCGCAACCTGCCGCTGATCTTCGAGGCGATCGCCGAGGTCTATGCGCCGAGCGTCGGGCCGGAGGCGATCTGCGAGCATGTCCGGCACCGGCTGGGCTTCCAGCTCGTCGCCGGGCTGCAGGAGGCCGACGGGGCGCTGCCGCTGATCCAGCTCGCGCCGGCCTGGGAGGAGCTGTTCCAGAAGCACCAGCTGCCCGAGGGCTCCGGCGTCGTCGACGTCGCGCTGCCGCCGGCGGAGTTCAACCGGCTGGCCGCGGCTGTGGCCGAGAAGATCGCCGCCGCCGGGGCGCAGGGGCGCTATCCGGCGGTGCTGACCTCCACGCGGCGGCGGCGGTTCGTGCATACGGTGCTGAGCGCCAAGGGCATCCGCAACCCGGTCCTGTCGTTCGAGGAGATCGGCACGCGGTCGCGGCCCGCCGTGCTGGGGCTGGCGTGATCGAGGGGCTGGCATGATTGAAGGGCTGGCCCGCGTCCTCGACCTGACCGAGGCCGGGCTTGCGGTCGCGGTGCTGGTCTTCGTTCGGGTCGGCGCGGTGGCGGCGCTGCTGCCGGGCTTCGGCGAGCAGATGATCCCTGCCCGGGTGAAGCTCGCCGCCGCGATCGCGCTGACGCTGGTCGTCGCGCCGATGGTGGCGCCCGAGGCGGCGCGGATCGACCCGGCGCGGCCGTTCTTCCTCTTGATGCTGATCGAGGCGGGCGCGGGGCTGCTGGTCGGCGTCGCGGTGCGGCTGCTCGTCCTCGCGCTCCAGCTCGCCGGCTCGATCGCCTCACAGTCGACGGCGCTGGCGCAGATCTTCGGGGCGGGCGCGACGCCGGACCCGATGCCGGCGATCGGCAACCTGCTGACGCTCGCCGGGATCACGCTGGCCGTCGTCGCCGACCTGCACGTCAAGGCGGCGATGGCGATCGCGGGCTCCTACGACGTGCTGCCGATCGGGGCGGCGCTGCCGGCGGCCGACGTGCTCGCCTGGGGCGTGGCGCGGGTCGGCGCGGCCTTCGCGCTCGGCTTCACGCTGGCCGCGCCCTTCGTGATCGCCGCCTTCGCCTACAACGTCGCGCTCGGGGCGATCAACAAGGCGATGCCGCAGCTGATGGTGTCGTTCATCGGCGCGCCGGCGATCACCGCGGCGGCGATCCTGCTGCTGCTTCTCGCGAGCCCGCTCATCCTCACCCACTGGCGCGGCGAGCTCGACGCCACGCTGGCCGCGCCGCTGGCGACGCCGCGATGAGCGGCGAGGATTCCGGCGAGAAGGTCCACGATCCGACGCCGGAGCGCCTCGCCGAGGCGCGACGCAAGGGCGACATCCCGCGCTCCGCCGACGCCAACGCCGCGGCGGCCTATCTCGGGCTGCTCGCCGCCGTCGCCGCGATGGGGGCGTGGAGCGTCACCGGGGCGGCGTCGACGCTGATGGTGTTCCTCGACCAGCCGGACCGGCTGGCCGGGCTGATCCTCGGGCCGGGCGGCGCCGGGCTCTCGGCCGCGATCATCGGCGAGGCGGCGCGGGCGCTCGCGCCCTTCTTCCTCGCGCCGCTCGCCGCGGTGCTGGTGAGCCTCTTCGCGCAGCGGGCGATCGTGTTCTCGACCTCGAAGCTGGAGCCGAAGCTGTCGAAGCTGTCGCCGCTCTCGAATTTCAAGCAGAAGTTCGGACCGAGCGGGCTCGTCGAGTTCGGGAAGTCGGCGGTCAAGCTCGTCGCCATCGCCTGCGTGCTCGTCGCGATGCTGAGGGACGACATCGACGGGATCGTCGGCGCGGCGACCGCGGATGCGCGGGTGCTGGGGGCGCTGCTCGCGCAGGAGCTGGTCGAGGTGCTGACCGCGGCGAGCCTGATCGCGGTGGCGATCGCCGGGGTCGACCTCGTCTGGCAGCGCTTCGACCACGCCCGCAAGCTCCGCATGTCGCTGGAGGAGATCAAGGAGGAGGTCAAGCGCAGCGAGGGCGATCCCCACGTCAAGGCGCAGCGGCGGGCGCGCGCGGAGTCGATCGCGACGAACCGGATGATGCTCGACGTGCCGAAGGCGGACGTGGTCATCGTCAACCCGACCCACTACGCGGTGGCGCTGCGCTGGTCGCGGGCCAAGGGCTCGGCGCCGGAATGCGTCGCCAAGGGAGAGGGCGAGGTGGCGCTGCGCATCCGCGAGGTGGCGGCGATCGCCAGGGTGCCGATCCATTCCGACCCGCCGACGGCGCGGGCGCTGCACGCGACGGTGGAGATCGGCCGGGAGATCGCGCCGGAGCATTACCGGGCGGTGGCCGCAGCGATCCGCTTCGCCGACCGGATGCGCAAGGCCGCCCGGGCGCGGGGCGAGGCATGACGCCGGCGCGGCTCGCCGAGCTGCTGGCGCTCGCCGGGACGCGGAAGGCCCGCGCCCTGGCCGAGCTGGAGGCGGTGGCCTCGGCGGACCGGCGGCTGGCGGAGGAGTTGGCCGGGCTCGCCGCCACCCATGCCCGGGACATGGAAGGCGAGGTCACCGCCGGGGACCTGCCGGCGATCGGGCGCCGCCTCGCCTGGGCGGAGGCCCGCTCCGCCGCCGTGCGGGCAGAGCGGGCGCGGCTCGCGCCGCTCCTCGCCGCGGCGCGGGCCGCGGCGGCGGTCGCCGTCGGCAAGCACCGGGCGCTGGAGGAGCTGCTGGACGGGGCGCGGCTGGAGGCCCGGCGGCGGACCGAGGCGCGGGAGGAGCGGGACGCGCCGCCGCGGGAGGGGTGAGCTCGGGAGGGGTGAGGCCCGCGTGTTCACGCGTGAAAATTGCCTAAGCCATTGATTCTATGTAATCGTGAACGAGACCTTGCCCGGGCTTTCGTGGTAGGATGGGTCCTTCTGGACGGGAGCGGCGGATGCGGCGGCAGGGGCTCGGGGAATTCGTGGCGGCGCAGGACCGGGTCTGGCCGCAGGTCGAGGCGGAGCTGGCCGCCGGGCGCAAGGCCAGCCACTGGATGTGGTTCGTGTTCCCGCAGGCGGCCGGGCTCGGGCGGTCGGAGACGGCGCGGTTCTACGCGCTCGACGGGCTGGCGGAGGCGCGGGCCTATCTCGCGCATCCCGTGCTGGGCCCCCGGCTGCGCCGGGCCGTCGACCTGATGCTGGGACATGCCGGCGAGGACGCGGCGGCGATCCTCGGGGGGATCGACGCGATCAAGCTCCGCTCCTGCCTGACGCTCTTCGCCGAGGCCGCGCCGGAGGAGGAACGCTTCGCCGCGGCGCTGGCCGCGTTCTACGACGGGCCCGACCGGGCGACGCTCGACCTGCTGCGGTAGGCCGGCGGCTCACCGGGGCGGGGTGTGGCCGTGCTCGGTCTTCTGCCAGTGGAACGGCGCGTGGACGACCTCGGCGAGCGCCCGCCAGGCCGCAGCGGCGCCCAGGAGGCTGTAGACGGGCTGGAGCGGCAGCCAGCGCAGGGTGGCGAGCCGGTCGGTGTCCCGCAGCGCCACGACCACGCAGGCGAGCCAGACGAGGCTCCCGGCGGCCAGCGAGGCGATGACGCCGAGGCCCGCCCAGCGGGGGACCTCGGAGAGGAGCGGGATCGGGACCCCGGCCATGCCGGCGAGGAGCCCGAGGAGCAGCGGCGCGCCGAGATAGGAGGCGACGCTGCCGAGGAGGATGATCTGGAAGCCGGCGAAGCCGAGCGGGCCGAGCTCGCGCCAGAGCGCCACTGGCTCGCGCATGTGGACGGCCCAGGTGATGGCGTAGCCCTTGAGCCAGCGCGAGCGCTGGCCGATCCACTTGCGCATCCCCGAGCAGTTCGCCTCCTCCTCGGTCGTCGTCGGGATCATCTCGGTGCGGTAGTTGAGGCGGGCGAGGCGCATCCCGAGGTCGGCGTCCTCGGTGACGTTGTGGGCGTCCCAGCAGCCGGCGTGCTCCAGCGCGGCGCGGCGGAAGAACACCGTGGTGCCGCCGAGCGGGATCGGCAGCCCGAGCCGGGCGACGCCCTGCAGGAGCAGCCGGAACCAGACGGCGTATTCCACGGTGAAGAGCCGGGCCATCCACCCGGCTTCGGCGTTGTAGAAGTCGAGGTAGCCCTGCACGCAGGCGACCTCGGGCGGGGAATTGGCGAAGTGGTCGACCACGGCGAGGATCTGGCCGCTATGCGGCAGATCCTCGGCGTCGTAGACCCCGACGATCTCGCCGCGGCAGAACGGCAGGGCGTAGTTCATCGCGCGCGGCTTGGTCTGGATCGTGCCGCGCGGCACGGTGACGATCTCGACCGTCGGCGGCAGGCCGGCGGCGAGGAGCGCGGCCCGGGTGTCGACGTCGCCGGCCTCGAGCACCAGCTTCACGTCGAGGAGGGCGGCGGGGTATTCCATGCGCCCCAGCGCCGCGACCAGCTGGCTGGCGACCGCGGCCTCGCCCTTGAGCGGCACGAGCAGCGACACCGGCGGCCGCTTGCGGTGGTCGGCGAGGCGCGGGCCGGGCGGGCTGGTCCGCGGCGGCCCGAGCCGCCAGCGCACGACGAGCGCCGCCGCGCGGAGCGCCGTGGTGGCGAGGTTGGCGAGGAGCGCCAGCGCCAGCAGGAGCCGGAGCGCCACGAGGGGCGCGAGCGCCGCGCCGAGCGCGAGCGCGGCGACGAGGAGGGCCTTGCGGGGGCTGAGCCCGGCGCTCAGCATGTCGCGGCAGCTGAAGCGCGCCGGGCAGCGCCGCTCGGCGTCGGCGGTCATGCGGGCGCCGAACTGGCGGCCGATGGCGCGGCGGATGGCGTCGGCCGGGGCGATGGCGAGCGCCGCCGGGGCGCCGGGCCCGGCGAGGGCCTCCAGCGCCGCGGCGCCGTCGTCGGGGCTCGCGATGGCGATGACGCGGCGGCCGGCGTGGCGGCGCCAGGGGATCGCCTCGAGGCGCAGGCAGAGATAGGGGTCGACGCCGCGGGCGAGCTCCGGCTCGGGCGGATTGGCGTCGAGGTCGGCCGGGCCGAGGTTCGACTGCGCGGAGAGCGCCTCGACGAGATCGGCGCGCGAGATCAGCCCGTCGACGAGCAGGATATGGCCGAGGCGGACGTCGCATTCGCGCTGGAGCGCCAGCGCGCCGGAGAGCTTCTCCGGGGCGAGCTTGCCCGCGCGGACGAGGACGTCGCCGAGGAGCGGGCGCGCGGCCGGCTCCGCCTCCCGCCCGGCGGGCGCGGCGTCGGCGATCCGGAAGGACAGCACCTGCGCCAAGACCGATACCTCCCCCTTGCCCCGGCAGGGACCGTGGCGCGGATCGGCTTAAGAAAGGGCTAATGCGGGTGGATCGTCGGGGGCGGCGCTTGGGTGCTGAGGCGGGGCGGGCGGGGAAGCGACTGCTTTTCCTCGGGTGGCGGGGTCAGGAATTTCTAACCACGGGTGCAGGTGGCGCTCATCGGCGGCGGTGGATCACGGAGATCCAGTCGGCGCCTCCGTAGCTGATGGCGTGGACGAGGACGGTCCGGCTCGCGTCGTCCGCGGTGAAGGCGACGACGGCGCGGCGGCCGGCGGGAATGGCGCGCAGGCCGGGGGCGATCTCGTGGCGCAGCGATCCCTTGTGCGGCGTGTCCGCGAGGGCGCGGACGGCCGCCTCGATCTCGGCGAGACGCCGTTCCGCCGCCTCGCGCCCGCTGTGGTCGGCCACGAGGCGGAGAATGCGGAGGAGATCGTCCCGCACCCCGGGGTGGAAGGCGAGACGGTAGGACAGCGGTCAGCCGTCCTGCAGCAGCGCCCGCGCGGCGTCGAAGGCTTCGGCCGGATCGAGGTAGTGCGACGTCGGGGTCTGGAGCCGGGCCCGGATCTCCTGCGCCATCGCCTCGAGCGCGGCCCCGCGGGCGGAATCGTCCTCCATCATCTGCTCGATCGCCGTGGCGACCGCGGAGCTGGCGGAGGCGTAGACGCCCTGCTCCACCTTGGCGAGGAGGAAGGCGTGATGGCGGTCGGTGAAGCTGAGCGTGGTCTTGACGGTCATCTGCGGGTCCTTGGTATGACTTGGTCATATATCATGGAGCCGAGAGCGGGAACAGGCCTGTTGCGACGCCGGGGGTCAGCCGGCGAGGAGGGCGCGGGCGGCGGCGCGGGCGGCGTCGGTGACGACGTCGCCGGCGAGCATCCGGGCGATCTCCTCGACGCGGGCGTCCGGGCCGAGGGGCAGGACCTCGGTCAGCGCCCGCGTCGCCGACATCCGCTTGCCGACCTGCCAGTGCGCGACGCCGCGGGCGGCGACCTGGGGGGCGTGGGTGACGACAAGGACCTGGGTCGCCGCGCCGAGGGCGGCGAGGCGGCGGCCGACGGCGTCGGCGGTGGCGCCGCCGACGCCGCGGTCGATCTCGTCGAAGATGAGGGTGATCCCGTCGGCGCGGGCGCTGAGGCAGACCTTGAGCGCGAGGAGGAAGCGCGACAGCTCGCCCCCCGAGGCGATGCGGCCGATCGGGCCGGGCGCGGCGCCCGGGGCGGTGGCGACGAGGAAGGCGACGCGGTCGGCGCCGTCGGGGCCGGGCTCGGCCCCGGCGATCTCGGTGGCGAAGCGGGCGCGTTCCAGTTTCAGCGGCGGCAGCTCCTCGGCCATCCGGGCGTCGAGCCGGGCGGCGGCCTCGCGGCGGCGGGCCGAGAGCGTCGCGGCGGCGGCGGCGTGGGCATGGTCGGCGGCGGCGAGGGAAGCGGCGAGCGCGCTGACGCCGGAGGCGCCGGCGTCGAGGGCGTCGAGGCGGGCGCGCAGCCCGGCGGCGAGATCGGGCAGCGCCTCGGGGTCGACCTGGTGCTTGCGGGCGGCGGCGCGGAGCGCGAAGAGCCGCTCCTCGACGCGTTCCAGCTCGCCGGCGGCGCCGGACTCGGCCTCCAGCACGGCGGCGAGGGCGCCGGTCGCCTCGGCGAGCTCGGCCAGCGTGCGGGGCAGGGCGTCGAGCGCGGCGTCGAGCCCGCCCTCGGCCTGCGGCGCGGCACGCTCCAGCCAGCGCATCGCGTCGAGGAGGCGGCCCTCGGCGCCGTCGGGCCCCAGCGCCTCGGCGGCGCGGGCGACGTCCTCGCGGATGCGCTCGGCGGCGCGCAGCGCGCGGCGGCGGGCGTCGAGCGCGGCCTCCTCGCCGGGCTCCGGGGCGAGGCGCTCCAGCTCGGCGGCGGCGTGGCGCAGGTAGTCGGCGTCGCGGCCGGCGGCGGCGAGGCGCTCCCCGGCCTCGGCGAGGGCGCGGGCGGCGGCGGCGCGGGTCGCCCAGGCGGCGCGGACGGCGGCGAGGTCGGCCTCGGCCCCGGCGAAGGCGTCGAGGAGGGCGCGGTGGCCGCGCGGGTCGAGGAGGCCGCGGTCGTCGGCCTGGCCGTGCAGCTCCACCAGCGTGTCGGCGAGCGCGCGCAGGGTCTCGACGGAGACGCGGCGGTCGTTGACCCAGGCCTGGCGGCGGCCGTCGGGGGTGGCGGTCCGGCGCAGGATCAGCGCCTCCTCGGGCGCGGGCAGGCCGGCCTCGGCGAGGACGGCCTCGGCCGGGTGGCCGGGGGGCAGCAGGAACTCCGCGGTCACCTCGCCCTGGCCGGCGCCGGCGCGGACCAGCTCGGCGCGGCCGCGCCAGCCGAGGACGAAGCCGAGCGCGTCGAGCAGGATAGACTTGCCGGCCCCGGTCTCGCCGGTCAGCACGTTGAGGCCGGGGCCGAAGCGCAGCTCGGCCGTCTCGATCAGCACGACGTCGCGGATGGAGAGGGCGGCGAGCATCAGCGCGAGCCGGCGCGGCGGCTCAGCGCCACTTGCCGAGCACGACCTGCCGGTAGGTCCGGTTGAGCCAGCCGTCGCCCACGTTGGCCGGCCGGAGGCCCTTGCCCTGCAGGAGCGCGTAGCTGT
Source organism: Amaricoccus sp. (assembly GCF_017993425.1). Taxonomy (GTDB): domain Bacteria; phylum Pseudomonadota; class Alphaproteobacteria; order Rhodobacterales; family Rhodobacteraceae; genus Amaricoccus. Next base: position 78,251 of record NZ_JAGOMQ010000019.1, read on the forward strand.
CGGCGTACCACTCCGAGCCGCGGAAGTTGTGGCCGAGGATCGCCGCCGCGGTCTGGGCCTCGGCGGTGAGGCCGAGCGAGAGATAGGCCTCGACCAGCCGGTGCAGCGCCTCGGGCGTGTGGGTGGTGGTCTGGTATTCCTCGACCACGACGCGGAAGCGGTTGATCGCGGCGGTGTAGTGGCCGCGGCCGAGATAGAAGCGGCCGACCTCCATCTCCTTGCCGGCGAGATGGTCGAGCGCCAGCTCGAACTTCATCTGCGCCGAGGCGGCGAAGTCGCTGTCGGGATAGCGCTCGATGATGTCGCGCATCTCCTGCAGCGCCTCGAAGGTGTTCGCCTGGTCGCGGCCGATGTCGACGATCTGGTCGTAGTAGCTGAGCGCGATCAGGAACTGCGCGTAGGGCGCGTCGGCGTCGGCCGGGTAGAAGGCGAGGTAGCGGTCGGCGGCGGCGCGGCTCTCGGCGTAGAGCGAGCCCTCGTGGTAGGCGTAGGCGGACATCAGCATCGCCCGCTTGGCCCATTCGGAATAGGGGTAGAGCCGCTCGACCTCGTCGAACATCTCGGCGGCGTCGCGGGGCTGGTTGTCGGCGAGCAGCGCCTCGGCGTCGAGGTAGATGTCCTGCGCCGACCGCCCCTCGATGGGCGGCGGACGGTTGCGCGAGCAGCCGGCCGCGAAGGCCGCCAAGGCGACCAGGACGACCAGCGTCAAGCGGTGTCCAGTCTTCCGCGCGCCCGGCATGCCTTCCCTCGACAGTCGCCGGGTCCGGACTTTCGCCCCCCCGGCCGGCGGTTCAGTTAGCATGATCCTACGGGGTGGAAAAGCGGAAGCGCACCCCCTTGGCGGGAGTGCGCCTCCATTCGCTGCTCGGTCTTCCTGCCGTGAAGTCTCAGCTCGCCCGCCGCAGGTCGGCGGCGACCACGCCCGCGCCCGGGAGCTGGCGGGCGGTGTCGGAATCGAGCGCCGCCTCGGCCCAGGCGCCCTGCGTGGCGAAGAGCTTGCGCAGGAGGGCGTTGGTGACGCCATGGCCGGCGCGGAAGCCGCGATAGGCGCCGAGAATCGGCGCGCCGGCCAGCGCGAGGTCGCCCACGGCGTCGAGCATCTTGTGGCGCACGAACTCGTCCGAGCGGCGCAGGCCCTCGGGGTTCAGCACCTCGTCGCCGTCGACGACGATGGCGTTGTCGAGCGAGCCGCCGAGCGCCAGCCCGTGCGCCTGCATCGCCTCGACGTCGGCGCGGCGGCAGAAGGTGCGGCAATCGGCGAGCTCGCGCACGAAGACGCCGTTGACGAGCGGCAGCTTCAGCGCCTGCCGGCCGATGGCGGCGTCGGCGAAGTCGATCTCGAAGCCGACGGTCAGCATCGGCGCGGGCGCGATCTCGGCCCAGGCGCCGTCCTGCGAGACGCGGACGGGCTCGAGCACGCGCACGGCGCGGCTCGGTCCGGGCAGGTGGCGCAGGCCGGTGGCGACGATCTTCTGGACGAAGCGCGCGGCGCTGCCGTCCATGATCGGCACCTCGGGTCCGTCGATGTCGACGATCACGTTCCAGACGCCGGTGCCGGCCAGCGCCGCCATCAGGTGCTCGACCGTGGAGACCGAGACGCCGGCGGCGTTGGTCAGCCGGGTGTTGAGCCGGGTGTCGCTGACGAGGTCGTAGCGCGCGGGAATGACGTTGTCGCGGTCGGAGACGTCGGTGCGGCGGAAACGGACGCCGCCGGTCGCCGCCGGACGCAGGAGCATCCGCACCGGCCGGCCGCTGTGCAGCCCGGTTCCGACGAACGCGATCTCCTGCTTCACCGTAGTCGGCATGGCCCAAGTCCCCATTCTTCTCGCCCGTGGCCTCTCGTTCGGGCCCGGCTGCTCGCAGGATCAAGATAGGGACGGGGGTTCAGGGGAACAAATCAAGGATTGTGACTGATTGTAACAGGGGGTTATTGCGTTGAAAGATATTGGGAAAAGGCGATAAATGGCGCGCTGCGCGACGGCGGCGGCGAGGGTCGACCCGCGGCGGCGTCCCGCCTGGCGACGGCTCCCGCAGGTTGACATGCGCATGTCAACCTGCTCGACGCGGAGCGGTCGGGGCAGGGAGCGCGCAAGCTTCAAGTGAGTCGAACGGCGCCGCGAAATGCGGCGCTGATGATTATGCAATGATTTTCACCGTTTATATTCAAAATATTTGTAAGAGACCCCTGCGAAACTCGTTGATTCCCTTGGAGATCCCGATGGGTTAGGATCTCGGGATGAGAGAGAGCTTCGCGACGCAACCCGCCCTTTTCGCCGGCCCCGAGCTGCTGGATCACCCCGCGC
>NZ_JAGOMQ010000053.1 GCF_017993425.1 Amaricoccus sp.
CCGGCTCCGCAGGTCGAGGGAAAGAGATTTCGCCATGTCCGCCGACCTCCTCCCGGCGGACAGCTTGAATCAGAAACCAGCCCTCGCGGGAATCCCCGAGATTCAGCACGGTCGGCTATCGCTCTAGTAGGCTAACACCGGCCTTCCGTCAGGTACGGCAGCACCGGCTCTATTTAGAAGGTCGATCTCGACCGTCACGGGAGCACCGACGGACCGGTGATCCGTCGTTCGGGACGGAAGTCCAGACTGATCTTGGCCGCCCGGCTGTCATCGGCATAAAACAAACCCCGTATTCCTCCCACGCTACTTGAACAACCTGAGGTCGAGACAATCAAGCAACATCCTGCCCGTGAATGGCTCGCACTTTCCGCCCTTCCCTCGAGCTGCGGCGGATCGCGGAGAGGGCTCTCACGGCGGTGGTCGACGAGGCCTACAGGCGGATCGGCGCGCAGGCACCGTGGCCGAGCTCGACGTGGGCGTGCTCCGGCGCCACCCTCTGGACCTCGGCGAGGAGGTCGGAGCAGAGCGCGCGCCGCAGAAGATGCTTCGGGTGCGGCTTTGCGCTTCAGCGTGGTGCCGGTGACCACGTAGGACCAGGCCCCGAGCGCCGACGGCCGCTCCACCCGCTCGAGGATGTCGCTCCAGCCACCCCAGGCGCCGCCGGCCAGCGCGCCCTGGAACATCACCTCGGCGCCCCGCTCCAGCGCCCCGCGGGTCGCGGCGACGCCCTGCGCCAGCGACAACCCCTCCTTCACGATCTTGCACGATCTTGACGACGACGCCCCGGCCCGCAGCCTCTCAGCCGCGCCAGGTGGCGCGCCTCGTGGGCGTCGCCGTGGCGCTGCAGGAGCTCTGCGTCCTCGCTGTCCGCGGCCGGCACGGCCCCCGTTCCCCTCATCCGCGCCAAGTCGAGCGTCGTCGCGTGGGCGCATCCGGCGAAGCGCATGAGGTCGGACGCGGAGAGAAGGACATCCGACTCGTTGCTCTGCATCTCTCCGCTCCCCTCAGCGCCTCCCCAACCCCGCCGGAGCGCCCACGCGCGTGGCGAGTCGCCCGCAGCCTTCTTATGGGCTGCCTTCGGTGACAAAACCTGTCATTGTATTCGGTAGCTCAGGCAGGGACTGAACTCAACTGCCGCGCGACAAAATGGTGAAACGAGATGAAATACAGCTGCGCAAGTATCAGGAAACTCGCGGGTACGAGATAAAGCCCTGGGCTTGCGGGGGTAGCGGCATGTCGCTCGCCAAGGCCCGAGACCTGATGCGGCTCGCCGAGATGGCGGCGGCGCGACACCAGGGAGTGTCGCTCGCCGAGATCGCGGAGGAGTTCGGCGCCGATCACCGCACCGCGCAGCGGATGGCGCGCGCGCTTGAGGATACCTTTCCAGGGATCGAGATCCGCACCGACGAGGCCCGCCGGCGCCGCTGGAAGCTGCGCGACCCTGGCCTCGCCCGTTTCCAGGGTGTCCGCGACGACGAACTCGCCGCGCTCGAGATGTCGATCCGCCGCGCGGAACGCGAGGGGGCCGAACCGGATGTGGCAGCGCTCGCTGCGCTGCGCGACCGGCTCCTCGCCTGCATGCCGGGTCCGCACGCCCGCCGCGCCGAGGCCGACGCCGAGGCGCTGATGGAGGCCCAGGGGTTCGCCGCCCGTCCCGGGCCGGCGGTGCGGGCCCGCGCCGGGCGTGCTCGAGACCATCGCCGAGGCACTGAAGGGCCCCTTCCTCCTCGTCATCACCTACGCCGGCGCCGACGGCATCGCCGCCGAGCGCCGGGTGGCCCCGCACGGCGTGCTGCTCGGCATGCGCCGCTACCTCGTCGCCCGTGACGAGGACCGCGACCCGGGCTTGCGCCATTTTCGCGTCGACCGGATCCGCGCGGCACGCCTCCTCGGGTCGAGCTTCATTCGGCAGCCCGACTTCGACATCGCCGCGCACGCGGCGCGCGCTTTCAGCTCCTACCAGGACGAGGCGCGCTTCGGCGAGGTCGTCTAGCGGTTCGCGCCGCGTGCCGCCGAGACCGCCCGCGCCTTCGTCTTCCACCCCGGCCAGCGGCTGGAAGACCAGCGCGACGGCTCGCTCGTCGTGCGCTTCGAGGCCTCCGGCTGGCTCGAGATGGCCTGGCACTGGAGTGCGCCCTTGGGGTTGGACAGTCGGTTTGGTTTGAATTGACCGGGTGCGGGGCTTTCGAGGAAGAAGGTCCATGCCCCGACACCGCAGACACAGCGTCGAGTTCAAGCGTCAGGTCGTCGCGGAGTATCTCGCCGGCGAGACGCTGCACGCGCTCGGCCGCCGCCACGATCTCTCGCGCCACCTGATCCGGGTCTGGGTCGAGAAGGCCGAGGCCGGCCAGCTCGACCAGGACATTGCCGCCGCCGACCTGCTCGGCGCCTACGAGGCGAAGATCGCGGCGCTGGAGCGGCTGGTCGGCCAGCAGACGCTGGAGATCGAGTTCCTAAAAAAAGCGCAGAGGATCGCCCGGTCGCCGACAAGCGCACCCTCGTCCGCGACCACCGTCCCGACGGGCTCTCGGTCGAGCGGGGGTGCGCGATGATGGGGCTCGCGCGCTCGAGCTACTACGCCGCCCCGGCCGGGCCGTCGGACGAGAGCCTCGTCGCTGAAATGCGGGCGATCACCGACGAGTTCGAGGCTTACGGCTACCGCCGGGTCGGGCCGAGCTGCGCCACCGCGGCCATGTGGTGAATGCCAGGAAGGTGCGGCGGCTGATGCGGGAGAACGACCTCAACCCACGGACGCGCCGGCGGTTCTCCCGCACCACCGACAGCGATCACGACGGCCCGATCTTCCCGTTCGTGGCGCGGAGCTACGAGGTTCACGGCCCCGATCAGCTCTGGGTCGGCGACATCACCTACGTCGCGATCGCCTCGGGGTTCGTCTATCTCACGGTCATTCTCGACGCCTGGTCGCGGCGGGTCGTGGGCCACGCTCTCGCCCGCGACCTCGAGGCCCGCCACAGCGTCGCGGCCCTGGCGCGCGCGATCGCGCTCCGCCGCCCGCCGCCGGGCTGCGTCTTCCACTCCGACCGCGGCGCCCAATACGCGAGCGGGGCCCACCGTCGGCTCCTCGCCGAGCACGGCTTCATCGGCTCGATGAGCCTGACCCTGTCCAGCAAAAGGGGCGCACTCCAGATCAGAGTTCATTTTTGGCCCCGGCTTGTTGTCGGAGAAGCGCTATTTCGCGCGGTCGCGTCTGAACGCCGGCACCGCCCCCTGATCCTCGGGTCCAAAGCGTCTGTCCAGCGCCGTCTCGGCCGCGAAGGCCGTGGTGTGCTCACCGCCCCCTGATCCTCGGGTCTAAAGCGTCGCGGAGGCCGTCGCCGATGAAGTTGATGGAGAGGACCGTCAGCGAGATGGCGAGGCCGGGCCAGATGACGCGGGCCGGCGTCAGCGTCATGAAGTCCTTGCCGTCGTAGAGGAGGCGGCCCCAGGTCGGGAAGTCGGGGGGGAAGCCGAGGCCGAGGAAGGAGAGCGCGCTCTCGGTGATGATCGCCGAGGCGACGCCGATCGTCGCGGAGACCATGATCGGCGACAGCACGTTCGGCAGGACGTGGCGCAGGATGATCCGCCAGGACGGCGTGCCGATCGACTTGGCGGCGAGGACGAACTCGCGCTCCTTGAGCGCGAGGACGTCGCCGCGGACGATGCGCGCCGTCTGCATCCACGAGGTGACGCCGATCAGGAACACCATGAGGAGGAAGATGCCGGTCTCCGGGCCGAACATCACCCGCAGGGTGTCGCGGAAGAGCATGATCGCGACGAGGAGCAACGGCAGCAGCGGCAGGGCGAGGAAGAGGTCGGTCGCCCGCATCAGCACGCCGTCGAGGCGGCGGAAGTAGCCGGCGAGGACGCCGATCAGCGTGCCGATGACCAGCGAGATCAGCATGGCGATCACGCCGACGAGGAGCGACACGCGGCCGCCCTGCAGGACCTGGGCGAAGATGTCGCGGCCGATGTTGTCGGTGCCCATCGGGTGGGAAAGCGAGGGCAGCGCATTCCGGGCGCGCACGTCGATGAACTGCGGGTCGGTCTTGTAGAGCATCGGCCCGAAGGCGATGCAGAGCACGATCGCCGCGAAGATCACCATGCCGAGCATGGCGCCGCGGTGGCGGCGGAAGGCGGCCCAGACGTCGGACCACAGGCTGCGTTGCGGCGTGTCGATGGCGGGGGGCGGGGCGAGGGTCGCGTCACTCATAGCGGATCCTCGGGTCGAGCATGCCGTAGAGCAGGTCGGCGACCAGATTGAAGAGCACGATCAGCACCGCGAACATGAAGGTCAGCGTCTGCACCAGCGGGATGTCGGCGCCCTGGATGCCGGTGATGAGAAGCTGGCCGAGGCCGTTCACCCGGAAGATCTGCTCGGTGATGATGGCGCCGCCGAAGATGGTCGGGATGCCGAGGGCGATCACGGTGACGACCGGGATCAGCGAGTTGCGCAGCACGTGGATCAGGAGGACGGCGCGCTCGCGCAGGCCCTTGGCGCGGGCGGTGCGGACGTATTCCTGGCCGAGGTTGTCGAGCATGGCGGCGCGCATGAAGCGGCTGAGCTGCGCCGCGTTGAAGAGGGCGAGCACCATGACCGGCATGATCATCTGGCGGATCTGGAGCCAGAAGGTATGGGCGTCGGTGACCCGGAGGTTGGTGTCGTAGATCGACGGCAGCCAGCCGAGCCAGACCGAGAAGATCACGATGAAGAGGAGGCCGGTGAAGAAGGTGGGCACCGAGAAGCCGATCATCGCGAAGAGCGTGCCGAGCTGGTCGAACCAGGAATACTGGCGGTAGGCGGAGATCACCCCGATCGGGATGGCGATCAGCACGCCGACGAGGTAGCTGAGCCCGACCACCCAGAGCGTCTGCGGCATGCGCTCGAGGACGAGGTCGACGACCGGCGAGCGGGTCTGCCACGAGATCACCCGCAGCCGCTGGCCGTCGCCGAAGCTCCAGCCCGTGGCCTGCTCGATCAGGTGCAGCGGCTCGTTGATGAAGAACTGGTCGAGCCATTTCAGGTAGCGGACGTGGAAGGGCTCGCCGAGGCCGAGGGAGAGGCGGATCTGCTCGCGCACCTCGGCGGGGATGGTCAGCGGCAGGTTGGAGGTCGGGTCGCCCGGGCTGAGGTCGAGGAGGGAGAAGATGATGAAGCTGATGACGAGCAGGGTCGGGATGGCGAACAGGAGCCGTCTCAGGGTGTAGGCGAGCATGTGACCCTCCTCGGCCGCCGGTCCGGGCGGCGGGGCCCGCCCGGGTAGTGCTTCGCGCCGGCGCGGCGGGGTGGCCGCCGCGCCGGCCTTGCTTCGGGTCGGGGCGGCGGGGTCGCCGCCGGCCGGGTTCTCGTTTCAGGACGGCGGGCCGCCCGGGTCTCCTCAGGTCGGAGCGGCGGGGGCGCCGCCCGGGTCTCGTCAGGTCGGGGCGGGCCTGGGCGCCGCCCGCGTCTCGTCAGCCGGGGCGGCGCCGGGGCGCCGCCCCGGGCGTTCCGATCAGGACTTCTCGCGGTACCAGTCGGCCGCGTTCCAGAGCTCGCTGTCCCACGGGTTCATGATGACGCCGCCGAGGGCCTTGGACTTGGTCGAGACGCGGCCGCGGTGGACGAGCGGGATGAAGGAGGGCGAGTTGACGATCATGTCGTTGAGCTCGATCGCGATCTTGGCGCGGCCCTCCTGGCCGGCGGTCCTGCCGAGCTCGGCGTGGAGCGCGTCGTAGTCGGGGCTGCACCAGCGCGAGGTGTTGTTGCCCTGCCACTGGTTGGCCGGGCTCGGGGCCTGGGAGCAGACCCAGTCGCCGAGATACTTCTCCGGGTCGGTGCCGTCGAAGTTGTTCGCATACATCTCGACGTCGGCGTAGAACTTCTGGAAGGTGTCGGGCGAGCCCGGATCGCCGCCGAAATAGACGCCGCCGTCGATGTTGCGCAGCTCGGTCTCGACGCCGATCTGCTGCCAGTCCTGCTTGATGAGCGCCTGCGCCGCCTGGCGGACGGAGTTGGTCGAGGTCTGGAACAGGAGCGACAGGCGCTTGCCGTCCTTCTCGCGGACGCCGTCGGAGCCCATCTTCCAGCCGGCCTCGTCGAGGAGCTTGTTGGCCTGGTCGACGTCGCGGGTCTTGCACCAGTCGTTGTTGGGGGAGGCGTTGTAGTCCGGCGCGGGCACGAGGTTGCAGGTCATCTGGCCGGCGGCGCCGTAGCCGGTCTCGATCAGGATCGCCCGGTCGATGGCGAGGGAGAGCGCCTTGACGACGTTGAGGTCGGTCAGGATCGGGTGCGGGTGGGCGACGGTGGAGCGCTCCTCGCCGAGGGCGGGGTCGGGGTCGGTCTGGTTGACCTGGATGCGCTCGACCAGCGTGCCGAAGGCGGAGATCACCTCGCCCTTGCCGGCGGCTTCCATGGCGGTGAGGATCTCGGGCTCGACCTGGGCGTTCCAGGCGTAGTCGAACTCGCCGGTCTCCAGCACGGAGCGGGCGGCCGAGGCGGCGTCGCCGCCGCCCTTCAGCACCACGTTGGCGAAGGCGGGCTTCTCGGGGTCGCGGAAGTTCGGGTTGGCCGAGAGGGTGACGACGTCGTTGGCCTTGAAGTCGTCGACGACGAAGGGGCCGGTGCCGATCGGCTTGGTGTTGGCCTCGGTGCAGGTGGGGGCGTTGACGCCGAGGCAGTCGGCGAACTGCGCCTTCTGGATCAGCGGGGCCTGCGCGCCGACCAGCGGCCCGTAGGGGTAGGGCTTCGGCACGTCGAAGGTGATCTTGATGGTCAGCGGATCGATCGCCTCGACGCTCTTCACGTCGCCGAAGTTCGGGAGCTGGGCGCAGCCGCCGTTCGGGTCGGTGCAGTACTGCCAGGTGAAGACGGCGTCGTCGGCGGTGACGGGGGTGCCGTCGGACCAGAGGAGGCCTTCCTTGAGCTTCCAGGTGATGGTGGTGAGGTCCTCGGAGACGCCGCCGTTCTCCACGGTCGGGATGTCCTGCGCGAGGTAGGGGACGAGTTGGCCGTCCTGGTCGAAGCGGGCGAGCGGCTCGAGGACGAGGCTCGCCGCCTCGAGGTCCTTGGTTCCGGAGGAGAGGTAGGGCGTCATGACCGAGACGGCCTGCCAGTAGAGCACGTTGACCTGGCCGTCCGATCCGCGCTCGGCATGGGCCGCGGGCGCGAGCAGCGCCAGCGCCGCCGCCCCCGTCAGCATGGTTCGAAGTGTCATGGATCGCTCCTTCGGTTGGAGGGGAGGGCGCGCGCTCATGCCGCGCGCGCCGCGGGTTCGGCCAGGAAGCATGCGGCCCGGTGGCCGGCCCCGAGGTCGTAGAGCGGCGGGGTCTCGATCCGGCAGCGGTCGAAGACCTTCGGGCAGCGCGTCGAGAAGGCGCAGCCCGGGGGCGGGTTGGCCGGGCTCGGGACGTCGCCCTTGAGGACGATGCGGCGGCGGCGCGCCTCGACCTCGGGATCGGGGCTCGGGACCGCGGAGATGAGCGCCTGCGTATAGGGGTGCGCCGGCCGGTCGTAGAGCGTCTCGCGGGCGGCGATCTCGACGAGGCGGCCGAGATACATGACCGCGACCCGGGTGGCGAGGTGGCGGACCATCGAGAGGTCGTGGCTGATGAAGAGGTAGGTGAGGCCGAGGCGCTCCTGCAAATCTTCGAGCAGGTTCACCACCTGGGCCTGGATCGAGACGTCGAGGGCGGCGATCGGCTCGTCGCAGACGATGAACCTCGGGTTGAGCGCGAGGGCGCGGGCGATGCCGATGCGCTGGCGCTGGCCGCCGGAGAACTCGTGCGGGTAGCGGTTGGCGAAGCTGCGGTTGAGGCCGACCGCGTCCATCAGCTCCAGCACGCGGGCGCGGCGGGCGGCGCGCGACTGGCTTGTGTGCTCGTCGAGCGGCTCGGCGATGATCGAGCCGACGGTCATGCGGGGGTTGAGCGAGGCCTGCGGATCCTGGAAGATCATCTGCATCCGCGGCCGCAGCGACCGCAGCGCGTCGCCCTCCAGCCGGGCGATGTCGCGGCCCTCGAGCAGGATGGCGCCGGAGGTGGGCTGGTAGAGGCGCAGGATCGCCCGGCCGGTGGTGGACTTGCCGCAGCCCGACTCGCCGACGAGGCCGAGCGTCTCGCCCTCGGCCACCGAGAAGCTGACGTCGTCGACCGCCTTGACCGCCCCGACCCGGCGGCGGAGCACGCCCTTGTAGATCGGGAAGTGCATCCGCAGCCCCTCGACGCGCAGCAGCGGCTCGGCGGCGGGAGCAGGCAGGGCGTCAGCACGGGCGTCAGACATGGCGGGGCTCGTCGGTGGCGGGGTCCCACCAGCAGGCGACGTCGTGGCCGTCGCCGACCGGGATGCGTATCGGGTTCTCGACGCGGCAGCGGTTGAAGGCGTGAGGGCAGCGCGGCACGAAGGGGCAGGCCCGCGGCGGCTCGAACAGGATCGGCGGCTGGCCCTCGATGGTGCGGAGCCGCCTCGCGCGGGGGCCGGTCACCGAGGGGACGGTGGCGAGGAGCGCGCGGGTGTAGGGGTGCTTGGGGTCGGAGAAGATCGCCTTGACCGGGCCGTGCTCCACCACCTGGCCCGCGTACATCACCATCACCCGGTCGGCGATGCCGGCGACGAGGCCGAGGTCGTGGGTGATCCAGATGATCCCCATGCCAAGCTTCTGGCGGAGGTCGCGCACGATCTCGAGGATCTGCGCCTGGATCGTCACGTCGAGCGCGGTGGTGGGCTCGTCGGCGATCAGCACCTTGGGGTCGCAGCTGAGCGCCATGGCGATCATCACGCGCTGGCGCATACCCCCCGAGAACTGGTGCGGGTAGTCGTCGAGGCGCCGGACCGGGTCGGGGATGCCGACGAGCTTCAGGAGCTCGGCGGCGCGGGCCCGGGCGGCGGATTTCGACAGGCGCAGGTGGACGCGCAGCGGCTCGACGAGCTGATAACCCACGGTGAAGACCGGGTTGAGGCTCGTCATCGGGTCCTGGAAGACGAAGCCGATCTCGCCGCCGCGCAGCTCGCGCATGGCGCCGTCGGACATCCGGCGCACATCGCGGCCCTGGTAGCGGATCTCGCCGCCGGTGATCCTGGCGGGCGGCGAGGGGAGCAGCCGCATCAGCGACATCATGGTGACGGACTTGCCGGAGCCGCTCTCGCCGACCACGCCGAGGAGCTCGCCCGGTCCGATCGAGAAGCTCACGCCGTTCACCGCGTGGACCGCGCCGTCGCGGGTCTGGAACACGGTCTGCAGGTCGCTTACTTCCAGGACCGGCGCGGGTCCGTCAAGCATCCAGGGCCCCCTGCCGTGCGTCGCGGCGCGAGCGTCGTTCTCGGCCTGCCGGCGACGCCATTGCCGAAAGTAAACAGCAAGATCCCCGTGCTCACAACGGGGAAATGCGGCTTGACGCCTCCGGGGCGGCTCCGCAGATTGCCGGGGCGGCCGCCTCGCAGCCGAAGGCCGGGGCCGCGCCGCGCCGCGCGGCCGGCCCGGTCGCCAACAGCACGAAGGCGCCCCGATGCCCGTCCTCAACCGCCTCGCCGACCGCGCGCCCGTCCATGCCGAGTGGCGGCGCGACCTGCACCGGCATCCCGAGCTCGAGTTCGACGTCCACCGCACCGCCGGGATCGTCGCGGAGAAGCTCGCCGCCTTCGGCTGCGACGAGGTGGCGACCGGGATCGGGCGCACCGGCGTGGTCGGGCTGATCCGCGGGCGGAGCGTCGCCTCGGGCCGGGTCGTCGGCCTGCGCGCCGACATGGACGCGCTGCCGATCGCCGAGACCTCCGGCGCGCCCTGGGCGTCGGAGACGCCGGGCAAGATGCACGCCTGCGGGCATGACGGACACACCGCGATGCTGCTCGCGGCGGCGGAGCACCTGGCCGAGACGCGGGCCTTCGACGGGACGGTGGCGGTGATCTTCCAGCCGGCCGAGGAGGGCGGCGGCGGCGGGCGCGAGATGGTCCGCGACGGCATGATGGAGCGGTTCGGGGTGCAGGAGGTCTACGGGATGCACAACCTGCCCGGGCTGCCGGTCGGCGACTTCGCCGTGCGGCCCGGGCCGATGCTGGCGGCGGCCGACCGGTTCATCGTCGAGGTCGTGGGCAAGGGCGGGCACGCGGCGATGCCGCATACGACGATCGACCCGACGCTCGCGGGGGCGGCGATCGTGCAGGCGTTGCAGTCGATCGTGGCGCGGAACGTCGATCCGCTGAAGGAGGGGGTGGTGTCGGTGACGTCGTTCCGGACGGCGAGCGACGCCTTCAACGTCATCCCGGAGCGGGTGGAGCTGCTCGGCACGGTGCGGACGCTGTCGCCGGAGATGCGCGACCTGATCGAGGCGCGGATGGGCGAGGTGATCGACGGCACGGCGCGGGCCTATGGGGCGACGGCGCGGTTCGAGTACCAGCGGAACTATCCGGTGACGGTGAACGATCCCGCCTGCGCGGCCTTCGCCGCGCGGGTGGCGGGGGACGTCGTGGGGGCGGCGCGGGTGGATCCGGCGGCGCCGCCGCTGATGGGGGGCGAGGACTTCGCCTTCATGCTGGAGGCGCGGCCGGGGGCGTTCATCTTCGTCGGTAACGGCGACACCGCGGCGCTCCATCACCCCGGCTACGACTTCAACGACGAGCTGATCCCCTATGGCGCGAGCTACTGGGTGCGGCTGGTCGAGACGGCGATGCCGGCCGCCTGAGGTGGGCGCGCCCGGGTCAGACCGGGCGGGTCATGGCGCCGGGGCGGAGGGGGAACTCGGCGAAGACGCGGTCCCAGGACGGGACATGGCCGTCATGGGCGCGCGAGGGGTCGGCGAAGCGGGCGAGGTAGCGGTTGTGGATGCGCGGCTCGCCCCAGTCGGGCTCGGCGCGGTCGAAGGTCTGCAGGACGGCGACGGCGAAGTCGTGGGCCGGGTAGCGGCCGGCGAGGAGGTCGCGCAGCTCGACGGCCTTGTCGCGGGCGGCCTCGTGCGCGGTCTTGACCACGTAGAGGACGCGGTTGGGCGAGGCGGAGAGCGTGCGGAAGCGGTCGGCGAGCATGGCGTACTTGGCGGCGCTCTCGGCGTAGAGGGCGTCGAAGCGCGGGCCTTCGAGGGCGCGGCCCAGCTCCTTGCGGAAGGCGCTGTGGTATTTCATGCCGTAGCCGCGGTCGAGGACCATGCCGACGTCCTGGGTGACCTCGAGGTTCTGGCGGGCGTAGGCGCCGTCGAAGTCGGCGCGCAGGATCTCGACGAGGGAGTCGAGGGGCGTGACCAGCCAGTTGAAGTAGTAGGCGACGTCGCGGCCGAGCAGGCGGCGGAACTGGAACGCGGCCTCGCAATTGTGGCCGAGCGAGACGTAGTTGTCGAACATGGGACCCCCTCCCCGCGGCAGAGCCGTCCCACCCGGGACGCGGATCCGTTGATACACGCATGGGTTGAGGGCGTCGCCGGGCGCGTGCGCGGTTGCTTTCCGGAGGGTGAAGGGACGGGGTCGGCCGGTCCCGGGGCGAGGCCGACGTCCCGTCCCCGCCTGCCGATCCCGCACGCTGTTCACGCGTGAATATTCGGCAAGCCATTGATTTCATTATAGTCGGTTATATTGTAACGCTTGCACGACGGTGGAGCCGAAGCCCGGCCGGAAGCAGGTCACATCGGTGACGCCAGACGGATTTGACCCGTGGCAAATCCGTCCGCGATCGCCCCTGCGGGGGGCGAGCGCGATTCCGCGCTCGCCGGGGCGATCACGGACGGATGGTGCGCTCCCAGAGAAATCTGCGCCCCTCACGGCTTCCGCGCCAACGCGCTCCAGCCGTCGGCGCGGCGAAAGCCGTGCTTTCGCTTGTCGCGCCGTGGCCTCGCGGGCAAGCCCGCTTCGGTCGATCGGGGCCCGTGGATCCGGCTGGGCCGGCAGGCGTCGTGCAGCGTGGCTTGCCTGTCCTCAGGTCCGTCCGCCTTGTCGAGGCCTGCGCCGGTCGGGTCGCTGCCGGTTTCAGAACAGGAAGTAGCGCTGGGCCATGGGGAGCACGCTGGCCGGCTCGCAGGTGATGATCTCGCCGTCGACGCGGACCTGGTAGGTCTGCGGGTCGACCTCGAGCCTGGGCGTGAGGCCGTTGTGGATCATGTCGCGCTTGCGCAGCGTGCGGACGCCGCGGACGGCGGCGAGGGCCTTGGAGAGCCGGAGCTTCTCGCCGATGCCCTCGTCGAGGGCGGCCTGCGAGACGAAGGTGACGCCGGTCGAGGCCAGCGCCCGGCCGAGGACGCCGTACATCGGCCGGTAGTGGACCGGCTGCGGCGTGGAGATCGAGGCGTTGGGATCGCCCATCGGCGCCATGGCGATCATGCCGCCGACGATGACGAGCTTCGGCTTCACGCCGAAGAAGGCCGGCTTCCACAGCACGAGATCGGCGCGCTTGCCGACGGCGACCGAGCCGATCTCGTGGGCGAAGCCATGGGTGATCGCCGGGTTGATCGTGTATTTCGCCACGTAGCGCTTCACGCGGTGATTGTCGTTGCGGCTCGAGTCCTCGGGCAGCGGGCCGCGCTGCACCTTCATCTTGTGGGCGGTCTGCCAGCAGCGGAGGATGGTCTCGCCGATGCGTCCCATCGCCTGGCTGTCCGAGGACATCATCGAGAAGACGCCGAGGTCGTGCAGGATGTCCTCGGCGGCGATGGTCTCCTTGCGGATGCGGCTCTCGGCGAAGGCGACGTCCTCGGGGATGCCGGGGCTGAGGTGGTGGCAGACCATGAGCATGTCGAGGTGCTCGTCCACCGTGTTGATGGTGTAGGGCCGCGTCGGGTTGGTCGAGGAGGGCAGGATGTTCGGCTCGCTCGCCGCGGTGAGGATGTCGGGGGCGTGGCCGCCGCCCGCGCCCTCGGTGTGGAAGCTGTGGATCGTGCGGTCCTTCATCGCGGCGATGGTGTCGCGCACGAAGCCGCTCTCGTTCAGCGTGTCGGTGTGCAGCGCGACCTGGACGTCCATCTCGTCGGCGACGGTCAGGCAGTTGTCGATGGCCGCCGGGGTGGTGCCCCAGTCCTCGTGGAGCTTGAGGCCGACCGCGCCGGCGCGGACCTGCTCGCGCAGGCCCTCGGGGAGGCTCGCGTTGCCCTTGCCGAGGAGGCCGACGTTGACCGGGAGCGCCTCGGCGGCCTCGAGCATCCGGTGGAGGGCCCAGGGCCCGGCGGAGCAGGTGGTGGCGAGCGTGCCCACGGTCGGCCCGGCGCCGCCGCCGACGAGGGTGGTCGTGCCGCTCGCCAGCGCCTCCTCGGCCTGCTGGGGCGCGATGAAGTGGACGTGGCTGTCGATGGCGCCGGCGGTGAGGATCGCGCCCTCGCCGGCGATCACGTCGGTTCCCGGCCCGATCGGGATGGTCACGCCGGGCTGGATGTCGGGGTTGCCCGCCTTGCCGATCCCCGAGATGCGGCCGTCCTTGAGGCCGACGTCGGCCTTCACGATCCCCCAGTGGTCGAGGATGATGGCGTTGGTGATGACGACGTCGGCGGTCTCGGCGGCGACGCGCTGGCTCTGGCCCATGCCGTCGCGGATCACCTTGCCGCCGCCGAAGGTCACCTCCTCGCCGTAGATGGTGCGGTCCTCCTCGATCTCGATGACGAGGTCGGTGTCGGCGAGGCGCAGCCGGTCGCCGGCGGTGGGTCCGTAGAGGTCGGCGTAGGTGGAGCGGGAAATCCTGGCCATTCGCGTTCCTCAGAGCTTGCCCATGACCGCGCCGCGGAACCCGTAGACCTCGCGGGCGCCGGCGAGGGCGACCAGCGTGACCACGCGGTTCTGGCCCGGCTCGAAGCGGACGGCGGTGCCGGCGGGGATGTTCAGGCGGAAGCCGCGGGCCCGCTTGCGGTCGAAGCGCAGCGCGGGGTTGGTCTCGTGGAAGTGGTAGTGCGAGCCGACCTGGATCGGGCGGTCGCCGGTGTTCTCGACCTCGATCTCGACGGTCTCGCGGCCGGCGTTGATCTCGATCTCGCCGTCCTTGATGAAGTATTCGCCCGGGATCATGGCCGCGCCTCAGGGGATGGGGTTGTGGACGGTGACGAGCTTGGCGCCGTCGGGGAAGGTCGCCTCGACCTGCACGTCGTGGATCATCTCGGGCACGCCCTCCATGACGTCGTCGCGGGTGAGGAGGGTGGCGCCCCAGGACATCAGCTCGGCGACGGTGCGGCCGTCGCGGGCGCCCTCCATGACGGCGGCGGAGATGTAGGCGATGGCCTCGGGGTAGTTGAGCTTGACGCCCCGCGCCTTGCGGCGCTCGGCGAGGAGGGCGGCGGTGAACAGCAAGAGCTTGTCTTTCTCGCGCGGCAGCAGCTCCATCGGGGTGTCCTCGGCGTTCTCAGGTTGACCAGATGCGCGGGGGGATGGCGGGCTTACCCAGCGCGGCCGAGCGCAAGGCCGCCCAGGCGGCGGCGAAGAGCGCCTTTCCCTCCGACATGCGCGCGCCGAGGTAGCGGCAGACCAGCACGTGTTCGAGCTGGCTTACGGAGAAGACGCGGGCCGCCTCGGCGTCGCCGGTCGCGGCGCGGATGCGCTCGGCCGCGGTCTCGGGCAGGGGGCCGGTGTAGACCATGGCCCCGACCAGCGGCCGGCCGGCGAGGGCGAAGGGTGCGTCGAGGAGCGGCGAGCCGCCGGCGAGGGCGAGGCGCTCGAACCAGATCGGGCGGCCGTCGCGGAAGATCTCGACGCGCTGGCCGAGGCGGCCCGAGGCGAAGCGCTCGCCCGCGGCCGGACGGCCGAGGCTGAGGAGATCCCAGCCGACATAGGCGGCGTCCGGCGCGAGGTCGACGCGGGTGGCGATGGACGCGTCGGCGCCGTCGAAGAGGATGGTCTCCTGCGGCAGGTGCTCGCAGATCGCGCCGGGGCCGACGTCGATGCGGGTGCGCGCCTCGGCGGGGCGGCCGGCGCTGCGGTAGAACTTCGTGGCGCCGGGGGTGGTGAGCAGCGCCCGCGCGCCGGGCGCGACGTGGCAGGCGATCTCCAGGCGGTCGCCGCCCGCGACGCCGCCGGGCGGGTGCAGCAGGTAGACGTGGGCGGCGCCGTCGGGCTCGGGGTGGAAGGGCCGCTGGACGGCCAGCGGGCCGAGGTGGCGGCGGCGCATGAGGCGGGTCTTGCCGGCGGCGGTCTCGAACCAGAGCTCGAGCTCGGCGCGCCAGCGTTCCGGCTCGGGAAAGGGCGGGGGGAGCGGGGCGGCGGCGCGATCGGCTGAAGGTGCGGCTACCACGGACGCCTCGACTTGTCGCGGGCAAGGCCCGACCGGCGCGGGAAGGTCTCGGATCGCCGGGGGAGGGTCGCCCTTGGGGGGTTGGATAGCGTCTGGGGGAGAGGGTGGCAACATGGAAGTGCGGCCGACTGCCTGGGTCTTGACCTTTTGCGGACAGGCGCCCAATCCTGTGGCAGTCTTGTTCGGAAAGGCGCCTATCCGCTGACCTTGCTGGGCGCCGGAGCGGCGGTTTGTGGTTCAGTGGAGACAGCGGATGCTACGTGCGACCTCGGTTTGTCGGTCGGATCGTGCCGGCGGGGGTTCCCCCGGGGCGGCGACGGCGGTGCTGCAGCACGACGAGCGGGTGCTGCGGCGGAAGGCGATCAGCCTCGCGGACGGGAGCCGGGTGCTCGTCGACCTGCCGGAGCCGGTGGCGCTCGCCGCGGGGGACGAGCTGGTGCTGGAGGACGGCGGGACGGTGGTCGTCGAGGCGGCGGTGGAGGCGCTGCACGAGGTGACCGCGCGGGATGCGGGGCATCTCGTCGAGCTGGCGTGGCACATCGGCAACCGGCATCTGCCGGCGGCGGTGTCGGCGGAGTGGATCCTGATCCTGCGGGATCATGTCATACGGGCGATGCTGGAGGGGCTCGGCGCCACGGTGCGCGACGTCGACATGCCGTTCGAGCCGGTGCGGGGGGCGTATTCGGGGCATGGGCACGGGCATGGGCATGGGCATGGGCATGATCACGCCGGGCACGGCGGCTGAGGGGGCGGGGATGGCGTTGCGGAACGGGCCTCTCCGCGTCGGGATCGGCGGG
Organism: Amaricoccus sp.; assembly: GCF_017993425.1. Classification (GTDB taxonomy): domain Bacteria; phylum Pseudomonadota; class Alphaproteobacteria; order Rhodobacterales; family Rhodobacteraceae; genus Amaricoccus. Next base: position 15,953 of record NZ_JAGOMQ010000053.1, read on the forward strand.
CCGGTGGGGTCGGGCAAGACGACGCTGACGGAGAAGCTGTGCCTGGCGCTGCGCGAGCGGTTCTCGATCGCGGTCGTCACCAACGACATCTACACCAAGGAGGACGCGCTGATCCTCGCGCGGCGGCAGGCGCTGTCGGAGGAGCGGATCATGGGGGTGGAGACGGGCGGCTGCCCGCATACCGCCATACGCGAGGATGCCTCGATCAACTTGCAGGCGATCGCGGAGATGCGCCGGAAGTTTCCCGACCTCGACGTGGTGTTCATCGAGTCGGGCGGGGACAACCTGGCGGCGACGTTCTCGCCGGAGTTGGCGGATCTGTCGATCTACGTGATCTCGGTGTGCCAGGGGGAGGAGATTCCGCGCAAGGGGGGCCCGGGGATCGCGCGGTCCGACCTGCTCGTCATCAACAAGAGCGACCTTGCGCCCTATGTGAACGTCGATCTCGGGGTGATGGAGGCGGACGCGCGGCGGATGCGGGGGGCGCGGCCGTTCGTGTTCACCGACCTGTCGCGGGCGCGGGGGGTGGAGGCGGTGGTGGACTTCCTCCTCGTCGACGGCGGCCTCGCGCCCGCGGCGCGCTAGGGGCGCCCGGTGGGCGCGCTGCCGCTGCACCTGCTGCGCCTCGTCAGCCAGAGCCTGCCGGTCGGGGCGTTCTCCTACTCGCGCGGCCTCGAGGCGGCGGTGGCGGCGGGATGGGTCGCGGACGAGGCGGGCGCGCGGGACTGGATCCTCGGCGCGCTCCAGTCGAGCGTCGCCTCGCTCGACGGGGCGCTGTTCTGGCGCATGGCGTCGGCGCTGGAGGCGGGCGACGAGGCGGGTTTCGCGCGGGCCGATGCGTGGCTCGCCGCGGCGCGCGAGAGCCGGGAGCTGCAGGCCGAGGACCGGCGGCTGGGGGCGGCGCTGCTGCGGCTTCTGGTTTCGCTCGACGTGCCCGGCGCCGTCCGGTGGCAGGGAAGGGCGCTCACCTATCCTGCGGCCTTCGCGCTCGCCTCCCGGCATTGGCGCGTCGACCCGGGGCAGGCGCTGGCGGGGCTGCTCTGGGCCTGGGTCGAGGCGCAGGCGATGGCCGCGATGCGGCTGGTCCCGCTCGGGCAGACGGCGGGGCAGCGGCTGCTGATCGAGGCGGTCGAGCCGATCGAGCGGGCCGCGCGCCTCGCCCGCGCCCTGCCCGACGACGAGGTCGGCGCGGTGGCGCCGGCTCTGGCGATGGCGAGCGCCTGGCATGAGACGCAATACAGCCGGCTGTTCCAGTCCTAGCGGCCGCGCCGGCGCCGCGAGCGGCGACCAGGCGGGGGTCGGGCGGACCCCCTCCCGACCCTAGGGCGAATTACGCGAGCGCAGTCTTCGGGCCGATGGTCGTCTCGATCTCCGGCCATGGCGTCGATCGGGAAGCCGCCCGCGGCGGCACGGCGGTGGATCGCCTCGGGCACGCTCGCCGCGTGGAAGCAGTAGAGCTTGTCGCCGACGACGTAGCCGTGCTCCCGGACGTAGGGCTCGCCGAGCAGAACGATCAGTGGGCCGTCCAGCGCTACCGCCACACGACCCTTGTCGCCGATGATCCCATCGTCGCATTGCCGCTGGCAGACTGACCGGCCCGGCATCGTCGGAGCCCGCGGTGGCCTCGCCAGCTACGCCACGCCAAGGGACCCGACCTCGATCTCGCCCCCCCCGCGGAGGCGAGAGGAGACGGAGAAGGCGTCCTGTGCACCCATCGCCTCGATCTTTACCATAACGACAGCGGCCTCTGGCGGAGGAGCTCGGCACATCCATGAATGGATTTCATGATGACGACGAGGCGAAGACCTTTGGTCTTCGCCCCGCCGCCCCACATCGCGATAGCGCAATACAACACTGTTTCGATCCACGTCCGCCTCCACGCATCCAGAGGCCAGAGGCCAAAATTGAGGCTTGACGACTCACCAGGGCTCTGCCCTGGTCATAATACTACACTGAAATGCACCTAGAGGAAACGCTTTGTCCTATGGGATTCGCCTGTGGGTCTCCGGGCCGTTCGGCCTGTTCACGAGGCCCGAGACCAAGGTCGAGAGAGTCAGCTATGACGTCATCACCCCGTCGGCGGCGCGGGGGGTGCTCGAGGCTATACATTGGAAGCCGGCGATCCGTTGGGCTGTCGACCGGATCCATGTCCTGCGGCCCATCCGCTTCCAGTCGATCCGCCGGAACGAGGTCGCGCACAAGGCCCCCGCCGGCAAGGTCCGCGCGGCGATGAGCCGCGGCGAGATCGGGGATCTGCGGCTGGTCGTCGACGAGGACCGGCAGCAGCGTGCCTCCACGGTGCTGGCGGACCCCGCCTATGTCATCGAGGCCCATTTCGAGCTGACCGACAAGGCCGGGCCGGAGGATGTGGAGGGCAAGCACCTCGACATCTTCAACCGCCGGGCCGGGCGCGGGCAATGTTTTCAGCAGCCCTGCCTCGGCGCGCGGGAATTCGCGGCGGATTTCCGGCTGATCCCCCATGACGCGCCATTGCCGGCGCCGGCGCCCAAGAGCCGGACCGCCGAGCTCGGTTTCGGGAGCCCGCGCGACCTCGGGCTGATGCTCTGGGACATCGACCATGCGGCCCCGGGGAAGCCGTCGCTGTTCTTCCGGGCGCGGCTGGAGAACGGCGTGATGGAGGTGCCGCCGCCGGGTTCGGCGGAGATCCTGCGATGAGCGTCCTCGCCGCCCTCGCCCGCGCCTATGGCCGGCTCGACGGCGCGCCGCCCTTCGGCTTCTCGACGGAGAAGGTCGGCTTCATTGTCACCCTGCGCGCGGACGGCGCGCCGGCCCATGCGGTCGACCTGCGCCGCGACGACAGGAAGCGGACGCCTGCGGCGGTCCTTGTCCCGCAGGCGGTGAAGCGGACGGTCGGCATCGCCCCGAACTTCCTCTGGGACAAGACCGCCTATGCGCTCGGCGTCACCGCGGGAGAGGGCAAGCGCACGGCGCAGGAGCACGAGGCCTTCAAGGAGCGCCATCGGGCGTGGCTCGACGGGACGGAGGATCCCGGCCTCCGCGCCTTCCTCGGCTTCCTCGACCGCTGGACGCCCGGGGACTTCGCCGCCCTCGGCTGGGACGAGAGCCTGCGCGACGCGAACGTCGTCTTCGCGCTGGAGTCGGAGTGGGAGGATGCCCTCCTGCACGACCGGCCGGCGGCGCGCGCGGCCTGGGCGCGCAAGGCCGGGGCGGAGGCCTCCGACCCGAAGATCTGCCTCGTCTCGGGCGAGCCGGGGCCGGTGGCGCGACTGCATCCCTCGATCAAGGGCGTCTGGGGGGCGCAGACGGCGGGGGCGAGCCTCGTCTCCTACAACCTCGACGCCTTCACCTCCTACGAGCACGAGCAGGGCGACAACGCCCAGGTCTCGGAGGCGGCGGCCTTCGCCTATACGACGGCGCTCAACATCTTCCTCGACCGCGAAAGCGGGCATCGGCTCCAGATCGGCGACGCCTCGACGGTGTTCTGGGCCGAAAGCGGCGACAGGGAGGCCGCCCGCACGGCGGAGGACATGTTCGCCGTCCTTTTCGGCGGCGAGAGCCGCGGCGACGACGCAAAGGCCGTCGCGGGCGAGGATGCGGCGCAGGCTAGGCGCGTCGGCGCGCGGCTGGCGGCGATTCGCGAGGGAAGGCCGCTCGCCGAGATCGATCCCGCGCTGGCGGAGGGGGTGCGGTTCTTCGTCCTCGGCCTCGCGCCGAACGCGGCCCGCCTCTCGGTGCGCTTCTACGTCGAGGACAGCTTCGGCGAGATCGCGCGGCGCTATCGGCGCTTTCTCGAGGACATGGCGATCGAGCCGCCCCCGCCCGGCCAGCCCGGCCTGTGGCGCTGGCTGGTCGAGCTCGCCGTCCAGGGCAAGCGCGAGAACGTGCCGCCGAACATCGCCGGCGACTGGATGCGCGCCATCCTGACCGGCGCGCCCTATCCCCGGACGCTGCTCTCCGCCGCCCTGATGCGGGCGCGGGCGGACCAGAGCGTCAACGTCTTTCGCGCGGCCATGATGAAGGCCGTGCTGGTCCGCAATTCCAGACAGGAGGTCCCGGTGTCGCTCGACGAGGACAACCCGAACGCCGCCTACCAGCTCGGCCGCCTCTTCGCGGTGATGGAGGGGGCGCAGTATGCCGCCCTCGGCCGGGTCAACGCGCCGATCGGCGACCGCTACTACGCCGCCGCCTCGTCCACCCCGGCGCGGGTCTTCGCCACGCTGCTGCGGGGCCTCAAGGTGCATATTGCAGACATACGCAAGCAGGAGCCCAGCGCCGGTGTGCCCGGCCGCGGATTGAGCGGCTGGTTCGACAAGCGCGTCGCCGCGATCATGGAGCGCCTGCCCGCCGACTTGCCGAAGACACTACGGCTCGAGGATCAGGCGCGGTTCGCGATCGGCTACTACCATGAAAAGGCTCGCCGCCATTCTTCTTCCAAGGCCGACACCGACGCTTCCGAAGGAGACGACGCATGACCGCCCCGCTTGCCCGCCGGATCGACTTCGCGCTGATCTTCGACGTGACGAACGGTAACCCGAACGGCGACCCGGACGCCGGCAACATGCCGCGGATGGACCCCGAGACCGGCCACGGCCTCGTCACCGACGTCTGCCTCAAGCGCAAGATCCGCAACTACGTCGAGCTGACCCGCGAGGGGCCGGGCCACCATATCTACGTCACCGAGGGCGCGGTGCTGAACGAGAAGCACCGCGAGGCCTACAGCGCGCTGCGGCCCGGCGACGCCGCGGTCGCCAAGGCCAAGACGCTGACGCCCAAGGGCGACGAGGAGGCCAAGGCGATCAGCGACTGGATGTGCGCGAACTTCTGGGACGTGCGCACCTTCGGCGGCGTGCTGTCGACCGGCATCAACGCGGGCCAGGTGCGCGGGCCGGTCCAGTTCGCCTTCGCCCGGTCCGTCGAGCCGGTGCTGCCGCTCGAGGTCTCGATCACCCGGATGGCGGCGACGAACGACAAGGAGCGGGACGAGCGTCGGACCGAGAGCTCCGAGGAGACCGAGAAGCGCGGCGACAAGCGCACCATGGGCCGCAAGCACGTGATCCCCTACGGCCTCTATGTCGCCCACGGCTTCGTCTCGGCCAAGCTCGCCGAGCGCACCGGCTTCGGCGAGGCCGACCTCGAGCTGCTGTTCGAGGCGCTCGCCTCGATGTTCGAGCACGACCGTTCGGCGGCGCGGGGGGAGATGGCGAGCCGCCGGCTGATCGCCTTCCGCCACGAGAGCGCGCTCGGCAACGCGCCGGCGCACAGCCTGTTGGACCGGATCACGGTGGGGCGCTCGGTCGACGGCGAGTTCCGCGAGATCGACGCGCGGCTCGACAACCTGCCTCCGGCCCGGCGGTTCTCGGACTATGCGGTGCGCATCGACCGCGAAGGCCTGCCCGGCGGCGTCGAGGTGCTGGACCTGCTCTGATGGAGGCCGCCGGCGAGCCCATCCCGCTCTCGGCGCTCCAGCACGCGGTCTACTGCCTGCGCCAGGCCGCGCTCATCCATCTCGAGCGCCTCTGGGCGGAGAACGTCTTCACCGCCGAGGGCGCCGTCCTCCACGCCGTCGCCGACAAGGGCGGCGGCCGCCATGCCCGCGGGGTGCGGCGGGTCATGAGCCTGCCGCTCGCCTCGCGGCGGTTGAACCTCGCGGGCGTCGCGGACGTGGTGGAGTTCCCCAGGGTCGGGGGGCAGGAGACGCCCTTCCCGATCGAGTACAAGCGCGGCAAGCCGAAGCTGCATCGCGCCGACGAGGTGCAGCTCTGCGCCCAGGGCCTCTGCCTCGAGGAGATGACCGGCGCTCCGGTCCCACAAGGGGCGCTGTTCTACGCCGCGACGAAGCGGCGGGTCGTCGTCCCCTTCGACGCCGACCTCCGTGCCCTGACCGAGGCCGCCGCCGCCGACCTCGCCCGCGTCCTCGCCTCCGGCGAGACGCCGCCGCCCACGCCGCTCAAGGCCCGTTGCCGCGCCTGCTCGCTCCACGACCTCTGCCGGCCGGAGGCGGTGGCCCGGCCCGCCCGCGCCTGGCGCGACCGGATGGTCGCCGCCGAGGTCGGGCCGCGGTGACAGGGTGAGGAAGCTCCTCAACACCGTCTACGTCACCACCGAGGGGGCCGCGCTGCGCAAGGACGGCGAGAACCTCGTCGCCGAGGTGGAGGGCGAGACGAAGGCGCGCGTGCCGCTCCACATGCTCGCCTCGGTCGTGGCCTTCGGTCCGATCCTCGTCTCTCCGGCGCTGATCGGCGCCTGCGCCGCGGCCGGGATCACCCTCGTCCTCCTCGACCGCAACGGCCGCTTCCAGGCGCGGATCGAGGGGCCGGTCAGCGGCAACGTCCTGCTCCGCCGCGCCCAGTATCGGGTGAGCGAGGCGCCGGAGGAGATCGTGCGCTCGCTCCTGATCGGCAAGGTCGCCAACCAGCGCGCCGTGCTGCTTCGGGCCCTGCGCGACCACGGGCCGGAGATGGAGCCGCCCGCCCGCGCCGACCTCGAGGCGGCGGCCGAGCGGGTCGCCCACGTCCTGCGCCGGATCACCTACGCCGACGCCGGCCTCGAAGCCCTGCGCGGCTCCGAGGGCGAGGCGGCGAACCTCTACTTCTCGGTCTTCGACCGGCTGATCCGCTCTCCGGACCCCGAGCTCCGCTTTCACGGCCGCTCGCGCCGCCCGCCGCTCGATGCGATCAACGCCCTCCTCTCCTTCCTCTACACGCTCCTCACCCATGTCAATCGGCGCGCAAACTCGACCCCCGATCGGCGTCCAATTTTAACCCCCTTGTCCAGTTAGAGAGACGGGCCTGACGCGCGGGAGCTATCCTACGGCGCAGGCGCGTCAGGCCCGTCTCTGG
>NZ_JAGOMQ010000081.1 GCF_017993425.1 Amaricoccus sp.
CCATCGCGCCTTCGGCATGGGCGGCTCGTTCCTCTGCACCTGGGCGATCATCCTCGGCTACGTCTCGGTGGTCGCCTTCGAGGCGGTGGCGCTGCCGACGGTGATCGAGCACCTGTTCCCGAACTAGAAGGTCGGGCTCCTGTGGTCGGTCGCGGGCTGGGACGTCTACCTGACCTGGGTTCTCGTCGGCAGCCTCGGGGCGATCGCGATGACGTGGATCAACATCGTCGGGATCAAGACCACCGCGCTCCTGCAGAAGGTGGTCACCGCGCTGATCATCGTCGTGGGGATCATGCTGGTCACCGGCTCGCTCTTCAACGGCGAGCGGGCGCATATGGAGCCGCTTTTCGTCGGCGGCGCGGCGGGGATCATGGCGGTGCTGATCATGACGCCGTTCATGTTCGTGGGCTTCGACGTGATCCCGCAGGCGGCCGAGGAGATCAACCTGCCGCCGGAGCAGATCGGACGGCTGCTGATCGTCTCGGTCGTCATGGCGGTGCTCTGGTACATCCTGATCGTGCTCGCGGTGTCGCTGGCGCTGTCGGCGGAGGATTCCGCGGCGTCGAGCCTGCCGACGGCGGATGCGATGTCGGCGGTGTTCAACGGCGCCTGGGCGGGGAAGCTCCTCGTGCTTGCCGGGATCGGCGGCATCGTGACGAGCTGGAACGCCTTCCTCGTCGGCGGCAGCCGGGCGATCTACGCCATGGCGCACGCCAAGATGCTGCCGGCCTTCCTCGGCAAGCTGCACCCGGTCTACAAGACGCCGGTCAACGCCATCCTGCTGATCGGCCTGCTCTCGGCGATCGCGCCGCTCTTCGGGCGGCGGGCGCTGGTCTGGCTGGTCGACGCCGGCGGGCTCGGGATCGTCGTGGCCTATGCGATGGTCGCGGCCTCGTTCCTGGTCCTGCGGCGCAAGGAGCCCGACATGCCGCGGCCGTTCCGGGTGCGGCACGGGGAATGGGTCGGCCGCGGCGCGGTCGTGCTCGCCTGCGGGCTCGCCATCCTCTACCTGCCGATCAGCCCGGCGGCGCTGGTCTGGCCCTATGAATGGGCGATCGCCGGCGGCTGGGCGGCGATCGGGCTCGTCTTCTATCTCTGGGCGCGGGCGATGCATCCGGGCGCGTCGGACGCGATCATCCGCCAGGAGCTGACGACCGGGCATTCCGACCTGCCGGACCCGGCGTGATGGGGCCGGCGTGATGGGGCCGATCGGGGCGGCCGGGGCTTGACGGAGAGGCCTGCGGCGCGGCGTGATCCGTGTCGCGGGCTGCGCGTCCTTCTGCGCCGGTTCCTGGGCCGGGCCGCAGGCGGCGCGGCGGACCGGGCAGCGGAGCCGGCTGCGGAGAAACCCGCGGTCGGTCCGGCGCGGCGGACGAACCTTGAGACATGCAAGCACGACAGGGGGACTGAGATGGCGACGACGCCGAAGCTGCGCAGCCTGAGCGAGATCTATCGCTACGTCCGGCGCAACGAGACGCCGATCTATGCGGTCATGCCGATGCCGTTCAACCTGCTCGGGCTCGACCAGTGGGTGGGGTCGTTCGAGTTCGTGAACTACTTCGACATCTTCGAGGGCGCGCATCCGCGCTGCTTCATCCCTTCGACCGCCGGCGCGCCGGAGTTCAAGTCGATGGAGGACGTGGCGAACTACCTGATCTCGCATCCTGACTTCCGCGCCCGCATCGCGGGGCGCAAGCGCGGGCTGGCGCTGGCGGTGATGTTCGACGAGGAGACCGAGGCGCTGGCGGCGGAGGTCGGGCTCGACATGGCGCTGCCGCCCTATGCGCTGAGGAACCGCCTCGACAGCAAGATCGAGACGACGCGGCTCGGCAACGAGGCGGGCGTCGCCTCGGCGCCCAACACGATGGGGCGGGCGACAAGCTGGGAGGAGCTCTGCGCGCTCGCCGACAGCGCGGGCCTCGGGCGCGACCTCGTCGTGCAGACGCCCTATGGCGACAGCGGGCGGACGACCTTCTTTGTCAAGGCCGAGGACGACTGGGACCGCTATGCGCCGAAGATGCGCGGCGAGGAGCTGAAGGTGATGCGCCGCATCAACCACCTCCCCGGCACGATCGAAGGCTGCGCCACGCGGCATGGCACGCTGGTCGGGCCGGTGATGACCGACATCACCGGCTTCGAGGAGATCACCCCCTACAAGGGCGGCTGGTGCGGCAACGACATGGCGCCGGACATCCTGCCGCCGGGCGTGCCGGACAAGGTGCGCGAGATGACGCGGAAGTTCGGCGACCGGCTCTATGCCGAGGGTTACAAGGGGGTGTTCTGCCTCGACTTCCTGCTCGATACCGACACCAACGAGGTCTATCTCGGCGAGCTGAACCCGCGCATCTCCGGCGCGACGGCGCCGACCAACCTGATCACCTCGACCTATGGCGGGTGTCCGCTGTTCCTGTTCCACCTGCTCGAGTTCCTCGACGTCGACTGGGAGATCGACCTGCCGGCGGTGCAGGCGCGGTGGACGGACTACGACAACTGGACCCAGCTCGTGCTGAAGCAGACCGAGGACAAGGTCGAGCTGATCACCAAGGGGCCGCGCTCGGGGATCTGGAAGATGGGGACGGACGGCGTGGTCAGGTTCCTGCGGCCGGCGCTCAACGTCACCTCGATCGGCGACGAGAGCGAGGCGTTCTACCTGCGGGTCTACGGGCCGGGGGACTATTGCTACCACGGGGCGGATCTCGGGGTGCTGATGACGCGGGGGCGGATGCAGAGCGCCGAGCGGCAGCTCCTCGACCGGGCGAAGCTGTGGAACGCCGGGATCAAGGGCCAGTTCGTCAGCGTTCCGCCCGCCCCGACCGCGCATGTCGCGCCGCCGGACGACATCACCGCGGGGAAGTGGTTCTGAGCCGGGCCTGAAGGCCGGCGCCGCTGGCGGCGGGCCGGCCCCGATGGGCGGAACGCCCCGAATGCGCCGGCCGGATCCGGCACTGTTCACGCGTGAAAATTGTCCAAGTGCTTGATTTTGCGTAGGGGGAATGTTCCGGGCCACGGATGTCCTCAGACGAAGCGCGGGATCGGGCCGTCCCGGGGGTCTGGTCGGGGAGGTCGACGAAGGCCGCGTCGACGTAGCGCCAGCCCCAACCCTCCGGCGGGTCGTAGCCCTCGATGACCGGGTGGCCGGCGGCGGGGAAATGCGCGGTGGCGTGGCGGCTGGGCGAGCTGTCGCAGCAGCCGACATGGCCGCAGATGCGGCCGCGGGCGGTGGCGCCGCGTCGAGGTCGCGCGGGCTCTGCCGTTGCGCCCGCGGCGCGCTGCGATGTTGCGCGGGCTCGACCGTCTCTCCGCGGACGGGTCCGGGGACGGGCGCCGCGGTCGCGGGTCGGCGATGCGCGGGGCGCTGGCGCCCGGCCCGGGAACCGACCCGGCGGCGCCTTCGCCGGTCGGCGATGCGAGGCGAGGCGCGGGCCGGGACCCGGGCCGGTCGGCGATGCGCGGCGCCGGTCCGGACCCGGGCCGGGCGCCGGGGTCAGAAGCGGGCGACGACGCTCAGGTAGAGGCGGGTCTCCTTGTGGCGGTCGGTGGTGTCGGTGGCCTGGCCGTCGAGCTGGCGGGCGATCTCGGGGATGATCGTCAGCCACGGCCGGACGTCGAGCCGGACGCCGGCGCCGGCGGAGGCGAGGGTCTCCCAGCGCCGGCCGTCGCGCTCGCCGTCGCGGTCGTAGGCCCGGCCGTAGTCGCCGAAGGCGTAGAGCTCGGCCCCCTCGGCGAAGCCGGCGAGGCGGGCGGGATCGACGCCGTAGCGCAGCTCGGCCCGGCCGCCATAGCCGGAATCCCCGGTGGTGTTGCCCGGGGCGTAGCCGCGGCCGATCGTGGCGTCGCCGAGGCCGAAGCGCTCGGAGTTCGGCAGGATGTCGAGGGCGTACTGGCCCATCCCCTCGAGCCAGAGCGCCCAGGGGCCCTGCCCGAGGCGTTGCAGCCGGGCGAGCTCCAGCGTCATCAGGGTGAAGTCGGGGACGCCGTTCGAGACGCCGCCGCCGACGAAGGTGTCGGAGGCGTCGATGCCCTGGCGCAGCCCGGCCTCGACCAGGCTGACGCCGCCCCAGCGGTCGGCGCGGTCCCAGGCGAGGTGCGCGTCGAGGACGAGGAGCCGGTCGTCCTCCGTCACCTCGTCGGCGCCGAGGCCGGTGACGTTGCTGCTGTCCTGCCATTCGAGGCCGAGGTCGAGGCGCAGGTTCTGCGCGCGGGTGCGGAGGAAGGGGACGCTGAGCGCGAGGCGGAGGTTCGTCTCCTCAGTGGTCAGCGTCTGGGCGTCTGGGGCGCCGGACTGGGCGAGGTCGGGGGCGCCGTCGGCGTAGTCGGCCTCGAGCTCCAGCGTCGCGCCGTCGGCCCAGGTCCCGGCGAGGCCGAGCAGGGGGATGGCGATCCCGCCCTGGACGAAGCCGAGCGAGCTGTCGAAGGCGCCGGCGGCGAGGAAGTCGAGCTTCTCGTTCAGGCCGAGGAGGTTGTAGGCCGTCGCGCCGGTGGCGAAGGAGGCCTCGCCGTAGAGCCGCGAGCCGCGGTTGTCGACGGAGACGAAGCCGTCGAAGGGGTTCTGCGCGACCGCGACGGTGAGATCGGCGGCGCCGAAGGTGTCGGCGGCCGGCTCGAGCAGGGTCTCGACCTCGCCGCCGAGGAAGTCGCGGGAGAGGAGGACGGCGCGCTCCAGCGTCTCGATGCGGAGGGGGCGGTCGGCGGGGACGGGGGCGAAGAGCGTCGCGGCGGCGGCGTTCTGGTTCGGGGCGCCGCCGGTGACGGTGACGTCGGCGATGAAGCCCTCGACGACGCGGATGGCGACGACGCCGTCGGCGACGGTTTGCGGCGGCAGGACGGCCTGGGAGAGGACGAAGCCGCGGGCGCGGTAGGCGGCGCCGATCGCCTCGGCGAGCTCGTTGAGGGTGGCGAGGGTGACCTCGGTCCCGATCAGCCCCGACCAGAGCGGCGCGAGCTCGCCCGGGGGGACGGCGGAGGCGCCCTCGAGGCGGACGCCGCGCAGCGTGACGCCGGCGCCGGCGGGGCCGGGCGTGAGCGGGGCGGGGGGCGCGGGCGTGTCGGGGGCGAGCGCGGCGGGCGCGGCGCGGCCGGCCTCGGCGCCCGGCAGGAAGCTCCCGGGCGACTGGGCGAGGGCGGGGGCCGCCGGGGCGGCCGCGAGGGCGAGCGCGGCGGCGCGCCCGGCGCGGAGGAGGCGGGGGGTCATCGCGGGGTCTCCGGGAAGGCGGTGGTCCAGAACGATTCCGCGACGAGGGTGCGGGCGCAGACGGCGCCTGCGGCCTCGGCCCCGAGGTCGACGGGGCCGCAGGTCGGCGCGGAGGCGTCGGCCTCGGCGGGGCCGGCCGAGCCGGCGGCGGGGACGAAGCCGCCGGTTTCGGCGGGTGTGTCGGCGGGTGCGGCCGCGGGCGTGGACTGCGCCATCTCGCCGAGCGAGTAGGTGAGGCGGAAGGTGCTGTCGCGGGCGATCGGGGCCTCGGCGCGGGTGGTGCGGAAGGCCGAGTCGCCCGGCGTGTAGGGCGGCAGGCCGCGCTCGGGGATGTCGATCGCGTCGTCGATGCTGGCGAGCGCCGGGCCCTGCGGCAGCGGCGCCGCGGCGGCGGCGACGGTGAGCGTGCCCGGGGCGTAGGTGATGGCGTAGTTGGCGCTCGCGAGGCCCGAGCCGGTGATGGCGTAGCGGCCGGCGGGGCTGGCGCGGTCGGCGTCGGTGGCGAGCGCGAGGGCGCCGGCGAGGTCGCCCGCGCCCTCGCCGCGGACGAAGCCGTCGAAGCGCGCGGTGAAGGCGGGGTTGCGCGCGCCCTCGACGCGGGCGGCGTCGTTCGCCGTCACGGTGAGGGGGGCCGGGGTGACGGTGAGGGTCGCGGTGATCTCGGGGAGGACGTAGTTGCGGGCGTGGAGCGTGCCGCTGGTGATCGTGTAGGTCCCGGCGCCGCTCGCCGCGGCGGCGGTGGTGGCGGGGGCGCCGGAGATCGCCTCCGCGCCCTGGCCGAGGACGAAGCCGGTGGCGGTCCAGCCGAGGTCCGGGGTGGCGG
>NZ_JAGOMQ010000082.1 GCF_017993425.1 Amaricoccus sp.
ACGGCCGGCGGAGCGCGCGGGGCGATACTCGCTTCGCGCGCGTATTTCCGGGGTGGACTGTCGCGCCCGTTGTGGAAGTATGTTGCGTGCATAGCGGCATGGCGGGTGGCGGAGGACATGGATCTCGACCGGGAGACCAGCCCGTCGCCGTCCGCGGACCCCGGCCTCCGGCCGCTGGCGCGGCTGGCGGCGGTCGCCGCCGGCGCGCCCTGGGGCGTCGTGGCGCCGCGCGAGGGGGCGGTCTGGTCCGGCGACCCGCCGGCGGGCCTCGCCGCCGGGCTCCGGGCGCTGCCGGTCCCGGCGGAAGGCTGCGTCGCCGTCGCGGCGGCGCCGGGCGGCGGCTTCGCGGCGGTCGCGGCGATCCCCGGCGGGCTCGGCGTCGTCGCGGCGGCCGGTCCGGAGCGGATCGAGGCCGACGCGGCGGCGCGGGCGGACCTCGTCGAGCTGGGCCGCCTCGCCGGGCGGCTCCTGCGCGAGGGCCAGACGGCGCGCGAGCGCGACCGGATGCGCCGGGCGCTCGACTACATGGACCAGGGGCTGCTGGTGGTGGAGCCGGACCTGAGCGTGCCGGTGCTGAGCCGGCGCACCGCCGAGCTGCTGCAGCTGCCGGAGGAGTTCCTCGCGACGCGGCCGAGCTTTCCGGAGATCATCGACTACCAGTACGTCTCGGGCGCCATCTCGGCGGAGACGGTGGGCGCCTGGTTCAACGCCTATATCGTCAAGCGGGAGAGCCTGCCGGAGACCGACGTCTATGAGCGCGAGACCTTCGACGGCAAGACGCTGGAGGTGCGCACGACGCTCCTGCCCGGCGGCGGCTTCGCGCGGACCTTCACCGACCAGACGGCGCGGCGCCGGCGCGAGGCGGCGATCGCCGCGGCGGACGCGGAGAACCGGCGGCTCTTCGACAACATGACGATCGGGCTCTACCGGGCCGACCCGGAGGGCCGGCCGGTGCGGGCCAACCTGCCGCTGGCGCGGCTGAACGGGTTCGACACGGTCGAGGCGTTCCTCGAGGCGGCGGTCCATCTCCGCGACCTCGACGTCGCGCCGGGCCGGCTCGACGAGTTCCTGCGAAGGCTGCGCCGCGACGGGCGGGTCGACGACTTCGTCTCGCAGGTGCGCCGGCTCGGCACCGGCGAGCTGATCTGGGTGGCGGAGAGCGCCTGGGCGATCCGCGACGAGGCCGGCGAGATCATCGGCTTCGAGGGCGCGGTGGTCGACACCAGCGCCCGGCGGCGGAACGAGGAGGAGACGGCGCGGCTGGCGTGGCAGGATGCGCTGACCGGGCTCAACAACCGGTCGAGCTTCGTGCGCCAGCTGGCGGACGCGCTGGCGGCGGGCGAGCGGGTCGCGGTGCTGCTGCTCGACCTCGACCGCTTCAAGGCGGTGAACGACACGCTCGGCCACCTCGCGGGGGACGACCTCCTGCGGATTATCGGGACGCGGATCGCCGCGCTGGCCGGGCCGGGCGACGTGGCGGCGCGCCTCGGCGGCGACGAGTTCGCCATGGTGGTCCGAGACGTCGACGCCGCCGGGGCGGCGGTGGCGGCCGAGCGGGCGCTGGAGGCCGTGCGCGCGCCGGCGACGATCGCGGGGCGCGAGGTGGCGCTCGGCGCCAGCATCGGCGTCGCGCTGGCTCCGCAGGACGGCGACGACCCGACCGGGCTGATGAAGGCCGCCGACATGGCGCTCTACCGCGCCAAGGGCGAGGGGCGCTATGCGTGGCGGTCGTTCGCGCCGGAGATGGCGGCCGAGGTGGAGGCGCGGCAGCGGCTCGAGCTCGACCTGCGGGCCGCGCTCGAGCGGGGCGAGCTGGCGCTCGCCTACCAGCCGGTCATCGACGCGGAGGCGGGGACGCCGGTCGGCTACGAGGCGCTGATGCGCTGGACCCATGCCGAGCACGGGCGGGTGCCGGCGGAGGAGTTCATCGCCATCGCCGAGGAGGCGCGGCTGATCGGCCCGATTGGGGCCTGGGCGCTGGCGCGGGCCTGCGCCGACGCGGCCGGCTGGCCGCGCGGCCGCGACCTGTGGGTGAACGTCTCGGCCGTGCAGCTCGCCCATGGCGCCTTCGAGGAGGAGCTCGACGCGGCGCTCGCGGCCTCGGGGTTTCCGCCGCGCCGGCTGGTGCTGGAGATCACCGAGACGTCGCTGATGGAAGGCCGCTCCGACCTTGCGCCGCTCCTGCGCCGGTTGCGGGCGCGCGGCGTGCGCATCGCGCTCGACGATTTCGGCACGGGGTATTCGTCGCTCGGCTACCTGCGGCGGTTTCCGTTCGACGTGATCAAGATCGACCGCTCCTTCGTGCGCGACCTCGACGAGCCGGAGACGGCGGCGATCGTGATGAGCGTGCTCGACCTGTCGCGGCGGCTCGGCATCGCCACGGTGGCCGAGGGGGTGGAGAACGAGCGCCAGCTCGACGCGCTGCGCGCCGCGCATTGCGGCTTCGTGCAGGGCCACCTGTTCGGCCCGGCGCTCGACGCGGCGACGATCGGGAAGGGCTGAGGGGCGGGGCGGCGGCGGGAGACGCGGGCGAGGCTCTACGGGCGACCAGGCCGAGCGGCCCTTCTGATCCGGCGGACGGGGCGGCGCGGTCGCCGCCCCGGCGCCGCGGCGGGCTACTGTCCGCCGCCGGCGGCGTTCAGCTGCTCCATCAGCGAGTCGGTGATCTGGTCGATCGAGAAGCTCGCGGCGTGCTGGGCCGGCGGGTAGTCCTTGAACGTCGCGAGGAAGTCCGCGACGTAGACCTGCGCCGGGGTGAGCAGGTAGACCCGGTCGATCAGCCAGTCGTAGTAGGTGTTCGAGGTGACGTCCGCCCGCTCGTAGGGGTCGGAGCGCAGGTCGAAGAGCTTCGGCACGCGGAGCTTGGTGAAGGGCTCGGCCCAGATCCGCAGGGTGCCGGTGGCGCGCTGCTCCTCGAAGACGACCTTCCAGTTCTCGTAGCGCAGCGCCACGAGGTCGTTATCGTCGTTGAAGTAGAAGAAGTGGTCGCGGGCGCTCGTGTCCGACTTGCCGGTCAGGTAGTCGAGCTGGTTGTAGCCGTCGAGGTGGTTCTTGTATTCCTTGCCCTGGATCGTCGTGCCGTCGAGGAGCTGCTGGGTGATGTCCGCGTTCCCGGCGGCGGCGAGCAGCGTCGGGAACCAGTCGAGGCCGGAGACGATGCCGTTGAGCTCCGTGCCCGCCTCGATGTGGCCGGGCCAGCGGATCAGCGCGGGCACGCGGTAGGCGCCTTCCCAGTTGGTGTTCTTCTCCGAGCGGAAGGGCGTCGTGCCGGCGTCGGGCCACGAGTTCTGGTGCGGGCCGTTGTCGGTCGTGTAGATGACGATGGTGTCGTCGGCGATGCCCATGTCGTCGACCGCCTTCAGGATCTCGCCGACGACGTTGTCGGTCTCGATCATCCCGTCGGCATACTCGGTGCGCGCCGTCAGGCCGGGCTGGTCGCGGTGCTCGGGGCGGACGTGGGTGCGGAAGTGCATCCGCGTGGTGTTCATCCAGGTGAAGAACGGCGTGCCGGCGTCGTGCTGGCGCTTCATGAAGTCGATCGCCGCCGCCGAGGTCTCGTCGTCGATCGTCTCCATGCGCTTGCGGGTCAGCGGCCCGGTGTCCTCGACCGTGCCGTCGGCGGTGGAGCGGATGACGCCGCGCGGACCGAAGCGCTCGGCGAACGCCGGGTCCTGCGGATAGTTGAAGTTCTCCGGCTCCTCCTCGGCGTTGAGGTGGTAGAGGTTGCCGAAGAACTCGTCGAAGCCGTGGGCGGTGGGCAGGAACTCGTCCTTGTCGCCGAGGTGGTTCTTGCCGAACTGGCCGGTCGCGTAGCCGAGATCCTTCAGCGCCGAGGCCATCGTCGCGTCGACCGCCTGGAGGCCGACGTCGGCGCCGGGGAGGCCGACCTTGGACAGCCCGGTGCGCATCGGCGCCTGCCCGGTGATGAAGGTCGACCGTCCGGCGGTGCAGCTCTGCTCGGCGTAGTAGTCGGTGAACAGCGCGCCCTCCTCGCCGATCCGGTCGATGTTGGGCGTGCGATAACCCATCAGGCCCCGCGAATAGATCGACAGGTTGGTCTGGCCGATGTCGTCGCCGAAGATGACGAGGATATTCGGCCTTTGCGCCGGCGCATCCTGCGCGGCGAGCCCCGTGGCGGCCGATGCGGCGAGGAACGCCGCCAGTCCGATGGGTTTCAACACGGTTCCTGCCCTCCCGTTTGCGTCGGCGCGTCGCTCGTACCGGCGCCTGCGCGGGAAGACTAGCAGCCGCCGCCGTCGCGATTGTCCCTCGTGGGACAAAACGGCTAGATTGCCCCGCATGAAGGAACAGGCGCGACGGGTGTTGACGGCCTCGGGCTGGCTGGCGCGGCAGCCCAAGCCGTTCCAGGCGGAGGTGCTGCGCCGGGGGCACGGGCTGAGCTTCCGCCGCGGCGAGCCGATCTACCGGCTGGGCGATCCGCCCGGCGGCGCCTACGGCCTGGTCGCCGGAAGCTTCGCCATCGTCACCGCGCCGCCGGGAGCCGAGCCGATGACGCCGCACCTGACGGCGCCGGGGCACTGGACCGGCGAGGGGTGCTTCCTGAGCGGCGAGCCGCGGCGGGTCGAGCTGCGCGCGATCACCGACTGCGCCGTCCTCTCGCTGCCGCTCGACCAGATGCAGCGGATGGCCGCCGCCGATCCCGACGCCGCCCGGCGCTTCGGCGAGATCGCCATGCTCGACATCGACCTCGCCATCCGGATCATCCACGACCTGCTGATCTCCGACCGCGACCGGCGGATCGCCGCCGTGCTGGCGCGCTGCGCCGCGATCGGCGACGCGGCGCCCGTCGGGCAGGACGAGCTCGGCGCCATGGCGAACGCCACGCGCAAGCAGGTCAACGCCGCGCTCGGCCGGCTCGCGGCCCGCGGCTGGGTGGCGACGGGCTATCGCAGCATCCGGGTGCTCGACCCCGCCGCGCTGGCGGCCTTCGCGCGCGGCGAGGGCGAGTAGCTACGCGGCCGGGTCGGCGGGAGGGCTCCGTCGCGACGGCGGCGGGGCGGGGGCGAGGGCGACGATGGCCCCGGCCGAGACGATCATCGCCATGCCGAGCAGGTCGAGCGGCCCGAGCCGCTCGCCCCACAGCAGGTAGGCCCAGGCCGCGACCGAGAGCACATAGCTGTACTCGAAGACCGCGAGCGTCGAGGTGTCGCCCGACTGGTAGCCGCGCGCCACCATGCCGACGGCGACGAGCGCGCCGGCGGCCTGCACCAGCACGACGCCGAGCACCAGCAGCGACGGCGCCCGCCAGCCGGCGGCGATGAACGGCGCCGCCTCCGCCCAGGCCGCCGGCGGCTCGAACGCCGCGAGGACGACGAGCATCGCCGCCCCGGCGAGGCCGAGCCCGCCGAAATAGCTGAGCAGCAGCGCCCCGACCGGCTCCTCGCCGCACCACTCGCGGGTGAGCAGGTTGCCGAGTCCGTAGAGCGCCCCGGCCGCCACCGGCGCCAGCGTCATCGCCGACAGGCTGGCGGCGTCCGGCCGCAGCATCACCAGCACCCCGGCGAAGCCGAGCGCCACCGCCAGCATCCGCGACGGCCCGATCGGCCGCCCGAAGAACCCGGCGGCGAAGATCAGCACCCAGAGCGGCGCGGTGAACAGCGCCGCGCCGACCTGCGCCGCCGGCGCCGCGGCGAGCGCCGCGTAGAAGAGCAGCATCGACAGCGTCTGCACCCCGGCGCGGATCGCCACCGCCCCCGGCCGCCGCGCCCGGAGCGGCAGCCCGAGGACCGCGGCGCCGACGACGAGCAGCGGCAGCGCCATCCCGCTCCGGGTCAGGTGGAACTGCCACAGCCCCGCCTCGTTCGCGACCACCCGCACCAGCGTGTCGGTGAAGCCGAGCACGACCATGCCGCCGACGATGATCGCCGCCCCGAACGCCGTCGCGTCGCGCCCTCCGCCCATGTCCCTGCCCCGCCTGCCCCGGCCCCGCGCCGGCGCGCCCGCCATATCCCCCCGCCGCCC
>NZ_JAGOMQ010000020.1 GCF_017993425.1 Amaricoccus sp.
GAGACGGGCCTGACGCGCCTGCGCCGTAGGATAGCTCCCGCGCGTCAGGCCCGTCTCTCTAACTGGACAAGGGGGTTAAAATTGGACGCCGATCGGGGGTCGAGTTTGCGCGCCGATTGACAATCAGGCCGCCGTTGAGCTGGCGGACGAGGACCGGAAGCGGGGCCGTCGGCGCATTCGGGAGAACAAGTCGGGGCCAGAAGTTGAAACTCCCCGCCCGGGAGAGTTGAAGCCGGCCAAGGCGAATCCGACTCTCGTCGAGATAATGGCGCGGTTGACGGGGCTCGAACCCGCGACCTCCGGCGTGACAGGCCGGCACTCTAACCGACTGAGCTACAACCGCGCACCGGCGAAGGCCCCGGGGGGCGCGCCGTGGGGTGGGATGTAGAGAGGCGCGGCGGGGGCGTCAAGCCGGATTTGTGCGGCGCGGGGCGATGCGGCGGCGGCGCGGCGGCGCTTGAAGGGGCGGGGAGAAGGCGCCACGGTCGGGCAAAACGGGGGGAGCCATGTCGGACGACGCATATTGGGCCGGCGCGCTGGCGGCGGCGGAGGCGGAGGACGGGCGCGATCCGCTCGCGGCGGCGCGGGGGCGGTTCCGGCTGCCGCCGGGGGTGATCTATCTCGACGGCAACTCGCTCGGGCCGGCGCCGGAGGCGGCGCTGGCCGAGGTCGAGGCGGCGGCGACGCAGGAATGGGCGCGCGACCTGATCGGCAGCTGGAACGCCGCCGGGTGGTTCGCCATGCCGACCGACTACGGCGACCTGCTGGCGCCGACGATCGGGGCGGATCCGGGCGAGGTCGTGGTCTGCGACACGGTGTCGCTCAACATCTACAAGGCGCTGCATGCGGCGTTCGGGTTGCGGCCGGGGCGGTCGGTCGTCGTCGCCGAGGCGGGAAGTTTTCCGACGGACCTCTACGTGGCGGAGGGGGCGGTGGCGACGCGGGCGGGGACGCGGCTGCGGCTCGAGGGGGTGGACGGGCCGGAGCTCATCGACCTGATCGACGAGGACGTGGCGGTCGTGCTGGTCAACCAGGTCGACTATCGGACCGGGCGGTTGCGCGACCTGGCGGCGGTGACGGCGAAGGCGCATGCGAAGGGGGCGCTGGCGATCTGGGATCTGTGCCACAGCGCCGGGGTGGTGGAGGTCGGGCTGAATGCGGGGCGGGCCGACATGGCGGTGGGCTGCACCTACAAGTACTTAAACGGCGGGCCGGGGGCGCCGGCCTTCGTGTTCGCGGCGGCCCGGCATCTGGCGGCGATCCGGCAGCCGCTGTCGGGGTGGTGGGGCCATGCGCGGCCGTTCGCGTTCGACATGGGCTATGCGCCGGACCCGGGGATCCGGAAGTTCCTGTGCGGGACGCAGCCGATCCTGTCGTTCCGGGCGATGCGGGCGGGAATCGCGATGTTCCGGGACTATCCGATGGCGGCGATCCGGGCGAAGAGCCAGGGGCTGACGGAGCGGTTCATCGCGCTGACGGGGGAGACGCTTGGTGCGTTCGGGGTCGGGCTGCTCAGCCCGCGGGCCGCGGCGGAGCGGGGGAGCCAGGTGGCGCTGACCCATCCCGAGGGCTACGCGGTGGTGCAGGCTCTGATCCATCGCGGGGTGGTCGGGGACTTCCGGACGCCGGACGTGATGCGCTTCGGGTTCGCGCCGCTCTACCTCTCGCACGCCGACGTGGTGCGGGCGGCGCGGACGCTGCACCAGGTGCTGGCGGGGGCGTGCTGGGACGCCCCGGAATACCGGCGGAAGGCGGCGGTAACCTAGGGCGGACGGGGTTGCGCGCGGGGTGTTCACGCGTGAAAATTACCTAAGCCATTGATTTTGCGTGAGGGGTAAATGTGAACTCAACGCTGGTCGCGCCCGCCCGCGGGCAAGGATCGGCCAGCGGCGAGGTCCCGCCTCGCGACGGCTCCCGCAGGTTGACATGCGCAGGTCAACCTGCCCGACGCGGGGCGGTGCGGACGGCGACGCATTCCGCGTGGTGGGACACGCCGAAATCGGCCTCCTGGCTTCGCCCGGCACAAGAGACTGAAACAAAACCATAATTCGCCTCGTCCCTTCGATCTTCTGCCCGCAGATCCCGAATAATTCTCTTTGGGATCCCGGGATGGTGGCCGATGGTCTTCGGGAAACGCTTCGCGTACCCCAGACTGCACGACAGTGGAGAGAAACCCCCGGTCGGGAGAGTGCGGGACGGTGACGCCAGACGGATTTGACCCGTGGCAAATCCGTCCGCGATCGCCCCTCGGGGGGCGAGCGCGATTCCGCGCTCGCCGGGGCGACCACGGACGGATTGCGCGCGACGGAGAAATCTTCACCCCTGACGACCTCCGCGCCAACGCGCTCCGGTCGTCGGCGCGGCGAAAGCCGTGCTTTCGCTTGTCGCGCCGCAGCCTCGCGGGCAGAGCCCGCTTCGGTCGGGGGGAGCGACGCGGCCTCGGGCGGCGACCGGCTCCTGTCGTGCAGTGTGCGCGTACCCTGCCCTCGGGCCGATATCGCGTTCAGCCCATAGAGTTTCAGCATGTATCAGCTCAGACCCGGCATAGAGCGCGACCCCGAACGCGAGCCGCTCCGGGGTTAAGGTCCGTTTTGGAGCCCTGAGCCGTCAGTCGACGGTTGGCTGGAATACCGACGCACAATAGGGAAATCCTCCGAATACGGAGGGTTGCCTTGCGCACGTTAGCCATTTCGCTCGCTCTGATGCTTTTGTCAGCATCGGTAGCGCCAGCGCAGGCGAACACGATCTGCACTCTCGTCGCCGATGCCCCGACGGGGACGGCGCTGCTGGAAGAGGGCGACTGCGGCTCCCGTGTCACACCGGCCTCGACGTTCAAGGTGCCGCTGGCGGTGGCGGCGCAACCTGAACCGGAGACCGCGATGACCGACGGGATGACGACGCTGCGCAGCCTGGTCGAGAGGATCCGGGCATGAACGAGAAGGATATGAACCGGCCGGGGCCGCACGAGGCGGAGCGCGCAAACCGGAACGGTCGATTGACATCCCCGGCGGGGCGGCACACATAGCCCGCCGACCCGGGTTTGCCCGCGGCGAAGGAGCGCCCATGGCCGTCGTCGTCGTCGAATCGCCCGCCAAGGCGAAGACCATCAACAAGTATCTCGGCCCCGACTATACGGTGCTCGCCTCCTACGGGCATGTGCGCGACCTGCCCGCCAAGGACGGCTCCGTCGATCCCGACCACGGCTTCGAGATGCTGTGGGAGGTCGCCCCCGAGAGCCAGAAGCACGTCCGCGCCATCGCCGAGGCGCTCAAGGACGACAGCAAGCTCATCCTCGCCACCGACCCCGACCGCGAGGGCGAGGCGATCTCCTGGCACCTGATCGAGGCCCTGACCCGCCGCAAGGCGCTCAAGAAGGACACCGAGGTCGAGCGCGTCGTCTTCAACGCCATCACCAAGTCCGCCGTAACCCAGGCGATGGCGGCGCCGCGGACCATCGACCAGCCGCTGGTCGACGCCTACCTCGCGCGGCGCGCCCTCGACTACCTCGTCGGCTTCCGCCTCTCGCCGGTCCTCTGGCGCAAGCTCCCCGGCGCGAAGTCCGCCGGCCGGGTCCAGTCCGTGGCCCTCCGCCTGATCGTCGAGCGCGAGATGGAGATCGAGGCCTTCCGCGCCCGGGAATACTGGACCGTCTCGGCCGTGCTGGTCACCCCGCGCGGGCAGGAATACCTCGGCCGCCTCGTCTCGCTCGCCGGCCGCAAGCTCGACAAGTTCGACCTCGACAGCGCCGCCGCCGCCGAGCTCGCCGTCGCCGCGGTGCAGTCGCGCGAGCTGACCGTGCGCGCGGTCGAGGCGAAGCCCGCGACCCGCAACCCGGCCGCGCCCTTCATGACCTCGACCCTCCAGCAGGAGGCGAGCCGCAAGTTCGGCTTCGGCGCCCGCCAGACCATGAACGCGGCCCAGCGCCTCTACGAGGCCGGCCACATCACCTACATGCGCACCGACGGCATCGACATGGCCCCCGAGGCGGTCATGGCGGCCCGCGACGTCATCAAGGCCCGCTTCGGCGCGGAATACGTCCCCTCCAGCCCCCGGATGTACAAGAACAAGGCCAAGAACGCCCAGGAGGCGCACGAGTGCATCCGCCCGACCGACATGGCGGCGGATCCGGGCCGGATGGGCGCGCTCGAGCCCGACCAGCGCAAGCTCTACGAGCTGGTCTGGAAGCGCTCGATCGCCAGCCAGATGGAGGCGGCCCGCTTCGAGCGCACGACCGTCGACGTCGAGAGCGCCGACGGCCAGGTGGGCCTGCGCGCCACCGGGCAGGTCGTGACCTTCGACGGCTTCCTCAAGGTCTATTTCGAGGGCCGCGACGACGTCGAGATCGACGGCGAGGACGACGACGAGCGCCGCCTGCCGGTCATCATGCAGGGCGAGCGGGCGGAGAAGAAGTCGGTCGCCCCCGAGCAGCACTTCACCCAGCCGCCGCCCCGCTACACCGAGGCGACGCTGGTCAAGCGCATGGAGGAGCTCGGCATCGGCCGGCCCTCGACCTACGCCTCGATCGTCTCGACGATCCAGGAGCGCGACTACGTCCGCAAGGAAGGCAGCCGCCTCATGCCCGAGGACAAGGGCCGGCTGGTGACGGCCTTCCTCGTCAACTACTTCCGCCGCTACCTCGACTACGACTTCACCGCCGACCTCGAGGAGGACCTCGACCGGGTGACCACCGGCGAGGAGGACTGGAAGGTCCTGCTCGGCCGCTTCTGGAAGGACTTCTCCGCCGCTCTCGGCGAGACCGAGGGCCTGCGCATCACCGAGGTGCTCGAGAAGATCAACGAGGTGCTGGAGCCGCACCTCTTTCCCGTCACCGCCGAGGACCCCGAGCCGCGCCGCTGCAAGGTCTGCGGCACCGGCCGGCTCTCCTTGCGCACCTCGCGCAACGGCTCGGCCTTCATCGGCTGCTCGAACTACCCGGAATGCCGCTACACCCGCCCGCTCGCCGGCGACGCCGACGGCGAGCTGGCCGCCCTCGACGGCAAGGTGCTGGGCGAGGGCACGCTCGACGGCGCGGTGATCGAGGAGGACACGGTCCCGCAGCCGGTGACCCTGAAGAAGGGCCCCTACGGCTTCTACGTGCAGCTCGGCGAGGCGGCCGAGGGCGAGAAGCCGCGGCGGGCCTCGCTGCCGAAGGGCGTCGATCCCGCGACCCTCGGCCTCGAGCGGGCGCTGGAGCTGCTGTCGCTGCCGCGGCTCGTCGGCGTCCATCCCGAGGACGGCGAGCCGATCGAGGCCGGCATCGGCCGCTTCGGCCCCTTCGTGAAGCACGGCAAGACCTACGCCAACCTGAAGGACCCCGAGGAGGTCTTCACCATCGGCATGAACCGCGCGGTGGAGCTGATCGCCCAGCGCGCCGCCCGCGGCCCCGGCCGCGCCCGCGGCGCCGCGGTGGCGCCGCTGCGCGTGCTCGGCCAGCACCCCGACGGCGGCGACGTCGCCCTCTACGCCGGGCGCTACGGGCCTTACGTGAAGTGGGAGAAGGTCAACGCCACGCTCCCGAAGGAGACCGCCCCCGAGGCGGCGACGCTGGAGCAGGCGCTGGAGCTGATCGCCGCCAAGGCTCCCGCGGGCAAGGGCAAGGCCAAGGGCCGGTCGACCGCCAAGACCGGCAAGGCGAAGCCCGCCGCGAAGAAGAAGCCCGCCCGCAAGCCCGCCGCCAAGACCGCGGCGGAGTGACGTCGGGGCGGGGCGCCTCGGATCGGCGCCCCGCCCCGCCCCGACGTCGGCGTTCGGGCCTTGGCCCGCTGAGTTCCGGCGGCCTTCCGGCGTCGTCGGGTTCGCCGAGCGACGGCGCCCGCCGGGAGACATGCGCATGTCACCCGGCTCGACGCGGAGCGGTCGGGGCGGGGACGGCGGACCTCGAAGTGAGTCGACATCTGCGGCAGGGGGCGTGGAGCGGGTAGCGGGAATCGAACCCGCGCCAAGAGCTTGGAAGGCTCGTGTGATACCATTTCACCATACCCGCGCCGCCACGTGGCTAAGGCAAACGCCACCGGGGCGTCAAGCGACCTGATCCGCCGGCCGCTCAGCGCATCGAGCGCTGGCGGTCGAGCAGCAGCATCGGCGCGTACTCGGCGAGGAAGAGCAGGAAGGCCGCGATCCACAGGCCGCCCGCGAGGTCGAGCAGCCGCGGATCCCCGGCGAGATCCGCCGCCGGCCGCGCCAGCGCCGCGCCGAACAGGCAGAGATACGAGGCCTGCGTCCAGCGCGACGCCACCAGCGGCCGCCCGGTATGGCCCCGCGTCGCCCGCGTCATCACCGCGAGCATCGTCCCGGCGATCCCGCCCACCGTCAGCACGTGCATCGCCGCGGCCTGCGGCAGCCAGCCCAGCGCCGCCGCCGCGATGGCGACGAAGCCGAGCCCGAGGAAGCCGAACGCCACGTGCAGCACGAGGAGCAACGGCTCCCGCCACGTCGCCGCCCCGCGCCAGCGCGAGAGCCGCCAGGCCACCGCGACGGCGGCGACGAGCGCGGCGGCGGCGGTCGGCCACCCCTCCGGCGCGACCACCCAGGCGACGAGCCCGACGAGGCCCACCCCGATCGCCACGCCGTCCTGGCCGTTGAACGCGACCGGCAGCCGCGAGGCGCCGGCCATCGCCAGCCAGTTGCGGGTGAAGCTCGGGATGATCCGGCCGCCGATGATCGTCACGAGGAGCGCGAACCCGGCGACGCCGGCCCGCGCCGCCATCCCCGGCGCGCCGGAGAGCAGCACCTCCGCGTGGAAGCCGATGTTGGCCGCGGCGATCACGGCCACGCCGACCAGCACCTTCAGGTCCTTCCACTTCTTCCCCGCGATCAGCTCGCGGGCGCAGGCGGTGGCGAGCGCCGGCAGGAAGGCCGCGTCGACCGCCGCCGCGACGGGCGCGCCGACGACCCCGGCCGCGAGCATCGCCACCCGCCCGGCGAGCCACAGCCCGGCCAGCATGGCGAGCGGCCGGCCGGCGAGCGGCATCTGCCCGGTCCAGTTCGGGATCGCCGTCATCAGGAACCCGGCCAGCACCGCCGGCGCGAAGCCGAACAGCATCTCGTGGGCATGCCACCCCGCGGCGCCGTAGGCGCCGCCGATCGGCAGGCCGGCGGTCAGCGCCCCGATCCAGAGCGCCATGGCCACCACGGCGAAGACCCCGGCCCCGAGGAAGAACGGCCGGAACCCGTAGGAGAACAGCACCGGCCCGTCCCGGCGCAGCCCGCGCGGAATGCCGTAGGGCCTCGCCCGCGGCGGATCGGTCGGACGGGTTGTTGGCATGGATCTGCTCCTCTAGACTCGCGGCATTCGGCGGCGCGTCGCCGTGACGGCAGAGGCTGGCTCACCGCAATGATCGTCGAGGCGCTCCGCCGCTCCCCGCCCTTTCACGGCCTCGCCGACCCGCAGCTCGAGGAGGTCGCGCGCCACGGGACCGCGCGGTCGCTCCGGCCGGGCGAGGCGGCGTTCGAGCAGGGCGCGGCGGCGGACCGCTTCTTCCTCGTGGTCGAGGGCCGGGTGAAGGTCGCCATGCTCACGCCCGACGGCAAGCAGGTGCTGGTTCGGCTGATCGGAGCGGGCGATTTCTGCGGCCTCGCGCTGGCGCTGGCGCGGCGGGACTATCCGGCGACGTGCAGCGCCGTGGTGCCCTCGCAGCTCGTCGGCTGGCCGATGTGCTACTGGTCGACCCTGCTCGAGACGCATCCCGTCGTCTCCCTCCGCGTCACCCAGGCGCTGGGCCGGCACATCGTCGACGTACACAGCCGCATGGCCGAGCTCGCCACCGAGGGGGTCGAGCGCCGGGTCGCCCACGCCCTGCTGCGCCTGGCCCGCGAGGCGGGCCGGCCGGTCGAGGGGGGTCTCGGGATCGACTTCCCGGTCACCCGCCAGGATCTCGCCGAGATGACCGGCACGACGCTGCACAGCGTCTCGCGCATCGTCTCGTCGTGGAGCGCCCGCGGCATCGTCCGGACGGGGCGCGCCCGCATCGTCATCGCCGACCTCGGCGCGCTCGAGCGGATCGGCAGCGGCGACGGGGCCTGAACCCGCCGCCCGCGCCGCCGCTCCTACTGCCCGATCTGGGCGAAGGCCGCGTCGAAGCGCTCCTGCGCCTTCTTCGGATTCTTGACCGCCTTCGCCGCGTCGAGGTTCGAGGACGGATCGCCGACCACGACGAGCGCCACCATCCCCATCGGGAAATGCGGCGTGCATTTCACGCCATAGACGCCCTCGGTCGTCACCGTCAGGTCGAAGTTCTCGTTCATCTTGGCCTTGAACGGCTCGACCCCGTCCGGGATCATCCCCTTGACGCTCTCCACGTCGTGGCCCTTGTCGACCGCGACGAAATGCACGACGTCGCCCGGCTGCGCCTGCACGAAGTCCGGCTCGAACACCATCGCGCCGCCGGCGCCCTTGTTCAGCATCTGCACCTCGAACTCCGCCGCCGAGGCCATCCCGCCAGCCGCCGCGAGCGCCGCGACGGCGAGGCTGATTCCGAAGAGTCGCATGTTCATCTCCATCCCCCTGGCCGCCGACCCTCCGCGCCCTCAAGGCCGCGTCCCGACGCCGTGACCGCGCATGTAGCCCACCTCGCCACGCCGCGACGTTGCGCCGGCGCAAACTCGCGGCGCGCTTCGTCCGTCGCAGCGCTCTTTGCAATTCCGCAAAGAACCGCGCGGCCCCGCGGGCCAGACAGGGGGGCACGAGAGGGAACGGGGGCCATCCGTGGGCAGGTCACGCAGACAAGCAGGCTGGGCCGCGCTGGCGCTCCTCCTCGCCCTCGTCCTCGCGCTGCCCGCTGCGGCGAAGACCCTCACCGACTTCCTCTCCGACATCGCCCCGTCCGAGCTCGTCCCGGGCGGCGCCAGCTTCGGCCCCGCCGAGGGGGACCCGCCGCTCGTCCCCGTGCTCGACGCCGGCGGCGCGCGCGTCGGCTTCGCCTATCTCAACAGCGACCTCACCACCTCCGTCGGCTACTCCGGCAAGCCGATCCGCATCGTCGTCGGCATCGACCCGGCCGGGACCGTCCGCGGCCTGAAGCTCGTCGAGCACCACGAGCCGATCGTCCTCATCGGCATCCCCGAGGCGAAGATCATGGCCGCGCTCAACGGCCTGATCGGCGCCGACCTCGGCACGGTGGCCGCCGGCGCCGCCAAGCCGCCGCAGGTCGAGATCGTCTCCGGCGCCACCGTCACCGTCCTCGTCATGGCCGACAGCGTCGTGCGCTCGGCCGTCCGCCTGATCCGCAGCGGCCGCCTCACCGGCGGCGCCCCCGCCGGCGCGGCGCCGGCCCTGCCCGCGCGCGCCATCGACACGGGCCAGAGCGAGATCCGCGACTGGCAGGCCCTCCTCGGCGACGGATCGGTGCGCAGCCTCGCGCTCACCGTCGGCGAGGTGTCGCAGGCGTTCGCGGAGGCGGGCCAGCCAGCCGCCGCCAGCCACCCCGAGTCCGCGAATCCCGACGACACGTTCATCACCCTCTACGTCGCGCCGGTCTCCGTCCCGACGATCGGCCGCAGCCTCCTCGGCGACGCCGCCTGGGACCGTCTCGCCAAGACGCTGAAGCCCGGACAGGCGGCGCTGATGGTCGCCGGCGACGGCGCCTATTCCTTCAAGGGCTCCGCCTATGTCCGCGGCGGCATCTTCGACCGCATCGAGCTGATCCAGGACGGCCAGGGCGTCCGCTTCCGCGACCGCAACCACACCCGCCTGACCGGCATCGCCGCCGCCGGCGCCCCACGCCTCAAGGAGGTCGGCCTCTTCGTCGTCCCCGAGGACTTCGTCTTCGACCCCGCCGCGCCCTTCGACCTCCAGCTCCTCGTCCAGCGCGGCACCGAGGGGCGCGACAAGACCACGCTCCCCTTCGACCTCGGCTACACCCTGCCCGAGAGCTACCTCCTGCCCGCGCCGCCCGCCCCCGCCCCGGCGCCCGTCCCGGCCGCCGCAGCGGACGAGCCGGACGAGCCGGCGCTCTGGATCTCGATCTGGCAGATGAACCGCGCCCCGATCGCCATCGCCATCGGCGCGCTCCTCGTCCTCACCGCGATCTTCTTCTTCCAGAACACGCTGGCCCGCCGCCCGCGTCTGCTGAAGGGCGTCCGCTACGCCTACCTCGCCTTCACGCTGGTCTGGCTCGGCTGGATCGCCAACACCCAGCTCTCGGTCGTCAACGTCCTCACCTTCTTCAACTCCCTCGTCACCGGCTTCTCCTGGGAGTTCTTCCTCTCGGCCCCCCTCGTCTTCATCCTCTGGGCCGCCGTCGCCGCGGGCCTGCTCTTCTGGGGCCGCGGCCCCTTCTGCGGCTGGCTCTGCCCCTTCGGCTCCCTGCAGGAGTTCGCGAGCCTCGCCGCGAAGAAGCTCCGTATCCCCCAGATCCAGGTCCCCTGGGCGCTCCACGAACGCCTCTGGCCGATCAAGTACATGATCTTCCTCGGCCTCTTCGGCCTGTCGCTCTACTCGCTCTCCAGCGCCGAGGTGCTGGCCGAGGTGGAGCCCTTCAAGACCGCGATCATCCTGAAGTTCAACCGCGAGCTCGTCTTCATCGCGATCGCGCTCCTGTGGCTGCTGCCCGGCCTCTTCATCGAGCGGTTCTTCTGCCGCTACGTCTGCCCGCTCGGCGCGGCGCTGGCGATCCCGGGCCGGCTGCGCATGTTCGAGTGGCTGAAGCGCTGGCCCGAATGCGGCTCGCCCTGCCATCGCTGCGCCAACGAGTGCCCGGTCCAGGCGATCCACCCCGAGGGCAACATCAACGTCAACGAGTGCATCTACTGCATGCACTGCCAAGAGCTCTACCACTCCGAGACGCGGTGCCCGCACATGATGGTCGTCAAGGCCCGCCGCGACAAGATCGCGGCCGGCGGCGCCCCGGGGCTGAAGATCCCGCCCGGGCCCCGCCCGAAACCCGCCCATGCCCACACCTGACATGCCCACACCTGAAAGGAGTCGCATGATGTCGACCGACGACAAGGCCCAGCTCAACCGCCGCCAGTTGCTCGGCACCTCGGCGCTGGCCGCCAGCGCGCCGGCCCTCGGCGGGCTCGGGCTCGGCAGCCTGCTCGGCTCGCCGGCCCACGCCCAGGAAGGGCACCAGTCCGTCGCCGTCGCGCCGGGCGAGCTCGACGAATACTATGTCTTCACCTCCGGCGGTCATTCTGGCGAGATCCGCATCGTCGGCCTGCCGTCGATGCGCGAGCTGATGCGCATCCCCGTCTTCAACCGCGAGAGCGCCACCGGCTGGGGCCAGACCAACGAGAGCCTGCGGGTGCTGACCGAGGGCCTCACCCCGGAGTCGCGCGAGTTCCTGTCGACCCGCGGCGGCACCTACATGAACGGCGACCTGCACCACCCGCACCCGTCGCAGACCGACGGCACCTATGACGGGCGCTACCTCTTCGCCAACGACAAGGCCAACACCCGCGTCTGCCGCATCCGCCTCGACGTCATGCGCTGCGACAAGATCGTCCAGATCCCGAACCAGCACACCGTCCACGGCCTGCGCGTGCAGAAGTACCCGCGCACCGGCTATGTCTTCGCCAACGGCGAGGACGGCGTGCCGCTCCCGAACGACGGCAAGATCCTCGACGACCCGAAGCAGTACTGGTCGATCTTCTCGGCGATCGACGGCGACACCATGGAGGTCGCCTGGCAGATCAAGGTCGACGGCAACCTCGACAACGTCGACGCCGACTACCAGGGCAAGTACTGCTTCGCCACCTGCTACAACTCCGAGGGCGGCGTCACCCTCGCCGACATGATGGCCGCCGACGAGGACTGGGTGGTCATCTTCAACCTCAAGCGCATCGAGGAAGCCGTCGCCGCCGGCAAGGCGACGATGATGAACGGCGTGCCGGTGCTCGACGGCACCCAGGGCTCGCCCTACACCCGCTACGTCCCGGTGGCGAACGGGCCGCACGGCATCAACACCGCCCCCGACGGCATCCACGTGGTGGCGAACGGCAAGCTCTCGCCCACGGTCACGGTCTTCGACGTGCGCACGTTCGACGATCTCTTCGACGACAAGATCCAGCCGCGCGACACCGTCGTCGCCGAGCCGGAGCTGGGCCTCGGGCCGCTCCACACCGCCTATGACGGCCGCGGCAACGCCTATACGACGCTGTTCCTCGACAGCCAGGTCTGCAAGTGGAACATCGACGACGCCAAGCGCGCCTTCAAGGGCGAGCAGGTCGACCCGATCCGGCAGAAGCTCGACGTGCAGTACCAGCCCGGCCACAACCACACCTCGATGGGGCAGACCAAGGAAGCGGACGGCAAGTGGCTGATCTCGCTTAACAAGTTCTCCAAGGACCGATTCCTGAACGTCGGCCCGCTCAAGCCGGAATGCGACCAGCTGATCGACATCTCCGGCGACGAGATGGTGGTCGTCCACGACAACCCGACCTTCGCCGAGCCGCACGACGCGACGATCGTGCATTCTTCGAAGATCAACCCGATCTCGATCTGGGACCGCGCCGACCCGTTCTTCGCCGAGACGGTGAAGCTCGCCGAGGCCGACGGCATCGACCTGATGATCGCCGGCGACGTGATCCGCGACGGCGACAAGGTGCGGGTCTACATGACCTCCTCGGCGCCGGCCTTCAGCCTCGAGACATTCACGGTCAAGCAGGGCGACGAGGTGACGGTCGTCATCACCAACATCGACGAGGTCGAGGACCTGACCCACGGCTTCTCGATCATCAACTACGGCATCAACTTCGAGATCGCGCCGCAGGCCACCGCCTCGGTGACCTTCAAGGCCGACAAGCCCGGGGTCTACTGGTACTACTGCTCGTGGTTCTGCCACGCGATGCACATGGAGATGAAGGGCCGGATGCTGGTGGAGCCAGCCGCCGCATGATCCTCCCCGTCCTCCTCGCCGCCCTGCTCCTGCCCGGCCTCGCCGCCGCCGAGACGCGCCTGGTCGCGCCCGGCGACGACCTCGCCGCGGCGGTGGCTGCGGCGGCGCCGGGGGACGAGCTGGTCCTTGCGGCCGGCGTCCATGCCGGCCGCGTCACGCTCGACCGCGCGCTCACGCTGCGCGGCGAGCCCGGCGCTGTCCTTGACGGGGGGGGCGAGGGCAGCGTCGTCACCGTCACCGCCCCCGACGTCGCCATCCGCGGCCTCACCATCCAGGGCTCCGGCCACGACCGCGCGGCGATGGACGCGGGCGTCGTGCTGGAGAAGGGGTCGAAACGCGCCCTCGTCGAAGGCAACGTCCTCATCGACAACCTGCACGGCGTCCGCCTGCAGGGCGCGACCGACGCCACGGTCCGCGGCAACGACATCACCGGCCGCAGCGGCCGGCAGGCCGACGCCGGCAACGGCGTCATGATCTGGAACGCCCCCGGCGCGCTGATCGAGGGCAACCACATCCGCTTCGGTCGCGACGGCATCTTCACCCGCGTCTCGAAGAAGGACACCTTCCGCGGCAACCGCTTCGAGAAGACCCGCTTCGCCATCCATTACATGTACACCAGCGACAGCGTGATCGAGGACAACGTCTCCGTCGACAACACCGTCGGCTACGCGATCATGTTCTCCGACCGGGTCAGGATCCTCGGCAACAGCTCCGACGGCGACCGCGACCACGGGCTGATGCTGAACTCCTCCAACCATGCGGAGGTCCGCGGCAACCGCGTCACCGGCCGCGAGCTGCCCGCTTCCCGCTGGCTCACCTTCTCGCAAGGCGCCGACGACGACGACATTCCGGCCACGTCCGAGGCGCCGGCGGTGCATGCCGACCGCGACCGCATCGGCCCGGAGAAGTGCCTTTTCATCTTCAACGCCAACAAGAGCGTCATCGAGGGCAACCGCTTCGAGGGCTGCGAGATCGGCATCCACTTCACCGCCGGCTCCGAGGGCAACGCCGTCTCCGGCAACGCCTTCGTCGGCAACCAGACGCAGGTGAAGTACGTCGGCACGCGCGTCATCGACTGGTCCGAGAAGGGCCGCGGCAACTACTGGTCCGACAACCCCGCCTTCGACCTCGACGGGGACGGCATCGCCGACGCCGCCTATCGCCCGAACGACCTGATCGACCGGGTGATGTGGACCGCGCCGCAGGCCCGGCTGCTGATGACGAGCCCCGCCGTCCAGGTGATCCGCTGGGCCCAGTCCCGCTTCCCCGCAACCCTCCCCGGCGGCGTCCTCGACTCGGCGCCGCTGATGGCGCCCCCGGACCCCGCCCGATGACCGAGACCGTCGTCCTTTCCCGCGTCACCAAGCGCTACGGCGCGATCACCGCCGTCCGCGACCTCGACCTCGCGCTCCGCCCCGGCGAGGTCGTCGCCCTCGTCGGCCATAACGGCGCCGGCAAGACCACCCAGATCAAGATGATCCTCGGCCTCGCCCGACCGACCGCCGGCACGGTTCGCCTGCTCGGCGTCGACCCCGCCGCCGACCCCGGCGCCCGCGCCGCCGTCGGCTACCTGCCCGAGGCGGTCTCCTTCCACCTCGCGCTGACGGGCCGCGAGACCCTCGCCTTCTACGCCCGCCTCAAGGGCGTGCCCGCCTCCGCCCTCGACCGCGCCTTCGCCGCCGTCGGCCTCGACGCCGCCGCCGACCGCCCCGTCGGCGCCTATTCCAAGGGGATGCGCCAGCGCCTCGGCCTCGCCCAGGCCCTCCTCGGCAGCCCGCGCGTCCTCATCCTCGACGAGCCGACCAGCGGCCTCGACCCCGCGCTCCGCCGCGAGTTCTACGCCATCGTCGCCGACCGCGCCGCCGCCGGCGCCACCGTTCTCCTCGCCTCCCACGCGCTCACCGAGCTCGAGGGCCGCGCCGACCGCGTCGTCATCGTCAACCGCGGCGTCAAGATCGCCGACGGCCCCCTCGACGACCTCCGCGCGCTCGCCCGCCTCCCCGTCCACGTCCGCGTCCGCCCGTCCGGCGCCTTCCCCGCCGCCGGCTGGCGCCGCAACCCCGACGGCAGCCTCGAGACCACCGTCGCCGCCTCCGACAAGCTCGCCCTCCTCTCCCGCCTCCTCGCCGAGCCCGGCGCCCTCGCCGACCTCACCGTCACCGAGCCGACGCTCGACGACCTCTACGCCCACTTCCTCCGCCGCGAGGCCGCCTGATGTCCGCCGTCCCCGACGCCGACGCCCCCCGCCGCGAGACGCCCGTGCCGACCCTCCTCGCCCTCGCCGCCAGGGAAATCCGCGAGGGCTTCCGCAACCGCCGGGACAGTGCGACCATCCTCGCCGTCACCGAGCCGCCCCTCGACGACCTCCACGCCCGTTTCCTCCGCCGCGAGGCCGCCCGATGACCGCCGTCCCCGACGCCCAGGCCCGCGCCCCCCGCCGCGAGACCCCGATGCCGACCGTCCTCATCCTCGCCTCGAAGGAAATCCGCGAGGGCTTCCGCAACCGCTGGGTCCTCGCCACCACCCTCCTCCTCGCCGCCCTCGCCCTCACCCTCGCCCTCCTCGGCAGCGCCCCCACCGGCACCGTCGGCGCGAGCCGCCTCGACGTCGTCACCGTCAGCCTCGCCAGCCTGACGATCTTCCTCGTCCCGCTGATCGCGCTCCTCCTCTCCCACGACGCCATCGCCGGCGAGGCCGAGCGCGGCACCCTCCTCCTCCTCCTCGCCTACCCGGTCAGCCGCGGCGCGGTCATCCTCGGCAAGTTCACCGGCCAGCTCGCCATCCTCGCCGTGGCCACCATCCTCGGCTACGGCGTCGCCGCCCTCGCGATAGGCTGGAACCTCGGCGCGCAGGCCTGGACCGCCTTCGCCGCGATGATCGGCGCCTCGATCCTCCTCGGCGCCGTCTTCCTCGCCCTCGGCCTCCTCGCCTCGACCGTCGTCCGCCAGCGCTCCACCGCCGGCGGCATCGCCATCGGCCTCTGGCTCTTCTTCGTCCTCCTCTACGACATGGCCTTCCTCGGCCTCCTCGTCGCCACCGGCGGCCACAGCCTGCCTGCCGGCCTCGTCGACGCCCTCCTCGCGCTCAACCCGACCGACGCCTACCGCCTGCTCACCCTCGGCGCCGCGGGAACCGGCGCGCTCACCGGCATCGGCGCCCTCGCCGGCCACACTGCGCTCACCCCGCCCGTCCTCGTCGCCGTGCTCCTCGCCTGGACCGCCGGGCCGCTGGCGCTGGCCGCCCTCCTGTTCACCCGCCGCGAGCCCTGACCCATGCGCCCGCCCGCCCTCGCCCTCCTCGCCGCCCTCGCCCTGGCCGGGTGCAGGGAGGACGCCGCCGCCCCGGCGCCGCACACCCTCACCGACGCCGCCATCGGCCGCTACTGCGGCATGATGCTGACCGAGCACGAGGGCCCCAAGGGCCAGGTCCTGCTCCAAGGCTCCGACGAGCCGCTCTGGTTCTCCTCCGCCCGCGACGCCGTCGCCTTCACCCTCCTGCCCGAGGAGCCGAAGGACATCGCCGCGATCTACGTCTCCGACATGGGCGCCGCGCCGTCCTGGGCAGATCCCGGCGCCGACAACTGGACCGACGCGCGCGCCGCCTCCTACGTCCTCCACAGCGACGCCGAGGGCGCCATGGGCGGCGCCGAGGCCGTCCCGTTCGCCGACCGGGCCAAGGCCGAGGCCTTCGCGGCCGGCCACGGCGGCGAGGTCGTCGCCTTCGACGCCATCCCGCCCGACTACATCCTCGGCAGCCAGCCCGAAGCCGAGCCGGACGCCGCCGCCGACCCCGACAGCGAGGCCGCGCATGACCACGACTGAGCGCCTCACCCGCCGCCGCGCCCTCGGCCTCGTCGCCGCCGCCGCCGGCCTGCCGCTGGCGCTCCGCGCCACCCGCGCCACCGCCGAGGTGGTCACCTGGCGCGGCCGCGCCCTCGGCGCCCCGGCGACGCTGATCCTCCACCATCCCGACCGCCCCGCCGCCGAGCGCCTCGTCGCCGCCTGCGTCGCCGAGCTCGAGCGGCTGGAGGCGATCCTCAGCCTCTATCGCCCCGATTCGGCGCTCTCCGCGCTCAACCGCGCCGGCGCCCTCGCCGCGCCGCCCCCCGAGCTCGTGGCGATCCTCGCCGACTGCCGCCGCTTCCACGCCGCCACCGACGGGGCCTTCGACCCGACCGTGCAGCCGCTCTGGCGGCTCTACGCGGAGCACTTCCAGTCCGGCGGCGCCCCCGCCGGCCCGGACCCGGCCGCCATCGCCGGCGCCCGCGCCCGCATCGGCTTCGCCGCCGTCGTCGCGAAGCCCGACCGCATCGTCCTGCCCCGCCCGGGCATGGCGCTGACCCTCAACGGCGTCGCCCAGGGCTGGATCACCGACCGCATCGTCGAGCGGCTGCGCGCCGGCGGCGTCACCTCGTCGCTGGTCGACATGGGCGAGATCCGCGCCCTCGGCGACGACGGCGGCGCGGCGTGGCGGGTGGGCGTCGCCGACAGCGACGCCATCCTCGCCCTCGCCGACCGCGCCGTCGCCACCTCCTCGCCCGCCGGCTTCCGCTTCGACCCCGCAGGGCGCTTCGGCCACATCCTCGACCCGCGCTCGGGCGCCGCGACGGCCGCCGCCGGCGCGGTCACCGTCACCGCCCCCGACGCCGCCACCGCCGACGCCCTCTCGACCGCGCTCGTCCTCCTCCTCCCCGCGCCCGAGGCCCGCGCCGTGCTCGCCCGCTTCCCGGAGGCTGACGCGACCCGGCTTTCCTGACGCGCGCCCCGGCAAAAGCGCCGCCGGCTCCGCCCTTGCGCCTTGCCGTCCTGCGATCACCCGCCCTAGCCTGTCGGGCGCAGCACAGGGAGGAAAGCATGATCCGCATCATCGCCGCCGCAGCGCTCGGCCTGGCCGCCGGCGCCGCCCAGGCCGAGGACGTCGCCTACGAGGTCGACGGCACGGCGCTCGAGGGCTACTTCGCCGCCGCCGCCGAGCCGAAGGGGCTCGTCGTCATCGTCCACGACTGGGACGGGGTCGGCGACTACGAGCGCAAGCGCGCCGACATGCTGGCAGAGCTCGGCTACGACGCCTTCGCGCTCGACGTCTACGGCGCCGGCGTCCGCCCCGACACCGTCGATGGCCGCATGGCCGCCATGAAGGCCGCCTTCTCCGACCCCGGGAAACTCCGGGCGCTGGTCCTCGGCGGAATCGAGGAGGCCGGACGGCACAGCAAGACCGACGACGTCGTGCTCATCGGCTACTGCTTCGGCGGCGCCGTGACGCTCGCCACGGCCCGCGCCGGCGCCCCGGTGGGCGTCGCCGGCTTCGCCACCTTCCACGCCGGCATCCCGGGCGGCGAGGCGACGTGGCCGCAGGACTCCCCGCCCGTCCTCATCCTGCACGGCGGCGCCGACAAGACCCCGGCGCTCGCCGACGTCGCCGCCTTCGTCGCCGGCATGGAGGCGTCCGCCGTGCCCTACGAGATCCAGGTCTATTCCGGCGCGCCGCACGCCTTCACGGTGTTCGGCTCCGAGAACTACCGCGAGCGCGCCGACCAGGAATCCTGGGCCGCCCTCCAGCGCTTCCTCGGCGAGCGCCTTCCGGGCTGACAGCCACGGCGGCGCCCCATGCGGGGCGTCTCCAGAATTTCTAAACGATATCAGTGTGCTGACCGTCGGGATCATGGCCTGGCGTCGGCCACCAGCCGGTCCTCGTCCCCGGCGTAGGTCTTCTCGACCGTCGAGATCCTGTCCCCGAGCAAGGGCCACGACCTGCGGCAGCTTGCCGGATCCCGGTTGACGAGGATCGACGCCAGCGCGTGGCGCGCCTGGTACGGCCGCATCGGCAGCCGCAGGCCGCGGTCTCCAGCTTGATCCAGTCGCGCAGCGTCGGGATGGCGATCCTGCCGGCAGGGAACATCGGACGAACCAGCCGACTCTGCTTCGGCCTTGCGCGAATCACGACAAGCGCGTATTGACACCGATGTCATGACACCGGTGGACAAACCGTGCGGGATGGGTGATCTCGATGGCGACGATCTATGACGTTGCGAAGGCTGCCGGCGTCTCTCCCAAGACGGTGTCCCGGGTGATGAACGGCGACGCGCCGGTGAACGTCCGGACGCGGGCGGCGGTCGAGGCGGCGATGGGGCAGCTCGGCTACGTCCCGTCGAGCGCGGCGCGGACCATGCGGTCGGGGCGGACGGGCCTCGTCGGGCTGGTGACGGGCGCGATCAGCGGCAGCCAGGTCGGCGGCGGCGGCCTGCCCGACCTCTTCATCGTGCAGGCGATCCAGCAGACCCTGGCGGCCGAGGGGATGACGCTGCTGATCTCGGACTCGGGCGGCGAGGTCCAGCGGGTGCCCGCCCTCGCCCGGACGCTGCGCGAGCACCGGGTCGAGGGGCTGTTCTACGTCGCCAAGCACCACATGCGCATCGACTTTCCGATCGCGGGACCGGGCGACCGGCTGGTGCTGGTGAACGCGTTCGACGCGGCCGGGACGCCGTGCGTGGTGCCGGACGATCGCCACGGGGAACATGCGCTGGTCGCGGCGGTGATCGCGGCGGGGCACCGGCGCATCGGCTTCCTGACGCTGGCGACCGAGCTGGTCGCGCGCGGGCTGCGGCTCGATGGCTACCGGCGCGCGCTCGAGGAGGCCGGCATCGCCTACGACCCGGCGCTGGTGATCGACGCCGACCGCGACGGCGGGCCGGCGGAGCGCGAGGCGCTCGACGCGGCGATCTCCGGGCTGCTGGCGCTCGACGCGCCGCCGACCGTGCTCTGCTGCGGCAACGACCGGCTGGCGGTCGCGGTCTACGGGCTGCTGCGGGCGCGGGGCCTCGCGGTGCCGGAGGAGATGTCGGTGGCCGGCTACGACGACTACCGGGTGATCTCGGAGACGCTCTATCCGCAGCTCACCACCATGGAGCTGCCCTATTCCCGGATGGGCGAGGCGGCGGCGCGGCTGATGCTCGGGGAGCTGCGCGGGGGCGCGCCGATCGCGGCGGGCGCCCGGATCGAGGTTCCGGGCGCGCTCAGGTGGCGCGACTCGGTGATTCCAGGGCCGGCGCGGCCCGACAGATAAGCAAACCAGGAGGAAGACAATGACGATACTGGCGCGGATCGGCGCGGGCCTGCTCGCGACGACCTGCCTCGCAGGGGGCGCGGCGGCTCAGACCGAGCTCACGTTCTGGCAGCACGGGGCCGGAAACCCGTGGGAGCCGAGGATCTTCGGCCAGATGGTCGACGACTTCAACGCCTCCCAGTCGGACTGGAAGGTGACGCTCCAGCAGTTTCCGCAGACCTCCTACAACGATTCGGTGACCGCGGCGGCGCTCTCGGGCGAGCTGCCGGACATCATCGACGTCGACGGGCCGGTGATGCCGAACTGGGCCTGGGCCGGATACCTGGCGCCGCTCGACATCGCGGACGAGGAGCTCAAGGGCTTCCTGCCCGGCGCGATCGGCCGCTGGGACGGCAAGATCTACTCGGTCGGCCTCTGGGACGCCGCGGTGGCGATGATCACCCGCAAGTCGACGCTCGAAAAGTACGGCATCCGCATCCCGACGCTCGACGAGCCCTGGACC
Source organism: Amaricoccus sp. (assembly GCF_017993425.1). Lineage (GTDB taxonomy): Bacteria > Pseudomonadota > Alphaproteobacteria > Rhodobacterales > Rhodobacteraceae > Amaricoccus. The sequence continues at coordinate 20,398 of NZ_JAGOMQ010000020.1, forward strand.
GGCGACGAGTTCAACGCGGCGCTCGTGACGATCCGGGACAGCGGCGACTTCGAGTATCCGCTCGACCTCGGCATGTGGGACAAGGTCGAGTGGTATCCCTACGCCTTCTCGCCGTTCCTGCAGAGCTTCGGCGGCGACATCGTCGACCGCTCGACCTACCAGACCGCGGAAGGCGTGCTGAACGGCGACGAGGCCATGGCGTTCGGCGAGTGGTGGCAGGGCCTCTTCGCGGACAAGCTGGCGCCGGGCACCTCGCAGGATCCCGCCGCCGGGCTCCAGGCCTTCGGCTTCCGCGACGGCAAGTACGCGATGACCTGGAGCGGCAACTGGAACGCGGCGGCCGTCATCGAGGCCTTCGGCGACGACGTGCTGTTCCTGCCGGCCCCGGACTTCGGCAGCGGGCCGAAGATCGGCGCCGGGTCCTGGCAGCTCGCCGCCTCGGCGCAGGGCGAGAACCAGGAGGGCGCCAACGCCTTCATCCGCTTCGCGATGCAGGACAAGTACCAGGCGATGTTCTCGGACGCCTCGGGGCTCGCCCCCGCCACGGCGGCCGCGGCGCAGATGACGGAGAACTACAAGGCGGGCGCGCCGATGGCGGCCTTCTACGATCTCAGCGCCGCCCAGGCGCTGGTGCGGCCCGTCACGCCCGGCTACGTCGTCGAGAGCGTCGTGTTCCGCAAGGCCCTCTCCGACATGGCCGACGGCGCCGACGTGGCGACCGTCCTCGATTCCGCGGTCGACGAGATCAACGCGGACATCGAGAACAACAAGGGCTACGGCCACTGACCCAGGCCGGCGGCGCGACCGCCGGCCCCAGGCAACAGCATCAGGGCATTTCCCGGCCAGACGGGGACGCCCTGATCCGGTCCCCCACTCCTCCCGGGGGGCCGGACCCCAACCCTCTCGCTTCAGGGAAAAGGCCCATGGCAGGAACCCGTCTGCTGTCCTCGAACCGTGCCGGCTGGTCGATGGCCGCCCCGGCGATCGGTCTGATCATGCTCTTCATCATCGTGCCCTTCGCGCTGGCCTTCTATTTCAGCTTCACCAACCAGCGGCTGTTCTCGCCGAACCCGACCGAATGGGTCGGCACGGCGAACTTCCAGCGGCTGCTCGGGGTCGCGACGCTGACGCTCGAGCCCGAGCGCGACGACGGCGGCGCGGTGGTGCTCGACGACGACGGCCAGCCGACCTATCCGCGGCTGCGCACCTATACCCGCAACAATCCCGACTATCCGAACCTGCAAGGCAAGCAGGAATGGTTCAGCTTCGGCTGGGGCGAGGAACGGGTCTACGTGCTGGCGAGCGACGTCATCTTCATGAAGGCGCTCCGCAACACGTTCCTCTTCGTCCTGGTGGTCGCGCCCCTGCAGGGCGGGCTGGCGCTGCTGCTGGCGGTGATGATCAACCAGAAGCTCAGGGGCATCAACTTCTTCCGCACCGTCTACTTCATGCCGGTGGTGGTCTCGATCGTCGTCGTGGCGCTGCTATGGCGGTTCATCTACGACGGCGACAACGGGCTGCTCAACAACCTGCTCTCGTGGCTGACGTTCGGGGCGTTCCAGCCGGTCGACTGGCTCGGCAACCCGTCGACCGCGCTGGGCGCGATCATCGCCATGTCGATCTGGCAGGCGGTCGGATTCCACATGGTGATCTGGCTCGCCGGGCTCCAGTCGATCTCGCCGACGCTCTACGAGGCGGCGAACATCGAGGGCGCCAGCCGCTGGCAGGCCTTCCGCTACGTGACCTGGCCCGGCCTGCGCAACACCGCGGTGCTGGTGCTCATCGTCATCACCATGCAGGCCTTCGCCCTCTTCGCGCAGATCGACGTGATGACCAAGGGCGGACCGGTCGACTCGACGCAGACCATGGTGTTCCAGGCCGTCGAGCGCGGCTATCGCAAGCAGGACATCGCCGCCGGCTCGGTGATCTCGGTCGTGCTGTTCCTGATCGTGCTGACGATCTCGCTCGTGCAGGGCTATCTGACCCGGGAGAAGAAGTGATGGCGACCGTCGAAGGAAGGAACATGTCCTGGGACCGGACCTGGCGCTATGCGCTGCTGGTCTTCGGCGCGCTGATCTTCATCTTCCCGCTGCTCTTCATGCTGATGTCCTCGCTGAAGCCGGACGCGCAGCTCCTCGCCGACACCGCCAACCTGCGGGCGTTCCTGCCGGTCGGTGACATCTCGATCGACAACTACCTCGGGGCGTTCAGGCGGGCGCCGGTGGCGACCTTCATCTTCAACTCGGTGCTGGTCACCGGCGTCACGGTGGTGCTCTCGCTCTTCGTCTGCTCGCTCGCCGCCTTCGCCTTCGTGTTCCTGAACTGGCGCGGGCGGGATCTCGTGCTCGCCATCATCATCGCGACGCTGATCGTGCCGTTCGAGACCATCGCCATCCCGATGCTGATCGTCGTCAACAACCTGCCGTGGCTCTCCACCGACGGCTTCAGCGTCGGCTGGCTCAACAGCTACCGCGTGCAGATCGTGCCGTTCATCGCCGACGGGCTGACGATCTTCCTCTTCGTCCAGTTCTTCAAGGATCTGCCGCGCGAGCTGATCGAGGCCTGCCGCGTCGAGGGCGCGACCTGGTTCCAGATCTACCGCAAGGTCGTCATGCCGCTGTCCGGCCCGGTGCTCGCGACGGGGGCGATCCTGAAGTTCCTCGCCATGTACAACCAGTATCTCTGGCCGCTGATGGTGACGCAGGACGAAGGCTTCCGTCCGGTGATGGTCGGCCTCCAGTACTTCTTCCAGCTCAATCCGGTCTGGGGCGAGATCATGGCCTATCTCTCGGTGATCACCGTTCCCGTTCTTGCCTTCTATCTGGTGCTGCAACGCGCCTTCATCTCCTCGATCGCCTCGACCGGCGTGAAGGGCTGAGGACCACGACAATGACGATTGCACTTCCGACGAAATGGGTCTGGGACAGCTGGTACGTCCGCGACGGCGACCTCTGGCACGCCTTCTTCCTCCAGGCCGACAAGGCGCTGGAGAACCCCGACCTGCGGCACTGGAACGTCAGCCAGGGCCACGCGACCAGCCGCGACCTGCGGACCTGGGAGCACAAGGGCACGGCCTTCGCCCCGTCCGAGGGGCCGGCCTGGGACGACTGCACCACCTGGACCGGCTCGGTGGTCCGGGGCGACGACGGCCTCTGGCATCTCTTCTATACCGGCGGCTCACGCTCGGAAGACGGGCTGAAGCAGCGCATCGGGCACGCGACGAGCACCGATCTGCACAGCTGGACCCGCGTCGGCAGCGGGCTCGCCCTCGACATCGACGGGCGCTACGAGGAGCTGACGCCCGGCCACTGGCCGGACCGGGCGATGCGCGACCCCTGGGTGATGCGCGACCCGAAGGGCGGCTGGATGATGTTCTTCACCGCCCGCGTGCCCGGGCGGGCGGAGCCGAACGCCGGCGGCGCGATCGGCTTCGCCACCTCGCCCGACCTCTACGCCTGGACGCTGGAGGACCCGGTCTACACCACCGGCGACTTCGGCCAGCTCGAGGTGCCGCAGGTCTTCGAGAGGGGCGGACGCTGGTACTGCCTCTTCTGCACCGCGCCGGAGCACTATGCCGACGCCTATCGCGCGACCTATCCGGGCGCGCCGGTCCGCGGGAACCACTATCTCGTCGCTGACGATCCGCGCGGGCCCTGGACGGTGGCGCCGGGGCCGTTCCTCGACGGCGACCCGGCGGTCGACCGCTACGCGGCGCGGATCGTCGACACCGGCGAGGGGCTCGTGCTCCTCGGCTTCATCGCCAATCCGAACGGCGGCGCCTTCGTCGGCGAGATCGCCGACCCGGCGCCGGTGACGATCGACGCCGACGGCTGGCTGCGCCTCGGCTGAAAACAAGCGAGACTGGAGGAAACGACATGGCGGACGTGAAGCTCGTCGACCTAAAGAAAAGCTACGGCACGGTCGACATCATCAAGGGCGTGAGCCTCGACATCAGGCACGGCGAGTTCGTGGTCTTCGTCGGCCCCTCGGGCTGCGGCAAGTCCACGCTGCTCCGGATGATCTCGGGGCTCGAGGAGATCACCGGCGGCGATCTCTACATCGACGGCGCGCGGGTCAACGACGAGCAGCCGCGCGAGCGCGGCATCGCGATGGTCTTCCAGTCCTACGCGATCTTCCCGCACATGACGGTGCGCGAGAACATCGGCTTCGGCCTGACGCTGGCCGGCACCCCGAAGGCCGAGAAGGAGCGCGCGGTCGGCGAGGCCGCCCGCGTCCTCCAGATGGAGCACCTGCTCGACCGCAAGCCGTCGCAGCTCTCCGGCGGGCAGCGGCAGCGCGTGGCGATCGGCCGGTCGATCGTGCGCAAGCCCAAGGTCTTCCTGTTCGACGAGCCGCTGTCGAACCTCGACGCGGCGCTCAGGGTCGACATGCGGATGGAGATCGGCAAGCTCCACAAGGATCTCGAGGCGACGATGATCTACGTCACCCACGACCAGGTCGAGGCGATGACGCTGGCCGACAAGATCGTGGTGCTGCGCGCCGGCGAGGTGATGCAGGTCGGCAGCCCGCTCGAGCTCTACCACAACCCGGCGAACCAGTTCGTCGCCGGCTTCCTCGGCAGCCCGAAGATGAACTTCCTCGACGTCGAGGTGAAGGAGGCCCGCGACGGCGGCGTCGTCGTCGCCTCGCCGGCGCTGGAGCCGGTGTCGATCCCGCGCGCGATCGGCGCCTTCCGCTCGGGTGGACGGGCCGTCCTCGGGGTGCGGCCGCAGTTCCTGCACCCCGGCGAGGGGGCCGACCGCGGCCACCTGCACGGCCGCGTCTCGCTCGTCGAGCGCCTGGGGACCGAGACCGTGGTCAACGTCGACCTGACCGCGGGCGGCCGCGTGGTCGTCGCCCTCGACGGCGATCGCCCGTTCGACCTCGGCGCCGAGCTGCTCGTCGGCTTCGAGCCGAGCAAGGCGCACCTCTTCGAGGCGGCCTGAGCGGAAGCTGTGATTTGAGATGGTCTCCGGCGTCCCACTGCGGGACGCCCTCACTATCAGATCACCAGCACCGGCGTGCCGATCCTGGCCCGGTCATAGACCTCGAGGATGTGCTCGTTATAGAGCCCGATGCACCCCGAGGACGACTGCCGCCCGATCTTGCGGATGTCGTTGCCGCCGTGGATCAGGTAGTACTGCCAGCCGAGGTTCATCGCCCGCACCCCGAGCGGATTGTCCGGCCCCGGCCCGACATAGCGCGGCAGGTCCGGGTTCCGCTCGATCATCGTCGGCGTCGGCCGCCATTCCGGCTCCGGCCGCTTCGCCACGATCTCGGTCCGCCCGCGCCGGACCATCTCCTCGCTCATCGGCACCGAGGTCGGATAGATGCGATAGAACCCGTCCGCCCCCCAGTAGTGCAGGCTGCGGTCGGTGATGTCGGCGAGGATCGCCTCGTTCTCGACCGAGTCGAAATAGTCGCGCCAGTCCCGGCTGATCGCCCCGGACACCCGCCGCGTCAGCGGCTCGCCGGTCCCGTCCCCCGCCAGCGGATCGATCGCCTGCGCCAGCGCCGGTCCCCCCAGCGCCAATCCCGCCACGCCAGCCACGGCCGCCTTCGCGAACCGCCGGCGCCCGGGCCGGAAGTCTTCGTCTCTCATGGTCTTGCCTGTTCCGTTTCTTGTGGTCCTGCCGCGGCGCCGGTCGCCCGCCCGCGCGTTCCCCTATTGAGGAGCGTCACCATAGCGGAACGAACGTCAAAACCCAGCACGTAATCCGGCGGACGATCACCGGATGCAACGGTTTCATGTGCCGGAGCACCCTCTCCGGGCTTTGGGACCCGAACCCGAGACTCGATCCGCCGCAGGCGGAGACCGACGCCCTTGCCCCTCGTCGGCGCATGGAGCGATAGCTTCACATGCCTAATTGTAGTGTCAGTTTCCACTCAGACATCCTGCACCTTTAGGATTGCTTCTTGGAAAATCATGCGGGCCTGTTGATGAAACGCATCGATCTGTGCATTGCTTTCTTTCCTAGACTCGGGCTTTTCTCCTCGCCTTGCTCTGGTCTCGGCTCTTTCCCTCAGTTCCGCTTTCCGAAAATCCCGTCCTAGGCCGATCGACACCCGATCGTCCGCAAAGCGTGCAATCGTCGCGTCCGGGTCCAAGCCAAACTCCGCGGCGAGGCGCGCGACGCTCCGATGCGCCGCCTCTTGGACTGCCCGAACCGCGGCATCCTCCGATGCCGGACCAAGCGCCCGGAAATCCTCGCTTTCGGTCCCCGAGCGGTAGTTGCGATAGTAGAGCGGTGCATCGGCGTACCGGTCGCTCAGATAGGTCTTGGATTCCGCTGTTAGTCGGAAGCCGGCAATGCGTCTCGCGGGATCAGAAATCCTCATAGTGTCTCGATCCACTGCGGCGTCTTTTCGTCGCATGGCGGAGAATCCCCGTGCGATCTCAGCCTTGGACGGCAGCCGATTCGAAGGGGGGATGACTGTAACCTTCCGCTCCTCTGATGGGGGGCCTTCTTCGTTGAGACGCCCTTCAACCTGATCGAGCATGTCGCAGAACGCTTGAACTTGCCCGGAGCCAGCGCCGAGTTCCGGCAGGCGTGTGGCGCAGGTTCTGAGTCCATCCAGAAAGATCCGGACCTGATCAGGCCACGAACCATCCCGAAAGGTCGCAAAGTCCAACCACGGGGAGTGATCGTAGATACGCTTGTTTCGATGGAGGCGTGACCTATTCTGGAGGTTAGTTATAACGGATTTCTCCATAACAATTGGAATGTATCGAACTTCTATATCAAGATCTTCAAGAGATGTACGGCTTATGATTTTCTCGCATATTTTCTGAGATCTTACAGATATAACGTGCAACCTATTTCCAACTTCCCTATTTGCCTCAGAGCTAAAAAATACTTCCATTATGTTTACCTAAGTGGGAGAGACAACCATGGGCGCTCTTTGACGTTTAGTGGCGGTACCCTATTGTGCGTGCGAGCATAGGAGGTGTCCTCCCTGATGGATAGGCTGTTACTAATCTCGTAGACGAGCCGGACCGGGTTGTCCCAGGCGTCGTAGCCGATGCTCTCCACATACGCGCCGAAGCCGCTCGGCCGGTTGGCGACGTCGTATCGGTAGGCCCCGACCGCAGTGCTTTCTCCAGCAAAGCTTCAGGCCACCATTCGCTGGAGTTCCGCCTCAATCGATAGAATGATTTTTTCTGCCTTCAACGTCGAAAAGCTGATCTTGTTGCATTTGAAGTATTCCGCTGCTATGTGAGCGGCATTTCGCAAAGATAACCCGATAAAACTATTAATCTCTTCGCCATCCGCGACTGATTGCGGAACCGCAATCGCAACCACTAGCCCTTTATCTTTCTTCGAGAAGTGGCCCAGCTTGCACCCCTCAAAATCTGGTTTGGACACCGTTCCTGGGACGATGTAAATCGGGTTAATCCAACCTTCATTGAGAGATTTATATTCTTGATCACGAACACTCACAGCGATTCTGGCCGCGGTAATTAGAGATCTATTGATGATAGATGCTGAATGTTCGGGGCCACCAAACTGAACGCCAAGTGAAATCATTGGCTAACCCTTATCTTAACTGCCCATGGTTCACGGTTGAGTGGCCCAGGATTTGCCAATGTTCGCTGCCGTTCCAACGCCAGCATATCACTTCTTCTACCACTGGCAATCTCTATCATAAATTTATCCTCCAAGTATCCCTTTGTGTAGCGCGTTCGCATGTTCTGGGCGATGCCATTTTTCAAAAATGTACCATCAATGTCATACAGCTCATACACGTAGGCAGTCCGAGGAGATGCCGCTGAATTCCCGTGCATAGCAAGTGCACGTGTGTTGACTGTTCTCGTCGCCACCCCGAATCCGCGATATTCTGTGCTATTAATGTATTCTTAGATCCGCGTGAACCAAGATCAAACGTGCCGACTGCCAGTTTTTCCTCTACGGCAGGTCGAGTTATACATCCGGATACGCCACCGATTATCGCTCCTATGACTTGCGCTCCGAGGCCAGGTTGCGTCCCATATCTGGCTGCGCTGTCGACATTGGTTGCCAGCACCCCGGTAGCGGCGCCGATGGCCACCCGTTCGCCAAGAAGCGCGGGAGCGGCGGCGCCCCCTGTCATGCCGATCACAGCGCCACCCCCTACGGCCGCAGCATACTGGGTTGCGCTGTGCGAGATATTCCCGTCGCTCAGATCATTTGCCAGCTCGACAAGACCGCCAACCAGCGCCCCCACCACCGCCCCGATGCAGGAGGGGCAGTTCCCGCCTGGATCGCTGTTGTTGACGGGGCTGTTGCCGGCATAGGCGTAGCGGTTGGTCCCCACGCCCGGGATGGTCACGTCGAGCCAGTCCGGCGAGGTGAACAGGCTGAGCTTCGGGTCGTAGTAGCGGGCGTTGAGGAACTGCAGCTCCGGCCCCGCGTCGAAGCGCTCGCCGACATAGCCCTGCGTCTCCGGCTGTGCGATCGGATTCACGGTCACATTGCGCGCCTCGCCGAAAAGGGCTGGTAGGTCGCGACCCTGCCCTGCCGGCCTTCGGCATCGCCGATCAGCTGGATCGAGCGGACCTGGTCGCGGTGGAAGGTCGCCAGCTCGCTGCCGTCGAGGCGGAACCACGGCGTCGGGTAGCGCAGCAGGACCTCGCCGGCGAGGCGGTAGTTTGCGCACCTCGATCGGCCCGATGGTCAGCGTCGTGACGTCGTTCACCCGGCGGCGTCCCAAGCCATCGTCCTGCCGCCGGTCTTCGACCGCATCGAGCCCGCAGCATCGTAGGTGGAGGGCGACGGACTGGCAGTCGTCGGAGGAGGGCAGTCGCCTTTGGCGTCCTGCGCCCGCAAGTACGGCATTTCTTTGCGGACGGAAATATATAGAAGCCGGCGACGATCTCGCTAAAATTAGATAATACCAACTACCTCAACTCAGCTTAACAGAGTGCTGCAACCGAAAACCCACGCCTTCCACCGCAGCCTGCGCCTTTCCTAAAAAAGTTTCAGCCCTTTGGCTTAGAGGATATTTGCTAATAAGATTTATAACTATTTTTCTTCCCCTAGAATCAGGGATCCTCTCTAGGATCTCACCACTCTCGATAAATTCTAAATAAGAGTTTATTTTATTTTGCAGGATAATGAGATGCCGCCCCTCCTCCTCACCCCAAGGCAAGTGATCGCTGATCGTAAGCCAAAGGTCCCCGGAATCTTTGTCGATAGTGGCAAAGTCTATTGTATCTGTTTGATCAACGGACATGATTATGGCCCTCGTCGGATTTGGACGGCGGTTGGCGGAATCTGCATTCCCCCAGGAAAGCCAAGCTTACCCCTTCCAACGATCGTACCGCCACTAGTACGAATTTCGGGGAAAGCTAGCATTTGATTTTGGGTTAAAGGTGCGCTTAGCGAGGCTTTGCATTCTACACAGTCAATCTCACCTGTCACTGGGTTTTCAGTGAGAAAGTCCAAACGAGTTGGCACACCGCTTCTTGTCCTAATTGTGATTTGCTGTCCAACAAAAAGCCCGCTCTGACTTAGTTCTAGCCCTACGGCGCGCTCAAACTCGACACCAGCAGCTCGATTAGCCGCAAGTTGCTCCGCTGCTGTTAGTCCTTTTCCTACAGCGGCTTCCATATTTAGGTTAACGGGCCGCGCAAGAGGTGCCGGAATGACGGCCCCCAGAACTCCACCACTGACGATACCCATGAGCTGATCAAGGGGCTTGGCATCCCATTGCCCCGCGCGGCGGAATGGGTAAGGCTTCCGAGCTCGCCGCTGGCCGCACCTATGGCGATCCGAGCACCCAAGGCTTCCGGCCCCGCGATGCCGAACGTTGCGCCGATCAAGGCACCCGTCCCTATCGAAGCGCCATACTCTTGAAGGCTGCTGAGACGGCCGTTTGTGAGGTCGCTTAGACCTTGAGCTATACCACCCGCCAAAGCCCCAATCGCTGCCCCGATGCAGGAGGGGCAGTTCCCGCCCGGATCGGCGTTGTTGACCGGGCTGTTGCCGGCATAGGCGTAGCGGTTGGTCCCCACGCCGGGATCCGTTACCTCGAGCCAGTCCGGCGAGGTGAAGAGGCTGAGCTTCGGGTCGTAGTACCGCGCGTTGAGGAACTGCAGCTCGGGCCCCGCGTCGAAGCGCTCGCCGACATAGCCCTGCGTCTCCGGCTGCGCGAGCGGGTTCACGTCCACGTCGCGCGCCTCGCCGAACGGCTGGTAGGTCGTGACCCTGCCCTGCTGGCCCGCGGCGTCGCTGATCAGCTGGATCGAGCCGACCTGGTCGCGGTGGAACGTCGCCAGGCTGCCGCCGTGGAGCCGGAACCACGGCGTCGGGTAGCGCAGCAGCGCCTCGCCGGCGACCCGGTAGTTGCGCACCTCGATCGGCCCGATGGTCAGCGTCGTGACCCCGTCCGTCCGGCGCTTCCGCCGCGTGCCGTCGGCCCCGTAGGCGTAGCTCGTCGTCACCCCACCCAGCATCGCCGAGGTCACCCGGTTCTCGGCGTCGTACGTCATCGTCCTGCCGCCGAGCCCGCGGTCGAGCGCCTTCATCGCCCCGGGTCAATCGCCCGCCGCGTGAAAGCCCCGCGACTTCCGCGCCGTCACGCCGGACGGCCGGAACCCGGGAGGCCCCCCCGGGCCGCCGCCCACGCCCGTCACCGCCGTTTGCCCCCGCCCGCCCGCCTGCTATCCTGCCGCCCATGGACCTCGCCGCGATCTGCCGCGACTGCCTCGCCCCCTTCGACGGCGGCCCCCGCTGCCCGTCCTGCCGCTCGCCGCGCGTCCTCGCCCATCCCGAGCTCGGCGCCCTCGCCATCGCCCATGTCGACGCCGACGCCTTCTACGCCTCGATCGAGAAGGCCGACGACCCCGCCCTCCGCGACCGCCCCGTCATCGTCGGCGGCGGCCGCCGCGGCGTGGTCTCCACCGCCTGCTACATCGCCCGCCTCTCCGGCGTCCGCTCCGCCATGCCGATGTTCGAGGCCCGCCGCCGCTGCCCGGAGGCCGTCGTCGTCCCGCCCCGGATGCGCCGCTACGTCGAGGTCAGCCGCGCCATCCGCGCCATGATGGAGGCCCTGACCCCGCTCGTCGAGCCGCTCTCCCTCGACGAGGCCTTCCTCGACCTCCGCGGCACCGCGCGCCTGCACCGCGCCGCCCCGGCCGTCCTCCTCCTCCGCCTCCAGGCCCGCGTCGAGGCCGAGCTCGGCGTCACCGTCTCGGTCGGCCTCTCGCACAACAAGTTCCTCGCCAAGCTCGCCTCCGAGGTCGGGAAGCCGCGCGGCTTCAGCGTCATCGGCCGGGCGGAGACCCTCGACAGCCTCGCGCCCCGCCCCGTCGCCGCGATCTGGGGCGTCGGCCCCGCCGCCGCCGCCGCGCTCGCCGCCGAGGGGCTGCGGACCTTCGCCGACATCCGCCGCCGCGACCGCAAGGCGCTGGCCGCCCGCTTCGGCGTCCTCGGCGACCGCCTCTGGCGGCTGGCGCACGGCGAGGACGACCGCCCCGTCTCGCCCGACCGGCCGCCGAAATCGGTGTCGAGCGAGACCACCTTCGCCGAGGACATCGCCGACCTCGCCGCGCTGACCCCGGTGCTCTGGGGCCTCGCCGAAGAGGTCTCCGCCCGCCTGAAGGCCGCCGGCATCGCCGGATCCGTGGTCACCCTGAAGCTCAAGCAGGCCGACCACCACATCCTCACCCGCCGCGTCAAGCTCTCCGGCCCCACCCGGATGGCCGACCGCCTCTACCGCGCCGCCCTGCCCATGTTGCAGCGCGAAATGAGCGCGGGCCCGTTCCGACTGCTCGGAATCGGGGCCTCGGAGCTCGCATCGGCCGCTGCCGACGACGCCGCGGGAGACCTCCTCGACCCTGCCGACGCCAAGCGCCTTGCCGCCGAGCGGGTATCAGACGCGATCAGAAACCGCTTTGGAGCGCAGGCTCTGCAACTTGGACGTGCGCTTGGCTGATTTATTAGCGCCTAGCGTGCGCTCGGGCGTTTTTTTGGGCATTTACCCCCCTCCCCCAAAAGAATCGCAGCCGATCTGCGACGCAGGCGTTGACTATGCTGCGGCGCGTCATAATGTAGAGGCCGTGATGCGTTGCATCATACACGCCCTACGGGCGTTTCCTCCCTAAACTTGGGCCGTGCCTAGCGCACGGCCTCTTTTTTTGCCGTGTCGTCATCGGCTTGCGGATCATCGGCCGGCGGGTCGGATTTTTGTGCCAGTTTGTGCCACGGCGAGCGCGTTTTGCGCGGCGCGAGATGAGCCGCGCGGCCTTTCTCCCCGGGGCCGTCGGGGTGGATATGCCGCTGCTGCGGGGGATCCGGATGGTCTGCCAGCCGCCGGCGTCCGCCCGCGCCTTCGGCGACATGCGGCCGTCGACGGCGCTGGCGAAGCGCCGGCCGGGCTGGCGGGCGCCGAGGCAGGGCAGGCGCCCGCCAACCCCCGGCCGCCCGTCACCGCGCCTCCAGCACCATGTTGAGCGGCGTCTCCGCGGCGCGGCGCACCTGCGTGAACCCGCCGGCGCGGATCACGTCGGCGATCCGGCGCTCGCCGGCCTGCGCGCCGAGCGCCGCGCCCGTCTCCTGCGCCAGCGAGGTCGGCACGCAGATCATCGTCGAGGCCGAGTAGTAGACCCGCGACACCGGGTTCAGGTTCTCCTCCAGCCGGTCTCCGGCCGCCGGCTCGACCACCATCCAGACGCCCTCCGGCTTCAGCCGGCGGCGGACATGCGCAGCCGCCGCCTCGGGGTCGCCCATGTCGTGCAGGCAGTCGAAGCAGGTCACGAGGTCGTAGTCCCCGCCGGGGAAGTCCTGCGCGCGCGCCACCTCGAAACGGACGTTGCCCACCCCGTGCGCGAGCGCATGCGCCGTCGCCGCGGCGATCGAGCCCGGGTGGAAGTCGTAGCCGACGAACTCCGACCGCGGGAAGGCCTGCGCCATCAGGATCGTCGAGACCCCGTGGCCGCAGCCGACGTCGGCCACCTTCCCCCCGGCGGTCAGGCGCTCGACGACGCCGTCGAGCGCCGGCAGCCACTCCTGCACGAGGGCGTTCAGGTAGCCGGGCCGGAACAGCCGGGCGACCGCGCAGAACAGGCACCCCGCCTGGTCGCCCCAGGCGACGCCCTTGCCGGTGCGGAAGGCCGCCTGCACCTTGGCCTGGTTCTCGACCATCGCCGCCGCGGTGTCGAAGGCGCCGATCAGGTTCACCGGCCCGTCCGGCTCGGCGAACACCGCCGCCTGCGCCCCGTCGAGCCAGAACCGCCCCTCGGCATGGTTGACGTAGCCCGACGCCGCCTGCGCGCTGAGCCATTCACGGACATAGCGCGGCGCGCACCCCGTGGCCTCGGCCAGCGCCTCGGCGGTCGCGGGGCCGATCCGGCGCAGCGCGGCGTAGAGGCCGAGCGCGTCGCCGATCCGGACCAGCGGCACGCTGACCGCGCCGCCGATGTCGCCCAGCACCTTGCCGACGAAGGCGTTCAGTTCCGTATCGTCCAGTGCCATCTGACGTCTCCCGATTCGGGCGACGCGACCCGCCGCCCGTCTCCGGGATAGGCGCACGCCGCCGGCGCCGCATGAGGCGGGCGTCCCGCGCCGGCCGGGAAATTCTCGCCCCGGATGGGACCGGCGTCCCGGCCCGGGCGGGCCCGTCCGACATCGTCGCGGGCGATCGGCCATGAGGGCGCAGGGCCCTGGCGTCGTGTCATGTGGGACAAGGCAAGAATCGTGCAGGGCGGCCAGGCTCGCACACTACACGACAGTGGAGAGAAATATCGGTCGGGAGGGTGCGGGACGGTGAAGCCAGACGGATTTGACCCGTGGCAAATCCGTCCGCGATCGCCCCTGCGGGGGGCGAGCGCGATTCCGCGCTCGCCGGGGCGATCACGGACGGATTGCGCGCTCCCGCAGAAATCTGCGCCCCTGACGGCTTCCGCGCGCAACCGCGCTCCAGCCGTCGGCGCGGCGAAAGCCGTGCTTTCGCTTGTCGCGCCGCAGCCTCGCGGGCAGAGCCCGCTTCGGTCGGGGCGAGCGCCGCAGCCTTGGGCGGCGACCGGCTCCTGTCGTGCAGTGTGCCAGGCTTGCTGTTCACAAAAACCCGACTCAATAAAATCAATGGCTTGCCTAATTTTCACGCGTGAACACCCACGTGTCGCGCGCGAGGCCTCTCCCTCACCCCGCGAGGGCGGCGACGATCGCCTGCGCGCGGCTCTCCACCCCGAGCTTGTCGAGGATGGTGGAGACCTGGTTGCGCACCGTCTTCTCGCGCTTGCCGAGCCGCGCCGCGATCGCCCGGTTGTCGAGGCCGGCCGCCATCAGGTCGAGCACCGCCGCCTCCGCCGGCGTCAGCCCCGCGCCGTCGAGCGCCGGCCGCCGCGCCGGCCCCTCCTCGCCGAGAAAGGCGGCGATCTCGGAATGCAGCGTCTCCCAGGCCGGCTCGCTCGGGATCAGCACATGGTTGCGGCTGTCGAGCGGCACGAACCGCGCCCCCGGGATCGCCGCGGCGAGCTTGCAGCCCTCCTCGAACGGCACCCGCATGTCGTCGTGGCATTGCAGGATCAGGGTCGGCACCCGGAGCTCGCGCGCCGCGTCGAGCACGTCGATGCCCTGCATCTCCCGCAGCAGCGCCGCGGCCACCTCCGCGCTCGCGGTCTCGCGCTCCAGATCCCCCCACCACCGGTGCTGCTCCGCCGTTCCGCCGGGGATGAAGAGGTTGGTGAAGAACTGGCAGAAGGCCGGGTTCTCCCGCCCCCAGCCGATGCGGATCAGGTTGACCAGCGTCTCCGCCTCCAGCCGCTCCGCCTCGGTGCGCGCCCGCACCCGCCCGCCCTGCCCGTAGGCGTTGATCAGGATCAGGCGGCTGACCCGCTCGGGATGGGCGAGGGCGTGGCAGATCGCCAGCGCGCCCCCCTGCGACACCCCGAGCAGCACGAACCGCGGCTCCGCGATCGTCCCCGCCACCGCATCCAGATCCTCCCGCCAGGCGTCGAACGAGAGGTCCGCCACGAACCGGTCCGACAGCCCGCAGCCGCGGGGATCGTAGCGGACGAAGCGGTGGCCGGCGGCGAGCGCCTCGAGCCACGGCCGCCAGACCGGGCTCTCGAGGTCGTACTGGCAGTGGCTCAGCCAGTGCGCCGCCCGCAGGATCACCGGCCCCCGCCCGCAGGAGGCGACGGCGATGCGGGTTCCGTCCCGCGAGGCGCAGAACTGGATGCTCTGCTGGAGCATTCCCGCAGGATACCACCCTTCCGCCGCCGCGGGATCCCGTCCCGCGTCCCGCCTCAGCCCCGGCGCGTCGCCGCCGCCCAGGCGTCGTAGAGCGGCCGCCGGTCCGGCGGCTGGCGCGGGAAGTTGACGAGCCGCGGGTCGATCGCCACCCACGGCAGGCGATGATCGGTCCAGATATTGCCGACGGGAACCGCCCAGGAGCAGTCGTCGAGCGTGCCCGGCTTCACCACCGCCAGCTCCGGAAAGGCGAGCGGCTCGTTCCAGACCTTGCAGCCGCAGACCGCGCAGCGCTGCATCCGCACCACCCGGCCGCTCTCCGCGGTCTTGTCGAACCCGGCGAGCGCCCCGGAGAGGTGGCGCAGGGCGTCCCGCCGGACCGGCATCGACATCTCGTGCGTCGACCCGCTCCCCCGCCGGCAGTCGACGCAGTGGCAGTTGTAGACCGAGAGCGGCGGCGCGGTCAGGCGGTAGCGGACCGCGCCGCACTGGCAGCCGCCCTCGACGGGGAAGTCGGGCAACATCACCGGGGAATCCTTTGCGGGCGGCCTACTCGGCCGCGATGGCGGCGGGGCGCGGGCCGATGCGGGCGAGCTCGGCCGCGGCCCCGGCGACGAGGGCGCGGAGCTCGCCGAAGCAGCCGAGCTTCTCGACCCGCGCCTCGTCCATGTAGAGGCCGCGGTCGATCTCGATCTGCAGCGCCTGCACCCCGGCGGCCGGCCGGCCGTAGGTCTGGGTGATGTGGCCGCCGGCGAAGGGCGCGTTGCGGGCGACGACGAAGCCCGCGGCGGCGAAGATGTCGGTCGCCGCGTCGATCAGCCAGCGGTCGCAGGCCGCCCCGAACCGGTCGCCGAGCACCACGTTCGGCCGCCGGCCCCGCACGGTCGGGGCGGAGGCGAGCGCGTCGCGCGGCATCGAGTGGCAGTCGTAGAGGATGGCGACCCCGAACCGGGCCCGGCTCTCGTCGACGAGCCCGCGCAGGCGGGCGTGATAGGGGTGGTAGTAGGCGGCGAGCCGGCGCTGCGCCTCGGCGAGCGGCAGCTTGCCCTCGACGATCGGCCGACCCTCGGCGACCACCCGCGGAATCACCCCCAGCCCGGCGGCGATGCGGGGGTTGAGGAAGCGGCGGACCGCGCCGTGGATCAGCGCCGGATCGAGGTCGTCGGGCGCGCGGTTGAGATCGACGCAGGCCCGCGGCATCCGGGCGGCGAGGAGCGGCGCGCCGAAGGCGGGGGCGTCGGCGAAGATCTCGTCGACGAAGGCGTCCTCGGAGGAGCGGAGCTGCTCGAGCGACAGCCGCGGCGGCGTTGGGAAGGCGGCGCGGTAGTCGCGGCCGCTGTGGGGAGAGCTGAAGACGGCGCAGGAGGCGCGCTCGGCGGGCAGCGCGAGATGGTAGACCGGATCCGACATGGCGCTCCCGCAAGGGCTTGACGGGGAGACTATAGGGGCTCGCGCGGCCGCGGCAAAATGTCTTGAACCCGGCCGGCCATCACCATATAGACGGCGCGACGTCCGGGCTCCCGCATGCCCGGACGACGGGCGTATAGCTCAGCGGGAGAGCACTACGTTGACATCGTAGGGGTCACTGGTTCGATCCCAGTTACGCCCACCATTCACTTCCTCCCCCGGGGGGACGACCGCAACCCGAGGCGCAGGGGTCCGCTCCCCGCGCGCCCAGACAGAGGAGAGAGGCCATGAAGGTCGTGAACTCGCTTCGCTCCCTCAAGGCGCGCCACCGCGACTGCCGGATCGTGCGCCGGAAGGGCCGTGTCTACGTGATCAACAAGACCCAGCGTCGCTTCAAGGCGCGCCAGGGCTGATCCCGGACAATTCCTGACGAGGCCGCGCCCGGCGACGGGCGCGGCCTCGTCGTTTTTTGGGGGTCGGCGGCCCCGGCGATCCGGCTCCCCGTGCCGGGACACGCGGCTTTCAGCCGCCGAAGATCGACCAGCCGGCGCGGGCGGCGAGCATCTCCAGCGCCTCGGAGCCGAGGAGGGAGTTGCCGACCGCGTTGAGGCCGGGCGACCAGACCGCGATGGAGGCGCGGCCCGGGGCGACCGCGAGGATGCCGCCGCCGACGCCGCTCTTGCCGGGCAGGCCGACCCGGAAGGCGAACTCGCCCGACCCGTCGTAATGGCCGCAGGTCAGCATCAGCGCGTTCAGCCGGCGGGCGCGGGCGGGGGCGACCACGCGGGCGCCCGTCAGCGGGTCGCGGCCGCCGGCGGCGAGGAAGAGGCCGGCGCGGGCGAGCTGGCGGGCGGTCATCGCGATGGCGCAGTGGTGGAAGTAGAGGCCGAGCACGTGGTCGACCGGCCGGGTCAGCCGGCCGAAGCCGTGCATGAAATGCGCCAGCGCGAAGTTGCGGTCGCCGGTCGCCTTCTCGGCGCGGGCCACCGCCTCGTCGATGGCGATGTCGTCGTCGGTCGCGAGGAACCGCACGAAGCGCAGCACCTCGCCGATCGCCTCGCGCGGGGTGTGGCCGGCGAGGACCATGTCGGCGACCACGATCGCGCCGGCGTTGATGAAGGGGTTCCGGGGCCGGCCCTGCTCGTGCTCGAGCTGGACGATGGAGTTGAACGGGTCGCCCGAGGGTTCGCGGCCGACCCGGTCCCAGACCCGCTCGCCGAGCCGGCCGAGGGCGAGGGTCAGGGTGAACACCTTGGAGATCGACTGGATCGAGAACGGCTCGTCGGCGTCGCCGGCGGCGAAGGTCTCGCCCTCGGGCGTCACGACGGCGAGGGCGAACTTCCGCGGGTCGACATGGGCGAGCGGCGGGATGTAGTCGGCGACATTGCCCGCGCCGAAGCGGGGCGCGAGGTCGGCGTGGATGGAGGTCACGAGGGCCTGGAGGTCGGGCACAGGCACGGGCGGTCTCGCGGCGGCGGCGTGGGCGCCACGCTACGTCGCGCCGCGCCCGGGGTCCATCTCCGGGCGCCCGGTCGGCGCCCGGCCGTCAGGCATCTCGACACGTCCCGTCCTGCGCCAGCGCAAAGCCCCTGTCGGCCGGGGCGCAGTTAAGCTTGCACGCGTGCAAGCTTCGCAACGTACTGAAATACAAGGTATAATTCTGGGACGCTCTGCAGGGAGCCATTTGTGACGCTCTCCCGGGCGTCATATCAGAACCACGGATCGACGCCCTTACACTTCTCCACGAGCCTGGAGAGAAGGGCGAGGGAGACGCCGCTGAAGACGATGTTCTGATAGCCGCGCGGAAGGGTGAGCTTGTCGGAGTTCTTCAGGAGCTCGAGCTGCACGAAGCCCTTCTTGTGCTGGGTGGTCTCGGCTCGGTTCGCCGGCTCGACGATCCCCCAGTAGCCTTCCCTTGCGCCGAGGCCGATGACGGTGACGGTCTTGGTCCTGCTGACCTTGTGGCGGAAGTAGCGGATGTCGAGGAAGACCTCCTTGCGGACCATCACGAAGTCTATGCCCCTGGACGCGTCCAGCTCGAGGGCCTTGAGGAGCTCGCTGGTCGTTCCCCGCATGAAGAGCGCGTATTCCTTATCGAACTCGATATGGCTGGAATTGAGCCTCCCCTCATACATCTTCCACATGTATGGCCAGGTCACCTCGCTGGGGTGCTCCAGCATCTCGATGACCTTCGAGGGGAACCGGTGATCCCCCAGGGCGAACCGGTCGGCATGAGTCGGGTCCAGCTTGTCGAACCAGAATCGCGCATCGGACATTGGCGCCTCCGCTGCATCGAGACCGCGGCAGGCTGCCGACGGATCCCGCGTGTCGTTTGTCGAACCTGAGCCACGCGCCGGGCGTGGCCTCTCCGGGCTGCCCGTGGCCGACCTCGACGGCCGGCCACGTCCTCGCGTCGGGGGTGGGCGCGCTCAGATCACGCCGAAGTCGCGCCTGGGGAAGAGGATCGGCTCCATCTTCTCGAGGAAGTCGGGAGAGTCGATGTTGTTGGCGAGCTCCAGGTAGGAGAGCCCGATGGCATGGACGAGCGCGCTCTTGTATCCGCAGAAGCCGACGACTCGCGGCGCCTGGATCACCGTGGCCACGGTCGCCTTGTCGTCCCGGCCATAGTAGCCCACGCTGGGGTATCGAGCCTTGTTGGTTCGGATGGCGATCCTGCGCAAGCCTTCGCCGGGCGGGCAGCGCGCCTCGATGGAGACGACGTGCTCGTCCGGGCCGAGCTCGATCATCGCCCTGGGGTTTCCGTTCCTGTCCTTCTCGCCGCGCCATCTGCCGAGGATGTCGCCCTCGTAGCCGACCGAGCCGCTCGATGGCTTGCCCGCCTCGGGGTAGAGGTCGAACTTCCATCTGAACCCGTCGAAGTTGTCGCCGTGATCGATGTCGAACGAGGTGATCCGGCTGACCCTGCGCAGCGCCTTGCCGTCGACCTCGAACTTGTCGTCCGCCTTGGAGCCGACGATCTCCGTCTCGGCGACCTGGAGGTTGCTCCTGAAGTAGGCGCGCAGCAGGTCGAGGGCCTTCTCCTTGAGCGGCGACGGGAAGAGGTCGGTGATCGGGATCAGGGAATGCGGCGGGAAGCCGATGATCCGCCAGTGCCTGAACGGCCCGACGCTGTCCCCCCACTTGCCGCTGAGCTCGCCCGGCACGGATGAGCCGAGCGCGGGATCCCCGCCCCGCGTCTGCAGCGCCAGCGACTTCGCCTGCTCGACGGTGCTCTTCTCGTAGTTGTTCCAGACGCGGCCGCCGATGCCGCCGCCCGCCTCGACCGGCGTGCCCTCGACGGTGAACCGGGCGTCGGCCGCCGTGCTGAGCTTGTCTTCGGTCGTCTTGAGGCTCGATGTGTTTTCGAGCTTCTGCGTGTAGGAGAGCGTGAGGCGGCCGCCGAGGACGATCGACGTCGGCACGAAGTGGCCGTAGCGCTTCAGGAGCGTGAGAAGCGCCACCGCGTCCCCCGCGTCCACCGCCTTCTGGGCGGGGACCAGCACGAGCTCCTGGTCGAGGGAGATGTCCTTGATGCTCACGACCGCCTTCGGGACCCTCCGGCTCGACTGGAAGTAGATCGTGACGCTCGTCGACTGTTCCGCCGTCGCGACCGCGTTGGTGTAGGATCCGTCGAACCTGAAGATGCTGGGAATGCCGCCGCCGGCCTTCGCCGAGGCGGAGGTCTGGCGTTCGAGGTTCGAGACCACCTCGCTGTAGGTGATGCTCTGGCCGACGGTGCTCTCGTTGTCGCCCGGCCGGACCGTGACGTCGGCGACGCGGATGCCGAAGTCTGTGGCCGCTTCCAGCGCCTTGTTCTCGAAGCTGTAGCCGCACATCAGCGCCTGTCCGCTGGCGTCCTTGTTGGCCATGTTGATGTTGTTTGCGGCGAGCAGGCGCGCCAGCTCGTCCTCGCTGAGCTCGGACACCATGTCCTGTCTGGACCTGGACCGGGTCCCTTTCTCTCCGCCCACCTCGGACGTGTGGTCGGCGGCCTCGCGCGCGGCGGGGAAGCGTTCCTGCTGCGGCAGGTCGGCCTTGTAGCGATCGGTGTCGAGGGGCGTCGCCTCGGGCCACGTCATGTCCTTGGGCAGCACCTGATTGCTCTGGTCCGGCGGCTTCGCCATCGATCTGTCCCCCCGTGCCGGCCGACGCGCAGCCCGCGTATCCGGCGCGGCGACGCTGCGCCCCGGATCGGTGGCGGTCAATGGGGATGATGATCGCCGGGCGACGGCCATTGATCGCGTCGCGGGCGGGGCGGCGGACGGCCGGGCTATGGCTTGCCGGGCCGCGCCGCGCCAGCCTGCGCTTTGCCGTCAGGCGTCTTGCCGCCCTGCGCCTTTCGGGCGGCGAGGATGCGCATCAGCGGGTTCGGCTCGGGGGCGGCGGTGCGGCGCATGGTGTTTTCGTCGTGGTGCGTGAAGGGCTTCGCCTCGCCGCGGACGTCGAGGACGGTCTCGGCGAGGTAGTGCCAGGAGCCGTCGGGGAGGAAGTCGATCTCGAGGCGGTAGCTCTCGGTGCGGAAGGCGTATTCCAGGAAGTCGTTCGAGCAGATGCCGTAGTCGGTCTTGCCGCGCGTGGCGGTGACGATGAGCTTGTCGTCGTCGGGCTTCGCCTGGCCGGAGGCGAGGAGGACCTGGCCGCGGGGGATGGCGAGGGTCTGCAGGACGAGGCCGGTCTTCGGCTCCCACAGCCAGTAGCCGACCTGGTCGTGGAAGGTGATGTCCTCCTCGGCGGTGTTGATGTGGATGTGGTAGCTCAGCCCGTAGAAGAGCTGCGGCCCGTTCGGCTGGGGGTCGATGGGAAGGAGGTCGTTCCTCTCGATGAAGACGCGGCGCTCGGGCCCCGCGGCCTTGGGGTTGACGTCGACGCCCTTCTCGGCGCGCCAGCCGCCGGCGAGGCGGCGCAGCGGCCCGAGGTTGGCGAGCGTGTCGGGATCGACGTCGGCGGGCTCGGTGAAGATGTCGGTGGGGAAGGGGGGCATCGGGTCCTCCGGGGATCAGCGCCGGGCGAGGCGGAAGGCGGTTGCGGCGAGCCAGCCGGCGGCGAGCGCGACGGCGACGGAGAGGGCGCCGTAGGCGAGCGGGCGGTTCTGGGCGAGGTTGTAGAGCCAGCGCTCGAGGCCGGCCTTCTCGACGGTGATCGCGGTCGAGCCCGAGGAGATGATCTCCTTGCCGCGGACGAGGAAGTATTCCGCCGCGTAGCCGCCCTCGACGAGGTTGGTCGGCAGGTGGAAGCGGGCCTGGAACAGCGTCTCCTCGGCCAGCGTCACGCCGCCCTCGGCGTCGACGAAGAGGCCGTCGGCGCGCTTGAGCCGCACGGCGGCCTCGGTGAAGTCGGTGGTGTCGGTCAGGGTCGGGTGGGCGGCGACGCGGCGCACGGCCTGGTCGAGGCCGATCTGCCAGCGCAGGCGCTCGGTGTCGGTGAGGATCTCGGCGAGCGGCCGCGTGGTGGCGACGGCGTAGTAGGAGGGGACGTGGCGGACGCGCACCTCCTCGGCGTTGAGCCAGATGCCGAAGCGGCGCTCCTTGCGGCGGACGAGGATCGAGAGCGGCGGGCCCTGCAGGGTGATGACGATGTCGATCGGGTCCTCGCCGACCGGGATCGGCGCGTCGCGGCGGATGGCGCCGAAGACCAGCACGTCGGAGCCGGTGAAGTCGGCGGTGAGCGCGATGTTCTCGGTCGAGATGCCGGTGACGACGGTCTGCGCCGCGGCGGGGGCGGCGAGGGCGAGGGCGAGGAGGGCCGCGCGGATCATCGCCGCACGCTGATCGAGTAGAGCTCCTCGGGCCGGATCACGAGGTCGAGGAGGAGCCGGAAGCCGACGAGGATGACGAGGACCGCGAGCAGGATGCGCAGCTGCTCGGCGCGGAGCCGGCCGGAGAGGCTCGCGCCGACCTGCGCCCCGATCACCCCGCCGACGAGGAGGAGCACGGTCAGCACCACGTCGACGCTGTGGTTCTGCACGGCCTGCAGGATGGTGGTGAAGGCGGTGACGAACAGGAACTGGAAGAGCGACGTGCCGATGACGACCTTGGTCGGCATCCCGATCAGGTAGATCATCGCCGGCACCATGATGAAGCCGCCGCCGACGCCCATCATCGCGGCGAGCACGCCGACCGCGGCGCCGATGACGAAGGGCGGGATGGCGCTGACGTAGAGCTGCGAGGTGCGGAAGCGCATCTTGACCGGCAGGCCATGCGCCCAGGTGTGGCGCTTGCGCGGGATGAGGAGGGCGTTGGGGTCGTTGCGGCGGCGGATGGCGCGGGCGCTCTCGATCAGCATGAGGACGCCGATCGTGCCGAGCAGCACGACGTAGAGGAGGCTGACCACCAGCTCGAACTGGCCGTAGCGGTGCAGCATGACGAGGAGCTCGACGCCGAGGGCGGAGCCGATCAGGCCGCCGGCGAGCAGCACGCAGCCCATCTTGACGTCGACGGTGCGGCGCTGGAGGTGGACGAGCAGCGCCGAGAAGGACGAGCCGGCGATCTGGTTCGCGGCGGAGGCGACGGCGACGGCGGGAGGGATGCCGAGGAAGAACAGGAGCGGCGTCAGGATGAAGCCGCCGCCGACGCCGAAGAGGCCGGAGAGCACGCCCACCATCCCGCCGATTCCGAGCAACAGGAGCGCGTTGACGGAGATCTCGGCGATGGGCAGGTAGATCTGCATGGGCGGGGTCGACTCGCGCGGCCTCGCCCCACGCTAGCCGCTGGGGCGGAGGGGATCACGGGGAAAATCGGGGCGACGTCGGGCGCAACGGGCTTGGGCGCCGCCCTGCCGGCATCGTTCACGCCCTCATTCCCCCACTGTCCCACCGTGCGCCATTTCTAGCGCACGGCTATTTCGCGGCAAAATCACGGAGGCAGCGGCGGAGGACGCGTTCGAGCTTGGCGGCCCCGATGGGCGCCATCGCCTTGGTGTGCTCGTGGCTGATCGCCTCGTCGGAGAGGCCGGCGGCCATGTTGGTGACGACCGATACGGCGGCGACGCGCAGGCCGAGGAAGTTCGCGAGGATCACCTCGGGCGCGGTCGACATGCCGACCGCGTCGGCGCCGAGGAGGCGGAGCGCGCGGATCTCGGCGGGGGTCTCGAAGGAGGGGCCGGAATACCAGGCGTAGACGCCCTCGGCGAGCGCGACCTCCTCGGCGGCGGCGGCGGCGCGCAGCGCAGCGCGCAGGCCGGGGTCGTAGGCGGCCGACATGTTGACGAAGCGGCGGTCGGTGGGCTCGCCGATCAGCGGGTTCATGCCCGAGAAGTTGATGTGGTCGGCGATCAGCATCAGGTCGCCGGGCCGGATCTGCGGGACGAGCGAGCCGGCGGCGTTGGTCAGGAGCAGCCGGTCGGCGCCGAGCGCGGCGAGGAGCTCGAGCGGGCCGCGCATCGCCGCGGCGTCGCCGCGCTCGTAGTAGTGGACGCGCCCGCCGAAGGCCGCGACGCGCACGCCCTCGAGCATGCCCACATGCAGCTTCGGGCTGTGGCCGGAGACCCCGGCCTCGGGGAAGCCGGGCAGGTCGGCGTAGGGGATCGCCGCCCCGTCGATCAGGCCGGCGAGCGGGCCGAGGCCCGAGCCCAGCACCAGACCGACCGCGACGGGCTCGCTTCCGGCGCAGGCGCGCACGACGTCGAGCGCCTCCATCTCAGCGTTCCTTCACATAGGGGCGGCCGCCGGCGCGGGGCGGGATCGCCTTGCCGACGAAGCCCGCCAGGATGACGACGGTCAGGATGTAGGGCAGGGCCTGCATGAGCTGCACCGGGACGGCGACCTCGCCGATCTTGATGTCCTGGTAGCGGATGCCCACCGCCTCGAGGAAGCCGAAGAGCAGGCAGGCGAGCAGCGCCGGCCAGGGCCGCCACTTGGCGAAGATCAGCGCGGCGAGCGCGATGAAGCCCTTGCCGGCGGTCATGTCGCGGATGAAGCCGGCCGACATGGCGGTGGAGAGGTAGGCGCCGGCGACGCCGCAGAGAAGCCCGGCGATGATCACGGCCATGTAGCGGAGCCGCACGACGGAGACGCCGGCGGTGTCGACGGCGCCGGGGTTCTCGCCGACCGCGCGCAGGCGCAGGCCGAAGCGGGTGCGGTAGAGCACCCACCATGTCGCCGGCACGGCGAGGAAGGCGACGTAGACGAGGAGGTTGTGGCCGGAGACGAGGTCGAAATAGATCGGTCCGATCACCGGCACGCCCCGCAGCGTCTCCGCGAGCGGCAGCGTCACGGCGTTGAACCGCTGCGGCCCTTCGAGCTGCGGGGTCTGGCCGCCGAGGCCGAACAGGCTCTGGCCGATCAGCGCCGTCAGGCCCGAGGCGAGGAAGTTGATGGCGACGCCGGAGATGAGCTGGTTGCCCTTGAGCGTGATCGAGGCGAGCCCGTGGACGAGCGCGAGCGCGACGGAGGCGGCCATGCCGGCGAGGAGCCCGAGCCAGGCCGAGCCGGCATAGGCCGAGGTCGCCGCCGCGACGAAGGCCGCCGCCAGCATCTTGCCCTCGAGGCCGATGTCGAAGATGCCGGCGCGCTCGGAGTAGAGCCCGGCGAGGCAGGCGAGCAGCAGCGGCGTGGCGAGGCGGACGCTCGAGTCGAGGAGCTGGAGGACGGTGGTGAGGTCCATCAGCGCCCCCTTCGCGCGAAGGCGCGCTCGGCGGGCAGGCGGACGAGATTCTCGAGCGCGCCGGTGAAGAGGATCACCAGCGCCTGGATCACCACGATCATGTCGCGGGTGATCGCCGGCATGTCGAAGGCGAGCTCGGCCCCGCCCTGGTAGAGGATGCCGAAGAGGATCGAGGCGAGGATGACGCCGAGCGGGTGCGAGCGGCCCATCAGCGCCACGGCGATGCCGACGAAGCCCGCGCCGCCGACGTAGTCGAGCACCAGCCGGTGCTGGAAGCCCATGACGACGTTGAGCGCCATCATCCCCGCCATGGCGCCGGACATGACCATGACGAGGATGGTGATGCGGACGGGGTCGATGCCGGCGTAGACCGCCGCCGGCTCGGAATGGCCGAACGCGCGGATCTCGTAGCCGAGGCGGGTGCGCCAGATCAGCAGCCAGGTCAGGAAGGCGGCGAGGAGCGCGAGGAGCGAGGTGAGGTTCATCGGCGTGCGCGACATCTTGACGCCGACGGCGGCGAGCATCTCGTGCATGAAGGGCAGGTGGGCGCCCTGGGCGAAGTTGCGGGTCTCGGGCGCCATGGAGCCCGGGACCTTCAGCACGTTGACGAGGAGGTAGACGACCAGCGCCGAGGCGATGAAGTTGAACATGATCGTGGTGATCACGATGTGGCTGCCGCGCTTCGCCTGGAGATAGCCCGGGATGAACGCCCAGGCCCCGCCGAAGAGGCCCGCGCCGAGGATGGCGAAGGGCAGCGCCAGCGCCCAGTGCGGCCAGGGCACGGCGAGGCAGACGAGGGTGACGCCGACGCCGCCGAGCGCCGCCTGGCCCTCGCCGCCGATGTTGAAGAGCCCGGCATGGAAGGCGATGGCGACGGAGAGGCCGGTGAAGACGAAGGTGGTGGCGTAGTAGAGCGTGAAGCCGATGGCGTAGGACGAGCCGAGCGAGCCCTGGATCAGGATGCGGACCGCCTGGACCGGGTCCTCGCCGATGAAGACCACGACGAGGCCGGCGACGAGGAAGGCGAGCGCGAGGTTCAGCCCCGGGATCAGGACGAGGTCGGCCCAGCGGGGCAGGGCGGGCGTCATGCGGCCCTCTTGCTCGGGCGGAATTTATGTAGTAACGGAAATTCGTGCTCGTCGAGTTCGACCCGGTGAAGCGTCAGGCCACGCTGGATGAGCGCGGGCTGGACATGGCGGAGGCGGGTCTGGTGTTCGCCGGAGACGTGATCACCGTTGAGGACGACCGAAGGGACGACGGCGAGCCGCGCTATGTGACCGTCGGACGGCTGCGGGGCCGGATCGTGTTCGTCGCATGGACGCCGCGCGGAGACGCCCGTCGGATCATCCGCATGAGGAAGGCGAATGATCGGGAAAGAGCAATCTACGGGGGCCGGGTCTGAGGATCCGGCCGAGGCGTTTGACGACGACATCCCGGACCTGTCCACGCCGGAATGGCGGGCGAAGTTCGACGCGGCGCCGGTCATCCGAAGGGGGCGGCCGCCGCTGCCTGCGGCGAAGGTCTCGACCACGATCCGGCTCGATGCGGACGTGCTGGAGAAGTTCCGGGCGACCGGGCCGGGCTGGCAGAGCCGGATCAACGCGATCCTGAAGGCGGCCAAGCCGTAGGCCGCGGCGGTCATGCCGCGCGGCCCCTGGAGGGGTCGATGCCGGCCATGAGCAGGCCGAGCTCGCGCTCGTCGGTCGCGTCGGCGGCGCGCTCGCCGGAGACGGCGCCGTCGAACATCACGACGATCCGGTCGCTGAGCGCCCGGATCTCGTCGAGCTCGACCGAGACCAGCACGATCGCCTTACCGCGGTCGCGCAGGGCCACGATCTGGCGGTGGATGAACTCGATCGCCCCGATGTCGACGCCGCGGGTGGGCTGGCCGATCAGGAGCACGTCGGGCTCGCGCTCGATCTCGCGGGCGAGCACGATCTTCTGCTGGTTGCCGCCGGAGAAGTTGGCGGTCGTCAGGTCGCAGGAGGGCGGGCGAATGTCGAAGCGCTCGATCCCCTGGCGGGCGAGGTCGCGGATGGCGTCGCGGTCGAGGGTGCCGAAGCCGCCCTGCAGCCGCGCCTCGCGGTGGTAGCCGAAGCAGGAATTCTCCCATTCCGCGAATGGCATGACGAGCCCGCGGCGGTGGCGGTCCTCCGGGACGTGGGCGATGCCGGCGTCGCGGCGGTCGTCGGCGTTGGTGTGGCGCGAGAGGTCGAGCGGCTGGCCCCGGAAGCGCACCTCGCCGGAGGTCGCGGGGGCGTAGCCGGCCAGCACCTCGAGGAGCTCGGACTGGCCGTTGCCGGCGACGCCCGCCACGCCGAGGATCTCGCCGGCGCGCACGTTGAAGCTCACCGCCTTCAGCCGCGCCACGCCCTTGGCGTCGGTCAGCGACAGGTCGCGGACCTCGAGGAGGGTCTCGCCGGGCTGCGCCGGGCCCTTCTCGACCCGCAGGAGCACGCGGCGGCCGACCATCAGCTCGGCGAGCTCGGCCGGGGTGGTCTCGGCGGTCGTCAGGGTGCGCACCATCTCGCCGCGGCGCATGACGCTCACCTCGTCGGTGATCGCCATGATCTCGCGGAGCTTGTGGGTGATCAGGATGATCGTCTTACCCTGCTCGCGCAGGAAGCCGAGGATGCGGAAGAGGTGATCGGCCTCGGCGGGGGTCAGCACCCCGGTCGGCTCGTCGAGGATCAGGATGTCGGCCTGGCGGTAGAGCGCCTTGAGGATCTCCACCCGCTGCTGCAGGCCGACGGAAAGCTCGCCCACCACGGCGTCGGGGTCGACGTCGAGCTCGTACTCCCGCTCCAGCCGCTTCAGCTCCGCCCGCGCCTTGGCGAGCGACGGCCGGAGCAGGGCGCCGTCCTCGGCGCCGAGCACGACGTTCTCCAGCACGGTGAACGGCTCGACCAGCATGAAGTGCTGGTGGACCATGCCGATCCCGAGCCGGATCGCCGCCTGGCTGTCGGGGATCGGCGTCGTCGCGCCGTTGACCCGGATCTCGCCGGCGTCGGCGTGGTAGAAGCCGTAGAGGATCGACATCAGCGTCGATTTGCCGGCGCCGTTCTCGCCGACGATGCCGTGGATCGTGCCGCGGCGGACCTTCAGGTGGATGTCGCGGTTGGCCTGGACCGGACCGAAGCTCTTGGAGACCCCCGCCAGCTCGATGGCGAGGGCCGGGGCGCCGCGGTCCGGCGCGGAGGGATCGGCCGGAGCCATCGCCCCTGTCAGCTCACCGGGCAGGCGCCGTCGGTGGTGTAGTCGTGAACCTTGATCTCGCCGGAGATGATCTTGGCCCGCGCCGTCTCGGCGGCGGCCTTCATCTCGTCGGTGATCAGCGCGGCGTTGTTCTCGTCGAGCGCCCAGCCGACGCCCTCCTCCTTGAGGCCCATCACGTAGACGCCCGAGGTCCACTTGCCGTTGTTGCTGTCCGAGAGCGCGTCGTAGACGGCGTTGTCGACCCGCTTCAGCATCGAGGTCAGGACGTGGCCGGGATGCAGGTAGTTCTGGTTCGAATCGACGCCGATCCCGTAGACGCCGGCGTCGGCCGCCGCCTGCAGCACGCCGATGCCGGTGCCGCCGGCGGCGTGGTAGATCACGTCGGCGCCGCGGTCGATCTGGCTGCGGGTTATCTCGGCCCCGCGGGCCTGGTCGTTCCACGCCTCCGGCGTGTTGCCGGTCATGTTCTGGAACACCTCGGCGTCGGGGTTGGTGGCCTTGACGCCCTGCACGTAGCCGCAGGCGAACTTCTGGATCAGCGGGATGTCCATGCCGCCGACGAAGCCGACCTTGCCCGACTTCGACGCCATCGCCGCCAGCACCCCGACGAGATAGCTGCCCTCGTGCTCGTTGAAGATGACCGAACGCACGTTCGGCTGGTCGACCACCGCATCGATGATGGCGAACTGCGTCTCGGGGAACTCCTGGGCGACCGTCTGCATCGCCGTCTCGTTCGAGAAGCCGGCGACGACCACCGGATTGTTGCCGCGCTCGGCGAAGCGGCGGAGCGCCTGCTCGCGCTGGGCGTCCTGCTGGATCTCGAACTCGGCGTAGCCGATCCCGGTCTCGGTCTTGAAGCGCTCGGCGCCCTCGAAGGAGGCCTGGTTGAACGACTTGTCGAACTTGCCGCCGCGATCGAAGATCACCGCCGGATTGGCGTTCTGGGCCTGCGCCGCCGTCGTCGCCGCGACGAGCGCCGCCGCCGCCACGAGGGTCTTTGCCAGGGTCATCTGCTCCTCCAAGGAAATACCGCGTGTTCCCGCCGGCGGCGCGTCGGTCGCGGCCTTGCCGCGACGCAAGGGGGCGCCGGCCCAAAGCGACGGCGTAGTAAAGGCTTATCGCCCGAAGCCGGTCAATCGGTTTTTCCGCGAGCGGCCTCCAGCGCGACGGGCGCCAGACGTTTGCACAAGGTGAGGGCAGCGATGGCCGGCGCGCGCGCCCGGCGGTAGTATCCGGGCCGCCGGCCCGCCTCGGCGAAGCCGGCCCGGGCATAGAGCGCGCGCGCCGCGGCGTTGTCCTCGGCGACCTCCAGGAAGGCCTCCGCCGCGCCCCGCCGCGCCGCTTCGGCTTCGAACCCGGCGAGGAGCCCCGCCCCCTCGCCGCGGCCGCGCGCCTCGGGGGCGACGGCGATGGTGAGAAGCTCGGCCTCGCCCGCGGCGGCGCGGCCGAGCGCGAAGCCCAGCGGCCGGGCGAGCAGGAAGCACGCCGGCTCGGCGAGGAGCCCGGCGAAGGCCGCGGCCGACCAGGGCGGCGGCGCGACGTCGAAGCAGCGCGCGTGCAGCGCCGCCAGCGCCTCAGGCGTCATCGAGGAGCCTCGGCGCCGGCTCGCCCGGGGCCGCGTCCGGCGGGCGCAGGTAGATCGGCGCCGGGGGCGGCCCGGGATCGCCGAGGCGGGCGGCCGCGAGCCGGGCGATCGCCGCCGGGTCGGGCGCCTCCGCCGCCTCGGGCGCGCCCGGCGCGGCCGCGGCGCCGAGGCGGCGGGCGCCGGGCGGGGCGAGACCCGCGAGATCCTCGAGGGCGACCAGCGCGGCGGGCGCGCGCGGCGCGCCGCCGGTGAAAGCCTGCGCCGCGACCATGCCCCGGCGCGCGTCGACGGCGACCAGCGCATCGGCGTGCCCCACGGCCAGCGCCTCCAGCCGCGAGACGCCGATCGCCGGCCGGTCGAGGGCGAGGGCGAGCCCGCGGGCGGTCGCCACGGCGACGCGGACGCCGGTGAAGTCCCCGGGCCCGGTCGAGACGGCGATGGCGTCGAGATCGCTCCAGGCCGCGCCGCCCTCGGCCAATGTCGCCTCCAGCACGGGAATCAGCCGCTCCGCCTCGCGGCGGTCGGTCGCCTCGGCGCGCGCCGCCAGCACGCGGCCGCCACGGACCAGCGCGGCGGCGCAGCGTCCGCCGGCGGCGTCGAAGGCGAGGATCAGCGGCAGGCCGGCTCCGGTCTCGGCGTCAGAGGCCGACAGGGCGAACCTCGGTCACCTCGGGGATGTAGTGCCGGAGCAGGTTCTCGATGCCCATCTTCAGGGTCATCGTCGAGGACGGGCAGCCGGCGCAGGCCCCCTGCATGTGCAGGTAGACCACGCCGCGGTCGAAGCCGTGGAAGGTGATGTCGCCGCCGTCCTGCGCCACCGCCGGGCGGACGCGGGTGTCGAGCAGCTCCTTGATCTGCCCGACGATCTCGGCGTCGGGTCCGTCATGGGCGGCGTGCTCGACCGTTCCGGCCTCGCCCTCCATCGCGGGGGCGCCGGACTGGAAGTGCTCCATGATCGCGCCGAGGATCGCCGGCTTGACGTGGCTCCAGTCGACGTCTTCGGCCTTGGTCACGGTGACGAAGTCGTGGCCGAAGAACACGCCCGTCACCCCGCCCGCGCCGAAGATGCGCCGGGCCAGCGGCGAGGCCGCCGCCGCCGTCTCGGAGGGGAAGTCCGCCGTGCCCGCCGCCAGCACGACCTGGCCGGGCAGGAACTTGAGCGTGGCGGGATTGGGCGTGGACTCGGTCTGGATGAACATCTCGGGCGCTCCGTCTGCTGGTCCTCAAGTGCGCCCGCGAGGCCCGGGAGTCAAGTCAGGCTGGAATCGTTCTAGAATGTCGGTCGTTTGCGCGTCGGGAGGCGGCCGTCGGCGTGGGGCAGATCCGGCGTCGCGGAATGTCAGGTAATATCAATTTGTTGGCGATGGAGCGGCGTCGGGGCTGGCGACAGCGCCCTTGCCGACAGGGCCTGCGATGGATAAGTCTCCGAAGTTTTCAGGAATCCGCCGCAGGAAGAGCATGGCCGAACTCGCCTACAAGGAGCCGGAGCCGAAGATCATTGCCGGCGCGAAGGGCGACTGGGAGCTGGTGATCGGGCTCGAGGTCCATGCCCAGGTCAGCTCGCAGGCGAAGCTGTTCTCCGGCGCCTCGACCGGATTCGGGGCCGAGCCGAACACCAATGTCAGCCTCGTCGACGCGGCGATGCCGGGGATGCTGCCGGTGCTGAACGCGTTCTGCGTCGAGCAGGCGGTGCGCACGGGGCTGGGGCTGAAGGCGCGGATCAACCTCTTCTCGCGCTTCGACCGCAAGAACTACTTCTACCCGGACTTGCCGCAGGGCTATCAGATCAGCCAGCTCTACCACCCGATCGTCGGCGAGGGCGAGGTGCTGGTCGACATGGCCCCGGGCGTCGCCCGCAAGGTACGGGTGGAGCGCATCCATCTGGAGCAGGACGCCGGCAAGTCGATCCACGACCTCGACCCCGAGGCGACGCTGGTCGATCTCAACCGCACTGGCGTCGCGCTGATGGAGATCGTCTCGCGCCCCGACATCCGCGGGCCGGAGGAGGCGGCGGAATACGTGCGCAAGCTGCGGCAGATCCTGCGCTACCTCGGCACCTGCGACGGCAACATGCAGGAGGGGAGCCTGCGGGCGGACGTGAACCTGAGCGTGCGGCCGAAGGGGTCGGACACGCTCGGCACGCGCTGCGAGATCAAGAACATGAACTCGATGCGCTTCATCCAGCAGGCCATCGAATACGAGGCCCGCCGGCAGATCGCCATCCTCGAGGACGGCGGGACGGTGGAGCAGGAGACCCGGCTCTACGACCCGTCGAAGGGCGAGACCCGGTCGATGCGCTCCAAGGAGGAGGCGCACGACTACCGCTACTTCCCCGACCCCGACCTGCTGCCGCTGGAGCTCGACCAGGCTTGGGTCGACGCCATCGGCGCCGGCCTGCCGGAGCTGCCGGACGCGCGCAAGGCGCGGTTCGTCCTGGACTACGGCATGACCGAGTACGACGCGGGCGTGCTGACCGCCGAGGCGCCGAGCGCCGACTGGTTCGAGGCGGTCGCCCGCGGCCGCGACGGCAAGCAGGCGGCGAACTGGGTGATCAACGAGCTGTTCGGCCGGCTGAACAAGGAAGGCCGGACCATCGAGACGAGCCCGATCTCGCCGGCGCAGCTCGGCGGGCTGATCGACCTGATCGGCACGGGCGAGATCTCGGGCAAGATCGCCAAGGACGTCTTCGACATTCTCTGGACCGAGGGCGGCGACTCGGCCGAGGTGGTGGCCGCCCGCGGCCTGAAGCAGGTGACCGACGCCGGCGCCATCGCCGCGGCGGTCGACGAGGTGATCGCGGCGAACCCCGACAAGGTGGCCGCGGCCCAGGCCAAGCCGTCGATGGCGGGCTGGTTCGTCGGCCAGGTGATGAAGGCGACCGGCGGCAAGGCCAATCCGCAGGCGGTGAACGAGCTCGTCAGGGCGCGGCTCGGCCTCGACTGAGCCGGAGGGGGTGGGATGACATACGAATACAAGGTCACGCCGGCCCCGCGACGGCCGAAGCGGATGAAGGGGATGAAGTCGGCCGAGGCCTTCGCCGCGACGCTGGCCGAGGCGATCAACGTGGCGGCGCGCGAGGGCTGGGAATACGTCCGCGCCGAGTCGCTGCCGGCGATCGAGGGCGGCGGCTGGTTCCGCCGCCCTTCCGAGACCGTGGAGACCGTGCTCATCTTCCGCCGCCCGCGGGAGAGCGCCGAGCCGCGGCTCGCGGCGGCGCGGGTGGAGGCGGGCCTGGACGAGGCCCCGCCCGGCCCGCGGCTGGGGGCGGTCGACCGGCCGGTGCCGGCGTCCGCCGCGCCGCTCCGGCGCGAGCCGCGGGTGGCCGAGCCGGCCGTCCAGCCGGCGACGGGGCCGGCGGTGGCGACGCCGCTACGCCCGCCCCCCCGGCTCGGGCCCG
This sequence comes from Amaricoccus sp., assembly GCF_017993425.1. Taxonomy (GTDB): domain Bacteria; phylum Pseudomonadota; class Alphaproteobacteria; order Rhodobacterales; family Rhodobacteraceae; genus Amaricoccus. Next base: position 53,776 of record NZ_JAGOMQ010000020.1, read on the forward strand.
CCGACTAGGCCGTCGTCGTAGCCGTCGGACTCGCCGGAGAGCTCCAGCGCCAGCGCGTGCAGGCCGGAGGCCAGCTCCTCGCGCAGGGCGGCGTGGACGGCGCGCGCGCGCTCGATGCGGCTCAGGCCATCGAAGGCGGCGCTGCGCATCACCACGCGGTAATGGGTGTTCCCGCCCTCGCGCCAGCCGCCATGGCCGCGGTGGCTCTCGCTCTCGTCGATCACCTTCAGGAAGTCCGGCGCGAAGCGCGCCGACAGCTTCGCGTGGACCGACTTCGTCGAATATGGCGGCTCGGCCATGGACTGCCTCCCGACGGCGCGGGTCTTGGCCCGCCCGCCCAAATGACTAGACTGACTCGCCCCGAGTCGAACAGCCGAAAGGCCCCTCTGCCGATGCGCCGTCCCTCGCCCTTCAATTTCGACATCTCGGCCAGCGCCGACAAGAAGCGTCGGGCGCGGACGCGGGGCGCGTCGGGCGTCGAGACGGGCCGGGTCTGCGACAAGCCGGGCTGCGACAAGCCCGGCAGGTTCCGCGCCCCGCGCTCGCCGGAGCAGCTCGACGACTTCTTCTGGTTCTGCCTCGACCACGTCCGCGAGTACAATCTGAAGTGGAACTTCTTCCAGGACCAGTCGGAGGCCGAGCTGGAGCGCCAGTTCGCCGCCGACCGGGTCTGGGACCGCGCCACCCGGCCGTTCAGCGAGACGGTGACACGGCCGGGCGCGACGCCCCACGCCGAGGGACGGGCCTGGGCGCGCTTCGGCTACCACGACCCGATGGAGGCGCTCGGCGACAAGGGCACGCTGAACCCTGGCGGCGAGCGCGGCCCGGCGGTCCGCCCGCAGCGCCGCCTGCCGCCGACCGAGCGCAAGGCGCTCGAGATCCTCGACGCGCAGGACACCCAGTCGAAGAGCGAGATCCGGCAGATCTACAAGGCGCTGGTCAAGGACCTGCACCCCGACATGAACGGTGGCAAGCGCGACGACGAGGCCCGCCTGACCGAGGTCGTCTGGGCCTGGGAGCAGATCAAGACCAGCCGCAGCTTCCCCGACTGACGCCCCGCCGCGACCAGCCTCGCCGCGGACCTCAGGCCAGCCCCTCGGCCGCGAACAGCGCGCGGAGGTCCGTCTCCGGGCGGGCGCCGTAGTGCGAGATCACCTCGCCCGCCGCCACGCAGCCCATGCGGGCGCTGTCGAGCCAGCTGCGGCCGGTGACCGCGCCGTGGAGCAGGCCCGCGGCGAAGAGGTCGCCTGCCCCGGTGGCGTCGACCACCCGCACCCGCGTCGCCGGGGCGTGGACGCGCTCCTCGCCGGCGACGACATGCGCGCCCCCCGCGCCGATCGTGCAGGCGGTGACCGGGACCTCGGCCCGCGCCCGCGCGATCGCCGCCTCGATGTCGTCGGTGAGGTAGAGCGACCTCAGCTCGTGCTCGTTGGCGACGAGGAGGTCGACGTCGGCCCGGATCATCGCAAGGAAGGCGTCGCGGTGCCGCTCGACGCAGAACGGATCGGAGAGGGTGATCGCCACCTTCCCCCCCGCCGCCTTGGCCGCGCGGATCGCCCGGGCGAAGGCGGCATGACTCTGCGGCCCGTCGAAGCGGTAGCCTTCGAGGAAAATCCACTCCGCCGCCGCCATCTGGGCGACGTCGACGTCCGCCGGCGCCAGATGCTCGGAGACCCCGAGATAGGTGTTCATCGACCGCTCGCCGTCCGGCGAGACCAGCACGAGGCAGCGGCCGGTCTCCTCGGGATGGTCCCTCGGCGCCAGCGGCGTCTCGTAGACCGCCCCCATCGCCCGCAGGTCATGGGCGAAGATCGCGCCGAGCTGGTCGTCCTTGACCTTGCCGACATAGGCGGTCCGCGACCCGAGCGCCGCGAGCCCCGCCACCGTGTTCGCCGCCGACCCGCCGGAGACCTCGCGCGCCGCCCCCATCGCCGCGTAGAGCTCGATCGCCCGCGCCGTGCCGATCAGCTGCATGATGCCGCGCTCGACGCCCATGCGGTCGAGGAACGCCTCCTCGATGGAGGCGATCACGTCGACAAGCGCATTGCCGACCCCGACGACCTGGAGGGGCTTCGTCACGGGGTCTTCTCCTCGTAGGGGCAGAGATCGGCGATAAGGCAGCGCCCGCAGGCGGGCTTGCGCGCCACGCAGATGTAGCGGCCGTGCAGGATCAGCCAGTGATGGGCGTGGAGCTGGTAGGGCGCCGGCACCCGGTCCTCCAGCCCGCGCTCGACGGCGAGGACGTCGGACCCGGGCGCGATCCCCGTGCGGTTGGCGACGCGGAAGACATGGGTGTCGACCGCCATCGCCGGCAGCTTCCACCAGGTGTTGAGCACGACGTTGGCGGTCTTGCGGCCCACCCCGGGCAGGCTCTGCAGCGCCGCCCGCGACGACGGCACCTCGCCGCCGAACCGCTCGATCAGCAGGCGCGACAGCGCGATGACGTTCTTCGCCTTGTTGCGGAAGAGGCCGATGGTGCGGATGTGCTCGACCAGCCGCTCCTCGCCGAGGGCGAGCATCTTCTCGGGGGTGTCGGCGACGGGGAAGAGCGCGGCGGTGGCGCGGTTCACGCCCTTGTCGGTGGCCTGGGCGGAGAGGGCGACGGCGACGAGGAGGGTGAAGGCGTTGACATGGGCGAGCTCGCCCTTCGGCTCCGGCTCGGCCTCGCGGAAGCGGGAGAAGATCTCGCGGATCGCGGCATAGTCGAGGGGCGCGGCCATCGGGCTCCTATGGCCGCACGCGAAGGCGGCCGCAAGCAGCTTCGCGCCGCCGCCATCGCCGGGACGTGAAGACGCGAAGGAACCGCATTGCCGGAAACGCTTCTTCCACGGTAGAAACGACCCGAGACAACAAGGGGAAACCGGAATGATCCGCGTCCTGACTACCGCCTCCGTCGGAATCGCCATGCTGGGCCTCGCCGCCTGCACCAACCCGGACGGCACCCGGAACAACCAGATGACGGGCGCGACGGTCGGCGCCGTCGGCGGCGCGGCGGCCGGCAACCTCATCGGCGGAAACAGCCGCTCCACCCTGATCGGCGCCGGCGTCGGCGCGGCGGGCGGCGCTCTGGTCGGCCGCCAGCAGGACTGCCGGCAGAACCCGAACGCCCGCTGCTGATCCGAGGCGGCGTCAGGGCCGGACCCTGACGCCCTTTCCCGGCAGACCGGATCGCGACCGCGTCAGGCGGCGCAGTTCCGGCATTTTGGCGTGGCGGGCAGGACGTCGAGGCGTTCCTCGGAGATCGGGTCGCCACAGGTGACGCAGATGCCGTATTCGCCACGGTCCATGCGGCCGAGCGCGGCCTCGATCATGCGGATCTCCTGAAGCCCGGCGGCGCCCAGATCCTCCAGCATCTCGTCGGACTCGCGCTCGATGGCCGCCTCGGCGAACATCGGACTGTGCGGTTGGTCGAGCTGGTTGTCGATCTTGGCGAGGCGCGAGCGCAGCTCGCCGAGCCTCGTCAGCAATTGCTGCCTGCGTTCTTCCTGCGGGATCATCGCGGCCCTCCCCCGGCGGCGATTGTGCGCCGGATTCGCGGAACGGCACAAGCCCGCCCGAAGGCGGGCCGGCCCGTCCGGCCCGGACTTAGTGCAGCTTGGCGCCCACGTCGGCGATGGCCTGGTCGACGAGCGCGGCGCGGTCGGCGGCCTTGAGGTCCTTGCCGATCACCTCCGCCGCCGCGGCGACGGCGACCGTCACGGCGCGGTCGCGGATCTGGCGGATTGCGGCCTTCTCGACGGCGCCGATCTGGTCGGTCGCGGTCTGCAGCCGGCGGGCGACCGTGCGGCGGATGTCCTCCTTGGCGACCTCGGCGGCGCGCTCGGCCTCGGCCCGGGCCGCGGCGACGATGTCCTCCGCCTGGGCCTTGACCTCCTTCTGCTTGCGCTCGAAGCCGGCGAGCAGGCTCTGCGCCTCCTCGCGCAGCGCCCGCGCCTCGTCGAGCTCCTGGCGGATGCGGACCGCCCGCTCGTCGAGCTTCGCGGCCAGCATGGCCGGGACCTTGTAGTAGAGCAGGATCCCGACGAAGATGACGAAGCCGATGCCGACGACGATGTTGGTGTTGTTGAGGAAGCTCATCGTCTCACCCCTTCATCGCGGCGTCGACCGCCTTGGCGATCGCCGCCTCCTTGGCGGGGCGCGGGCCGATCGCGGCGACGATGTCGGCCGCGGCGGCCCGGGCCACCTCGCCGACGCTCTCGGTCGCGCTCGCCTCGATCTCGCGGATGCGACCCTCGGACTCGGCGGCCTTGGCGGCGATCTCGGCGTCCGCCTTGGCCATCAGCCCGCCCAGCTCGCGGCCGACGGCGGCCTTGGCCTCGGCGGCGATCTTTTGCGCCTCGTCGCGGGCCTTGGCGAGGGCCGCGTTGTAGGCGCCCTCGGCCTCCTCGGCGCGGCGCTTGTAGAGGGCGGCCATCTCGAGGTCGTTCGAGATGGCGTCGTTGCGCTCGGCGAGGATGGTGCCGATGCGCGGCAGCGCCACCTTGGTCAGGATCAGGTAGAGCGCGACCAGCGCGATGACGAGCCAGAAGATCAGGTTCGGATAGATCGCCGTGTCGAGCTGCGGCATGCCGACCTCGGCGACGTGCAGCACCTCGGCGCCGGTGTCGCCGTGGCCGTCCGTCGCGAGGTGGTCCAGCTCCTGTGCCGCGTCGGCGGCGTGGGTCGCCGCGTTCTCGGTCGTCTCTGCCATGTCCCTCTCCGTCAAGCGGGGCGCGGCGCGCTCGCCGGCCCCCGGGCCTCGCTGGCGCGGATCAGACCGCGAACATCAGCAGCAGGGCGACGAGGAACGAGAAGATGCCGAGCGCCTCGGCGAAGGCGATGCCGATGAAGAGCGTGGCGGTCTGCTCGCCGGCGGCGGCCGGGTTGCGCAGCGCGCCGGCGAGGAAGTTCCCGGCGACATGGCCCACGCCGATGCCGGCGCCGCCCATGCCCATGCAGGCGAGGCCCGCGCCGATGAACTGGCCCATTTCGGAGATGTTGCCTTCCATTGGTCTGGCTCCTTGTTCTGGATGGCGTTTTCTGGGGTGCGCGCCGCGGCTCAGTGGCCGGGATGGAGCGCGTCGTTGAGGTAGACGACCGTCAGGATCGCGAAAACGTACGCCTGGATCACCGCGACGAGCAGCTCGAGCCCGTAGATGGCGGTGATGGCGAAGATCGGGATGAAGGCCCCGACGCCGAGGGCGCCGGCGAAGCCCGCGAACACCTTGAGCACCGCGTGGCCGGCCATCAGGTTGCCCATAAGTCGCAGCGAGTGGCTGAGCGGGCGCACGAAGTAGGAGATCAGCTCGATCACCGCGAGGACGATGCGCAGCGCCAGCGTCGGCGCCGAGGAGACCCAGAACAGCTTCAGGAAGTGCAGACCGTGCTTGTAGAAGCCGATCGCCGTCACCGAGAGGAACACCGACAGGGCCAGCACCGCCGTCACCGCGATGTGCGAGGTCGGCGCGAACGAGGTCGGGATCAGCGCCAGCAGGTTGGCGAAGAGGACGAACAGGAACACCGTGAAGACGTAGGGGAAGTACTTGAGCCCCTCGCGGCCGGCGACGTCCTCGACCATCTTGCGCACGAAGCCGTAGGTGACCTCGGCCATCGACTGCGCCCGCGAGGGCACCAGCGCCCGGCCGCGGGCGCCGACGACCATCAGCAGGGTGATAGCGGCGACGGTCAGCGCCATCCACAACGTGGCGTTGGTGGGCGTGTACCAGTGGACCTCGCCGCCGCCGAAGAGCGGATGCACCCGGAACTGGTCCATCGGGTGGATGTTCAGCCCGCTTCCGCCATGTGCCGGTTCAGCCATCAGCCCCTCGCCCCTCGTCCGTCCCGTTCCGCCCGTTGCCGGGCGCCGTGTTCTCCGGGCCGCGCGTCAGCGCCGCCTCCGATCTGCCTTCCCGGACGTCGCTCGCGGTCCGCAGCATGGCGCGGACCCCGCCGGCGAAGCCGAGGAGGGCGAACAGCACCAGGAACACCGGTCGTGTCCCCAGCAGGCTGTCGAGCCCCCAGCCGATGCCGAGACCGAGCAGCATCCCCACGACGAGCTCGGTCACCATGCGCCAGGCGATCGAGCTCTGCGTGTACTTCGCCGCCGCCCCCGGCCGGGACTTCGGCTGCCGCTCGGCCCTGGCGGCTGCGAGCCGGTCCTCGAGGCGCTTCAGGCGCTCGGAAAACGGGTCCTCGGACATGGCCCCGCGCCCCCTCGTGGACCGTGCGGCGCGCCGCCACGGCACTGACGTCGGCTGCGGTGGTAAAGAGAGATCACATTGCTGTCAAGCCGCGCCGCCGCATCCGTAAGTGGTTGGGCTATCCCGCTTTTCCCGCCGACAGCGCGATCGCCGCGGCGCCGGCCGGCCCAGGATCGCGGCGGCGAGAATCTTCAACCTCGTGGTTGAAATTTGCCGGGACCCGCGGCCGGGATCGTCAACCGGAGAGTTGACTTTGCCCCGGGGCGGCCGCAAGCGGGGCGGCATGGCCGATCCCGGACCCGACCTCGACCTGGTGTTCGCGGCGCTCGCCGACCCCACGCGACGGGCGATCCTGACGGCGCTCCTCGACGGCGAGCGCACCGTGGGCGAGCTGGCCGCCCCGCACGAGATGTCGCTGGCCGCGGTCTCCAAGCATCTCGCCGTGCTGGCGCGGGCCGGGCTCGTCGGGCAGATGCGCTCGGGACGGATCACCGTCTGCCGGCTGGAGGCGGACGGGCTCCGCGCCGCGGGCCTGTGGATGCAGGGCGTGGGCGGCTTCGCGCCGGAGGACTACGACGCGCTCGAGGCGCTGATCGAGGCGGCGCTGGGGCCGGACGAGGACGACGACGAGAGCGAGGTCGGCCCGGCTGAGCCGGAACGTCCGGTCGGGCTCTAACCGCTGCCCCCCGCCAGAAACGGCAACAACGCCGCCAGCGTGGCCTGCGGGGCCTCCTCGGGCAGGAAGTGCCCCGCCTCTATGCCCGTCCCCTCGGCATGGGGCGCGAAGGTCGCGCGCCAGACGTCGAGGGGGCTGCCGCTCGCCGCGGGGATGCCGGCGGCGCCCCAGAGGACGAGGACGGGGCAGGCGATCCGCCGTCCGGCGGCAAGGTCGGAGCGGTCGTGGTCGACGTCGATGGTCGCGCCGGCGCGGTAGTCCTCGCAGAAGGCGTGGATCCGCGCCGGCTCGGCCATGGCGGCGCGCCAGGCGGCCAGCGCCCGCGGGTCGAAGGCGGCGAGCGAGCGCGAGGCAGTCCAGCTCGCCAGCGTGTGGTCGAGGTAGGCGAGGGGGGCCGCGCCGATCAGCGTCTCCGGCAGCGGCGCCGGCTGGGCGAGGAAGGCCCAGTGATAGACCTGCAACGCCAGCGCCGCATCCATCCCGTCCCACATCGACACCGTCGGCAGGATGTCGAGGAGCGCGAGCCGCTCCACCCGCTCCGGCGCGTCGAGCGCCAGCCGGTAGCCTACGCGCGCCCCGCGATCGTGCCCGACGAGGGCGAAGCGCTCGTGCCCGAGCGCCGCCATCGCCCGCACCACGTCCGCCGCCATCTCGCGCTTGGCGTAGCGCGCCCCGCCGACGCTCGCCGGCGCCGCCGAGGCCCCGTAGCCGCGCAAGTCTACCGCCACCACCGTCGCCCGCCGGGCCAGCGCGCCGGCGATCGGCGCCCACTCGGCATGGGTCTGCGGAAAGCCGTGGATCAGCACGACGGGCGGCCCGCCGCCGCCGACCCGGAGGAAGATCGGCCCCGCCGCGCCGTCGACGATGCGCTCCGCGAAGCCGGGAAACAGGTCCTCGCCCATGCCGCGAAGGCTACGCATCCGGCCCGCCTCCGTCCATCCCCGGAGAATTCGCTTGCAACATACCAACCGGTCGGTATCTTATCGACTCATGAAACCAGTCCTGCGTCCGCCAGAACGCCCGCACACTCCGTCCTTGTGCGGCGCAGGGCATCTGCCACCTCGCCCGCTGTCTCACCCGGCCCTTCAATCCCGAGGACACGCCATGCTGACCTTCCTCGACGGCTTCGCCGGCCTGCAGGCCGTCCTCCACGGCCGCCTCCTGCAGGAGCGCCGCCGGCGCCCCCCGGAGGTCCGGGCTGAAACCATCGGCCCGTTCGCGCGTTACCATCCTCTGCCGACCCAGACACGGGAGACCAGGTCATGAGCTACGTCGACGGATTCGTCTGTCCGGTGCCCCTCGCCAACAAGGAGGCCTACCGCGCCCACGCCGCCAAGGCGGCGGAGATGTTCAAGGAATACGGCGCCCTCCACGTGATGGAGGCCTGGGCCGACGACGTGCCCGAGGGCGAGGTCACCTCCTTCACCATGTCGGTGAAGCGCAAGGACGACGAGGCGGTGGTGTTCTCTTGGGTGGTCTGGCCCGACAAGGATGCCCGCAACCAAGGCTGGGAAAAGATGATGAAGGACGACCGCATGTCGATGGACGGGATGCCCTTCGACGGCAAGCGGATGATCTACGGCGGCTTCGCCCCCATCGTCGACGTCTGAGGGCCGCCGATGCAGAAGATCGTCCCGCATCTCTGGTACGACGGCGCCGCCGAGGCGGCGGCCGCCCTCTACGCCTCGCTCATCCCCGGATCGGCCGTCGGCGCGGTGACGCGCTACGGCGCGGCTGGGCAGGAGGTCCACGGACAGGAGCCGGGATCGACGATGACGGTCGACCTCGTGCTCGGCGGGACGGAGATCGTCGCGCTGAACGGCGGCCCGCTGTTCCGCTTCACCCCGGCGATCTCGCTCTTCGTCACCCTTGCCGACCGCGGCGACGTCGACCGCGCCTGGGACGGGCTCCTCGACGGCGGACAGGCGCTGATGCCGATCGACGCCTATCCCTGGGCCCCGCGCTACGGCTGGCTCGCCGACCGCTGGGGCCTGACGTGGCAGATCGCCCTCGGCGACCCGGCCGCGTCGGGACGCGCCGTCGTCCCGAGCCTGATGTTCACCGGCGCCAACGCCGGCCGCGCCGAGGAGGCTATGAAGCTCTGGACCGGCCTCCTGCCCGACTCGTCCGTCGACGGCGTCCTGCGCTGGGACGGGGCCGAGAGCCCCGACCCGGCCGGCGCGGTCAAGCACGCCCAGTTCCGCCTCGCCGGCGAGACCTTCATGGCGATGGACAGCGCCATGGCGCACGGCTTCGGCTTCAACGAGGCCTTCTCGCTGCTGGTCCAGTGTGACGACCAGGCCGAGATCGACCGCCTCTGGGCCGCGCTGTCGGCGGAGCCCGACGCCGAGGCCTGCGGCTGGCTCAAGGACCGCTTCGGCGTCTCGTGGCAGATCGCGCCGCGCGAGGCCGCGCGGATGCTCTCCGGCCCGGACCGCGAGGCCGCCGACCGGGTGATGGCCGCCTTCATGGAGATGCGGAAGATCGACATCGCCACGCTCGAGGCCGCGTTCGCGGCCTGAGCCCGAAATCCACCGGACGAGAGGACCGACCCCATGCCCGACGACGAGATCCAGACGGCCGATCCCCGCACGACGACCCGCCCCTCCGCCGAGGTGATGAGCGGCGTCATCCCCTATCTCGACATGAACGGCCGCGCCGCCGAGGCGGCCGGGTTCTACGCCCGCGCCTTCGGCGCCCGCGACCTCGGCTCGATGGCGGATCCGCAGAACCCCGGCCGGCACATGCATGTGCAGATCGAGATCAACGGCGGCGCGCTGATGATGTCGGACGGCATGTCGGCCGACCAGCGCCCCGCGCCTTCCGGGCTGCACCTCCAGCTCGTCGTCGACGACGGCCACGCCTGGTGGAAGCGCGCGGTCGAGGCGGGCTGCGACATCGTGATGCCTTACGAGAAGCAGTTCTGGGGCGACTGGTGGGGCCTGCTCAAGGACCCGTTCGGCGTCCTCTGGGGCGTCCTCGAGGCCGGCCCCGAGCAGCGGTCCCTCTAGCAGGCGCGGGGCGCGCGCGCTCCGCGTCCCGGCCTCTTTCCAACCCAGCCGCGGCCCCCCCCCCGCGCGGGGCCGTCCCAGAAACCGCCGCCGCAGCGCGGCGATCGCGGAGTCGCCCATGTCGGACCGCATCCTTCCGTGCCTGCTCCTGCCCGGCAAGGCCGAGGCGGCTGTCGACTTCTACTGCGCCGTCCTGCCCGGCGCCCGGCGCCTGCGGACGATCCGGCGCGACGGCGGAGCCGTCCTGGCCGTGGAGTTCGAGCTCGGCGGCCGCCTCCACCTCGCGCTCGACGCCGGCCCCGACTGCGCGCCCTCGATGGCCGTCTCGCTGGTCGTGGCCTGCGCCGGGCAGGCGGAGATCGACCGGCTCTGGGAGGCGCTCGCCCAAGGCGGCGAGCACGGCCGCTGCGGCTGGCTCCGCGACCGCTTCGGTCTCTGGTGGCAGGTCTGCCCGGCCAGCATCGGCGACCTCCTCGCCGACCCCGAGCGCGGCCCCCGCATCTTCGCCGCCATGGTGCAGATGGGCAAGCTCGACATCGCCACGCTCGATGCCGCCTGAGCACGCCACCTTCGGGGACGTCCCGGCGTGACGCAGGGCGGTTCGCCGCCGCCAACGCATAGTTGCGAGGCCTGCCCTGTCTGGCGTATATTTGAGCACTCTATCGGTTGATAGGTGGGGAGCGCCAGATGGTCATGGCCTGGATTCGTCGCATGTTCAACGTGCGTGGCTCGCTGATCTCGCTGCTGGTTCTCTATGCCCCGACGGCCGAGGCCGCGACGATCCACGCATCGAGCATCACGGGCCTCCGCGACATCTCGAACGAGATCCTGGTGCTGGGCTTCCAGGCCGCAAAGAAATTCCCTGATATGGAAGACAGGACCATCGCTCATTTCGACGTGACGACCCTGACGGCCGCCCCGCGCTTCGCGAAGCTGGTGATTCCGTTGTCCAACAGTGACCCGAACGGCGAAGACGGAGCCTTGAAGGTCTATTCGTTTGCGGGAGACGGCGTCGTGAGCGTGGACGAGTGGAACTCGGGCAGTCTGGTCCGCAAGTTCTCCCATCTCGGTCAGCCGGGGCGGCTGGAGGTCGACGTGACCCAACTGGTCGCCGCGGCGCTGGCCTCGGGCGACCAATACCTGAGCTTCGCCTATCGTGCCGGCGCGACCTACTCTTCCGGCCAGGGTTTCCGCGATCGCTGGTGGTTTGGAGAGGTGGGCCGACTGCGCGACTCCACCGTCGTGGTTCCGGTCCCTCCGGCTGGCTTGCTGATGTTGACGGGTCTCCTGCTGGCCGGGCTGGGGGCAACCCGTCGGTCGTGGCAGGCCTTCCTGATGCGTCGGCGCGCCGGCGATCTCGCCTGTTCCTGAGGCGTCCCCGGAGATATAGGATGCGCTTCGTCGCGCCGGTCCGCCGGCGCGGCGATGCGGCGTGAACACCGGGTTCTCCTCGCTCCGCGTCGCCTCGTCGCCGTCTCGTCGCGGGCGTCGTCGGGGGCCTTGGTCGGAACGGAACTCGGGGGACGCCGCAGGCGTTTCGGGCGGTAGAATGGACGGCGGCGAGACCATCGAGGTGAGCGTGCTCGGGGGCGTCGGCGATATCGCCGACGCCGAATGGGACGCCTGCGCCGCGCCCGAGGCCGCCGGGGGCGGCCGGCCCGTCGATCCCTTCACCACCCACCGGTTCCTCGCGGCGCTGGAGGACTCGGGCTCGGTCGGGCCGCGGACGGGCTGGGCGCCGCGGCATCTGGTGGCGCGGCAGGGCGGCGTGGCGATCGCGGCGATGCCGCTCTACGCCAAGAGCCACAGCCAGGGCGAGTATATCTTCGACCACGGCTGGGCGGACGCGCTGGAGCGGGCGGGCGGGCGCTATTATCCCAAGCTGCAATCGGCGGCGCCCTTCACCCCGGCGACCGGCCGGCGGTTCCTCACCCGGCCGGGCTTCGAGGCGACGGGCCGCGCCGCGCTGCTCGAGGCGGCGACGACGATCGCCGGGCGGAACGGGCTCTCGTCCTTCCACGTCACCTTCTGCACCGCCGCGGAGCGCGAGTGGGGCGAGGCCGCCGGCCTGCTGGCCCGGACCACCCAGCAGTTCCACTGGGTCAACCGCGGCTATGCCGATTTCGACGGATTCCTCGCCGACCTCGCCTCGCGCAAGCGGAAGGCGATCCGCAAGGAGCGCGCGCTGGCGCAGGGTTTCGGCGGCGAGATCGTCGCGCTGACCGACGACGCCATCGAGCCGGCGCACTGGGACGCCTTCTGGCGCTTCTATCAGGACACCGGGTCGCGCAAATGGGGGCGGCCCTACCTGACGCGGGGGTTCTTCGACCGGGTGCAGGCGACGATGCGCGACGACGCGCTGCTGGCGCTCGCCCGGCGGGAGGGCCGCTGGGTGGCCGGGGCGCTGAACTTCATCGGCCGCGACACGCTCTACGGCCGCTATTGGGGCTGCGTCGAGGACCATCCGTTCCTGCATTTCGAGCTCTGCTACTACCAGGCCATCGACTGGGCGATCGCCGCCGGGCTCGCCCGCGTCGAGGCGGGGGCGCAGGGCGAGCACAAGCTCGCCCGCGGCTACCTGCCGACCGAGACGCATTCGCTGCACTGGATCGCCCTGCCGGCGCTGCGCCGGGCGGTGGCGGAGTATCTCGACGCCGAGCGGCGGGCGGTGGGCCGCGAGATCGAGGCGCTGGCCGCCTACGGCCCGTTCCGCCGCGGCGGGGGGCCGGAGGAGGACTGAGCCCCCGACCGACCCCGGACGCGGGACCGGGTGACACCGGCGGCGGAGCCGCTATGTTGCGCGGCGACTGCCAGAAGGAGGGGTCCGATGACCCAAGGGATCGTTCTCTACACCAATCCCCGCTCGCGGGGGCGGATCGCGCACTGGATGCTCGAGGAGGTGGGCGCGCCCTACCGCGCCGAGTTCCTCGAGTTCGGCCCGGCGATGCGCACCCCGGAGTTCCTCGCGGTCAACCCCATGGGCAAGGTGCCGACGCTCGTCCATGGCCACGCCGTGGTGACCGAGGCGGCGGCGATCTGCGCCTACCTGGCCGACACCTTCCCCGAGGCCGGGCTCGCGCCGCGGCCGGGGGAGCGGGCGGGCTACTATCGCTGGCTGTTCTTCGCGGCGGGGCCGCTGGAGGCCGCGGTCACCAACAAGGCGCTCGGCTTCGCGCCGCCGGAGGACCGGCGGGGGATGGTCGGCTACGGCTCGTTCGAGGCGGTGATGGACACCATCGAGCGGGCGCTGGAGACGGGCCCCTTCGTCGCCGGCGACCGCTTCACCGCGGCCGACGTCTATTTCGGCTCGCAGATCGGCTGGGGGCTGATGTTCGGCTCGATCGAGGCGCGGCCGGCCTTCAAGGCCTACTGGGACCGGCTGGCGGTGCGGCCGGCGCTGGCGCGGGCCAACGCGGCCAACGAGGCCGCCATGGCGGAGGCGAGCTGACATGGCCGAGCTGCTGACCGAGGCGGAGCGGACCGCGGCGCTGCCGGCGCTGGGCGCGGCCGGCTGGGGCGCGGTCGAGGGCCGCGACGCGATCCGCAAGGTGTGGAAGTTCCGGAGCTTCGTCGAGGCCTGGGGCTTCATGTCCCGCGCGGCGCTCCACGCCGAGAAGCTGAACCACCACCCGGAGTGGACGAACATCTACAACGTGGTGGACGTGACGCTGACCACCCATGACTGCCGGGGCCTGTCGGGCCTCGACCTGAAGCTCGCCGGCAAGCTCGACGCGCTGGCCGGCCCGGAGGTGGAGGTCCAGCGCGACCATTCCGAGCCGGTGGAATGCCTGTGCCAGATCCATGCCCGGGAGGGCGGGCCGGCGTGAACCGGCCCGCGATCCCGAAGGTGTTCACGCGTGAATATTCGCTAAGCCATTGATTTAACGTGGTGGCGGGTTAACGGATCCTTGCTGCGGGCGTGCCGCGTCGGGGGTTGATCTCGCGGGCGCGGGCGGCCAACGTCGGGGTTCGAACCGGGGGATGACGCCATGACCGCCACGCTCGCCTCGCTGATCGCCAGCCACCCCTCGGACGCGCCGGCGCTCGGCGCGCCGGAGCGGGAATGGCTGGGCTTCGGCGGGCTCCGCCAGCTCGCGCACGAGGTGCGGGCGACGCTCGCCGAGGCGGGGATCGCCCGCGGCGACCGGGTGGCGATCGTGCTGCCGAACGGGCCGGAGATGGCGGCGGCCTTCGTGACCATCGCGCAGGCGGCGACGACGGCGCCGCTCAACCCGGCCTACCGGCGCGACGAGTTCGACTTCTACCTCGACGACCTCGGCGCGAAGGCGATCGTGCTCGCCGAGGGCGCGGAGGGTCCGGCGGCCGAGGCGGCGGCGGCGCGCGGGCTCGCGGTGCTGCGGCTGGCGGCGGAGGGGCCGGCGGGGCGGTTCCGTCTGCGCGCCGAGACCAAGGCCGGGCCGCCTGCCTTCGGCGCCGAGGCCGAGGCGGAGGACATCGCGCTGATCCTGCACACCTCCGGCACCACCTCGCGGCCGAAGATCGTGCCGCTGCTGCACGCGAACCTCGCCGCCTCGGCGAGGAACATCGGCGCGGCGCTGGCGCTCGCGCCCGGCGACCGATGCCTGAACGTGATGCCGCTCTTCCACATCCACGGGCTCGTGGCCGCCGTGACCGCGAGCCTCGCCGCCGGCGGCTCGGTCTGGTGCGCGCCCGGCTTCGACGCGCTGCGCTTCTTCGGCTGGCTCCACGCGGCGAAGCCGACCTGGTACACCGCGGTGCCGACGATGCACCAGGCGATCCTCGCGCGCTCGGCGCGGAACGCGGAGACGGTGCGCGCCGCGGGACTTCGGCTCATCCGCTCGTCGTCGGCCTCGCTGCCGCCGCAGGTGATGGTCGCGCTCGCCGAGACCTTCGCCTGCCCGGTGATCGAGAGCTACGGCATGACCGAGGCGACGCACCAGATGTGCTCGAACCCGCTGCCGCCCCGGGCGCAGAAGCCCGGCTCGGTCGGCGTCGCCGCGGGGCCGGAGGTCCGGATCGCCCACGAGGCCGAGGACCGGCTCACCCCCGGCGCGACCGGCGAGGTGGTGATCTCCGGGCCGAACGTGACGCCCGGCTACGAGGCGAACCCCGAGGCCAACCGCAAGAGCTTCTTCGAGGCCGAGGGGCGGCGCTGGTTCCGCACCGGCGACCAGGGGGCCTTCGACGCCGAGGGCTATCTCGGCCTGACCGGCCGGCTCAAGGAGATCATCAACCGCGGCGGCGAGAAGGTGAGCCCGCTCGAGGTCGACGCGGTGCTGATGGATCACCCCGCGGTGGCGCAGGTGGTGACCTTCGCGCTGCCGCACCCGAAGCTCGGCGAGGAGGTGGCCGCCGCGGTCGTGCTCCGCGAGGGGGCCGAGGCGAGCGAGGCCGACATCCGGGAGTTCGCGCGGACGCGGCTCGCGGAGTTCAAGACGCCGCGCCGCGTGGTGATCCTCGCCGAGATCCCCAAGGGCGCGACCGGCAAGCTGATGCGCATCGGGCTCGCGGCGAAGCTCGGGCTCGGCGAGGGCTGATGCGGATCTGCGTCTTCGGCGCCGGGGCGATCGGCGGCTACATGGCCGCGAGGCTGGCGCGCGCCGGCGCCGAGGTGAGCGTGGTGGCGCGCGGTCCGCATCTCGCGGCGATGCAGGCGCGCGGGCTGACGCTGGTCGAGGCGGGCGGGAGCTTCACCGTGCCGGTGCGGGCGACCGCCGACGCGGCAGAGCTGGGGCCGCAGGACTACGTGGTGCTGACCCTGAAGGCGCATTCGGTCCCGGCCGCCGTGCCGGCGATCCTGCCGCTCCTCGGGCCGGAGAGCACGCTGGTGAGCGGGGTCAACGGCGTGCCGTGGTGGTATTTCCACGGGCTGGAGGGGCCGCTCGCCGATGCCCGGCTCGCGAGCGTCGACCCGGGCGGGGTGCAGTGGGACGCCTTCCGGCCGGAGCGGGTGCTGGGCTGCGTGGTCTACCCGGCGGCCGAGGTGGCCGAGCCCGGGGTGGTCCGCCACGTCGAGGGCAACCGCTTCTCGCTCGGCGAGCCGACGGGGGAGCGGTCGGAGCGGGCGCTGCGCCTCGCGGCGGCGCTGGAGGCGGCGGGGCTGCGGGCGCCGGTGCGGCCGCGCATCCGCGACGAGATCTGGGTGAAGCTCTGGGGCAATCTCAGCTTCAACCCGATCTCGGCGCTGACGCTGGCGACGCTGGAGGACATCTGCGCCGATCCGGGGACGCGCGGCGTGGCGCGGGCGATGATGCTGGAGGCGCAGGCGGTCGGCGAGGCGCTCGGCGTGCGCTTCCCGATCGACGTCGACCGCCGGATCGAGGGCGCCGCCGCGGTGGGCGCGCACCGCACCTCGATGCTCCAGGATCTCGAGGCCGGCCGGCCGCTGGAGATCGACGCGCTGGTCGGCGCGGTGCAGGAGCTGGGCGGGCTGACCGGCGTGGCGACGCCGGTCCTCGACGCGATTCTCGGGCTGATTCGGCTCCGGGCCCGCGAGGCGGGGCTCTACCCGAGCTGATGCTGCGCTGCGGCGATTATGCTGCAGAGCGTCATTTTCCTTTGAGTCTGCAAGGGTTGCGCGCGGAAAACCGCCGACAGGTCAGCGGCGGGTCGACCTGCTGCAACGCAGCATGGCAGTTTCGCGTTCCCAGGAACTGCCAAGGGAGCGTGACGATGCGCCTTGCGACCAAGACCATCGCGACCGTCCTTCTCGCGTTCTCGCTGGCGCCGATGGCGCAGGCGAACGAATCCTCGGGCCGGACGCAGGCCGAGCAGGCCTGCCTGACCGAGGCGATCTATTTCGAGGCGGCGCCGAGCGCGGCCTCGCAGCAGGCGGTCGGCCACGTGATCCTGAACCGGACGCGCGACCCGCGCTTCCCGGGCTCGGTCTGCGGGGTGGTCAAGCAGGGCTGCCAGTTCTCCTACCGCTGCTCCGGCCGGTCGCTGGCGTTGCGCGACAAGGTCAAGCGCCGCGGCGCCGAGCAGGCCGCCTCGGCGGTGCTGGCCGGCGGCGGCGACCCGACGAGCGGCGCGCTCTACTTCCACTCAGCCAAGGCGCGGCCGGGCGGCTTCTTCTCGAAGCGGCCCCGGGTGGGGGTGATCGGCGGGAACGTGTTCTACCGCTGACGCCGGCGCCTTTGGCGTCCCCGACAGGACTTGAACCTGTGACCTATCGCTTAGGAGGCGATCGCTCTATCCGCTGAGCTACGGGGACGGCAGGGCCTTCTTAGCCCGAAGCGGGCCGCGAGGCCAAGGCTTCACAGGCGGGCGCGGGTGGAGCGGGGGGTGGTGAGCAGGAGGCTCGTCTCGCTCGTCGCCACCCCGGGCAGCAGGCGGATGCGGCGCAGCGTCGCGTCGAAGTCGGCGAGGCTCGCGGCGCCGAGCTCGACCACCAGATCCCAGCGGCCGTTGGTGGTGTGGAGGGCGGCGACCTCGGGCATCGCGCCGAGGGCGCGGATCACCTTCGCCGTGGTCTGGCCGTCGATGGCGATCAGCATGACCCCGCGGACCGCCGCCTCGACCGCGTCGGCGGGCAGGATCACCGTATAGCCGAGGATCTCGCCGCGCGCCTCCAGCCGGGCGATGCGGGCGCGCACCGTGGCGCGCGCGACGTCGAGCTCGACCGCGAGGTCCGAGACGGAGCGGCGGGCGTCGTGCCGCAAGAGCGACACCAGCTTCTGGTCGAGCGGGTCCAATTTGCCGATCCGGTAGATTCGTCTGCCGATATGATAGATCGGCCTGCCGGATGCGCCAATCCAGTCTCTCAACCTCGCCGCGCCCGTGATGTCGCATTGCGGCATGGGACACATTCACGCTGCATCGCAAATCCGCCTCGTCGGGGCGCCGGTCGAGGAGGGCGCGGGCCGGCCCGGCTGCGCGCTGGGGCCGCGGGCGCTGCGCGCCGCCGGCATCGGCGCGGCGCTCGGGGCCGTCGACCTCGGCGACGTCGCGCCGCGACAGGCCCGCCCGCTCTGCCACGGCAACGCGGCGCTGAAGGCGCTGCCCGAGGTCTCCGCCTGGACCGAGGCGCTGGCCGAGGCGGCGCTGGCCGCCTCGGAGGGCGGCGTGCCGGTCTTCCTCGGCGGCGACCACAGCCTGTCTGCCGGGACGGTGACCGGGATGGCGCGGCGGGCGGCGGCGCTGGGGCGGCCGCTCTTCCTGCTCTGGCTCGACGCGCACCCGGACTTCCACACCCTCGACACCACCACGAGCGGCAACCTGCACGGCACGCCCGCGGCCTACGCCACCGGGCGGCCGGGGTTCGAGGGCTACTTCCCGGCGCTCGCCGCGCCGGTCGATCCGCGGCGGGTCTGCATGCTCGGGGTGCGCAGCGTCGATCCGGCCGAGGCGGGGGCGCTCGCCGAGGCGGGCGTGGCGGCGCACGGCGTGCCCGGGCTCGGCCGGGCGCTGACCGCGTTCCTCTCCCGCGTGGCGGCGGAGGACGGCCTCCTGCACGTGAGCCTCGACGTCGACTTCCTCGATCCCGGCCTCGCGCCGGCGGTCGGCACCACCGTCCCCGCAGGCGCGGGGCGGCGGGCGGCGCTGGCGGCGATGGACCGCCTGCGCGCCTCCGGCCGGGTGGCGAGCCTCGACCTCGTCGAGCTCAACCCCCGCCTCGACCGCGGCGGCCGCACGGCCCGGCTGATGGTCGAGCTGGCGGCGCGGCTGCTGGGGAGAAGGACATGACCGTCGCCGCCCTGAACCTCGTGCCCTTCGTCAGCGTCGACCACATGATGCGGCTCGTCCACGCCACCGGGATCGAGCGCTTCCTGACCGAGCTCGGCCAGCGGATCGAGGCGGACCTCACGCGGTGGGAGAGCTTCGAGCGCACGCCGCGCGTGGCGAGCCACAGCGCCGGCGGCGTCATCGAGCTGATGCCGACCTCCGACGGCGCCACCTACGGCTTCAAGTACGTGAACGGCCATCCCGGCAACGCCCGCGACGGCCGCCAGACCGTGGCCGCCTTCGGGATGCTGGCCGACGTCGCCACCGGCTACCCGCTCCTCCTCTCCGAGATGACGCTGCTGACCGCCTTCCGCACCGCCGCAACCTCCGCCGTGGCCGCCCGCCATCTGGCGCCCGCGGGGGCGCGAACCCACGCCATCATCGGCAACGGCGCGCAATGCGAGTTCCAGGCGCTGGCCTTCCGCGCGATCTGCGGCGCGGACACGGTGCGCCTCTGGGACCTCGACCCCGCCGCGACCGAGAAGAGCTGCCGCAACCTCGCCGCGGCCGGCCTCGCGGTCACCGCCTGCCGGACGGCGGAGGAGGCGATCGAGGGGGCGCAGATCGTCACCACCTGCACGGCCGACAAGGCCCGGGCGACCATCCTGACCGACAACATGGTCGGCGCCGGCGTCCACATCAACGCGATCGGCGGCGACTGCCCGGGCAAGACCGAGCTGCACCGCGACATCCTGATGCGCGCGGACATCTTCGTCGAGCACCCGCCGCAGACCCGGGTCGAGGGCGAGATCCAGCAGCTCGCCCCCGACCACCCGGTCACCGAGCTGTGGCGCGTGGTGGCCGGCCTCGCGCCCGGCCGGCGCTCGGCCGCGGCGATCACCCTCTTCGACTCGGTCGGCTTCGCCATCGAGGACTTTTCCGCCCTGCGCTACGTCCGCGAGCGGCTCTCCGCGACCGGCCTCGGCGAGGCCCTCGACCTCGTCGCCGACCCCGACGATCCCCGCGACCTCTACGGCATGCTGATGCGCGCCGCCGCCGTCTGACCCGCGCCCGCCGCCGCGCGACGCCGGGCCGGCTCGGGCGCGCGCGCCCCAAGGCTTTCATTCAGGTTTGCTAACCTGGAGAGCAGTCGGTTTTCCGCCAACAGGCGGAAAACAAGCAAAGAAGACTCTGCGCGCACCTGCGCGCTCCTTGTGGCCGCAAAGGCGGCCGCGCGGCCCCCCGGGCCGCGCCCGGGGCGGGGCGCAAGGACAGGCAGCCTTGCGAGCGCCGGAGCTTCGAGCCGCCATCTCAAAGGGCCGGGCGCCCCCCGTCAGGCCGGCTCGCGCGCGTGGTCCTGCACGATGCGCTCCGCCGCCTTGCCGTGCAACTCCTCGTAATGGTCGAACGCCTCGGAGAACCAGCCCACGCCCTGCGTCGCCGCCCGCACGTCGTTGGCGAGCCCCGGCAGCGCCGCCGCGGGGAGCAGCGCCTCGAACACCTCCCAGCCCCGCGCCTCCGGGTCCGGCTCGAAGCCGAGCGGCTGGCCGTGCAGCGCCGAGACGATCGGCCCGAAGCCGCCGGTGAAGATCGAGGGCGCGTGGATGGCGACGCGGTGGATCGGCTGCAGCAGCACCGCCCCGGCCGCCTCCAGCGCCTCGCCGACGCCGCGGCGGCCGGCGATGCGGAAGGCCATGTCCGAGCTGTCCACCGCATGGGCCTGCCCGTCGGTCAGCGTCACCGCCACGTCGACGACCGGGAACCCGAGCGGCCCCTTCTCCATGGCGTCGCGCGCCCCCGCCTCGACCGCCGGGATGTAGTTCCGCGGCACCGCGCCCCCCTTCACGGTCTCGGCGAAGGAGAAGCCCGCGCCCCGCGCCGCCGGCGCGATCGTCATCTTCACGTCGGCGAACTGCCCGGCGCCGCCGGTCTGCTTCTTGTGCCGGTAGGCGACGTCATGCCCCTTGGTAATCGTCTCGCGATAGGCCGGGCTCGGGTCGAGATCGGCCACCTCGAGCCCGAAGGCGTCCTTCAGCCGCTGGCGCACCAGCCGCAGGTGCAGCGGCCCCTGCAGGCTGGCCAGCGCCCCGCCGGTCGCCGGGTCCTGGGTCACCCCGAGCCCGCCGTCCGATTCCGCGAGCGTCTGCAACGCGCCCGAGAGCTTCACCCCGTCCCGCTCGTTCGCCGGCGCGATCAGCCGGTGCAGCATCGCCGGCAGCGCCACGGTCCAGCCCGGCGCGTCGTGCAGCGCCGACTGGGTGGCGAGGCGCCCCGGCGCGAGATGGTCGGCCTTGACCGCCTGCACGATCTCGCCCTCGGCGACCTCGTCGAGATGGCGCTGCTCGCGCGGGTCGGCCGGCGACAGCTGGCCGGGGGCGCGGCCGCCGAGCGGGCGTGTGGCCGGCAGCGCCTCGAAGGCGCGCAGGAGCGCGATCCGGCCCATGTGCTTGCGGTAGCCGCCGGCGAAGACCACGGCGGCGGGCGGCTCCGCGAGGCCCGCCTGCGCCTGCAGCCGGGCGCGCAGCGCCCCGGGCTGCGGGGCCTCGTGGCGCAGCGCCTTCAGGAGCCGCACCACGCCGTTGCCGTGCAGCCCCGAGCCGATCAGCGCCTCCTCGACCTTGTTCTCGGCCAGCGCCCGGGCGCAGAGCGCATAGACCTCGCCCGAGGGCGGCACCCGCTCCTCGATCAGCTCCTCGAGCAGGTGGTCGTCGAACTCCGAGAGCGATTCCAGCAGCTGGTCGCGCGCCTCGTGCTCGCGCTCGGCGAGGTCGGGGGGCAGCTCGATCAGCTGCGACGGCTCGCCCTCGCGATAGGACCAGGCGCGCTCCGAGACGAGGTCGACCGCGCCGGTGATGCGCTCGCCGTCGCGGATCGGGATCTGGCGCAGGATGATCGGGTGCTCGGCATAGTCCTGCAGCGCGGCTACAAGCGCGCTCATCCGCGCCGTCGCCTCGTCGATGCGGTTGACGAAGATCAGCGCCGGCGTCCCCGCCGCGGCGACGGCGTGCAGGTAGGGCGCGGCGAGCGGAGCCGCCTCCGGGTCGGGGGTGACGCAGATCACCGCCACGTCCGCCGCGAGCAGCGCCGCCTTGGCGACGTGCAGCGCCTCGATCGAGCCGGGCGCGTCGATCGCCTGCCAGCGCTCGCCGAGATGCGTGAAGCCCGCCACCCGCGCCTCGCCGGGCGCCGCGGCGGGCTGCGTCGCGCCGCCCTCGAGCGTGCAGAACCGGTCGACGAGCGTCGATTTGCCGGTGTTCGAAGCGCCGAGCACCGCCAGCGTCCGCGTCATGGTCGTTCTCCCCGTCGGCCTTGGTTGCGGAGGATCATAGGCCGGGGTCGGGCGCGATTCCTAGCGGGTTGGTCGCCCGCCGGCCGTCCGGCCGCACGGCGGGGCGGCGCGGGCGGCGCCGCTCGCGCCACGCCGCAGCGCGCCGCGGGCGCGACGGCCGAACCCGCGCGACCTCGACGCGGCGCCCTGGTCGGGCCGCCGCAGGACGGCGGAGGCGCTCGGCTGTCCGCCCGCCGCAGGCGGGCGGAACCTCAGCGCCGGTCGCGGGCCGAGAGGAGCTTCAGCCGCAGCGCGTTGAGGCGGATGAAGCCGGCGGCGTCCTTCTGGTCGTAGGCGCCGGCGTCCTCCTCGAAGGTCACGTGCTTCTCGGAGTAGAGGCTGTCCGGCGAGGAGCGCCCGACCACCGTGGCGAGGCCCTTGTAGAGCTTCACCCGCACCGTGCCGTTGACGCGCTCCTGGCTGCGGTCGATCGCCGCCTGCAGCATCTCGCGCTCCGGCGAGAACCAGAAGCCGTTGTAGATGAGCTCGGCATAGCGCGGCATCAGCTCGTCCTTGAGGTGCCCGGCGCCGCGGTCGAGCGTGATCGACTCGATGCCGCGATGCGCCGCCAGCAGCACCGTCCCCCCCGGCGTCTCGTAGACGCCGCGCGACTTCATCCCGACGAAGCGGTTCTCCACGAGGTCGAGCCGCCCGACGCCGTGCCGGCCGCCGAGCGCGTTCAGCTTCGTCAGCAGCGCCGCCGGGGTCAGCCGCTCGCCGTCGATGGCGACCGGGTCGCCGCGCTCGAAGGCGATCTCGACGTATTCCGGCGCGTCCGGCGCCTTCTCCGGGTCGACGGTGCGCTGGTAGACGTAGTCCGGCGCCTCCTCGGCCGGGTTCTCCAGCACCTTGCCCTCGGACGAGGTGTGCAGCAGGTTCGCGTCGACCGAGAACGGCGCCTCGCCGCGCTTGTCCCGCGCGATCGGGATCTGGTTCTCCTCGGCGAAGGCGATGAGCCTGGTGCGGCTGGTCAGGTCCCATTCCCGCCACGGCGCGATCACCCGGATATGCGGGTCGAGCGCATAGGCCGAGAGCTCGAAGCGCACCTGGTCGTTGCCCTTGCCGGTCGCGCCATGGGCCACCGCGTCGGCGCCGGTCGCCTCGGCGATCTCCACCAGCCGCTTGGCGATCAGCGGCCGGGCGATCGAGGTGCCGAGGAGGTAGAGCCCCTCGTAGACCGCGTTGGCCCGGAACATCGGGAAGACGAAGTCGCGCACGAACTCCTCGCGCAGGTCCTCGATATGGATGTTCTCCGGCTTGATCCCGAGCAGGATCGCCTTCTGCCGGGCGGGCTCCAGCTCCTCGCCCTGGCCGAGGTCGGCGGTGAAGGTCACCACCTCGCAGCCGTACTCGGTCTGCAGCCACTTGAGGATGATCGAGGTGTCGAGGCCGCCGGAATAGGCGAGCACGACCTTCTTCGGTGGGGTCATGGGGGACGGCTCCGCTATGTCGCGTGCGGGGTAGCGGGTTTCGCGCCGCCCGGCAAGGAACCCCCGCCGCCCTTGGTTCAGGACGCGTTACCGCGGGTGAGACTGCACGGCAAAGGCCACGGATCGCGGCCGCCCGCGCGGGCTCCGGGTTCCCTTCCAGGCGGTAGGCGCCGTCAGGAACAGCGTGTTGCGCGCTCGTCGAAGCCTTCGCCGATGCGGCGCCCGGCGGTGAGGACGAGGCCTTCCGCCTCGATGGCAGGCGCCGCGCCGGACTGCCGTCGTTCCTCCGCGGACAGGTCGTCGTGCGGCCGCAAGGACCGCATAAGGCGCTGACGGCGACGAGCTGGCGCTCTCCTGTGTCACATCCGACACAGTCATGCGCGCTGCGGTTTCCGTAAACTCGACTAAAGCGCTCGGATTCGCTAGCCGCGGACCATGGGCGTCGGACGGGCGCCCGGATCCCAAGAAGCCAGCGGCGCGTCTCGCAAAGCCAGCACCCTTTCTCGCGATTGGATGATGGCATGACGAAGAGAGTGACCCGCAACACGATGGCGGCGCTGCTGGCGGGCGCGGCGCTCGCGCCCGGCGCCTGGGCGCAGACGCTCGACGAGCCCGGCGAGGGCGTGACGCTCGACACCATGGTCGTCACGGCCTCGGGCGGGCCGGTCGACCTGCGCGACGCGCCGGCGAGCATCACGGTCATCACCCAGGAGGAGATCCGCAACACCGCCGCGCAGAACGTGCGCGACGTGCTCTCCAAGACCGAGGGCATCACGCTCGGCCGCGGCGGCAACATGAACACCGTGCAGATCCGCGGCCTCTCGGAGCGCTACACGCTGTTCCTGATCGACGGCAAGCGGGTCAGTTCCGACCCGAACCTCTTCCGCGGCAACGACTACGACTCGGGCTGGATCCCGGTCGACGCGATCGAGCGCATCGAGGTGGTGCGCGGCCCGATGTCCTCGCTCTACGGCTCCGACGCCATGGGCGGCGTCATCAACATCATCACCAAGAAGGACGCCGACGAGCTGACCGGCTCGCTGACGGCGGACTACACGCTCCAGGAGAACAGCAAGGCCGGCGACAGCTGGCTGACGAGCATGTATCTCGCCGGGCCGCTCGCCGACCAGGTGGGCTTTCGCCTCTCGGGCTCCTGGGCGCATCGCGACGCGGACGACTGGGAGATCAACGAGGATCCCTCGCTCGCGGGCTTCACCGAGGCGACCGACAAGTTCCTCGACGGCACGCTCTACTGGCGCCCGAACGCCGAGAACGAGGTCGAGGTGAACGGCGGCTGGTCGGAGCGCGACCATGACGGCTTCCCGCTGAAGCGCTACGAGGTCGGCGTCACCCATTACGGCTACTACGGCTTCGGCACGACCGAGTCGCGGATCTGGGCCGACCGGATCGAGAATGAGTACGGCCACGGCAACCGGCTTGGCGAGGACCAGCCCAACACCGCCTGGAACAACGGCTTCGACGGCAAGGCGGTCATGCCGCTGACCTGGGGCGCGCCGCAGAGCCTGACGCTCGGCCTGTCCTATCTCTACCAGAAGATCGAGGACACCTACGTGCTGACCGGCCCGGGCGGGTCGGAATCCTCGGTCTGGCAGGGCGCGCTCTACGCCGAGGACGAGATCCGCTTCACCGACGACTTCCTGGTGACGCTCGGCCTGCGCTACGACGACAACGAGTACTACGGCGGGCACGTCTCGCCGCGCGTCTACGGCGTCTACCACCTGATACCGGATTCGGATGATCAGGTCGGCTTCCTGGCTTCGGGCCACCAGTGGAAGGTGGTGTTTGCGGCAATGAGGGGGCGGTCCTGGCGGAGGGTTCTGCACCGCTCGGCGAGGACGGCATCGAGAT
>NZ_JAGOMQ010000021.1 GCF_017993425.1 Amaricoccus sp.
GCCGATGGCGACGGCCTCCGTCTGCTCCGCCGTCGGCATCGGCTCCTTCTCGACACCGGGCTGCGTGGCGGGGATCGGCAGTCCCAGGAGCGCGGTGGCGGCCGTGGCCAGCCTCGCCTCGAAGTCGTGCATCCGCACCTCGAGCGTCGACATGCGCTCGAGGGCTGTCTCGAGCTCGTGTGCCATCGGTGCGAGCGATATGGCGACCTCGTCGCGGATCGCATCGCCGAGATCGGCGAGGGGCGCAAGCACGCGGTCGAGCTGCGAGGCCGCGGCGCCGGCACGGTGGACACGCGGGCTGCGGCGGGCGCCGGGATGGGTGGCGATGCTCATGACGGTCTCCTTTCCTGGGGAGGAGATCGTCCCGTTGGATGCAGGGGATCCTGTTCGGGGGGATGGTTCGCCCGGCCTTCGCTGCGCGGACAATCGTCAGGTTCTGGCGCTTCGGCGTGGCGACGCCTCGCTGCCAGCGGTCTCTACATTTCTATCTTTTCTTTCCTCGCATCGGACTCCGGGCGTGTCGCCGGCGGCCAATCTCATTGGTGAGCCGCCCGCGGGGCATCCTTGACAATGGCATCAAGGACGCGGCTGCTCATGTTCGACGATCTCCCCAACGCCACCCAGTCCCCCGCAATCCGATCCGCAACTGCTCGCCCTCCGGTTCCTCGCGACGGCCGGCGCGGCGCTGACGCACGCCCTGGGCGCCATGATGATCGGCCCCACGGTCGATCCGATGCACTGGCTGCTCGACGAGACGCTCGCGCTGCTCCGACGCCCGGCGCGCAGCCGGACACCCGGGTGGAGCGCCTGATTGCGGACCTCCGCGACCTCCGCAGCAGGATCGACGATGGTTCCGCCTGATCCGGCTCCCTGAGCCACCGGCGCAGGGCCTTGACGCCAATCCCGGCGACAAGGAGACCGCTCATGCAGATCACCGTCGACTACGACGACTACGTGTCCATCCTCTCCTACGTGCGGATGCTCGGCCGCCGGCTTGCGCCCATCCTCGAAGGCGATCTGCCGGCATTGCTCGGTCACCGCGCGCCGAGCGGCATGCGACGGGTCGCCGACGCTGCCGCGCGCGGCCGGCTCCATGCTGGCTTCGCTCGCGACATGTTGCCCGTGCTCGCCGATGCCTGCGATCGCGCAATCGAGGACGGCGTCTCCGTTGAGGGCGACTGGATCGAGGTCGGCTGGAGCGACGGCGGGATGGACCAGGCCTGGCATGAATGGGAGGTGCTGTCCGAGACCGCCCGCGAGATCGTGCCGATCCGGCGCGAGATCCGGATGATCATCGAGCTCCTGGAGCGGATCGAGGATCTGGTCGCCGCGCAGCGAGATTTCGCCGAACTTCGCCTCTGATCGAACCCGGGAACGGCCGAACAGCGCGAGGACGCCTCATGCGTGACGCGGAGCGACGACGAGCGACTCTACGGGCTGGATGCTGATCGCTCGACGACGGTCGGCTGGGACAGGCGGCCCGTCCGCTCGGTGGCATTGGCCGCAAGACGACGAACCGGCGCAGACGAGACCGACTCGCGCTCCGTCGTCGTTGCGCCCTGCCTCACCCCCACGGTGGCATCGCTCATCGTAGAGTCCTGCTCGCCCGTGAACGCCAAAGCCAGCAGGACGCCGAACACGCGCTGGACCGTCTCGTCGACGAAGCCCTCGATCCGATAGCGCCGGCCCGCCAGTATTCCGGCGACACGACGCCCCATGCGATCGAGGATTTCGGAGCTGGCAGCAGGATCGCGTGGATCGATGATCCCCTCGGGCACGATGAGGTGTGTGACACCGGTCTCCGGCTCATGGATTTCGATGCACTTCGGACGGTCCGCGGCGTCGAGCGTCAGGCTGACGCGCACGGGCGCCTGCTTGAGCAGCGAGCAGCCCCGGATCACGGGGAAGCCGAGCCGAGTGTCGAATTCCACGATCAGCCCGAGATCGATCCGATCGAGGAAGCTCTTGATAAGGAGCAGGTTCGCTTGCGTGTAGTGACGGTTGATCACCGAGCCGTGCTCGTGTCCAAGAATCGACTGGCGGACGTGGTCCGGCGCTCCGAGGGCGAGAAGCTCAGTCGCGACCGTCATGCGGCCGGCATAGAAGTCCTCGTGAGGATCCCGGATTCCGATGTGCTGGAAGATGCGACGACGGCGCTTGCCGAAGATGTCGGAGACCTTGCCGTCGACCTCGCTGGCCGGGAGCTCCGGGAACAGCAGGTCGCCCGGCAAGGCCAGTTGCGCCCGCCACCATTCGGCGAACCCGAGGCGAAGCAGGATGTCCGGAATCGGCACCACCCGCTCGCTCGCCTTGTTCTTCTGCCGCGCATCCGGACGCATCTCGAAGACGAAGCAAAGGATGCCGTCGCGCACCTGCACCGAGTCCTTCCGCAGCGCTGCGGACTCTTCGGGGCGCGGTCCCACGGTCAACTGGATGAGCGGAAGCCAGTAGAGGCCATCGCGGAGGATCACCCGCCCCGGGCGCCAGCGCCGGTGCTGGCTCAAGCACCCACCATAGATCGGCGACGTGACGAGGCCGCTGATCCGCTCGAGGCTCCAGACCGTCCGCTTCTTGGAGTCGGTCACGCGCAAGGCGAAGGGATCGGACGCACGATTGTCGGCGGACGCCGCCGGGCGGCGGAACTCCGGCAGGACCGAGACGAAGTCCAGGCCATTCCAGCCGAGGTCGACCTTCGCACTCCGGGCGATCGCCGAGACGCGCGCATGATGATGCTCGACGGCGGCATCGCTCACGCGGACCTGCAGGCGCTTGGCGAGCTCCGCGCGCTTGGCGCGCAGGTCCATATCAGCTCGGCCGCGGACCTCCACGATGATCTTGCGGTCGTATTCGTCTGCCTCGGCAATGGTCGCATGCTTGTCGGGCTCGATGCCGGTCTTGCTGTACTTGTTTCGCCCGTGGTTCTTGCCGTGCGGCTTGGGCAGGCGCCGGAGCCAGAGCAGGAAGGCGAGCAGGTTCTCCTTCTCCAGGAACAGATCGAGCGGCATGTCGCCGCGGAACGCGAGCATGCACTTCCCGGTGCCCTCGACCTTTCGCGCCATGTCGATAGAGACCGCGCTCCGGTGCGCCGCATCGATTGCGGCGCTTAGCATGACCGGAGCGGCGATCTCGGCGACCGCCTTTTCCGTGAAGAGCCGACCGCGAATGTCGCGGGTCGCCTGCTCGAGGGTCATTCCGTCCTCGTAGGCAAGCTCCGCCACCTTGACGTCGAGCAGTGTCCCGAGCACTTCCCGCTCGACGGCGGCCGGGGCGTTTCCCTCTCCCGGAATCCGGAGCGCCTCCATCGCCTGCTGCGTCGCCTCGCGCGCGACGTTCCCATCGCGAAGCCGCATGGCGGTCTTGAGGCGCTCGATCTCCTGCTCAAGACCGGCGCGGGCGGCGTCGGCCTCGGCCACGGTCCGCTTCGTCGCGATGGCATCCCGCTGCACGATCTCGTCGAGCGCCGCGCGCGCCGCTTCGCGAACGATCAGCGTCACCGCCGACGGGGTAATCATCCGCACCAGGTTCGTCGTCACGTCAGCCTCAACCCGCTCGAGAGCGGCGACGATCGCGGCAGCGCGCTTCATCGCCTCGAGCAGCACCTCGGTCTGCAACGAGAGGCACAAGAACGGCGGCGCCCCCAGTTCGGTCAGCTTTTTCGGGAGGCGGCGGCGGAACTGGTAGGTCCGCCCCCGACGCCAGACGAAGGGCATCGGTCCGGCCGGCGCCGACCGCGGCCGACGCCGAGTCGCGGTGCCGCGCGAGGAGGGCGGCGCCGGGTCGTGTGCTACACCCTGTGCGACACCGTGTGCCACACCCTCGCCGGGAGGCTGGGACGAGCGGCTCCAGGGGCTGGTCGATCTCTTGGATTCATTGACATTTTCTGAAAACATGGCTGGGGCGGGAGGATTCGAACCTCCGAATGACGGTACCAAAAACCGTTGCCTTACCGCTTGGCGACGCCCCAAAACTCCAGTCGCATCCGCCTGGCGCTGTCGCGCCGTTCGGAGCCCGCCCGCAGGCAGGCCGCCGATGCCGGCGGTTATGAAGGACATGGGCCCGGCAGCGCAAGGGGGCGTCGACATCGTCGAGCCCGCCTCGCGAAGGAAGGGTCCGGCGCCCGTTTCAGTCGTTTGACAGCCGTGGGCCGTCGTGCCTGAGGCGCGCGAGCGCTGGTAGAACAGGCGGACCAGATGCCAAACCTCGTGCGGACGCGGCGGCTCTCTAAGGACAGGGCGGATCGCCTCGAGCGGATGATCCCGCGAGGGCGCCTTAGCCGACGGCCGGCTGCCTTCGGAGCTCGAGCTGATACGGACCTTCGGCGTCGGGCGGCCCTCGGTGCGCGAGGCGTTCCTGCACCTGAGCAGGATGGGCTCGTCGAGGTCGGCTCCGGCGAGCGCGCCCGAGGGACCAGTCCGACGCCCCAGTTCGTCATCGACGCCCTCTCCGGCCCGGCACATGATCGCGGCGCCGGGAGGGTGTTCTTCGAGGCCGGCCTTGCCCGGCGCGCGGCGCGGCACGCGACGGCGGAGGATCTCGACGCGCTCGCCGAGGCGCTGGAGGTCAACCGGCGCTCGATCGGCGATCTCGACGCCCTCCGGCAGACCGACGTCGACTTCCGCCACACGCTGGCGGCGATCGCGCGGAACCCGATCTTCGAGGCGGTCCACGCGGCGCTCGCCGGGTGGCTGCTCGAGCAGAGGCGGCGGACGCTGGCGGCCCGGCCGGCCGGTCTCGACCTTCGTCGCCGGGTTCCTCGGTTCGCCGCGGATGAGCTTCCTGCCCGCGACCCTCGCCCTCGGGGCGGAGCGGGCCGTCGTTCTCGGCGACGCCCGGCCGGCGCGCGGGCCGGAGCGCGGGCTCGCCATGGGGCGGACGGCCAGCCGGTGCTGCTCGGCCTGCGGCCGGAGCACCTGGGCGGGGCGGAGGGGCCGTCGCCGCGGCCCGGCCGGGCCCGCCATGCCGCGACCGTCGAGATGGTCCAGCCGACCGGCTCGCGCAGCTACGCCACCGTCCGCCCCGGTCGTCGCCGAGTTGCCCGCCCACGACGCCAGCGTCCCCAGGCGAGTCGATCGAGATCGACATCAGCACCGCCCGGGCCTCGCTCTTCGACCGCCAGACCGAACGCGCCCTGTGAGGCCAACGGCGTGAATCTCGCAGGTGTTCACGCGTGAATATTACGCAAGGCATTGATTTCATTTGATGCGTTATACTATAGCGATACTCCGGCACGCTGCACGACGGAGGCGGCAAGGGTCGACCGGATCGGCGACGGTAGCGGTCGCAACGGCCGGCTGGCGCGCGTTCGTGGCGCCGGCGGCCGCGATTGTCCTCGGTGGTGGCCCGCCGCCTCCGCAGAGCCGGAAGGGCACGGGCGCCGACGGCGGCGCTAGAGGTAGAAGTCCTCGCCGTCGCGTCCGGAGTAGCTCGCCGCGGTGATCGTCGCGCCGTCATTGATCCAGATGGTCGCGTCGTGGCCAGCGCGGGCGTCCACGTAGAGCCTGACCTCGGTATAGGAACCGTTGTTGAACGTCGCCATGCCGCCGGCGCCCGTGGAGCCGGGCCGGAATGCCTGGTCCCCGGCCAGGGTCAGGTTCGCGTCGATCTCGCGCAAATCGATGATGTCGCCGCCGAGCGTCCCGACGCGCGACATGTCGTTGATCGTGTCCGGAGCCGTCGTGGTCGAATCGGACAGGAACCTGAACTTGAACAGGTCGTCCCCGTCCCCCCCGACCAGCAGGTCCTGGCCCCCGCCGCCGTCGAGCGTGTCGTTCCCGGCGAGCCCGTAGAGCTGGTCATTGCCGTTGTTGCCCCACAGCGTGTTGCGGGCGGTGTTCCCGATCAGCCTGTCGGGGCCGACGCCTCCCCATGCATTCTCGATAAGCGACCGGCTGTCGCCATAGAACTGGAGCGCGTTGTAGACGTTGCCGCGGGCGTAGCCCTGATTCTGCGATCCGCCCAGATAGGCGACCGTATCAGACGAGAAGTAGCTGTACTGCCCGGGCCGGAGATCCACCGTCATCCCGGCCGAGAAGTTGCGCAGGTCGTAGGTGTCGTTGCCGTTTCCGTCCCAGATCGTCTGGAATATCTTACCATACGGCGAAGTGATCGGTACGACTGCCCCGTTCAGATACGAGTTCCCCGCCGCGTCCCACGAGTAGCGCGTGTTTCCGGCGTTCGTCGAGAAATCCGCCCCGTAAAGGTATTGCAAGGCCGCGATATCGAGCATCATAAAGGTTTGCGGGAAATGCGAGTTCTGATAATTGTCGATCTCGTCTCGATAATGTTCCCTGTATGACATGATAGTGTACTCAAGATAATCATAATTAACACTTAGAACGTCGCGGAAGCTGTCGTTAAACCCGTAGTCGTGCGGATGCTTCAGACCAAGTGCGTGTCCGGTCTCGTGCATCAACGTCGCATAATGGAACGTGCCCGCATACGGGACGCCCGATTGATTGTTCTGCCGCCCGATCCAAACATCCCCCTGATACATCGAATAGCCATAGACGTCCGATTTACCGCTTAGGCCCGAGTTCCAGTAGGACCCGGGAAAGTCGCCGACCCGGGCCGTGTCCACGGACGACGTATTCGCGTACCGCAGCGTCGCGTTCCCAGCGCCGTACCCGGCGAAGGCAATGCCGAGGCCGGTCAGGCCGGCCACCGAATACGCCCCGCCAGTCTCCAGAATCCACCGCGTCGAGCTCTGCTGCGCGGCGGAAAACTGATAGTACGTCTGCTGCGACACGAAAAAGCCGTGCGTGCCGTATCCGGCCTGATAGTCGAAAAAGGAATCAGTAAAGCTGTAGGTGATGAGGGGCGACGTCCACTTCGTGCCGTGTATGATCCCGTTAAGGTCGCCACCGGGCTTGGATGTCAGCCATCCCCAACTCGTATATGGACCAGCTCCCATGACCTTCTCTCCCTATGACAGAAAAACAATCTGGGGTAGCGAGGCATTGCTGTTGTCGAACAGTAGCTCCGGGTCGCTGGTTTGGTCAACAACCTCATCTCGCTCAAGTTACGTCGCCGTCAAAAAAGGAAAACGCCGGAACCGCATCGATTCCGGCGATAGCTCGCATTAGTCCCCAAAGGCGACGCCTCAGCGTCCGAGGATCTTCTTCACGTATTGCTGGGTTTCCTGGTAGGGCGGCACGCCGCCGTGCTTCTCCACCGCGGCGGGACCGGCGTTGTAGGCGGCGAGCGCAAGGCGCCAGTCGCCGAACTTGCGGTACTGCATGGAGAGATAGCGCGCCCCGCCCTCGAGGTTCTGCTTGGGATCGTGCGGGTTCACCTGCAGGAGCCGCGCCGTGCCCGGCATCAGCTGCGCGAGCCCGATCGCTCCCTTCGACGACTTCGCCGTCGGGTGGAAGTTCGATTCCGTCCGCACCAGCCGCAGGAACAGGTCCTCGGGGATGTTGTGCTTGCGCGCGGCGGCCCGGGCCATCTCCTGGAACTGGCCGTTGCTGCCGTAATAGGCCGGGATCGCCCAGTCGTCGGTCTCGGCGATCCGGGACGGCCGGCGCGGCTGGCCCTTCAGCGCCCCGGGCACCGGGGTGCGGATCAGCGCGCGGTACTCCGGCGAGAGGCTGGAGCTGCCCGACAGGACGCGGCTCAGCTGAACCTCCGCCGCCGCCGGGCCGGACAACGCGAGGCCCACGCCCAGCGCGATCGCAATCCGTCTCATGGTCCCTCGTCCTGCTGTCGGCGCCTGCCTCGGGCCGCCGCCCGGCCTCTGCCGGAATTGCGGCGGACTATGGCAAAAAGAATCCGGCCTGTCAGCCCCGACGTGTTGTCCTTCACCCGGGCTTAATCCAAAAGAAGGCGGACTTCGGCCGACCGCCCGCACGGTCGGCGCGAGATGGAGGAGGAAAGCGGCATGGCCGGCAGCGTCAACAAGGTCATCCTGATCGGCAATCTCGGCCGCGACCCCGAGGTCCGCAGCTTCCCGAACGGCGGCAAGGTGGTGAACCTGCGCATCGCCACGTCGGAGACCTGGCGCGACCGCAACACCGGCGAGCGCAAGGAGCGCACCGAGTGGCATTCGGTGGCGATCTTCTCCGAGCCCTTGGCGCGTGTCGCCGAGCAGTACCTGCGCAAGGGCTCCAAGGTCTATCTCGAGGGCCAGCTCGAGACCCGCAAGTGGCAGGACCAGTCCGGCCAGGACCGCTACTCCACCGAGGTCGTGCTGCGACCCTACCGCTCGGAGCTGACCATGCTCGACGGGCGCGGCGAGGGCGGCATGGGCGGCGGCGCCGACTACGGCGAGGACCGCGGCATGCCGGAGAGCCGCGGCGGCGCGTCGAGCCAGATCGACGACGAGATCCCGTTCTGACGCCAGGGGCGCGGCGACATGCTCGGCGAGCCGATGGAGGCCATCGGCCGCACCGGCGCCATCCGGCTTCCGTTCCGGCCAACGACGCCGGCCGGGTCGAGTGCGTTCCGGTCCTCGCGCTCAAGAAGCCGCGCCGGGCCATAGAGGCGACATGCGCGAACCCAGGCGAGCGCCCTGCCGCATGGCGACAGGGCGCTCCTTTCGGTTCCGTGCCGGTCAGTCGGAAAGGACGAAGCGGTTCCGCGACGCGCCGCGCAGCGACAGGCGGTAGACGACCACCGCGACCACGAAGGTGGCAGGCGCCGACCACGAGGCGAGGCTGCCGCCCGCCTCATGCAGGATGAGGCCGACCGCGGCCGCGCCGAACCAGGACAACAGGCCGCCCGGGTTGATCGAGGGCACGCGGTCGCGATCGACGACCATGTCGCCCCCGAGGACGCGCTCATAGACGCCGCTGAGGATGTGGGTAAGCGCGATCGCGACCCACGCGACGACGAAGATGCCCTGGTAGGCGAGCGCCTGGAGGATGTAGGCGAAGACGTCGGCCAGCATCAGCAGGTAGACTGCAAGGCCGACGACACAGGCCCAGACCGCCTTCGGGAGCTTCAGGCCGAAGGCGGTTTCGGCGAAGGATTCCATGTTCACCGCAGCGAGGTAGTAGTTCGCGGTGTTGATGCGGGTCTGGCTGATCCAGACGAAGGCGAGTCCGGCGAGACCCATCAGCTTGACGATGGCGAGCACGACCGACACTTCGGTCACCCCGCCCTCGGTCGGCAGGGACGCCGCGAGGAAGATCCCGACAAGGCCGTTGAGCAGGAAGGCGACGAGGTAGAAGGGCGCTCCGAAGTTGAAGAAGGCGTGGTAGTCGCTGTCCTTCCGGGCGCCGAAGCGAGCGTAGTCGAAGGTGTACATCATCAGGACCCAGACGCCCATGAAGGCGACGAAGCAGTCCCACCAGCCGCCGGCCGGGGCGCCGCCCTCTGGCCCGAGCGTCAGCCAGGCGTTCGAGTAGCCGTATTCGGTGATCGCGAGCACCACGGCGGCGATGAGCCCGAGCAGGTACAGCGGCAGGAGCACGCCGTTGAACTTGTCGAGCCAGTTCTGGATCGAGCCGAAGATCAGGGCCACGGAATAAACGACGACGATCAGGCCGGCGACGGGATAGGCGAGGCCCGCAAAGGTCTGCGACAGGGCGACGGCAATGACCGAGCCTTCGAAGACGGCGTAGTAGATCGCCGTAGCGAAGAAGATCAGCGTCGCGATCGCTGCGCCGCTGCGGCCGAGCAGCACCCGCGACAGGAGCGAGACGCTGAGGCCGGTGCGGATCGCGTAGCGGGCGAGGACGGCATTGACGGCGGCGTAGGCGACGACGGACAGCGCGATGCCGGTGATGGCGTTGACCGAGCCGTAGGCGAGCGCCAGCGAGGCGGCGACCACGAGATAGAACATCGCCGAGCAGACCGACCACCAGGCCATCGTGAGCGGCAGGCGGCCCATGCGGGCATCGACGGGAACCGGACGGTCGGAGAATTCGAGCTCCGCCCCCTCCTGTTGTTGCAGCTTTCCAGCCATGACTTCTCCTTTCGCCGGTCAGACCGGCGGCGGCATGCGTTTCGGAAAGGAGGCCCGGCCGTCGGGCGGCCGGGCGGAGGGGAGGGGTCAGGCCCCGAGGAGCGCCGCCTCGGCGGTGGGCGCCGCGGCGGCCGGGGCATCGGCGACAATGACGTAGACGCCGGTCTCGTCGAGCCGCGCGGTCCAGCCGGGCTCGATCACGATGGTCGTCGTGACCTCCTCGATGACCGCAGGGCCCGCGAGCTCGTCGCCGGCGCCGAGCTTGGCGCCGTCATAGACCGGCGTCGGCGTCGTGGCGCCATCGGCCGAAAAGACCATGTCGCGCTTGCCCTTGACGGCGCTGTCGGCGCCCCTGCCGGCGGCGATCGTCATCCGGCCCGGCTTCTCGACGTGACCCGTGACGACGCTCTCGACGTTGACGACCTCGACGGCGCTGTGCGGCTCGGCATAGGTGTAGAGCTGCCGGTGCCGTTCGTGGAACGCCGCCTTGATCGTTTCGAGCGTCTCCTCGGTGACGTCGAAGATGTCGATCTCGACCGTGCATTCATGCACCTGCCCGACGTAGCGCATGTCGAGGCTGCGCCGGATCGAGATCTTGTCGCCGCTGAAGCCGTCCTCGGCGAGATCGGCCCGGCCGCGGGTTTCGAGCTCGTCGAACAGCCGCGCGAGACGCGCCGCGGCTTCCGCTCCTTCGAGGCGCATCGGGGCGGGGGCCATGTAGTTGTACTTCACGTCCGACAGGATCTGCCCGTAGGCGCAGAGGCCCGAGGCGAGCTTCGAGAACAGCACCTTGCCGATGCCCATCTCGCGGGCGAGCGCGGTGATGTGGGCGCCGGTGGCGCCGCCGGCGCCCATCAACACGAAGTCGCGCGGATCATAGCCCCGCTCCACAGAGACGCGACGGATGGCGTTCACCATGTTGTTGTTGACCACGGTGAACATGCCGTAGGCGGCCTTGCGGATGTCGAGCCCGAGCGGGTTCGCGAGCCGCGAGGAGATCGCCTTCTCCGCCTTGGACTTGTCGAGCGGCAGCCGGCCGCCGACGAGGCCCTCGGGGCTGAGATAGCCAAGGACGACGTTGGCGTCCGTCGTCGTCGGGTTCTCGCCGCCCCGGCCGTAGCAGGCCGGTCCCGGCTCGGAACCCGCCGACTGCGGACCCATCTGCATCAGCCCCATCGAGTCGATCCAGCCGATCGAGCCGCCGCCGGCGCCGAGCGTCTCGACCTGAACCATGGGGATACCGATCCGGTAGCGCAGGAAGTCGATGTTCTTGCTGACGTTGGCCTGGCCGTCGCGAGTCAGGGTGATGTCGAAGGACGTGCCCCCCATGTCGACGGTGATGATGTTCTTCTCGCCCCAGGGCTCGCCGACGTGGAGCGCCGCCTGCGGCGCCGAGGCAGGGCCGGAGTTGATCGCATAGACCGATTGGTCCGTCACCGTGTTGCCGAGGGCGAGGCCGCCGTTCGACATGAAGTAGCGCACCGGGTGTCGCGAGCCGAGCTCGCGGAACTTGGCGTCGACGGCCGTGACGTAGCGATGGAGGATGGGCGCGAGATAGGCGTTCACGATCGCCGTCGAGGTGCGGGTATATTCGCGCACCTGCGGATAGAGGATGGAGCCGACCGTCAGGCGCACGTCCGGCATCATCTCCCGGACGATCTCGGCGGCACGCAGCTCGTGGTCGGTATGCAGCACCGACCAGACGAAGGAGATGGCGACGGATTCGACGCCTTCCTTCAGAAAGTATCGGCAGGCCGCGCGCACGTCCTCCTCGTCGAGCGGCGTGCGCACCGAGCCGTTCGACAGAACGCGCTCCTGGACGCCGCGCCGAAGGTGGCGCGGGACCAGCATGGTCGCCGGCGGATAGCTCGGGTCGTAGCGGTAGCCGTCCTCCTTGTGGCCGAGGCGGATTTCGATCGAATCCTCATGGCCACGGGTGGCGATGAGGCCGGTCCTGGCGCCGGTGTGCGTGATGAGCGCGTTGAGCCCGACCGTCGTGCCGTTGATGCAGAGATCGGCGTTCGAGACGATGTCTCTTGCGCTGATGCCGGTCTCCTCGGTGATGAGGGCCAGGCCGTTCTCGATGGCCTGCGTCGGGTCCTTGGGCGTCGACAGCGTCTTGAAGATGCGGACCTGACCGTTCGTGTCAGCGAGGATGAAGTCCGTGAAGGTGCCGCCGGCGTCGATACCCACGCGATACTGATTGCGCATATCTTGTGTGTCCTTTCGTGTCCGGATTCAGTGGGCGCGGGCGGCGGCGGTGGCCGGCTCGTCCACGATCAGAGTCTCGCGGTCGGTGATGATGACGCCGTAGTCGCGGCGGGCGCCTTCGAGCGACACGAGTCCGTTCCTCACATCCTCCACTACCAGGGCGACGTCGCGTTCGAACGGATTGCCGAAACCGCCGCCGCCGGGGTTGACGTTGGCCGCGACCTGGCCGGGCTGGATGATCTCGATCGCGTTGTCGGTCAGGATGTCGGTCCTGCCGTTCCGGGTGATCTCCATCCGGCCGACCTTGGGCGCGAGCATCTCCGACTTCGCCCCGGCCGCGCCCATGGCGGGAATGCGCCGGCCTTCGCCGAACATGACGAGCGTCATCGGCGAGTCGAGCGGCTCGACCTCCCAGCGCGCGCCGGAGCCGCCGCGGAATTTGCCCGCGCCGCCCGAGTCCTCCATCATCGAATAGCGGTGGATGATGATCGGATAGGAGTGCTCGAGCATCTCGATGTCGCCCGAGGTCAGCGCGCCGAAGCAGCAGAGCGGCCCGCGCACGTGCCAGCCGTCCTGGCCGTTGGTGGCGCCGGCGCCCGAGATGATCGAGGCCAGCACCATCGTGACGTATTCCTCGTCGTGCCGGGTGTCATGGCCGGCGATGTTGCAGCCGTTGGCATGACCCCAGCTCGCCGAGACCTTGTCCGGGGCCGCCTGCTCGAAGGCGAGCCGCACCGCGTCGGTCAGCGTCTCCATCGGCGTCGTCGTGCAGTTCATGTGCGGCGCAGGCTCACGCGCGTTGCAGAGCGTGCCCTTCGGCCCCATGTCGGTGGTGACGCAGCGATAGAGGCCCTCGTTGTAGGGCGGCGGCAGCTGGGCGAACATCATCAGCCCGAGATAGACGCCCGAGTGCGAGTTCCCCTCGTAGGAATTGATGAAATAGGGGATCTGCGGCGGGCTTGAGATGGCGATATGACAGGTGTCGCCCTTGATGGTGACCCGCGCGGTGATCTCGAAATCGCCGAAGCCGTGGCCCGCGTCCTCAAGGATTGCCGTGCCGCTGTAGGTTCCGTCCGGGACGGCGGCGATCAGCTTGCGCATGTGCTTGTCGGCCATGTCGAGCAGCACGTCGATGCAGTCCCGCACCGTTTGCAGGCCGTATTTCTCGATGAGGCCGATCAGGTTGCGCGCGCCGACCTGGCAGGCGCCGATCAGCGCGTTGAAGTCGCCTTCCTGGTCGCGCCGCGCCCGTACGTTGGTGAGGATCAGGTTCATCACGTCGCGGCGCGGCGTGCCCTTGTCCCAGAGCTTGACCGGCGGGATGCGCAGCCCCTCGGCGTAGATTTCCTTGGCCTCCGGATTGTAGCCGGCCGGAACCGGGCCGCCGATATCGGTCAGATGGCCCTTGCAGACCGTCCAGAACACCAGCTCGCCCTTGTAGAACACCGGATAGTACATGCAGGTGTCGATGATATGGCTGCCGGCGTAGTCCGGGTCGTTGTGCAGGATCAGGTCGCCCTCGTGGATGTCGCCTTCGAAGAACCGCGCCACCGCCTTCATCGCCGGGATCAGCGAGCCGAGGTGGATCGGGATGTCCTGGCCCTGCAGGATCATCTCCGGCACATGGTTGAAGAGCGCGGTGGAATAGTCGTGAGCGAGGTTGAACACGCTTGAGCGCGCAGTCTTTTCCAGTGTCAGGGTCATTTCGCGCTGGGTCGTCTCCAGCACACCTCGCACTACCGTCAGGGTGATGGGATCAACTTGCTTGACAGGCACCTGAGTTCTCCTTCCTGTTGGGAGCAAAATGCGCAGACGAT
The DNA here is from genome assembly GCF_017993425.1 of Amaricoccus sp. Taxonomy (GTDB): domain Bacteria; phylum Pseudomonadota; class Alphaproteobacteria; order Rhodobacterales; family Rhodobacteraceae; genus Amaricoccus. The sequence continues at coordinate 13,933 of NZ_JAGOMQ010000021.1, forward strand.
TTGGTTGCGGGACCGGGGATCGCGCTCCATTTGGTTCGTCGTCGGCGGCATTCGCTGGAAGGATGACAGTCTTCACCCGACCTGTCTTGTCAGTGGGTGAACGATCCTTTTCCAAACCGCGCACTCGCACACCAGCGCGTTGCCCGTGCTGGTGTGCGGTGCTATCTTCTTTTTGCCCAGACGGGAGGGGAGGGCGCTTGCCCGATCGGACGCCGAGCGAGGAGCATCTAGAGCACACTGAGCTGTGGCGCCGCACGGTCTCGGATGCCTACTTTCCCCTCAACGTCTCCCTTCTCGTTCCGTCGGGCTTCACCGCGAACCTGACGCGTGCGAGCTTTGGCGAAGTGTCGCTGTCGCGCCTTCGCTCGGCGCCGGTGCGCTACGAGCGCGAGGCGCAGCATGTCGCTGCGATGACCGACGAGGTATTTCTCGTGACCTTGCCCGTCGTCGGCGCCTTCGAGTTCAGCCAGAGGGGCTACGAGGTCAGTTGCGCCCCGGGTGGGCTCGTGCTCGAACGCGGTCACGAGCCCTACCGCTTCCAGTATGTCGTGCCGAGCGATCTGCTGGTGATGAAGGTCGGCGCCCGGGCGCTCGGCGAGCGTATCGGCAACTCCAAACGCTTCGGGCAATGGGTGTTCGACGCGCGCACCGGCCTCGGAAGCCTGTTTTCGACGCTGCTGGCCGAAGCCCACCGCTGCGGCCGCGGGATCGAGGGCGTGCCGCGAACCGTCGTCGGTCGCCAGCTTCTCGAATTGCTGGCGCTAGTGCTCGCCGAAGACCAGCGGGTGCTGGGCAGCTCGCTCTCGGTGGTTCGGGCTGCGCATCTCCAGCGCGCTGAGCGCTATATTCGCGCCAACTTCACCGATGCCGACATGTCGCCGGAAAAGGTGGCCACAGCCTGCGGCATCTCGACCCGATACCTGCACGGACTTTTCCGCGATCTCGAGACCACCGTCGCGCAACGCATCCGCGACGTCCGGCTCGTCGCCGCTCGGGATGCGTTGCGTACGCCGGGGACATCCTCCCTGTCCGACGTCGCCTACCGGTTCGGGTTCACCGACCAGGCGCAGTTCTCCCGCCTTTTCAAGCAGTCGTTCGGCGAGACGCCCTCGGCGTATCGTAGCCAGAGCCTGGGCGCCGCCTCAGGCCCCCGCCCACCTGCGGCGGCGGTCGCCCCACCCGTTGCCGTTGCTGCGGAAGACTATGATTGCAGCCACTTCGGGTCGCCTCGATCGGGATAATGACGGGATAGCCTGCCCTGATCATGCCGCCCCGTGCTGAGCTTCGGGATGCGCAGGTTCAGCTGCCCGAGCCCGGGTGTCGAGCGTCCGGTCGCGGTAGACGTTGCGCCAGGTCGACCGCTCGCCGGTTCGTTCGTACCGCCCCGCGCCGATCATGCCCTCCAGAGCCCGCCCTCAGCGGCGCTCAAACGGACCGCGCCGTATCGGCCAGCGTTTCGAGCAGCCATTGCAGCCCGGCGTCGCGATCCGAGCGCTGGTGCCAGATCGCGTCGAAGCTCACCTCCAGAGGCTCGTAGGGGAGATCGAGGATCGCCAGAACGCCCTGGTCGACGGCGCGCCGGGCGAGCCGCTCCGGCAGGGTCGCCACCATGTCGGTGCCGGCGAGGATGTCGGGAACCGCCGCGAAATGCGGGAGCGAGACCGCGACATGGCCGACCATGTCCTTGTCCTTCGCGCTCGTCTCGATCACCAGCCGGTCGATCCAGACGCGGCGCCAGACGCCCCGCTCGTCCATGAACCCGTCAGATCCCTGGTCCTCGCTCCCGGTCAGCTCGACGACGAGGAAGGGAAACCCGAGCAGCCGGGCGAGGGTCACGGGGCCCTCGGTCAGCGGATGCTCGCGGCGCACCACGACCGCCTCCTTCTCGAGGAAAAGCGGCGTCCGGCGCATGCGCGGCGGCAGGTCGGCGAACCAGCTCACCACGAGGTCGATGCGCCCCTCGTCGAGATGGCGGATGACGTCGGTCCGGTTGCACGGGAAGACCCGGAGCTCGACCTGCGGCGCGACCTCGCTCAGCCGGCGGATCAGGCCCGGCAGCAGCGCGACGGCGCCGAAATCCGTGAGGGAGATCCGGAAGGCCCGGGTCGCGTCCGCGGGCACGAAGGGCCGCGCGCCGATGGCCTCGTCGATGCGGCCGAGGCCGTCGCGGATGCTCGGCGCCAGGTCGAGGGCGCGCCGCGTCGGCTCCATCCCGTGGTCGCCGTGGACGAAGAGCTCGTCGTCGAGCGCCCGGCGCAGCCGCGAGAGCGCATGGCTCACCGCCGAAGGCGTCACGCCGAGCGTCTTGGCGGCGCCGCTGACGCTGCCCTGCTCCAGGATCGCCTCGAAGGCGCGGAACAGGTTCAGGTCGATCCGCTGCAGGGACACCGCCTCAGTCTCCTGATTTCCGCCCGGCGCCCGGGCCTAACTCCGCCGCCATCCGCCGCCGCGGGGCGGCGGCCTCTATGCGTTGGCGGCCACCATCGGCGCGGCGGCGTCGGCCTCGTCGATCTCCCCGAGCAGCCGCTCGGCCTCCGGCGAGCCGGGGGCGGCGTAGTTCAGGTTCCGGAAGAGGCCGGCGAGCCGGGTGAAGTGGCGCCGGACCTCCTCCTTGTCGGTGAAGCCGTAGTCGCGCCGCGCGATCGAATAGACCCGGTCGAAGAGCGCCTTCTGCCGCTCCAGCGAGACCGAGCTGTCGATCTCGTCGAAGGCGTCCTGCTGCAGGTAGACCATGTCGACGAACTTCGCCGCCTCGGAGATGACGAAGTCCTCGACGCTGATGCCCTCCTCGCCGGTCACCTGCTCCATGCGCGCGATCTCGTCGCCGCGCTTCAGCAGCGCCATCATCGCCTCGACCCGGTCGGTCCAGTCGGCGGCGATGTTCTCCGAGGCCCAGCCCTCGAGCTGGCGCAGGTAGCGCGACCAGGAGATCAGCGGGTCGATCGCCGGGTAGAACCGCTTGTAGGCACGGTCGTAGGAGAGGCCGAGGAAGCATTTCACCGCCGCCAGGGTGGACTGGGTGACGGGCTCCTCGAAGTTGCCGCCCGCCGGCGAGACCGAGCCGATCAGCGTCAGCGCGCCCTCGGAGCCGTCGTTGGTGCGGATGCGGCCGGCGCGCTCGTAGACGCCCTTGATGGCGCTGTCGAGATAGGCGGGGAAGGCCTCCTCGCCCGGGATCTCCTCGAGCCGCCCGGAGGTCTCGCGCATCGCCTGCGCCCAGCGGGAGGTGCTGTCGGCGATGATCAGCGTGCGCAGGCCCATCTGGCGGTAGTATTCGCCGATGGCGATGCCGGTGTAGATCGACGCCTCGCGGGCGGCGACCGGCATCGAGGAGGTGTTGCAGACGATCACCGTGCGGTCCATCAGCGAGCCGCCGGTCTTGGGATCCTTCAGGTGCGGGAACTCGGTGATGGTCTCCACCACCTCGCCCGCCCGCTCGCCGCAGGCGACGAGCACCACCACGTCCACGTCGGCGTGCCGCGCGATGAGGTTGAGGAGCACCGTCTTGCCGGCGCCGAAGGGTCCGGGGATGCAGGCCGCGCCCCCCTGAACGACGGGGAAGAAGGTGTCGATGATCCGCTGGGTGGTGATCATCGGCTGGTCGGGGAAGAGGCGGGTGGACCAGCCCTTGGCGAGCAGCTTGCGCGGCAGCGGCTGGCGCACCGGCCAGTCCTGGGCCAGCGTCACCGTGCGCTCGGCGCCCGAGGCCGCCTTGATGCGGGCGATCGGCTCGTCGACCGTCACCGACCCGTCGCGCAGCCAGGTCACCTCGAACTCCTCGTCGAGGTCGAAGGGGACCATGATCTTGTGGGTGATCGGGCCCTCGGGCACCGTGCCCACCGTGTCGCCGCCGCGCAGCCGGTCGCCGATGCGCACGCTGGCGGCGAAGGACCATTTGGCGTTGGGGTCGAGCCCCGGCGCCTCGACGCCGCGCGGCAGGAAGGTGCCGTGGCCGACGGCCAGCGCCTCCAGCGGGTTCTGGAGCCCGTCATAGACCTGGCCGAGCAGGCCGGGGCCGAGGCGGACGGAGAGGAGCAGGCCGGTCTGCTCGACGGCGTCGCCGAGGCCGACGCCCTCGGTGCTCTCGTAGACCTGGGCGTCGGCGCTGTCGCCGATCACCCGCAGCACCTCGGCCTTCAGCCGCTCGTGGGGCGTGCGGGCGGGGCGGATGTAGACGACCTCGTTCTTCACCAGCCGGCCCTCGCCGGAATCGGCGAGCCGCAGGCGGACGATGTCCTCCTGCACGGCGGAGATGTAGGCGACGGGCTCGGGGGCGGCCGCCCCGGGCTCCTGCCGGCGGTCCTTGCCGCGGCCCTTCCGGCCTTCTGGCGTCTTCATGCGGCGTCCTCCAGCCCGGGGTCGCCGGCCATGGCGGCGTCGAGCATCTCGGCGAAGCGGGCGGCGGCCGCGTCGGAATCGTAGCGCGCCCATCGTTCGGCGAGCGACCAGCGCATCAGGTAGAGCCCCACCGCCTCGAGATCGAACTCGTGGCCGAAGGCGCGCCGCTCCGCCGCCTCCCAGGCGGCTTCCAGCACGACGCGCTCCATCCCGGCGGCGTCGCCCTTCTCGAGCATGTCCCGGGCGGCGGGCAGCCAGGGGAAGCTGCGCCCGAGGCCGAAATCCGGGAGGCTCCAGCCGGCGCGGATCCGCTCGACGTGGCGGCCGAAGCCCCAGGGCGCGCCCGGGGGCGGCGCCTCCTCGCCGGCATGGCGCCGGCGGAGCGCGGCGACCAGCGTACGGATCTCCAGCCGCTCCTCGATGGCGGCGCGCAGGTCGCCGTCGGGGACGCCGGCGAGGACCTTCGCCGCGCGGTCGAGGAAGGCCGCGTCGTCGTCGCCCACGTCGATCCGGTCCCAGGAGAGGATCGAGCGCGCCAGCTCCACCCCCGCCATGTCCTCCGGCGAGAGCGCCTTCAGCCGCTCGTTGAGCCGGGCGCGGTTGATCGGCGGCTCCTTCTCGGAGAGGAGCCCGATGGCGGGCAGGCTCGCCATCAGCGTCACGTAGGGGTCGCCCTGGTAGATCACTTCACCACCCCTTCGAGGAGCGCCCGGAAGCGCGGCTGGAGATGGGCGAGGATCGCCTCGGCCACCGCCCGGTCGGAGAGGTCGATGCTGACCCCACGGTCGCCGAGCTCGAGGCGGATGCCGCCCGCGTCGTCCCCGGCGCGGCCGAAGGTCACGCCCTTGCGCAGCATCTCGGCCGCGGAGGCGGCGGCGAAATGGGTGAGCGAGCCCTCGCGGAGCTGCTCGGGCTTGCGCCGGAGCTCGTCGAGGCCGACGGCGGCGCGGGGCAGGATCACCTCGACCTCCGCCGCCTGGTCGACGGCGCCCTCGTCGCGGGCGCGGGAGGCGACGGCGAGGATCATGCGCTTGAGCAGCTCCTCGTCGCGCATCGCCTCGGAGACGGTCTTGCCCACGTCCTCGGCGAAGCGGCGGGCGAGCTGCTCCTTCAGCTCCAGCACCGCGTCGCGGGCGGCGACGCGCAGCGCGTCCTCGCCGGCGCGCCGCTGCGCCTCGGCCTCGCGGTAGGCGGCCTCGCGGCGGGCCTTGGCGTCGGCCTCGGCGGCGTCGACGAGCTTGCGCGCGCGGGCCTCGGCCTCGGCGACGATGCGCTCGGCCTCGGCGCGGCCGGCGGCCACGCCGTCGTCGCGCAGCCGGGCGATCAGGGCCTCCACGCCGGAGGCTGCGCCGGCGGCGCTGGGGACGGTCTCGGCCATGTCGCTACCCCTCGATGCCGCCCGCGAGCACCAGCGCGAAGACGAAGGAGAAGACCGCGAAGCCCTCGACGATGGCCGCGGGCGCGAGCGCCAGGCCGAAGATCTCGGGCTTGTTCTTCGACGCCGCCACCGCGCTCGCCAGCGCGCGTCCCTGCCAGATGCCGATGTAGAGGAGCGCGAGCCCGAGCACGAAGCCGATGCCGAAGAGCGCGCCGCCGTTCTCCGGCGTCACCGCCCGCTGGAGCGCGAACATCACCACGATGCCGTAGATCACGTTCGAGGACGGGATCGCCGCGGCGCCGATGAAGCGGCCATAGCCGCTGTCGGTCTCCTGCATCGCGCCGATCGCCGCCTGGCCGGCGATCGCCACCCCGATCGCGCTGCCGAGCGCGCCGCCGCCCACGGGCGCGAACACCCCCAGCCAGCCGAGCAGGACGATGAGTTCATTCATGCGGGCGCCTCCCTTTTTGCGAACGCGCGGAACGGATAGCCTTCCTCGGACAGGCCCCAGCCGAAGAACTCGACGTAGTTGAGCCGGAGCCCGTGGACCACGCCGCTCATGATGCCGATGACGACGTTGATCGCGTGGCCGAAGACGAGCACGACGATCGCCAGGAGCACGCCGATGCCCGGATGCAGCTCGCGCACCTGCCCGGCGAGGTCGTTGAAGGTCGCCGCCAGCGAGGCGCTGGCGAGGCCGAGGGCGAAGAGCCGGAGATAGCTCAGGATGTCGCCGAAGAGCTTGGTGACGCCGGTAAGCCCGAGGAGCCCGTCGCTGATCCGGAAGAGCCAGTCGGAGGGCCTGTTCACCGGCCTGCCGGCGGCGCTGCCCCAGAAGACGGCGCCGAGCCCCGCGGCCAGCGCCACCATCCCGGCCGCCCGCAGGATGTCGCCGCCGAGCCAGATCAGCAGCCCGGCGGCGATGACCCCGATCCAGCCGAGCGCCGCGAGCGCGCGCGGCGTGCCGCGGTTGAGCCAGGCGACGGTCCCGAGCGCGATGGCGATGTGCAGGCAGCCGATGGCCACCGAGACCACCATCATCTTCTGGAAGTCGCCCACGTCGATGATCCGCAGGCGGCCGAGCAGGCTGCCCTCCGGCGGATGCGCGCCGAAATAGGAGCCCGCCAGCACGCCGTAGACGAGCGAGGCTCCCGAGAGGGCGGCGAGCAGCATCCGCGCCCGGCGCCCGGCGGCGCTGGCGCCGAGCCGGCGCCAGAAGAAGGCGGTGCCGAGGGCGAAGAGCGCCGCATACCCCGCGTCCGCCACGATCATCGCGAAGAAGACCGCGAAGGAGGCGAAGACGATCAGGCTCGGGTCCCAGCTCCGGTAGGCGGGGCTGGTGTAGAAGCTCGTCAGGTCGCCGCCGATGGCGAGGCGGTCGTCGTCGGCGCGCAGGAGGGTCGGGGGGCTGTCCTCCGGCCCCGGCGCCTCGGTCACCAGCGCGAGGCCGCGCGCCTCGGCGAAGTCCCGGAGCGCGGGGGCGGCCTCCTTCGGCGCCCAGCCCTGGATCGCGAAGACCTCGCCCTCGTCGAGCGTCTGGCCGGAGACCTCGCGCAGCTCGTCCTGGTCCCGGGCGGCGGCGAGGTCGATGCCGAGCAGCACCCGCCAGCGGCTGAGCTCCGCCCGCTCGCGCTCGGCCTTCTCCAGCTCGATCTCCAGGTCCTCGAGCTCCACGCGGAGCGCCCCGAGCGGCTTCTCCCCCACTTGCGTGCGCAGAACCGGCAGGAGGTTGACCGGCGGCTCCTCCGGCGCGATCACCGCGACCAGAAGCTCCGTGGGCGTGCGCCCGACCGCCGCCCAGGGCAGGTCCAGCCGGTCGAGCGCCGCCCGCTCCTTCAGCGGCAGGGCGTAGAGCCAGAGCCGCTCGCCGCCGATCTCCTCCGGCGCGGGCAGGGCGAAGTCGCCCCAGGGCTCCAGCCCCTCGACCAGCGCCTCCACCTCGTCGCGGCGGTCGGCGAGCTCGCGCAGCCGCAGGCGGTTGGCCATGATCGCGCCGATCACCGCCCCGGGGTCGAACGCCATGCCGTCGCGATAGGGCCGCAGCCGCTCCGGCGCCTCCATGACGTGGCGGAAGGCGGTCTCGGCCCGCCGCCGCGTCGCCGGATCGTCCGGCGTCAGCGGGCCGGGCTCGCTGAGAGGCACGACATGCAGCACACCGAGCGCCTGCAGCCCGTCGAGCACCTCCGCCTTGTCCCCGGCGACGCCGCAAAGCGTCACCCGATGCATGGGAACGATGCTCATGCCTCGCCCGCCCGCGAATTCGCCTGCGCTTCCGCCTCGCGCTTCTTCTTGGCGATCTTCGAGCGCACCACGGCCGCGCGCTCGGCGTCGCCGAGATAGACGTTGATCCGGCGGATGTTGTCGCGGGCCTGCGGGATCAGCACCTTGTCGAAGAGGTTCACCCGCTGGGTGATCCTGACCGCCGCGGCCTCGAGCAGCTCCAGCCGCTCGGCCGCCACCCGCGCCTCGACCCGGAGGCGGATCGCGGCGGCGAGCCGCTCGACCACCGCGTCGACCCAGTGCGGCCGCACCATCCGGCCGTAGGAGGCGCGGATCACCTCGACATGCTCGACCACCGGCAGCCGCACGCCGGCGACGTTCTGGGAGCCCATCCGCACCGCGCCGAGCCGCGCCAGCCCGTCGAGCGCCACCCGCCGGTCGGCGAGCATGGGGATCGCCTCGCCCGCCTCGGCGATGGCGGCGGCGATCCGCGCCTCGATCTCGGCGATCGCGCGTCGTGCCCGCTGCCGCTCGCCCATGACCTGCTGGCGCTTGAGATCGAGCGCCGGCAGATAGCGCCCGTAGGCGACGAGGTTCTCCTTCTCGCGCGAGAGCTGCGACTTCGACAGGGGCACGCGCGCCATGGCTCAGGCGGCCTTGCGCGGGTAGTACTTGTCGATGAGGTTCTGGCGCACCAGCAGCTCCTCGGGCGCGAAGCACTCCGCCATGGTCTCCCAGCCGAGATCGAGCGCCTTCTCGACCGGCAGCGCCACGGAGAGGTCCATGAACCGCTCCTCGAAGAGCGCGCCGTAGCGCACCAGCCGCTCGTCGAACTCCGAGAGCTCGAAGGCCATCGCCTGCTTGCGCTGCGCGTCGCGGGCGCCGGAATAGAGGCGGATCATCGTGTTCATCACCGCCGAGTGATCCTCGCGGGTCTCCTTGCCGATGACGTGCTGCTTCAGGCGGGAGAGCGACCCGAACGGGTCGATCCGCCCGTCGCGCAGGTAGAATTGCCCCTCGGTGATGTAGCCGGTGTTGTCGGGCACCGGATGGGTGACGTCGCCGCCGGGCATGGTGGTGACGGTGAGGATCGTCACCGACCCCGCGCCGGGGAAGACCGCGGCCTTCTCGTAGCGCCGGGCGAGCTGCGAGTAGAGATCGCCGAGATAGCCGCGGTTGGAGGGCACCCGCTCCATGGCGATGCCCACCTCCTTCATCGCATCCGCATAGGCGGTCATGTCGGTGAGGAGCACCAGCACCCGCTTCTTCTCCTCGACGGCGAACTTCTCGGCCACGGCCAGCGCCATGTCGGGGACGAGCAGCCGCTCCAGCGCCGGGTCGGAGGCCTGGTTGACGAACATCACCGTGCGCGCGAAGACGCCGGCGTCCTCGAAGGTCGAGCGGAACCGCCAGTAGCTGTCGAAGGTGAGGCCGAGCCCGCCGAAGACCACCACGTCGGCGTCGGCCTGCACGCCGATGCGGGCCAGGAGCGCGTCGTGCGGCTCGCCGGCGGTGGAGAAGATCGGGATCTTCTGGCTCTCCGCCAGGCAGTTGAAGACGTCGATCATCGGCACGTCGGTGCGGATCATCCGCGACGCCAGCGCGCGGCGCGCCGGGTTAGGCGAGGGGCCTCCGATCGACGCCTGCGGGTCGTGGGCGAGCGAGGGCCCGCCGTCCGCCACCCGCCCGTCGCCGGCGAAGACCCGGCCGAGGATGTTGGGCGAGAACGCCACCCGCGGCGCATGGCCGAGGAAGCGCGCCTGCGTCCGCGTCGAGAGGCCGGCGGTGCCGGAGAAGACCTGCAGCGAGGCCTCGCCCTCGTCGAGCCGCACCACCTGGGCGAGGCGGGGGGCGGCGTCGCGCTCGCCGACGAGCGCGAGGTCGCCGAGGCGCGGCCCCTCCGGGCCGTCGCGCGTCTGCGGGGGCAGGGCGATGCGCACCACATCGCCGACGATGGAGAGCACCCTGTCGTAGTTGATGGAAACGCCAGACAAAACGACCGCCTCCCAGTTCCCGTTGCTTTGCCCTAGAGGCCCGCACGCATTCCTTGCCGGTATCGAGACCTGCCCCGCCGCATCATCGGAGCGCAAAGACATCGCCCCGATTCCTCTGGCGGCCGGGGCCTCGCGCGCCGCGGGGACGTCACCCCGCGACGCTCCCGAAGCGCCAGTAGAGCGGCACGATGAAGAGAGCGACGACGAACCACCAGACGAGGACCGGCAGGCCGAACTTCCAGTACTCGCTGAACTTGTAGCCGCCGGGGCCCATCACCATCAGGTTGACCGGCGTCGCCACCGGCGTCAGCAGCGCCGCATGGGCGCCCATGGCCACCGCGATGATCAGCGGCATCGCCGAGATGCCGGCCTCCGGCCCCGCGGCCACCGCGATCGGCAGCATGACCAGCGCCGCGGCGGTGTTCGACATCAGTTGGGTGATCCCCGCCGTCACCAGGAACAGGCCGCCGAGCACCCCGAGCGGGCCGAAGCCGCCGAGCAGCCCGATCATCCCGTCGGCGATCATCACCGCGAGGCCGCTCTGGGTCATCGCGGCGGCCAGCGGGATCATGCCGCCGACCAGGATGCAGGTGTTCCAGTCGATGCCGCGCCACATCTGCGGCACGTTCAGCACGCCGAGCAGCACCATCAGCCCCGCGCAGATCACCGCGGTGATCGCCGCCGGCCAGGGGTTGATCACGAGCAGCGCCACCAGCAGCAGGAGCACGCCGATCGCCTGCTTCGCCTTGTGGCCGAGGGGCACCGCCTGCCGGCGCACGAGGTCGGGGCTGTCGACCACCAGCACCTGCGGCGAGGCGAGGCGCTTGTCGAGCGCCGCCCACGTGCCCTGCAGGAGCAGGGTGTCGCCGGCCTGGAGCACCTGCGGCCCCGGCCCGAGATCCTGGCCGGCGCGCTGGATGGCGAGCACCAGCAGATCCCCCGAGGGGGTCGCCATGCCCGCGAAGGCGGGCTTGCCGATGTACTCGGAGCGCGGCGGGATCACCACCTCGGCGAGGCCGGAGCCGGGGTTGAAGAGCGTATCGGCGACCTGCGCATCCTTGGGATCGGCGCAGAAGGCGAGGTGCTGGTCCATGGCGAGCCGCCCCGCCGCGGCGGCGTCGCCGCGGACGAGCAGCACGTCGTTCTCGGCCAGCGCCGCGCGGGCGAGCGGCCGCTCGCTGCCGCCCTCCAGCATCGAGACCAGCGACAGGTCGGGATAGCCGGTGAGGTCCAGCGCCTCGCTCGGCTGGCCGACCAGCCCCGAATCCGCGCGCAGCCGCAGCCGGTGCAGCCCGTCCTCGATCCGGTACTGCTCGACCAGGGTATGGGCATGGGCGCTGAAGTCGGGCGGCATCGAGTCGCCGTTGCGGTGGGGCAGGAGGAGCCGCTGCGTAAAGAACATGATGACCATGGAGCCCAGGATCATCGGAATGCCGGCCACCGCGAACTCGAGAAAGCCGATGCCCCCGTAGCCCGCATCCTCGGCGCTGGCCGAGGCGATCACGTTGAGCGGCGCGCCGATCAGCGTCAGCATGGTGGCGCTGTGGGAGGCGAAGCAGAGCGGCAGCAGGAGCTGCGAGGTCGGGATGTTGAGCCGGAGCGCCACCACGATCGTCACCGGCAGCAGCGCCGCCACCGTGGCGTTGACGCTGATGATCGCCGTGAAGACCGCCGCCATCAGCATGAGCAGCAGCAGGGCGAGGCTCTGGCTGCCGCCGGCCCGCTCGATCAGCTTCTGCCCCGCCCAGGTGGTGAAGCCAGAGGCCTCGAGCCCGGCGGCGACCACGAACAGGCCCGCGATCAGCACCACCGTCGGGTCGCCGAGGCCGGATATCGCCTGGTTGCCGCTCAGGATGCCGGTGAAGAACAGCGCCAGCGACACGCCGACGGCGACGATGACCGGGTGGATCTTGTTCCAGATGAAGAAGCCGAGCGCGGCCAGCATAGTCAGCAAGACGACCATTGCGTCGCTCATGTGCGCTCCTCGTGTGGAAACCGCGTCGATGCTCCGCCGCCGGCCCGGGACCTGCAGGCCGCGAGCAACAGATGCAGCCTTGCGCGGAGTTCCGCTTCCAGTTTCGTTCCGGCCGACGCTAGGGGCTGGTCCGAATCGCGTCAAGGGCGGGACCGGCAAGATCCCGGACAAAACGATTTGGCCGCACGACAAGACTCATGTTCACGCGACTTGTGAAGCATATTCAATCCGTATCGGTCATACGCGCCCCATGTGGATGGCGGGCGATTTTCAGATCGTTCCAAACTAAAGGATCAGGGCGGGCGGCGGAACCGTGCGTTCCGGTACTGCGAGATTGACCGCTTTGGCGGTTCTGCCATTGTGGCGCCGCAATCCAGGGAACCTCACATGACCGATTCACCTTCGCCGCGCCGCAAGTACGAGCGGCTGATCGCCGCCGTGGCCGAGCTGCCCCCTGTCCCGACCGCCGTGGCGCATCCCTGCTCGGACGCCGCCCTCGAAGGGGCGGTCGATGCGGCCAGGATGGGGATCATCGCGCCGATCCTGGTGGGTCCGCGCGCCAAGATCGTCGCCGTGGCCGAGGCGGCGGGGCTCGACATCTCGCCCTACGAGATCGTCGACGCCCTGCACAGCCACGACGCGGCCGAGAAGGCGGTGGCGCTTGTGCGCGAGGGCCGGGCCGAGATGCTGATGAAGGGCTCGCTGCATACCGACGAGCTGCTCGGCGCCGTGGTGCGCCGCGACACCGGGCTGCGCACGGAGCGGCGGCTCAGCCACTGCTTCCTGCTCGACGTGCCGAGCCACGACCGGGTGCTCATCGTCACCGACGCCGCGATCAACATCTTCCCCACGCTGGAGGAGAAGGTGGACATCGTGCAGAACGCCATCGACCTGGCCCATGCCATGGGCGTCGCCGAGCCGCGGGTGGCGATCCTCTCGGCGATGGAGACGGTCAACCCCAAGTTGCAGAGCACGGTGGAAGCGGCGGCCTTGTGCAAGATGGCCGACCGCGGGCAGATCACCGGCGGGCTGCTCGACGGGCCGCTGGCGCTCGACAACGCGATCAGCGCCGAGGCCGCGCGGATCAAGGGGATCGGCGGGCCGGTGGCCGGCCAGGCCGACATCCTGGTGGTGCCGGATCTTGAGGCGGGCAACATGCTGGCCAAGAGCCTCGGCTTCCTCGCCTCGGCCGATTCCGCCGGCATCGTGCTCGGCGCGCGGGTGCCGATCACGCTGACCAGCCGGGCGGATTCGGTGCAGAGCCGCCTCGCCTCCTGCGCGGTGGCGGCGCTGGTGGCCAGCTACCGCCAGCGGACGGCGCCGGTGGCGTCCTGAGATGGCCGATGCGATCCTCGTCGTCAACGCCGGCTCGTCGAGCCTGAAGTTCACCGAATACTACCTGCGGGCCGGCGGGGCGCTGGAGGTGGCGGTTCGCGGCAGTATCGAGGAGCTCTACGGCGCCGCGCGCTTCCGGGCGCGGGACGCGGCCGGCGGCACGCTGGCCGAGCATGCTTGGGAGGGCGAGGCGCCGGGCCATGCCGGGGCGCTCGACCATCTCTTCGGCTGGTTGCAGGGTCAGGCCGGCGGCGACGACCGGCTGATCGGCGTCGGCCACCGGGTCGTGCACGGGGGGGCCGACCATGCCGCGCCGGTGCGGGTCGACGCGGGCGTGCTGGCGGCGCTGGAGCGGCTGGCGCCGCTGGCGCCGCTGCACCAGCCGCACAACCTGCTGCCGATCCGGCTGATCGCCGAGCGGCGGGGCGACCTGCCGCAGGTGGCCTGCTTCGACACCGCCTTCCACGCTAGCGCCCCGGCGCTGTCGCAGGCCTTCGCGCTGCCGGCGCGGATCACCGATCTCGGCGTGCGGCGCTACGGGTTCCACGGCCTCTCCTACGAATACATCGCCTCGGCGCTGCCGGAGCACGACCCCAAGGCCGCGGCCGGCAGGACGGTGGTGCTGCATCTCGGCAATGGTGCCAGCATGTGCGCGGTGGGCGCGGGGCGCAGCGTGGCGAGCACCATGGGCTTCACGGCGCTCGACGGGCTGCCGATGGGCACCCGCTCGGGGGCGCTGGATCCGGGGGTGGTGCTCTATCTGATGCAGGAGCTCGGCATGGACGCGGCCGGGATCGAGGCGCTGCTCTACAAGGAGTCGGGCCTGCTCGGCGTGTCGGGCGTCTCCAGCGACATGCGGGCGCTCCTGGAGAGCGACGCACCCTCGGCGCGACTGGCCGTCGAGCTCTTCGCCTATCGCATCGGCCGCGAGCTCGGCTCGCTGGCGGCGGCGCTGGGCGGCCTCGACGCGGTGGTCTTCACGGCAGGCATCGGCGAGAATTCCGCGGCGATCCGCGCCATGGCCGCGGAGCGCGCGGGCTGGCTCGGGCTGCGGCTCGACGCCGAGGCGAACGCCGCCGGCGGGCCGCGCATCAGCACGGCGGACAGCGCGGTGGCGGCATGGGTCATTCCGACTAACGAGGAATTGATGATCGCCCGACACACGCTCAATCTCGTCAATTGATCTGGGTCATGGCCAATCCCTGGATGGAAAACCCAGATTGGTGATCGTCATATCGTGATCATGGAGACATATATACTTCTGACATAGAAGGGACGAGGCGCGAGACAAGCGCCCGGTATCGGGAAGAAACGCATGGCGATCGACTATCTTGAGAAAATTCTCAACGCGCGGGTCTATGGGGCGGCGGTCGAGACACCGCTCGATCGGGCGGCGATCCTGTCGGAGCGACTGGGCAACACGCTTCTGTTCAAGCGCGAGGATCTGCAGCGCACGAACTCCTTCAAGATGCGCGGCGCCTTCAACAAGATCGCCAGCCTCTCGCCCGAGGCGCTGGCGATCGGCGTGATCACCGCCTCCTCGGGCAACCATGCCCAGGGCGTGGCCTATGGCGCCAAGGTCAAGGGCTGCCGGGCGGTCATCGTGATGCCGGTGTCCACGCCGGCGATCAAGGTCGACGCGGTGCGCGCGCTCGGCGGCGAGGTGGTCCAGTACGGCGACAGCTTCACCGACTCGCTCGGCCATGCGCTGGAGCTGGAGAAGACCGAGGGCCTCAGCTTCGTGCATCCCTACGACGATCCCGAGGTGATCGCCGGCCAGGGGACGATCGGGATGGAGATCCTGCGCCAGTGCCAGGAGCCGATCCATGCGGTCTTCATCGCCATCGGCGGCGGCGGGATGATCGCCGGCATCGGCGCCTATCTCAAGCGCCTGCGGCCCGAGACACGGATCATCGGCGTGCAGCCGGTGGACTCGGACGCGATGAAGCGGTCGCTGGAGACGGGCGAGCGGGTGCTCTTGCCGCATGTCGGCCTCTTCGCCGACGGCGTGGCGGTGCGGCAGGTGGGCGAGGAGACCTTCCGCGTCGCGCGAGAGGTGATCGACGAGATCATGCTCATCGACACCGACGCGATGTGCACCGCGATGCGCGAGGTCTTCGCCGAGAACCGCGCCATCCTGGAGCCCTCGGCCGCGCTGACCGTGGCGGCGGCCAAGGACTATGTGGCGCGCGAAGGCATCCGCGATCAGGTGCTGGTCTCGGTGCTCTGCGGCGCCAACATGAACTTCGACCGGCTCGGCTTCGTGGTGGAGCGGTCCTATGCGGGCGAGCATCGCGAGGCGCTGCTCGGGATCACGGTGCCGCGGACGCCCGGCTCGGTGCGCCGGCTGATCGACACGATCGGCGAGCACCGGTTCAGCGAGTTCGGCTACCGCCTCGGCGATGCGGAGGCGGCGCAGGTGTTCGCGGGCATCTACGTCTCCGGGCGCGAGGACACGGCCGCGACGATCGGCGCGCTGGAGGCGGCGGGCTTCGCGACCACCGACCTCTCCGACAACGAGCTCGCCAAGACCCATCTGCGCCACCTCGCCGGCGGCCGCAGCCCGGCGGCGGGGCAGGAGCAGCTCTACAGCTTCGAGTTCCCCGAGACGCCCGGCGCCTTCGGCGCCTTCCTCAGCCGGATGCGCTCGGACTGGACGGTGAGCCTGTTCCACTACCGCAACCACGGGGCGGACCACGGGAGCGTCCTGATGGGCGTGCAGGTGCCGCCCGGCGACGAGCCGGCGTTCCGTGCCTTCATCGAGGAGCGCGGCTATCCCTTCGTCGAGGAAACCGACAACCCCGCATACCGGATGTTCCTGCGCTGAGCGCGGGCGTCCCGCAGCACATCTCCCAGGAGGACACGCAATGGCCGCCAAGATGGACGTGATCGACAGGCCCGAAACCGACGCCTGGCGCGGCTTCCGGCCCGGGCCGTGGCAGGCGCGCATCAACGTGCGCGACTTCATCCAGCGCAACTACACCCCCTACGAGGGCGACGCGGGCTTCCTGGCCGGGGCGACCGAGCGCACGCGCAAGGTCTGGGACAAGCTCATGCCGATGATCATCGAGGAGCGCGAGAAGGGCGTGCTGGCGGTCAGCCAGGAGCCTTCCAGCATCATCGCCCATGCGCCGGGCTACATCGACAAGGATCTGGAGCTGATCGTCGGGCTGCAGACCGACGCGCCGCTGAAGCGCGCGATCATGCCCAAGGGCGGCTGGCGGGTGGTGGAGGCGAGCCTCAAGGCCTACGGCTTCGAGCCCGACCCCGAGATCGCCAAGATCTTCACCAAGTATACCCGGACCCACAACGACGGCGTGTTCGACGCCTACACCCCCGAGATCCGCAAGTGCCGCAGCTCGGGCATCGTCACCGGCCTGCCCGACGCCTACGGCCGCGGCCGCATCATCGGCGACTATCGCCGCGTCGCCCTCTATGGCATGGACCGGCTGATCGCGGACAAGCACCGCGAGAAGGCCGAGCTCGACGACCGCCATTCGACCGAGGAGGTCATCCGCCTGCGCGAGGAGCTCTCCGAGCAGATCCGCTCGCTGAAGCAGCTCAAGGAGATGGCGGCCCTCTACGGCTACGACATCTCCGGCCCGGCCACGACGGGGCGCGAGGCGGTGCAGTGGACCTATTTCGCCTATCTCGCCGCCACCAAGGAGCAGAACGGCGCGGCGATGTCGGTGGGCCGCATCTCGAGCTTCCTCGACATCTTCCTCGATCGCGACATCCGCGACGGCCGGCTGACCGAGAGCGAGGCGCAGGAGCTGATCGACGATCTGGTCATCAAGTTCCGCATCATCCGCTTCCTGCGCACGCCCGACTACAACAACCTCTTCTCCGGCGATCCGACCTGGGTGACCGAGTATATCGGCGGCATGGGCCAGGACGGCCGCACGCTGGTCACCAAGACCAGCTTCCGCATCCTCAACACGCTCTTCACCCTGGGCCCGGCCCCCGAGCCCAACCTCACCGTCGGCTGGTCGCCGCGGCTGCCGAGGGGGTTCAAGGAGTTCGCGATCCGCTGCTCGATCGAGACCAGCTCGATCCAGTACATGTGCGACGACCAGATGCGGCCGAAATGGGGCGACGACGCCGCCATCGCCTGCTGCGTCTCGGGCATGGCGGTCGGCAAGCAGATGCAGTTCTTCGGCGCCCGGGTGAACCTCTTGAAGTCGCTGCTCTACGCGATCAACGGCGGCCGCGACGAGATGTCGGGCGAGCAGGTCGGCCCGCCGCTGGCGCCGGTCACCGGCGACGTGCTCGACTACGATGAGGTGATGGCGCGCTTCGAGATCGTGAGCGAGTGGCTAGCGCGGACCTATGTCAACGCGCTCAACATCATCCACTACATGCACGACAAGTACTGCTACGAGTCGGTCCTGATGGCGCTGCACGACCGCGACATCCTGCGGACGCTCGCCTGCGGCATCGCCGGCCTGTCGCATACCGCCGACAGCCTTTCCGCGATCAAATACGCCACGGTCCGGCCGGTGCGCGACGAGACCGGCCTGATCGTCGACTACACGATCGAGGGCGACTTCCCGAAATACGGCAACAACGACGAGCGGGCGGATGCGATCGCGGTGGATCTGGTCCGCTCGTTCATGGCCAAGATCCGCCACTACGAGACCTACCGCGACGCGCGGCACACCCAGTCGATCCTGACCATCACCTCGAACGTGGTCTACGGCAAGCAGACCGGCAACTCGCCGGACGGCCGCAAGGCCGGCGTGCCCTTCGCTCCGGGCGCCAACCCGTCGAACGGCGCGGACACCCACGGCGCGCTCGCGGCGATGATGTCGGTGGCGAAGCTCCCCTACGACGAGGCCGAGGACGGGATCTCGCTGACGATCTCGGTGGTGCCGACCTCGCTCGGCAGCGACCAGGACCGGATCGACCGCGGCGTCGGCGGGCTCGACGCCTATTTCTCGTCGAACGGCTTCCACGCCAACCTCAACGTGCTCAACCGCGAGACGCTGCTCGACGCCGTGGAGCATCCCGAGAACTACCCGCAGCTGACGATCCGCGTCTCGGGCTATGCGGTGAACTTCGTCAAGCTCACCCGCGAGCAGCAGCTCGACGTGCTGAACCGCACCTTCCACGGGTCCATGTAGCCCATGTCCAGCAACCTCGTCGGCAGCCGGTACGAGTTCCATCTCACGCACGAGGGGGCCGCCGAGCGCAAGCGGGCGGCATCCTATCACGCGGTCTATGCCGAGGATCTGGCCGAGGCGCCCGCGGACGAGCTCGTCGGCTACGTCCATTCCATCGAGGTCGGCAGCACCGTGGACGGGCCGGGCATCCGTTTCGTGCTGTTCCTCACCGGCTGCCCGATGCGCTGCCAGTACTGTCACAACCCCGACACCTGGCACAAGCACAACGGCGCCAAGTACCCGCTGTCGCGGATCATGTACCAGATCGGCAAGTACACCGAGGTGCTGCGGATCTCCGGCGGCGGGCTGACCATCTCGGGCGGCGAGCCGGCGATGCAGCCGAAGCTCGTCTCCGCCATCATGCGCGAGGCCAAGGCGCTCGGCATGCACACCTGCCTCGACACCTCGGGGCGGCTCGGCACCAATCTCTCGGATGCCGATCTCGCCAACATCGACCTGCACCTGCTCGACATCAAGTCGGGCGATCCCGAGACCTACGAGCGCGTCACCGGCCATCCCCTGCAGCCGACGCTCGACTACGCCCGGCGCCTCACCGACCTCGGCCGCCCGCTCTGGGTGCGCTTCGTGCTGGCGCCGGGCCTGACCGACGCCGAGGAGAACGTCGCGCGCGTCGCCGAGATCTGCGCCGGCCTGCCGACGCTGGAGCGGGTGGAGGTGCTGCGCTTCCACCAGATGGGCAAGGAGAAGTACCGCAAGCTCGGCATCCCCTACCCCCTCGCCGAGACCGAGCCGCCCAGCCCCGAGCTCGCCGAGCGGGTGCGCGGGCAGTTCCGCGCCCGCGGCCTCACCGTCTACTGACCAAGCCAGGGCGCCGGCAGCGCGCCGCCAGGGAGGACACCATGGCAATCAGCGTCTTCGACATCTACAAGATCGGCGTCGGCCCCTCCAGCTCGCATACGTTCGGACCGATGGTGGCCGCCGAGCGCTTCCTGAAGGAGCTGGACGCCGAGGGGCTGTTCGAGCGCGCCGCGAAGGCCGAGATCGAGCTCTACGGATCGATGGCGCTGACCGGCAAGGGCCATTTCACCGACCTCGCCAGCATGCTCGGCCTGGAGGGCAACGCGCCCGCGACCCTCGACAGCGCCACCATCCCCGCCAAGCAGGCGCGCATCGAGGCGGAGAAGACCCTGCATTTCGGCGGCCGCAAGTTCGTCCCCTTCGATCCGGCCCGCGACATCCACTGGCACGGCGAGAAGACCTACGACACCCATCCGAACGGCCTCGCCTTCCGGGCGCTCGACGCCGGCGGCGCCGAGCTCAAGCGCGGTCTCTACTTCTCGATCGGCGGCGGCTTCGTGATCTGCGAGCACGACTCGCTGAACCCGAAGGACGCGGTGGGCGACAAGAAGCCCCTGCCCTACACCACCGGCGCCGAGCTCGCCGCGATCTGCGAGCGCGAGGGCAAGACCATAGCCCAGGTGGTGATGACGAACGAGCTCGCCTGGCGCTCCGAGAAGGAGGTGCGCGACGGCCTACTGGAAATCGCGGCCGTCATGGAGAAGTCGGTGCTGGACGGCATCGCCGCCGAGCCCGGCGAGATCCCCGGTGGTCTCGGCGTCAAGCGCCACGCCGGCCAGATCCACGCCCAGCTCGAGGCGGGCAACACCCCGGGCGCCGACCTCTTCCAGCTCTCGGACTACGTGAACGCCTATGCGCTGGCGGTGATGGAGGTGAACGCCTGCCTCGGCCAGGTGGTGACCGCCCCCACCATGGGCGCCTCGGGCATCGTGCCGGCGGTGCTTCAGGCCTACAAGAAGTTCGCGCCTTCGGCGAACGACGACAAGGTGATCGACTTCCTGCTGGTCTCCGCCGGCTGCTCGATCCCGGTGAAGATCAACGCCTCCTTCTCCGGCGCCGAGGTCGGCTGCCAGGGCGAGGTGGGCTCGGCCAGCCTCATGGCCGCCACCGGCCTCGCGCATGTGCTAGGCGCCAACACCACGGTGGTGCTCAACGCCGGCGCCATGGCGCTGGAGCACAACCTCGGGCTGACCTGCGACCCGGTGAAGGGGCTGGTGCAGATCCCCTGCATCGCCCGCAACGCGCTCGCAGCCAACAAGGCGATCAACGCGGTGCGCCTCTCCATGCTCAAGGGCGACGAGCCCAAGCGCCCCACCTTCGACCAGGTGGTCGAGGTGCTCTACCTCACCGGCAAGGACATGTCCGACAAGTACAAGGAGACCTCCCAGGGCGGCCTCGCCGTCGTCTGGGTGGACTGCTGAACCACGCCGGCCCGCTACCACCCCGTGCGCGAGATCTGACCGGAGAAGGCCTCCCTCGTCGCCATCGACGGCAAGACCTCGCGGCGGAGCGGCAATCGCGGGCGCCGGGACGGCGCGGGCAAGCCCGGCGACGCGGCGGGCGGACGGCCGGCGTGGGCGCGGGGCTGACGCAAGACGTGCGCGCTGCATCGGGGGCGATTGCGTGCAAGCCTGCTGCCCCCGCATGACACGGCGCGACGGCGCTCGGGACCGGCCGCGGCCGCGGCGAGCTTGCCCTCGTCGCGGCCGTTGAGGACGACCGTCGCCCCGTGCGCGGCGAGGCCGGCCGCGAGCGCGAGGCGGCCGGAGAGGTCGAAGAGCGGGAAGGCCATGGCAGCTCTACTCTGCCGCGACGGCAACGCTTCGCAGAATGCCCTTCATCCGGTCCATGCCGAGGCGAAGGAACGGGTCGGAGTGCACGTAGAAATACTGCACGCCGCGCTCCTGCCAGTAGGGCATCTCGTCGAGGGTGACGAGGGTGCCGGCGACGCGACCGGCGGCGCAGATCTTCGCGACGGCCTCGCCGACCTTGGCGATCACTGGCGCCGGGCGCGGCTCGCCGAAAGGCGGCGCCGGCGGGTGGCCCATGTCCTGGGAGAGATCGCCGGGCCCGATGAAGAAGACGTCGACGCCGTCGACCGCGAGCATCGCTTCGAGGTCGTCGATCGCGCCGACCGTCTCGATCATCGCGACCACGAGCCGATCCTCGTGGTTCGTGGGCAGGGCGTAGCGCACTGCGTCGACGATGGCGCGCGCCTGAGCGGCGGTGTCGACCATCGGCACCATCAGCCCGTCGGCGCCGGCGTTGAGGTAGCGGATGAGGAGCGGACGCTCGTGCGACTGCGGGCGGACGATGCCGGCGCCGCCGGCGCCGCGGATCGCCTGGGCGGTGACGCGGATGTCCTCGAAGCCCCAGGTGCCGTGCTCGCAGTCGAGGAAGATCGCGTCGGCGCCGAGCTCGACGAGGCGCACGGCGAGGCCGGAGGAGAGGTGGTGGGTGTTGAACATGGTAACCGCCTCGCCGGCGGCGAGGCGGTTACGGAGCTTCGCTCCCATCATCGGGTGGCTTCCTTCTTCGGCAGATCGGGCGTGTCGGCGGGGGCGCCGACCCGGCGGGCGACGTCGAGGTCGGCGGAGGTGTCGCGCATGAAGGTCGGGCAGATCGAGAGCTCGGGGACGACGGCGCCGGGCGGCAAGCTGGCGCAGAGGTGCACGGCGCGGGCGACGTCGGCGGGGCGCATCATCACCGCGCGCTCGCTGGCGAGCGGCGGCCGGGCGCGGTTGTCCATGATCGGCGTGTCGGTCTCGCCGGGCAGGATGGTGGTGGCGCGGATGCCCTGGTTGCGGAAGGTGTTGTGCAGGAAGGTCATGAAGTTCTTCACCCCCGCCTTCGCCGCGCCGTAGGCGGCGCCGCCGAGCAGGTTCGGGTTGACGACGGCAAGCGAGGAGATGGTGATGATCGTGCCCTCACCCTTGGCGAGCATCGCCGGCAGCACGGCCTGGGTGAGGTTGAAGACGGCGGTCAGGTTGACGTCGACCGTCGCGTTCCACTCCTCCTCGGAGAGGAACAACGGGTTCAGCACCTTCGAGGCGCTGCCGGCGTTGTTGACGAGGATGTCGACCGGGCCAACGCTGGTTGCCACCTCGGCGGCGAGGGCGACGATCTCCTCACGGCTGGCGATGTCGAGCGCGCGGGCGACGGTGCGGCCGCCGGCGGCCTCGATCGCCGCGGCGGCCTCGGCGAGGGGCGCGAGGCGGCGGCCGGCGAGGACGACGGTGGCGCCGTCCTCGGCGAGGAGCGCCGCGGTCTCGCGGCCGATGCCGGAGCCGGCGCCGGTGACGAGCGCGACCTTGCCGGCGAGGCGGCCGGTCATTCCGCCGCCTCCTTCCAGCCGTAGACCTCGCGCGCGGCGCGCTCGGTGATGAGGCCATCGGCGAGGTCAGCGGCGATGAGCTCGGCCGGGCGCTCGGCGGCGCGGCCCCAGCCGCCGCCGCCGGGGGTCTCGACCTTGAGCCGGTCGCCGGTGCGCAGCACGATCTTGCCCTTGGGGAACTGCGGCGCGCCGTTCTTCTCGACCCGGCCCGGGGCGCCGGAGCCGCCCTCGACGACGCCGAAGCAGGGATGGCGCACCCGCTCGGAGGCGAGATAGACGCTCATCGGCGCCTTGCCGCGGTTGCGCAGCACGGCGCGCTGGCCGAGGCCGCCGCGGTGCTTGCCGGGGCCGCCGGAGTCGGGGATCAGCTCCTTGCGCTCGGTGAGGACCGGGACGGCGATCTCGAACATCTCGATCGCCGTCACCTTGCAGTTCGAGGGGAAGCTCAGGGTGTCGAGGCCGTCGAGCTCGGCGCGGGCGCCCTGGCCGCCGTGGAAGTTCTGCACCGAGCCGTACTGGCTGCCGTCGTCGCGCTGGCCGACGCAGTTCGCCGCCCAGATCGGCGCGCCGCCGGAGTCGCCCATCACCTTGTCGGGGACGACGCCCTCGAGGGCGCGGAAGATCAGCGAGGGGATGACGTGGCCGATCAGGTTGCGCGAGTTGCCCGCCGTCCAGGGCTCCGGGTTCAGGATCGAGCCGAGCGGCGCGTCGTCGGTGAAGGGGACGATGCAGCCCTCGTTGTTCGGCGTGTCCGGGTCGAGCAGGCACTTCAGCGCGTAGACGGTGTGGGCGTAGCGGTAGTTGGTGCGGCAGTTGATCGAGTGCAGCACCTGCGGCGAGGAGCCGGCGTAGTCGACATGGATCGAGTCGTCGCGGACCTCGACGGTCGCCTTCAGCTTCACGTCCTCGTGGTAGCCGTCGAGCAGGACTTCGGCGGAATAGCTGCCGTTCGGCCAGCTGCCGATCGCCCTGCGGGTCTGCGCCTCGGAGCGGGAGTGGATCGCCCGGGCGAGGCCGTCGACGTCGTCGAGGCCGTACTCGTCGAGGAACTTCAGGAGCTCGCGGGACATGACGGCGTTGGCGGCGACCATCGAGTCGAGGTCGCCCTGCACCTCGGTCGGCAGGCGCACGGAGGCGGCGATGATATCGAGCACGTCCTGGTTGGGGACGCCGGCCTTGTGCAGCTTGACGATCGGGAAGCGGATGCCCTCCTCGAAGATGTCGCTGGCCTCGGAGTGCAGCGGCGCGCCGCCGATGTCGGGCAGGTGGGCGATCGAGCCGGCATAGGCGACGACGCGGCCCTTCTTGAAGATCGGCGTGATCATGGTGACGTCCGGCAGGT
The DNA here is from genome assembly GCF_017993425.1 of Amaricoccus sp. Taxonomy (GTDB): domain Bacteria; phylum Pseudomonadota; class Alphaproteobacteria; order Rhodobacterales; family Rhodobacteraceae; genus Amaricoccus. The sequence goes on from NZ_JAGOMQ010000021.1 coordinate 37,830, forward strand.
GGCCGGTGCCGATCTCCGGGTCGTTGGTGGCGAGGACGTCGCCCTCCGCGAGCGTCTCGGGCGGGAACTTCGGCAGGAAGTGCTGCTGCGCCGCGGCGGGCAGCGAGCTGATGAAGACGGGGATCGACCAGGTGCATTGGGCGAGCGCCCGGCCGCGGCTGTCGAGGAGCACGGTGACGTAGTCGTGGTTCTCGCGTACGATCGGCGAGAAGGCGGTGCGGCCGAGCACGGTGTCCGCCTGGTCGGCGATGAAGATCAGCCGGTTCCACATCACCTGGAGGTTGATGGGATCGTCGAAGTCCGGCGCGTTCGTGGTCGACATGGGCTCGGGTCCCTCAGCGGATGTTGATGACGAGGTTGCCGCGGGCGTCGACGTGCGCCGTGCCGTGCGGCCCGACGACGGCCGTCGACTCGCGCTGCTCGACGATGGCCGGCCCTTCCAGGGGCGCGTCGACGGGCAGGCGGTAGTGGTCGTAGATCGGGGTCTCGACCGCCTGGCCGAGCTCGTGGAAGTAGACCTGGCGGTGGCCCTTCAGCGCCTCGCCGGTGGTGGTGGCGTGGGGGCGGGTGACCTGGTCCTTCTCGCCGCCGGCGCGCAGGCGCCAGGTGATGACCTCGACGCCCGAGTTCTGCACGGTGCGGCCGAAGAGCTCGCGGTAGAGGGTGTAGAAGTTGTCGAGGAGCTGCTTCAGGAACGTCTCGTGGTCGAGGCCGCGGTCGGGAAGCGCGACGGTGATCTCGTGGCCCTGGCCGATGTGGCGCATGTCGACGGTGAAGCGGTTGGCGATCGTCGCCTCGGCGACGCCGGCGGCCTTCACCACCTCGGCGCCCTGGACCGCGAGGCCGTCGAGCAGCCGGTCCATGGCGTCGAAGTCCCAGGCGTCCACCGCCATGACGTGGCTCGCCGAGAGATCGACGGCAACGGGCGCGATCAGGAGGCCGATCGCCGAGGTGACGCCGGCGCCGGTCGGGCAGATGATGCGCTTGATGCCGAGCTTGCGGGCGATGCCGTAGGCATGCACCGGGCCGGCGCCGCCGAAGGCGACCATCGGCAGGCTGCGCGGGTCGACCCCGAGGTCGGTGGCGTGCACGGCCGCGGCCTTGGCCATCGACTCGTTGACGAGGTCGTGGATGCCCCAGGCGCAGCGCTCGACGCTGACGCCGAGAGCGGCGGCGAGCCTTTCCACCGCAGCCTCGGCCGCCGCTTTCGACACCTTGAAGGCGCCGCCGACGAAGTTGTCGGTGCCCATGTAGCCGAGCAGGATGTCGGCGTCGGTCACGGTCGGCTCCGTGCCGCCGCGCCCGTAGGCGGCGGGCCCGGGCAACGCGCCCGCCGAGCGCGGGCCGACGTCGAGCAGGCCGAGCGGGTTCTTGGCGGCGATCGAGCCGCCGCCGGCGCCGATCTCGATCATGCGGATCGACTGGATCTTCAGCGGGAAGCCCGAGCCCCGACGGAAGCGCTGGTAGTGGGCGACCTCGAGGTCGGTGCCGACCGTGGGCTCGCCGTGCGGGATCAGGCAGAGCTTGGCGGTGGTGCCGCCCATGTCGAAGGAGAGGACGCTCTCCTCGCCGGCGATGCGGCCGAACTCGGCGGCGGCGACGGCGCCGGCGGCGGGGCCGGATTCGATCAGGCGGACCGGCAGCTCGGCGGCGCGGCGGCTGGGGACGAGGCCGCCGGCCGAGGTCATCCAGAGGACCTGGCGGCGGATGCCCTTGTTCGCGAACTCGCTTTCGAGATGTGCGACGTGTCCCGCCATCTGCGGGCGGGTATAGGCATTGATGACGGTGGTCGAGGCGCGATCGAACTCGCGGACCTCGGGGCAGACGTCGGAGGAGAGCGAGACGAAGATGTCGGGCGCTTCCTCGCGGAGCAGCGCGGCGATGCGCTTTTCATGGCTCGGGTACTTGTAGGCGTGGAGCAGGCAGACGGCGACGGAGCGGATGCCGCGGTCGCGGAGCTCGCCGGCGATCTCGCGCACGGCGTCCTCGTTCAGCTCGGTGACGATCTCGCCGTCCGCCGCCACCCGCTCCTCGGCGCCGAAGCTGTTGGCGCGGGTGACGAGCGGGTCGGGGTACTTGATGTTGAGGTCGTAGAGGTCGTAGCGGCCCTCGTTGCGGATCCTCAGCATGTCCTGGAAGCCGGCGGTGGTGACGAAGCCGGTCTCGACGCCCTTGCGCTCCAGCACCGCGTTGGTGACGACCGTGGTCGCGCCGAGCACCTGGAGCGCGTCGAGGTCGATGTCGGCGCCATGCGCGTCGAGCAGCTCGCCGACGCCCTGGACGACGGCCTCGGCGGGGTTCAGGGGCGTGCTCAGCACCTTGTGCAGGTGCAGCTCGCCGCGGTCGTCGAGGAGCGCGAAGTCGGTGAAGGTTCCGCCGGTGTCGAATGCGAGCTTGGCCATCTCGTCCTCTGGCTGAAGTGCGGGGACGGCTCGCGCCCCCGCCTTGCCCGGAAGCTACGGCTCCGCCTCTGCTCTGGCCAAAACAACCCCGGTCTGCCGCCATAGGGTTTGCGTATGGGGTCGCGCTCCAGCGTCAGGCGGTGCGAAGGCCCGGGGTCTCGACGCGCACGGCGGTATGGACCGTGTCGAGGAGAACCGCGCGTGCGGCGAGGGCCGGTTCGGACAGGGGCAGGTGGTCGGAGACGCACAGCGACACCGTCGCCTCGATGGCCGGGCGGACGAGCCGGCGCAGGACGAAGGCGCCGCCCGCGGCCGGGACCCCGGCCACGGAGGCGGGGAGGATGGTGGAGCCGAGGCCGCCGGAGACCGCGGCGGTGAGCGCGGAGACCGACTCGATCTCGGCCGCGACCTTCGGCGTCACCCGGGCGCGGGCGAAAGAGGCCTCGATCAGCTGCCGCAGGAAGTGCCCGCGGCCGGGCAGCAGCAGGTCGACGCCGCCGAGCGAGGCGAGCGGCAGCGCCGCCTCGTCCGGTGCGTCGAACCGCAGGCCGGCGGGCGAGACGAGGAACATCTCCTCGCGGAAGAGCGGCTGCAGGGTGACGCCCTTGATCGGCCCCTCGCCATAGATCAGCGCCATGTCCATCTTGCCGGTCATGATCAGCTCGCTCAGCACATGGCCGAAGCTGTCGTTGACGTGGACGACGATGTCGGGGTGCCGGCGGCGCATCTCCTTGAGGAAGGGGATCGAGAGGGCGCTGGTCGTCGAGTAGGTGGCGAGGCCGATCGACACCCGCCCGGCGATCGAGCCGGCGGCGAGGTTCATGTCGATCTGCGCCTGATCGATCTGGCGCAGCATCAGCTGGGCGTGGCGGTAGAGGATCAGCCCGGCCTCGGTCGGCGTGATGCCGGTGTTCGAGCGGAGCAGCAGCTTGTGGCCGAAATGCGCCTCCAGCCCGGCGATCTGCTGCGACAGCGCCGGCTGGGCGATGTTGAGGATGGCGGAGGCCCGCGAGACGCTGCCCGCGTCCACGATCTTCACGAAGCTCTTCAACTTGCGGAAATCTACGCTCACGCCGCCCACCCGGATCCCGGGCAGGCTCCCGCTTTTTCAGGCGCGGCGCAAGCGTTCAGACGAGCGCGGCCACCGCGCGCTCGATGCGGTCGCAGCCCTCGCGGATGGTGTCGAGCGACGAGGCGGTGGAGAGCCGGAAGTAGGGCGAGAGGCCGTAGGCCGAGCCCTGGACCCCGGCGACGCCGACCGAGTCGAGCAGGTAGAGCACGAAGTCCTGGTCGGTCTCGATCGGCTTGCCCGCCGGGGTGCGCTTGCCGATCACCCCGACGCAGCTCGGGAAGAGGTAGAAGGCGCCGTCCGGGGTGATGCAATGCAGGCCCGGGATGGCGTTCAGCCGCTTGACGGCATAGTCGCGGCGCTCGCGGTAGACCGCGACGCTCTCGGCGACGAAGCCCTGGTTGCCGGAGAGGGCGTCCGCCGCGGCCGCCTGGCTGACCGAGGAGGGGCAGGAGGAGATCTGCGACTGGAGCTTGTTGATCGCCGCGATCAGCGCCGCCGGGCCGCCGGCGTAGCCTATCCGCCAGCCGGTCATCGCGTGCGCCTTGGAGACGCCGTTGACGACGAGGGTGCGGTCCCTGAGCGCCGGGACGGCGGCGGCGAGCGTCGTGGCGGGCTCATCGCGGAACCAGATCTGGTCGTAGATGTCGTCGGAAAGCACCCAGACCTGCGGGTGGCGCAGCAGCACGGCGCCGAGCGCCTCCAGCTCCTTGCGGCCGTAGGCGACGCCGGTCGGGTTCGACGGGCTGTTGAGCACCAGCCAGCGGGTGCGCTCGGTGATCGCCGCCTCCAGCCGCTCGGGGGTGAGCTTGAAGCCGCCGGCCTCCGGGCATTCGACGATCACCGGCGTGCCGTCGTTGGCGAGCACCATGTCGGGGTAGCTGACCCAGTAGGGCGCGGGGATGACGACCTCGTCGCCGGTGTCGACGCCGGCCATCAGCGCCAGGAACAGCACCTGCTTGCCGCCGCCGCCGACCGCGATCTCGTTGTCGGCATAGTCGAGGCCGAGCCGCCGCCGGAAGTCGCCGATGATCGCCTTGCGCAGCGCCGGCGTGCCGTTGACCGCGGTATACTTGGTCTCGCCCCGGCCGATCGCCGCATGAGCCGCCGCCTTGACGCTGTCCGGCGTGTCGAAGTCCGGCTCGCCGACGGTCATGTCGACGATGTCGTGGCCCGCCGCCTTCAGATCGCGGGCGCGGGCGGCCGCGGCGGTGGTCGGCGAGACCTTGATGCGGTTGACGCGGGCGGAAGGCTGGAAGGCGGTCATCTCTTTCTCCGAAGCGTTCAATGGGCGGCCTCGGCCTCGCCGCGCATCTTGCCGGTCAGGAACAGCTCGCCGAGCTCGTCGTGGGTGATGTCGGCCGGCTTGCCGTCCCAGATCACCTTGCCGAGGCGGAGGATGACGGCGCGCTCGGCCACCTCCATCGCCTTCTTGGTGTTCTGCTCGACGAGGAGGATCGTCAGGCCGCTGGCGTGCAGCCGCAGCAGCTCCTCGAAGACGGTATGGATCGCCGTCGGCGACAGGCCGACCGAGGGCTCGTCCACCAGCAGCACCTTCGGCCGCTGCAGCACCGCCATCGCCACCTCGAGGAGCTGCTGCTCTCCGCCCGACATGTTGCCGGCCAGCGTCGAGCGGCGCTTCTTCAGGATCGGGAAGAGGTCGTAGACATATTCCCGCTCGCTCGCGACCTTGTCGTCGCGCAGCGTGTAGGCGGCCATCTGCAGGTTCTCGTCCACGGTCATCACCGGGAAGTTGCAGCGCCCCTGCGGCACGAAGGAGATGCCGCGCCCCAGCATCGCCCGCGACCTCATGCCGGCGATGTTCTCGCCCTGCCACTCGATCGTGCCGCCCTTGACGGTCGTCATGCCGTAGAGGGTCTTCAGCAGCGTCGACTTGCCGGCGCCGTTCGGGCCCATCAGCGCCACGAACTGGCCGGGCGGGATCGCGAGGTCGACGCCGTTCAGGATGTCGAGCTGGCCGTAGCCGGCGCGCAGCTCCTTGATCGCGAGCGTGCTCTTATCCACCGAGATAGGCCTCCCTGACGGCCGGGTTGGCGATGATCTCCTGCGCCGTGCCCTCGGCGAGCTTGCGGCCCTGGTCGAGGACGACGACACGTTCGCAGAGGCTGGTCACCACGTCGATATTGTGCTCGATGACGACGAAGCTGACGCCGAGCTCGGTGTTGGCGTAGCGGATGGTGTCGATCACCCGCTCGATGATCTTCGGGTTGATCCCGGCCATCGGCTCGTCGAGCAGGATGATCTTCGGCTCGGGCATCAGCATCGAGGCGAACTGGATGAGCTTCTGCTGGCCGCCCGAGAGGTTGCCGGCCGGCATGTGCTTCACGTCCCAGAGCCCGGCCATGCGGATCAGCTCGCGGGCGCGGACCCGCAGCGCCTCGATCCGGTCGTGCGAGCGCTTGCCGACGCCGAAGGTCGAGAGGATGTCGGGGAAGGTGAACATCTGCCCGGCGATCACCAGGTTCTCCTCGACGTCGAGCGCCTTGAAGACCACGGTCTTCTGGAAGCTGCGCAGCATCCGCCCCTCGCGGGCGATGCGGCTGAGCGACCAGCCGGTGATGTCCTGGCCGTCGAGCGTCACCTTGCCGGCGTTCGGCTGGTTGAGGCCGGTGGTGCAGTCGAAGAAGGTGGACTTGCCCGAGCCGTTCGGCCCGATCAGCCCGAGGATCTCGCCGCGCCGCACATGCAGGCTGACGTCGTTGACCGCGACCACCGCGCCGTAGGACTTGGTGAGCCCGCTGATCTCGAGGATGGGGAGGGTCATCGCCGGCCTCCGATCAGCGCCCAGGCGCGGGTGAGGAAGGGGGCGAAGCCCTGGCGGAACCAGAAGACCAGCGCCAGGAGGCAGAAGCCGTAGGCGATCATCCTGAGCTCCGGCGCGACCCGCAGCGCCTCGGTCAGGCCGACGAAGAGCAGGCTGCCGAAGACGACGCCGGAGATGGTGCCGGCGCCGCCGCCGAGCACGATGATGAGCATGGTCGTGGAGTAGTACATCTGGAAGGTGAGCGGGCTCACCACGGTCAGGTAGTGGGCGTAGAGGCAGCCGCCGAGGCCGGCGAAGACCGCGCCGAGCATGAAGACCACGAGCTTGTAGCGCCAGGTGGGCACGCCGACCGCTTCCGCCAGCGTCTCGTTCTCGCGGATCGCCACCATGTTGCGGCCGGCGGGCGAGCGGACGATGAGCCAGAGGGCGAGCGTGCCGATCAGGCCGCAGGCGAGCGCCAGGTAGTAGAAGCCGACGGTGCCCTGCACGGTGAAGGAGGCGGGGCCGAGGGCGAACCAGGCCTTGGGGATGTTCGAGAGCCCCATGTCGCCGCGGGTGACGCTGATCCAGTTCTTCGAGATCGCCTGGCCGATGATGACGAAGCCGAGGGTGCACATCACGAAGGAGGTGGCGCGCAGGCGCAGCGCCGGGACGCCGAGCGGCAGGGCGATGGCGCCGGAGACCAGGCCGGCGGCGAGGAAGTTGAGGTAGAAGGGGGTGTTCCAGTGCACCGCCATCAGGCCGGCGGTGTAGGCGCCGATGCCGAAGAAGGCGGCCTGGGCGAGCGAGAGCAGCCCGGTATAGCCGACGAGCAGGTTCAGGCCCTGGGCCGGCAGCAGGAAGATCAGCGCCACGATGCAGGCGTGCAGCACGTAGTTGCCGACGAGGAGCGGGGCGGCGAGGGCGACGGCGCAGGCGAGGATCGCGAGCGGCAGGCGCAGGTCGGGACCGGACCTCGCGAGGACGGTGTCGGTGGTCAAGGGGAAACCTCCGGTGCGAGCGTGGGGAGGGGCGCGGGGGTCAGAACCGCGCCTGCGCCGAGAAGAGGCCGTGCGGGCGCCACATCAGCATGAGGATGAGGGTGGCGAAGCCGACGGTGTCGCGGAACTGCAGGCCGACGTAGGTGGCGACGAGGCTCTCGGCGATGCCGAGGATCATCGCGGCGATGAGGGTGCCGCGCACGTTGCCGAGGCCGCCCATGATGATGATCGGCAGGGTCTTGAAGGTGATGAGCTCGCCCATGCCGCCGTAGACGCTGACGTTGACCGGCGCGGTCAGGACGCCCGAGAGGGCGGCGAGGCCGGAGCCGAGCAGGAAGGTGGTGAGCACGACGCGCTTCACGTCGATGCCGACGACGTCGCAGCATTCGATGTTCTGCGACACCGCGCGCATCGCCTTGCCCCAGCGGCTGTAGGTGACGAGGAGCTCGAGCCCGACGAAGACCAGGATGCAGACGACGAGGATCAGGATCCGCTGCTGGGCGAGGGTGAAGCCGAGGATCGTCACCGGCTCGATGTAGCCGCCGGCGAAGAACTTGTAGCCGCCGCCGAACACCAGGATCACGCCGTTCTGCAGGATGAGCGCCACGCCGAGGGTGGCGAGCACCCCGGCCTCCGCCGGGGCGCCCACCATCTTCTGCATGACCAGCCAGCCCACGACGAGCGCGATGGCGACCGTCACGATCACCCCCACCACGATCGAGGCGGGATAGCCGAAGCCGAGATAGTCGATCGCGAACCAGGCCCCGAAGGTGCCGAGCATGTAGTACTCGCCGTGGGCGAAGTTGATCGCCCGGAGCACCCCGAAGATCATCGTCATGCCCACGGCGACGATCGCGTAGACCGAGCCGGTGACCAGGCCGTTGACGACCTGTTCCGAAATCATCGACAGCATTTTCGGCTACCCCCCTGCGGCGGCGACGTTACTGGGTCGGGTACTCGATCTCGGCGGTGTAGGCGCCCTTGATCGAGGGCTCGCCGTTCTCGACCCTGAGCAGGATCATCGGCAGCCGGGCCTGGTTGTGGTCGTCGAAGGTGACCTCGCCGACGGCGCTCTCGTACTTGATCTTCGCGAGCGCGTCGCGGACCGTCGCCTGATCGGTGCTGTCGGCCTCGTCGATCGCCTGGGCGAGGAGGTGGATGGTCTCCCAGTGCACGTAGGCGTGGTTGTTCGGCATCTCGCCGTATGCGTCCTGGAAGGCGGCGACGAAGGCCTTGCTGCGCTCGGAGTCCCAGGCCGGCAGCCAGGCCGCCGCCTCGATCGCGCCCTCCAGCGCCTGCGGCGCGGCCTTGATCGTCGACTCGGTGTTGAACTCGGCGTTGCCGACCAGCGGCAACTTGCCGGCGATGCCGGTCTCGATCATCTGCCGCGCGACGATCGGCGTGGTGTCGGCGAGGCCGTACATCATGATCGCCTGGGCGCCGGAGTCGCGGATCTTCGCCAGCACGCTGCGGAAGTCGACCTCGCCTTCCTTGTAATAGTCCTCGGAGACGATCTCGCCGTCGAACTCGGGCAGGTACTTCTTGGAGAACTCGATCGCCGCGCGGCCATAGTCGCTGTCGACCGACAGGACGGCGAACTTGGTCAGCCCCTGCTCGGCCGCGTACTTGGTGACGACGTAGGCGCGGTTCTCGTCGGTCGGATAGTTGCGGAAGGTCCACTTGAAGCCGCCGACGCCGGCGCCGTAGGTGATCTTCGGGTTGGAGGAGGCGGCGTTGAGCAGGAGCACGCCCGCGTCCTCGGCGACCGGCTGCATGGCGAGCGTCACCGAGCTCGAGACGTCGCCGATCACGAAGCCGACGCCGTCCTGGTCGACCAGCCGCCGCGTCGCCGAGACGCCCTCGACCGGCGTGCCCTGGCTGTCGGCGGCGTAGAGCTCGAGCTGATGGCCGTCGATGCCGCCCGCCGCGTTGATCTCCTTCACCGCCAGCTCGGCGCCGCGGTTCGAGAAGGCGCCGTAGCGCGCGTTCGGGCCGCTCATCGGGCTGACGATGCCGATCTTGACGGCGTCCTGCGCTAGGGCAGCGTGCGACGTGAACAGCCCGCCCGCCAACGCGGTGAGCATCGTCGTGCCCAGCATCAGGCCAGTGCGACGCGAGATGGGTGTAATCATGGCGGCTCCTGTTGGGTCTGTCGTGACCTCGCTTGAGCGAGGCACCTGTTTGACGCTCAAGTGCGGGCTTCTCGATCCGCGACTATGGATCGCCCTCCGAAGAGCCTACGCTTGCCGTGGCGGCGCTCGCCAACACAACAGTGGTCTGCCGCCATAGTCATTCTTTATAGCCGCTGCCAGCGCCTCCTAACTCTGCGTGGGCCGCGGTGGCCGAGACTATGACCGATTGGGCGTCTCGGAACCTGCTCCCGACGCAGAGCCCTTTCGGCAGCCGCAGCGCGAAGTCCCAATTGCGGCGAAGGTCGGCTCGGCCGCCGCCTTCGGCGCCTTCTTCCACCAGGGGCAGATCTGCTTCACCATCGGCCGCCATCTCGTCCACGAGAGCGTCGCCGGCGACTACGCCCGCATCCTTGGCGAGAAGGCGGCGGCCCTCCACGTCGGCAACCCGGCGACCGAGCAGGTCCACCTCGGCCCGATCGTCAACGAGACCCAGGCGGCGCGGGCGCAGGACATCTACGACCGCACCCTCGCGATGGGCGCCGAGGCGGTCGTCGCCGGCGGCCGCGACGGCACGATGTTCAAGCCGGCGGTCGTCAAGGGCGTGACCCGCGACATGCCGCTCTTCAAGGAGGAGATCTTCGGCCCGGTCGCGCCGATCACGACCTTCGCCACCGAGGACGAGGCGATCGAGCTCGCGAACGCGGTGGAATACGGCCTCGCCACCTCGATCTTCACCGCCGACCTCGCCCGCGCCGCGCGGATCGCCGACCGGGTCAGGACCGGCATCGTCCACGTCAACGACCAGACTTTGGTGCACGAGGTCTTCGGCCCGATCGGCGGCATGGGCGCCTCCGGCAACGGCGCCCGCTCCGGCGGGCCATCGATGGCCGACGAATACAGCCAGTGGCAGTGGGTGACGGTGAGTGCAGATATCCCCGGATATCCGTTCTGATACGGTTTCCGTGTGATTAGATCGGGTTGGTTCGTTTTGGCCACCAGTGGAATCCGGCCTGACCTCGGATAAGGTGGCGGTCGTTGGCCAGAGCCACGCATCTGTCGGCGACGGCGGCGTCGAGGTCGGCAATCGTCGCGAAGTGCCGGTTGACGATGGACTCGTCGACATGGACCCAGAGGGTCTCGGCTGGCTGCAGCTCGGGGGTGTAGGGCGGCAGGAAGACGAGCCGGATGCCCTCGGGCACGGCGAGCGGCAGGGTGTGGTATCCGGCGCCGTCGAGGACGAGGACGATGATCCGGTCGCGCCCGGCGCCGGCCTCGCGCGCGAAGAGGGCGAGCGTGCTCTCGAAGAGCTCCTTGCTAACGCCGGTGGAGAGATACCAGAAGCTCTCGCCGGTGGCCGGGGAGACGAAGGCGGTGACGTAGAACCACTCGAAGCGGTGGTGGCCGCGGGCGATCGGGCGCTGGCCCTTCGGCGCCCAGACCCGGCGGAGGATCGGCTTCAGGCCGATCCGGTGCTCGTCGGTGGCGAAGGTCTCGACCGTTGCGCCGGGATGGCGCTCCGCTTCCTCCGCGACGACGTCGGCAAGCTTTTTTTGAACGCCGCCTGCTCCTCGGGCGTCGCGGCTTCCGCGTGCTGCGGCCGCGGGCTCTGGATCGTCCAGCCGATCGCGCGGAGCGCCTCCCAGCCGCGTTGCTCGGCGACCGGCGCCCGAGCTCGGCCGCCATGAACAGCGCCACCTTCTTCGCCGTCCAGACCCCGCCGTCATCGGGCGGGCGCCGCACCCGCTCCCGCACCGCTGCCAGCATCGCCGGCGTCAGCACCGTCGGCGCCGCGCCGTTTCCGCGCCGCCGGTCGCCGAGGCTCCCGGACCGAAGGCGTTGTAGCGCTCCAGCAACTGCTCGACCCAGCGCAGCGCGAAGCTCGTCAGACCAGCGACCTCGGCACAGGTCCTCCCCTCCGCCAGAAGCCAGATAACCTGATAGTGCCGCGCCAGGGTCGCGTCGCCGCTCCCGCGATATCCCGCCTGCAACTCATCGAGGCCGAGGTGCCCCGCAACATGCGCCATGCCTGCCCCCTCTTCTTGGTTGCAGGCAGCATAACCTCTCGATTCCTCCCGGGAATCCCAGACACCCGAGTCAATCACGCGGGGACCGTATGAGGACCGCGATGACTTCCATCGACATCAAGGCCGCCGTCCTTCGCGAACGGGGCGGCGCCTTCGCGATCGAGGCCCTGCGCCTCAACCCGCGCGAGGCGGGCGAGGTGCTGGTCGAGATCGAGGCGTGCGGCATCTGCCACACCGACCTGATGATCCGCGACGGCGGCTATCCGACGCCGCTGCCGGTCGTCCTCGGACACGAAGGCGCCGGGGTGGTCCGCGCCGTCGGCGATGGCGCAGCGTCGCCGTCGGCGACAAGGTGCTCATGTCCTACGCCGCCTGCGGCCAGTGCCCGAGCTGCGACGCGGGCGAGACCGCCTGTTGCTGGCGCCACATGGAGATGAACTTCTCCGGCTATCGCTACCGCGACGGCCAGTGGACCACCCCCTCGGCCCTCGACTGGCCCGAGGGCGCGCGCGAGCCCGAGCCGGTGCATGGCGCCTTCTTCCAGCAGTCAGCCTTCGCGACCCACGCAGTCGCGCTCGAGTCGAACGTCGTCCGCGTGCCGGCCGACACCGATCTCGCGCTCTTCGCCCCGCTCGGCTGCGGCTTCCAGACCGGGGCCGGCGCCATCCTCAACACGCTGCGCCCTCGTTTCGGCGCCGGTGTCATGGTCTTCGGCGTCGGCAACGTCGGCCTCGCCGCCATCGCCGCCGCCCGCTCCGACGGCGCCGGGCGCATCATCGCCGTCGATCCCAACGCGGGCCGCCATACGCTCGCGCTCGACTTCGGCGCCGACGAGGCCCTGACCCCGGCCGAGGCGAGCGCCGAGGCGCTGCGCGGCAAGCTCGGGGGCGGGGCCGACATCTGCCTCGACACCACCGACCGCCCGCAGGTGCTGCGCGCCGCCGTCGACATCCTCGCCCCCCGCGGCGTCGCCGGGCTGATCGGCGGCTCGCCCCTCGGCACCGAGGTTCCCCTCGACATGACCCACCTGCTCTTCGGACGCACCGTCCGCGGCATCCTCCAGGGAGACAGCCGCCCCAAGGACTTCGTGCCGAAGCTCATCGAGCTGCACCGTCGCGGCGGCTTCCCCATCGATAAGCTCGTCCGCACCTACCCGCTCGCCGAGATCAACCGCGCCATCGAGGACATGGAGGCGGGGCGCGTCGTGAAGCCCGTGATCGTGATGCAGGAGAGAGACGCATGACCACCCTCGACCAGGCCGACAGCCACGACGCCATGCAGCCCGAGGACAGCCCCGCCTTGCGGGCGCTCTATGCGGGCTTCGAGGCCGAGCACCTGATGCCGCTCTGGACCCAGATCGGCGACCTGATGCCGGTGCATCCCAAGCCGCAGGCGGTGCCGCACGTGTGGAAGTGGGCGAAGCTGCTGCCGCTCGCCGAGGAATCCGGCCGCCTCGTTCCGGTCGGGCGCGGCGGCGAGCGCCGGGCGATCGGCCTCGCCAATCCCGGCCTCGGCGGCAAGGCGTACATCACGCCGACGCTCTGGGCGGCGATCCAGTACCTCGGCCCGCGGGAGACCGCGCCGGAGCACCGCCACAGCCAGAACGCCTTCCGCTTCGTCGTCGAGGGCGAGGGCGTCTGGACGGTCGTGAACGGCGACCCGGTGCGGATGAGCCGCGGCGACTTCCTGCTGACCCCCGGCTGGAACTTCCACGGCCACCACAACGACACCGACGAGCCGATGGCCTGGATCGACGGGCTCGACATCCCGTTCTCCTGGCAGAACGACGTCGGCTTCTTCGAGTTCGGCGCCGAGCGCGTCACCGACTACGCCACCCCGAACTTCTCGCGGTCCGAGCGGCTCTGGTGCCACCCCGGCCTGCGCCCGCTCTCCGGCCTCCAGGACACGGGTGTCGTCCCCGATCGGCGCCTACCGCTGGGAGTACACGGACCGCGCGCTGACCGAGCAGCTGCTGCTCGAGGACGAGGGCCAGCCCGCGACCGTCGAGCAGGGCCACGCCGCGGTGCGCTACGTCAACCCGACCACCGGCGGCGACGTGATGCCGACGATTCGTGCCGAGTTCCACCGCCTGCGCGCCGGCGCGGCGACCCCGACGCGGTGCTAGAGCAGATTCCGATCATTCCGGTTCGTAGCCCGAGGCGGTGAAGTAGTTGGCGCATTCGTCTGGGGCGAAGGCGTCGAGGGCAGCGGCGATGGCGGTTTCGAGAGCTTCGAGGGTTCGGGCGGCAGCCTTGCGGAGCAAGGCCTTGAGCTTGGCGAATGCCTGCTCGATCGGATTGAAGTCCGGAGAATAGGGCGGAAGGTAGAGGAGCCGTGCGCCCCTCGCCTCGATCGCCTCGCGGACGCCGCCGACCTTGTGCGCCGGCAGGTTGTCCATGACGACGATGTCCCCGGCGCCGAGGCTCGGGGCGAGCATGTGGCGGACCCAGGCGCGAAAGGCCTCGCCGTTCATCGCGCCGTCGATCACCATGGGGGCGGTCATGCCTTCGAGGCGCAGGGCGGCGACGAGCGTGGTGGTCTTCCAGTGGCCGTGCGGGATCGCCGCCTTGCAGCGCGCGCCGCGGGGCGCCCGCCCGCGCAGGCGCGCCATCCTGGCGCTGGCGCCGGTCTCGTCGATGAAGACGAGCCGCGCCGGATCGAGCTCGGGCTGCGCTTTGAGCCAGGCCAGCCGGCGCGCCTTCACGTCCGGGCGCTCCTGCTCGGCGGCATGCGCCGTCTTTTTTTCAGCGTGATGCGGCGGCGGTCGAAGAAGCGCCAGAGCGTGCTGACTGCGACCCGGAGACCCCGCTCGCGCCAGAGCGCCTCGCGCAGTTCCGCCAGCGTGATGTCCGGGGTCTCGGCGACCCGCGCCAGCAGGAAGGCGGCTTCGGCCTCCATGCGATCCGACCGGCGGTCTCCGCCCTGGGCCCGCGGCGCCGTGCGACCGCTCGCGCGCCAATCGGCCACCCAGCGGATCGCGCTCGACACGCTCACCCCGAACCGCGCCGCAGCCTCGCGCCGGCTCGCGCCGGTCCGAACCGCCTCAATCACGCGAACCCGCAGATCCTCGGACAGGTATCTCGCCATGTGTGCTGGCCTCCCCGCCCAGCACACATCTTGAATCAGAGCCGGCGGCGATTGGGAATCCCCAACGATTCATGCAGCTCGGAAACTGCTCTAGGTCGGCCCGACGGTGTTCCAGGTCTTCGAGGGCAAGGGCGGCGTGACCATCGCCGGCGTCGAGCACCCGCTCGACAAGGGCGACATGTTCGTCGTCCCGTCCTGGGTGCCGTGGTCGCTCTGAACCGACAGCCAGTTCGACCTCTTCCGCTTCTCCGACGCGCCGATCATGGAGCGGCTGCACTTCGCCCGCGCCCAGGTCGAGGCCCGGGACCGGTGAGCAGCACCACCGAGGAGGCCGCGCGGGAGGCGCTCCGCGCGCGGCAGGGGGCGGGGGCGCGCTATGCCGCCGCCGCCGCCCCGGCCCGCGAGCTCGCCTGGGCGCGGCGGGGAACGGCCTACTTCGCGCGCAAGCTGCGCGAGCTCACCGAGGCGGAGTTGACCGGGCCGTCGCTGCTGCCCGGCTGGACGCGGGCGCACGTCATCGCGCACGTCGGCTACAACGCCCGAGCGCTGGCCCAGCGGGTGGAGATCAGGTCCGCGATCAGCGTCCACCGCTGCGCGCCTCGAAGGCGCCCATGAAGGCGAAGTCGAGATTGGCGAGCGCGTTGCCGCCGGTGCTCTCGACCTCGACGGGTCCGTGTGGTGGCCACGCCGGGCAGCCAAGCGTAGGGCGAGAGCGCGAAACTCCAAGCCGAAGCTCCCGGCCGCGGCCGGGGCGGCGGCGAGCGCGAGGCTGCAGGCGAGGGGCGTCTTCATGGCTGGGTCCCGATGAGGGCGGCGGTGAGGGCGGCGCCGTCCACGGGCTTGGCGATGTAGGCCGCCGCGCCGGCGGCGAGGCATCGCTCGCGCACGCCGGCCTGGTCGAACCCGGTCATCATGATCACCGGCACGCTGCGGTCGCGGTCGCGCAGGCGCTCGAGGGTCTCGATCCCGTTCAGCCCGGGCAGATGCAGGTTCATCACCACGCAGGCAGGTCTGCGGAAGGCGAGGCTCTCGAGGAACTCCTCGTCCGAGGCGAAGACGACCGACTCGAAGCGCAGCGCGCCCACGAGGCGGCGCAGCGCGCGGCGCACGCCCGCGTCATCGTCGACGATCGCGATCGGGAGGGCGGGCGGGCGGGCGGGCGAAGGAGGAGCAGCGGAGCGCATCTCCCGAGGCTATGGCGCGCTCGCCCGCCGCGCCAGTTGGCCCGAGGTCCCATCCCTCACGGACGATGGGCGGCGACGATCCGGATCAGCTCGGCGACGGTGCGGGCCTCCATCTTCCTCATCATCCGGCCGCGATGCACCTTGACGGTCTTCTCGGCGGTTCCGAGATCGCCCGCCATCTGCTTGTTCAGCCGGCCCGCCAGCACCCGTCGAGCACCTCCCGCTCGCGCGGCATCAGGCGCGCGAGACGCTCCCGCACCGCCACCCGCTCGGCGCGGGCCGCGCGGTTCGCGCGTCGCGCGCGAGCGCCTGGCCGACGGCGGCGACGAGCGCCGCGGCGTCGACCGGCTTGGTGAGGAAATCGACCGCGCCCGCCTTCATCGCCCGCACGCTCGCCGGGATGTCGCCTGCGCCGGTCAGGAAGATCACCGGCCGGTCGGCGCCGCCGGCGGCGAGGCTCTCCTGCACGCCGAAGCCGTCCATGCCCGGCAGGCCGAGGTCCCAGCCCGGCGCCTCACGGAACATCACCGTCTCGACGCCGGTCGCGATCTCGAGATTCGCGATGAGTGTGCTATGATGCTACTGAAGCCGCTCGGCTACGCCACCGGCCAGTTCGGCAAGAACCATCTCGGCGACCGCGACGAATACCTGCCGACCGCGCACGGCTTCGACGAGTTCTTCGGCAACCTCTACCACCTCAATGCCGAGGAGGAGCCGGAGCGTCCCTACTGGCCGGGCGACAACCAGAACTTCCTGGACAACTACAACCCGCGCGGCGTCATCAAGTCCGCTGCCGACGGCGAGGTCGAGGACACCGGCCCGCTCACCTCGAAGCGCATGGAGACGATCGACGACGAGACGAGCGCCGCCGCGATCGACTTCATGAGGCGGCAGGTGGACGCCGGCACGCCGTTCTTCACCTGGATGAACTTCACGCACATGCACGCCTTCACGTATGCCCCCCCCGACAAGGAGGGCATCAGCGGCATGCCGGGCAACATCTACGCGGACGCCATGGTGATCCACGACAGCCAGGTCGGCGAGATCCTTGACGCCCTCGATGACATGGGCATCGCCGACGACACCATCGTCATCTACCCCACCGACAACGGCCCGAACTTCTTCTCCTGGCCCGATGCGGCGGTCTCGCCCTACCGGTCGGAGAAGGACACGAACTGGGAGGGCGCGTTCCGCGTGCCGGCGATGATCCGCTGGCCGGGCCGGATCGAGGCCGGACAGGTCTCGAACGAAATCTTCTCGGGGCTCGACTGGTTCCCGACGCTGCTCGCCGCCGCGGGCGAGGACGCCATCAAGGACGAGCTGCTTGCCGGCAGGGCGATCGGCGACACCACCTTCAAGGTCCATCTCGACGGCTACAACCAGCTTTCCTACCTCACCGGCCAGACCGACGAGGGCGCGCGCGAGGAGTTCTTCTACTTCGACGACGACGCCAACCTGGTGGCGATGCGCTGGGGCGACTGGAAGGCGGTCTTCTGCGAGCAGCGGACCGGCGGTGGCCTGCAGGTCTGGCAGGATCCCTTCACCTGCCTGCGCGTGCCCAGCATCCTCAACCTTCGCATGGACCCATACGAGCGGGCCAACCTCTACTCCGATCAGAAACGACTGGCTGTTCAAGAACATGTACCTGATCGCGGATGCGACGATGCGGCCTCCGTCTTTCTCGAGACCTTCATCGAATGGCTGCCGAGCCAACTGCCGGCGAGCTTCTCGGTCGACCAGGTCGCCGAGAGGGTCAACGCCCATATCGAGCAACTGCTCGCTCCCACGGACGCGCCGGCCGCGCCCGCCCAGTAGTCGGGGTTTGAGACCGGCGCGGGGAGCGGTCCCTGGAGCGGTCCCCCCCGCCGGTCGGCCGAAGCCTGCGGCCATGCGAAGCCGCGGCGCTCGTGAATGGCCATGTACTTTCCATAGGCTTTCCACATATCCTCCATATCGGAAAAACGAGTGATCCCAGAGGTTTGATTCAATGCCTACCCATGACGCGATCCTCGCCCTCCAGGCTGCGATGAACGCCGAGGTCATCGGCCAGCCGCGGGTGATCGAGCGCATGGTCATCGGCCTCCTCGCCGACGGGCACCTGCTGATCGAGGGCCTGCCCGGCCTCGCCAAGACCCGCGCGGTCAAGGCGATGGCGAAGCACCTCGCCGCCGACTTCAGCCGCATCCAGTTCACGCCGGACCTGCTGCCCGCCGATGTCACCGGCTCGGACGTCTACTTCTCCGAGGACGGCACCGGCGCGTTCCGCTTCCAGCAGGGGCCGGTCTTCGCCAACATCCTGCTCGCCGACGAGATCAACCGCGCGCCGGCCAAGGTGCAGGCGGCGCTGCTGGAGGCGATGGAGGAGCGCCAGGTGACCGTGGGCGAGACCACCCACCGCTTGCCCGCCCCCTTCATGGTGATGGCCACCCAGAACCCGATCGAGCAGGAGGGCACCTATCCGCTCCCCGAAGCCCAGACCGACCGGTTCCTGATGAAGGTGCTGGTGGAATACCCCGCCCCCGAGGACGAGCTCGGCGTCCTGCGCCTGATCCGCGGCGAGGAGCAGGCCGCGGCGGAGAAGCAGGACGGCGAGAAGCCCGAGGCGAGCCGGATCGGCATGGAGGACGTCTTCGGCGCCCGCCGCGAGATCGCCGCGCTGCACGTCTCCGAGGCGATCGACCGCTACATCGTCGATCTGGTCAACGCCACCCGCCGGCCGGACGCGCTCTCCGAGGATCTGGCGCGGCTCATCGACCTCGGCGCCAGCCCGCGCGCTGGCCTCGCGCTCGACCGCTGCGGCCGCGCGCATGCCTGGCTCAAGGGCCAGGACTTCGTCTCGCCCGGCGACATCCAGGCCGTCGCCCCGGACGTCCTGCGCCACCGCATCGCGCTCTCCTACGCGGCGGCCGGCGCCGGTCGCACCGCCGACGACGTGCTCGCCGAGCTCGTCCGGCTCGTCGCCGTCCCCTGAGGAAGGCACCCGTGGCCGACCCTTCGCCCGATCCCCGCATTCACGCCAGCCTCGCCCGGCTCACCGGGCTCGAGGGCCGCGCGCGCGGCTTCGACTTCCTGCCCCGCCAGCCGCCGGGCAGCGTCCTCTCCGGCCGCCGCGTCTCGCGCATGCGCGGCCGCGGCCTGGAGTTCGAGGAGATCCGCGCCTACCTGCCCGGCGACGACGTGCGCGCGATGGACTGGAAGGTCACCGCCCGCACCGGCAGCCCGCATGTTCGCGTCACCCGCGAGGAGCGCGACCGCCCGGCGCTGATCCTCGTCGACCAGCGCCAGTCGATGTTCTACGGCACGCGGCACAACATGAAGTCCGTCACCGCCGCCGAGACGGCGGCCCTCGCCGCCTGGCGCATCCTCGCCGCCGGCGATCGCGTCGGCGGTCTCGTCCTCTCCGACGAAGCGATCGAGACCGTGCCCCCCGCCCGCAGCCGCGCCGCCGTCCAGCGCCTGCTGTCGCTCATAGCTGCCCGCAACGCCGCCCTCTCCGCCGCCGCCCCGGTGGTCGCGGACGCCCCCGCCCGCCTCAACGAGGCGCTGGAGAAGGCCGCCGCCATCCTCACCCACGACTGGCTGCTCGTCGTCGTCTCCGATTTCGACGGCGCCGACGACACCACGCTGCGCGCCCTCGCCCGCATCGCCCCCGGCAACGACATCGTGCTCGCCCTCGTCCACGACCCCAGCGTCCACGAGTTGCCGGAAACCGGCCGCATCGTCGTCGGCGACGGCCGCATGCAGGTCGAGCTCGACCTCGCGGATACCCGCGTCCGCCGCAACCTCGCCGCCGTCGGCGGCGAGCGCATCGCCCGCCTGCTCGCCTGGCAGGAACGCATCGACGCCGCCGTCCTGCCGCTCAGCGCCGGCGAGGAGACCGCCCCCCAGCTCCTGCGCCTGTTCGGCGCCCGCCCCCGCCGGAGGCGCTGATGGAGCCGCAGCCCGAGACCCTCGTTGGCCTCATCGACCAGCTCGGCGCCATCGCCGAGCCCGCGCCGGTCTCCATGGCTCCCGCCACCCCCGCCTGGGCCGTCCTCGCCCTCGTCCTCGTGGCCGCCGCCGCCCTCGGGCTCCTCGCCTGGATCCGCCACCGCCGCGCCACCGCCTACCGCCGCGCGGCGCTCAAAGAGCTCCGCGCCTTGGCCCCGGCGATAGGGCAGGGGGATCCGACGGCCCTCGCCAGCCTCGACATCCTCCTGCGCCGCACCGCGCTGGCCGCCTTCCCCCGCGCCGAGGTCGCGTCGCTCACCGGCCCCGCCTGGATCGCCTTCCTCGACCGGACGGGCGGCGCCCTCGCCCCGCACGGCCCGGCGCTCACCGCCGCGCCCTACGCCCGGACGCCACCGGCCTTCGACGGCCCCGCCGTCCTCGGAGCCGCCCGCCACTGGCTCCGCCACCACCATGCTTGACCTCGCCGCCCCCCTCGCCCTCGCGCTCCTGCCGCTCCCCCTCCTCGTCTGGTGGCTCGCGCCCCCGCGCCGCGAGACCGTCGAGGCCCTGCGCCTGCCCTTCTTCGAGGGCGCCACCGCCGGCCTCGACAAGGGCGAGGGCGCAGTGGTCCTGCCCCGCAGCCTCCCGCAGATGGCCTTCGCCTGGACCCTCTGGGCGCTCGTCGTCCTCACCCTCGCCCGCCCCGAATGGGTGGGCGAGCCGATCGAGCGCACCGAGCCCGCCCGCGACGTCATGCTCGCCGTCGACATCTCCGGCTCGATGGGCACCCGCGACTTCACGGGCGCGGACGGCGCGACCGGCACCCGCCTCGACGGCGTGCGCGCGGTGCTCGACGCCTTCATCGCCGCGCGCACCGACGACCGCATCGGCCTCATCGTCTTCGGCTCGGCGCCCTATGTGCTCGTCCCCTTCACCCAGGACACCGAGGCAGCGCGCTACCTGCTCGGCACCCTCGCGCCGGGCATGGCCGGCCAGAACACCGTGCTCGGCGACGCCATGGGCCTCGCCATCCGCTCCTTCGCCGCCAGCGAGGTGGACGAGCGCGTGCTGATCCTCCTCTCCGACGGCGCCGATACCGCCAGCCGCATGGCGCCCGCCAAGGCGGCCGAGATCGCCGCGCAGAACGGCGTCACCGTCCACACCATCGCCGTCGGCGACCCCGAGTCCGGCAGCGAGCAGGACCGCGTCGACATCGCCGCCCTCGAAGCCATTGCCGAGACGGCCGGCGGCACCTTCCACCGCGCCGAGGACGCCGCCACCCTTTCCGCCATCTACGCCGAGATCGACGCCATCGGCGCCCGCGAGGGCCGCACCATCTCCTGGCGCCCGCGCATCCCGCTGACCGTCTGGACCGCCGGCGCCTTCACCGCCCTCACCTTCCTCGGTTATGCCGCGGCCATCGCCGGCACGCGCCGGCGCCGTCGCCGCCGCGCGGAGGCCCCAGCATGACCGCGCTCGCCGCCTTCACCTTCCTGCGGCCCGGCTGGCTCCTCGCCCTGCCGGCGCTGGCGCTGCTCTGGTGGGGGCTGCGCCGCCGCCGCGCCCGCGCCGGGGGGCAGGGCCTGCCGCAGATCGCCCCCCACCTGCGCGCCGCGCTCACCATCGGCCGCAACGCCCAGAGCCGCCTGACCGCGCCCGACCTGATCCTCCCCGCCGCCATGCTGATGGCGCTCGCCGCCGCCGGCCCCGCCTGGCGCCCCGCGCCCTCGCCCTTCGTCATCGAGACCGCGCCGCTCGTCATCGCCCTCGACCTCAGCTCCACTATGGAACAGGCCGACATCGCCCCCACCCGGCTGGAACGGGCCAAGCAGAAGATCCGCGACCTGATCGCCGCCCGCGCCGGCGGCCGCGTCGGCCTCGTCGCCTATGCCGGCAGCGCGCACCTCGTCATGCCGCTGACCGACGACCCCACCGTGCTTCAGCCCTTCCTCGATGGCCTTGAGCCCGGGCTGATGCCGACCCCCGGCCGCAAGGCCTCCGCCGCCCTGACCCTCGCCGAGACCCTGCTCGCGCAGGAACCTGCCCCCGGCTCGATCCTCTTCGTCACCGACGGCATCGACCCCGCCGACATCGCCGCGTTCCCGGCGGGGGGCAGCGCCCGCGCCGCGCTGATCGTCGCCCCCGACGGCGGCGGCGCCGAGGTCCGCGACTGGTCCTCGCGCGCCAATGTCGCCGCCGTGTCGTCCACCGTCGAGCAATCCGACATCGCCGCCGTCCAGCGCGCGCTGGCCAGCAGCCTCGCCCGCGCCGGCGCAGCCGAGGGGGCGCTTGCCGACGACGGCTGGCTCCTCGCCATCCCCGCCGGCCTCATCCTGCTCCTCTGGTTCCGCCGCGGCACCACCCTGCGCTGGCTGGCCGTTGTCGCCGGCCTCGCCCTCACGCCCCAGGACGCCCGCGCCGAGGGCCTCGCCGACTGGTTCTGGACGCCCGACCAGCAGGGGGCGCGCGCCTATGCCGACCACCGCTACGCCGAGGCCGCCGGGCTCTTCGCCGACCCGCTCTGGCGCGCCGCCGCCCTCTACCGCACCGGCCGCTACGAGGAGGCCGCGGCACTCTGGGAGCCCGTCCCCACCGCCGAGACCCAGATCAACCGCGGCCTCGCCCTGATCCACGCGCACCAATACGAGCCCGGCCGCGCCGCCTTCGAGGCGGCGCTGGCGCTCGAGCCCGGCAACGAGACCGCCCGCCGCAACCTTGAGATCGCCAAGCGCATCATCGCCTATCTCAATGAGGCCCGCGAGGCCGAGGACACCGAGGACCAGAGCCCCGAATCCGCTCCCGACGACATGGTCGAGGACCTGACCGGCGAGGGCGGCCGCCAGATGCGCATCGACGGGGACACCGGCCTCTCCGAGGACTCGGCCGAGCAGTGGATGCGGCAGGTGGAGACCAAGCCCGCCGATTTCCTCAAGACCCGTTTCGCGGTCGAGGCACAGGGGGCCGCGCCATGATCCCGGTTGCGAAGGCTTCCATCCGGCTGATGGCGGTCGCCGCCCTCCTCGTGCTGGCCGGCGCCGCCTCCGCTCAGGCCCCGACCCCGCGCGTCGAGATCGCGCTCACCCCCGAGGCGCCGGTGACGGTCGGCACCCCGCTCACCCTGGCGGTGACCGTCCTCGTCCCCACCTTCATGCCCGATCCCCCGGTCTGGCCCGACTTCCAGATCGCCGACGCGATTACCCGCCTGCCGCCGGACGCCAGCCGCTCTCTTTCCCAGCGCATCGACGGCCAGACCTGGGCCGGCGTGCGCCGCGCCTACGAGATCATCCCCCAGCGCGCCGCCGACTTCGCCCTGCCGCCCGCCGAGATCACCGTAACCTATGCCGACCCCGAGACGAACGCGCCCACGACCGTCCAGGTCCCCGTCCCCGAGATCGCCTTCTCCGCCACCGTCCCCGCCGGCGCAGAGGCGCTCGACCCTTTCGTCGCCGCGGCGAGCCTCACCCTGACCGCCACCGCCGAGGGCCTCCCCGAGGCCCCGCATCCCGGCGACGCGCTGACCCTCACGCTGACCGTCACCGCCACCGGCGCCGAGGCGATGCTCCTGCCCCCGCTCGCCGCCGGCATCCCGACGCCCGCGATCCTGCGCGCCTACCCCGGGGAGCCCGCCCTTGCCGATACCCCCGGCCAGCGCGGCGGCCCGGCGACCGCCACCCGCACCGAGACCGTCACCTACGTCGTCGAAGCCCCCGGCGCCGCCACGCTCCCCGCCGTCACGCTCGCATGGTGGAACACCACTACCGGCAAGGTCGAGACCGCCACCACCGACCCGGTGCAGATCACCGTCGCCGCCCCGCCCGGCTGGCAGCCGCCCGGCACCGTCGCCGCGCCCCCGCGTTGGCCGCTCGTCGCCGTCGCGCTCGTCCTCGTCCTCGCAGCCATCGGGCCCGGCCTCGCGCGCCGCGCCCGGCGCCTCCTCGCCGAGCACGCCCGCTCCGAGCCCGTCGCCTACCGCCGCCTGACCCGCGTCCTGCGTGCCGGCGACGCCGCCGCGCTCCGGCCCGCCCTCGCCGACTGGCGCGCGGCGGCCGGAAGCCACGGCCCCCTGCCGCCGGACCTCGAAGCCGCCCTGACGCGGATCGAGCGCCACCGCTACGGCCCGGCCCCATCGAGCCGACCGGACCCAGCCCCCGCGCTCCGGGCGCTCGCGGCGATGCGGCGCGACGCCCGCCCCGCCGGACGCCGCCACGACGACCTGCCACCGCTCAACCCGCCGCCGCTCTCGGAGCGCAACGGCCCTCGCGCGTCGCTGCCGGCATGAGTTGCCACCGACTTCGCGGACTCTGGGGCATGAAACCTGTGGCATCCTGTGGGCGCCGTTGGCAGAGAGGTCGGGCCTGCCCTTGGTGTTTGGAAACCCGCGTATGAGTTGGACCCGGGCTCCCTTGAGCACCCCCGCTTGCGTCGGGGCCAGCCTGCTGGCCTGAGAGCGCGCCGTTCAGACTTCGATTTCCCGGGAGCCTGCGCCGCGGCGTGAGCTTCGAGGAGGTCGCGATGGAGGCCCTCTATCCCCGCTGTGCGGGTCTGGACGTGCATAAGGACACCGTTGCCGCCGCGGTGCGCCTGACGGAAAGCAATGGGTCGGTCCGGCGGGAGGTGGAGACCTTTGCGACCACCACGCCGGGACTCGTCACCCTGTCGGACTGGCTGGAGCGGCATGGCTGCCCCTGCGTCGCCATGGAGGCAACTGGCATCTACTGGCGGCCGGTCTGGCAAGTGCTGGCTGCGGAAGGTCGCACCTTGACCTGGCGCTTGAACGCGGTGCTGTGACGGCGGTGTTGTCTCGGCATCGGCTTTCATACTCCGAAAGCCCGAGCGGGGGAAAATCAGGCAACCTCCGTGTCCAACCCCAAGGGCGCACTCCACCGGGGGGTATAAGAATACCCCACGCCCTCCTTAGCGTAGATCATTGATATCGTTGTTAGATTTCGTTTCAGGGGCCTGCAGCCAACGATACCGAGACTCGCTTCAGACGGCTGTTTAGACGGAAGCGCCGGACGGACAGGGTCTGTGATTACCAACGACCTCAGTGATTGACCGTCGCCCAATGCCTCGAGGCGATCGACGAGATGCGTTGCGGGTGGTCATGCCCTGCGGTAGGCGTCGACGATGATGTCGTAGTCGTCGAGAGCTGAAGACCGTGCCGGGGGTGGTCGCGGCGGCGAGGGCGCTCTGCCTCGGGCTCGGGGACGAGTCGGCATACGTCGCCGCATAGATTGCGGCACCGATTGTTGGGAAAGGGAGAAGGCGCAAGAGCGCATCCGTGCTTTCCTCAGTTGAGAAGGACGGGAGGAAAACAATGACCGACATCTCCTACGTCTCCGGCATCTCCGACACGCCGCTCCTCGGGATGACCATCGGCCAGGCCCTCGACCGCGCGGCGGCGACCTGGGGCGAGCGCGAGGCGCTCGTCTCGCCGTCGCAGGGCATCCGCTGGACGTGGGCGGAGCTCCGCGACCGCGCCGACGCCTTTGCGGCCGGGCTCCTCGCCCTCGGTCTCTCCCGCGGCGACCGCGTCGGCATCTGGTCGCTGAACCGCGCCGAATGGGCGGTGACGCAGTTCGCCGCCGCCCGCGCCGGGCTGATCCTCGTCACCATCAATCCCGCCTACCGGCTGACCGAGGTCGAGTTCGCGCTCCGGAAGGTCGGCTGCAAGGCGCTCGTCACCGCCACCGCCTTCAAGGCGAGCGACTATCTCGGCATGGTCCGCGAACTCGCGCCCGAGCTCGCAACCGCCACGCCGGGCGCGTTGAAGGCCGCGCGCCTGCCGGACCTGCGGGTGGTGGTCCAGATCGGCGGGCCGGCGGGAGCGGGGACGGTCGCGTTCGAGCACGTCGCCGAGATCGGCGGCGAGGCCGAGCGCGCGGCGCTCGCCGCGCTGGGGCCGGAGCTGCAGTTCGATGATCCGATCAACATTCAGTTCACCTCCGGCACCACAGGCTCGCCGAAGGGGGTGACGCTTACGCACCACAACATCCTCAACAACGGCTGCTTCGTCGGGCGTGCGTTGAAGCTGACCGAGGCGGATCGGATCTGCATTCCGGTGCCGCTTTACCATTGTTTCGGAATGGTGATGGGCAATCTCGCCGCCGTCACCCACGGCGCAGCGATGGTCTATCCGGGCGAGGGCTTCGATCCGCGCGTCACCCTCGCGACCGTCGCTACAGAAAGGTGCACGGCGCTTTACGGCGTGCCGACCATGTTCATCGCCGAGCTCGACCACCCGGACTTCGCCAGCTTCGACCTGTCGACGCTCAGGACCGGGATCATGGCCGGGTCGCCCTGCCCGATCGAGGTGATGAAGAAGGTGGTCGACCGAATGCACATGCGCGACGTCACCATCGCCTACGGCATGACCGAGACCAGCCCGGTCAGCTTCCAGAGCGCGGGCGACGATCCGCTGGAGCGGCGGGTCTCCACGGTCGGTCGGGTCCATCCGCACCTCGAGGTCAAGGTCGTCGACGGCGAGGGCCGGGTCGTGCCCCGTGGTACGCCGGGCGAGCTCTGCACGCGTGGCTATTCGGTGATGCGCGGCTACTGGGCCGAGGCCGAGAAGACCGCCGAGGTGCTCGACGCGGCGGGCTGGATGCACACCGGCGACCTCGCCACGCTCGACGAAGGCGGCTACTGCAACATCGTCGGCCGATCAAGGACATGGTGATCCGCGGCGGCGAGAACCTTTACCCGCGCGAGATCGAGGAGTTCCTCTTCACCCACCCGAAGATCCAGTCGGTGCAGATCTTCGGTGTCGCCGACAGTCGCTACGGCGAGGAGCTCTGCGCGTGGATCGTGCTCCGCCAGGGCGAGACGATGACCGACGAGGAGGTCCGCGCCTTCTGCAAGGGAAAGATCGCGCACCAGAAGGTTCCGCGCTACATCGAGTTCGTGGACGAGTTCCCGATGACGGTCACCGGCAAGGTGCAGAAGTTCCTGATGCGCCGGGACGTCGAGGAGCGGCTCGGCCTGAAGGCCGAGCCGACGGCCTGACGGGGACTGCCTGAAGGGGAGGAGGACCGGCGGCGATGATGGGCTTCGAGGAATGGCGGAGCTGCGTCCTCTCCCATTGCGGCAACTACGTGAGCTTCCCGTGCCGCGACGCCCGCGGCGCCCCTCGCGAGGGTGCGAGCGACTTCCGCCTGCGCCACAAGTTCGGCATCGACATCGCCGAGATGACCTGCCGCATCGACCGGATCGAGCGCTCGCGCGCCGGCATCCGGCGCGACGACAGCGAGTATTTCTTCCTCATCGTCCAGGAGGCGGGGACGACGAAGGTGTCGCACGAGGGGGAGGATACCGTGCTCCACCCCGGCGACTGCCTGATCCTCGACTCGACCCGCCCTGCCGAGCTCCGCTACGACGGCGCCGCCGCCTTCACCTCGGTGCACCTGCCCCGCGGCCTGTGCCTGGAGGGGCGCGTGGCCGGGCCCGCCACCGCCCGGCGCATCGCCGCCGCGCATCCTCTGCAGGCGAGCCTGCGCAACCTCCTCTCCTCCGACGTCGAGGCCGAGGGCATTCCCGACGCTACATCCTCGACTTCGTCGCGCTGATGTTCCGGTCGGATCCGGCGGCGCAGGGCGACGCCGGCTTCCGCGACCGCTTCGGCCGCTTCGCCCATGTCTGCCGGACGGTCGAGGCCCATCTCGCCGAGCCCGAGCTGTCGATCGACCGGCTGGCCGCGCTCGTCGCCATGTCGCGGCGCCAGCTGCAACGCGACTTCGCCGACAACGGCACCTCCTTCACCCAGTTCCTTGCCGAGCGGCGGGTGCGGCTGACCGCCGACCACCTGCGCCGCGCGGCGCGGCAGGGGGAGCGGCCGGCGATCTCGGACATCGCCTGGCGGGCCGGGTTCAGCGACCTCTCGAACTTCAACCGGACCTTCCGCAGCCATTTCGGGATGTCGCCGCGCGACTATCACGCGAGCGTCGCCACCGGCGCGGTGGAGTCCTGATCGAAAAGGATCTTTCTGGCGCGCGACGCCGCATTCCCGGCGCCCGCGTCCGAGACCGGAGCGGCCCGCCGCGCCTATCCTCCCGCTGCGCCGCGTCATGCGGCAGTCCGGGAGGGAAACGATGGACTACAGAATGCTTATCGGCGGCGAGCTCGTCTCGGCCGACCGCATGATCGACGTCGTCAACCCGGCGACCGAGGAAGTCTTCGCGCGCGTTCCGCATGCCACCGAGGCCGACCTCGACGCGGCGGTGGCCGCGGCGCGGGCGGCGCAGCCGGCGTGGGCGGCGCTGTCGATGGCCGAGCGGCGGGCGAAGGTCGAGGCGCTGGCGGCGGCGATCCGCGAGGCGGCCGACGACCTCGCGCGGACGATCACGCTCGAGCAGGGCAAGCCGCTGCCCGAGGCGCAGGGCGAGGTCGAGTGGAGCCAGGGGTATCTCTTGCACACCGCGTCGCTGACCTTGCCCGACCGCGTGATCCAGGACGACGCGGCCTTCCGCATCGAGACGCGGCACAAGCCGCTCGGCGTCGTCGGGGGTATCGTCGCCTGGAACTTCCCCCTGCTTCTCGCTTGCTGGAAGATCGGTCCGGCGCTCATGGCCGGCAACGCCATCGTGCTGAAGCCCGCGCCGACGACGCCGGTGGCCACGCTGAAGCTCGGGGAGATCTGCGCGAGGATCTTCCCGGCCGGAATCGTCAACATCCTGACCGACGCCAACGATCTCGGGCCGAAGATGACGGCGCATCCGGGAATCGCCAAGATCGGGTTCACCGGCTCGTCGGAGACCGGCAAGCGGATCATGGCGGGCGCCGCGGCGACGATGAAGCGGGTGACGCTCGAGATGGGCGGCAACGATCCGGCGATCGTGCTGCCGGACGTCGACGTGCGGGCGACCGCGCAGAAGGTGTATGGCGGGGCGTTCTTCAACGCCGGGCAGGTCTGCCTCGCGGTGAAGCGGGCCTATGTCCACGACGCGATCTATGACGCGTTCTGCGCGGAGCTCGCGGACCTCGCCGGGCAGGCGGTGGTCGACGACGGGATGAAGCAGGGCACGACCGTCGGGCCGATCCAGAACAAGGCGCAGTTCGAGAAGGTGAAGGGCTTCCTCGACGACGCCCGCGCCGCCGGAACGGTCATCGCCGGAGGCGAGGTGCGCGAGGGGCCGGGGTATTTCATCAGCCCGACGATCGTGCGCGACGTGAAGGACGGGCAGAAGATCGTCGACGAAGAGCAGTTCGGGCCGATCCTGCCGGTGATCCGCTTCACCGACGTCGATGCGGTGATCGAGCGGGTGAACCGGTCGGAATACGGCCTCGGGGGCTCTGTCCACGGCGCCGACGTCGAGCAGGCGGCGGAGATCGCCGGGCGGATCGAGTCGGGGACGGTCTGGGTGAACCAGCAGCTCAACATCGGGCCGCACATCCCGATGGCGGGGTTCAAGGGGTCGGGGCTCGGGGTGGAGCAGTCCGTCGAGGGGCTGGCCGAATACACCCAGATGCAGGTGATCAACATCGCCCGCGGGTGATAGCAAAAGCGGACCTCCACGACGCTCGCATCCTGTCGACCGGAGCCTCGCGCGAGGCTCCGGTCGATGCCGTTTCGAGCGGCGCCCGCGCAGGGGCGTCGCGGCCGCGCCCTGACGCGGGACTGGTCAGAGTCCTTGAATGGGCTCCGGGGGGGCGCTCCGAGCAGGTGCCGGCACGCTACCGCACGCCGCCAACACGGCGCTAGCACGCGTGTTAGAGAGGTCAACTAATTGTAGTTGCGAGGTTTCCTCAACGGCGTCAACGGATTGTTCGCGAAGGTTAACCGCTGTAGGGGCGAGAGCGGTCGGGCGTGGCGGAGGTCAGAACTGGTCGTCGGGCTGGTGGCAGGCGATGCAGCTGCGCGTCGGACCGCCAGGCTCGCCCGCGGCCTGCTTCTCGACGTGGCAGGAGCGGCAGAGGTCGTGGAACTGCGGCTCGAGCAGGGCCGAGACCGCGGGGTCGGTGACGTGGCAGTTGATGCAGGTCGTGCCCATCCGGCGATCGACGAACTCGTGGTGGCAGGTCGCGCAGGGGATGCCGCGGTGGCCGAGGTCGTGGATGAAGCGCATGGGCAGGATGGGCCGGCCGGCGCCGGCGACGACGGCGCGCTCGACACGCGGGACGGGCGGCGGCGGGCCGAAGGCGACGAGGGCGAGGCCGAGGAGGGCGAGGGCGGCGACGAGGGCCTTCACCTGAGGAGGTTCCGGGCGAGGACGAAGGCGGCCGTGGCCGCGAGGCCGAGGGCGGCGTAGGCGGCGCCGGTGGCGACGGGGGGCGCGCCGAGCCGGGCCCACCACGGGCGGCCGAGGCAGCAGGCGGCGACGATGGCGAGAAGGAGCGCGTCCTGGAGCCAGCGGGCGAGGTAGAAGCCGGTGAGGGCGACGTGGAGCGCCGCGGCGCCGACGGCGGCGA
Organism: Amaricoccus sp.; assembly: GCF_017993425.1. Lineage (GTDB taxonomy): Bacteria > Pseudomonadota > Alphaproteobacteria > Rhodobacterales > Rhodobacteraceae > Amaricoccus. Next base: position 67,827 of record NZ_JAGOMQ010000021.1, read on the forward strand.
AGGCCAGCCAGCGATGCGTGGCGCGGAAGGCGCGGAAGCGGCGGTGGACGCGCATCCGGTCGGGCATCCGGGCGAGGAGGGTGAGGACGGCGAGGAGGAGGAGCGCGGCGAGGCCGAGCCACATGGCGAGGGGGGCGCCGGGCTGGAGGTAGACGCGGACGGCGCCGTCGCCGAGCAGGAACCAGAAGGCGTGAAGGGCGGCGATGGCGAGCACCCAGTAGCCGAGGCGCTCGTGGCGGCGGGTCGCCGCGCCGCGGGCGGAGGGGATGGCCTGGAAGAGGAGGCCGGCGAGGGCGAGGAAGCCCGCGGCGTTGCCGGCGTCCCAGAACCAGCCGCCGCCGGTGCGGGCGCCGCCGGCGAAGGTGACGAGGAAGACGAGGCCGACGACGGCGGCGAGGACGGCGGTTCCCCGTTCCATCGGAGGATCGTCAGCGGCGCGTCGGACGCGGCATCAGGGCCAGGGGTATTCGGCGATCGTCTGGCCGTCCTTCGCCAGCGCGGCGACGACGCCGCGGCGGAAGGCGACGACGTCGGGGACCGGCACGGCGCGGCGCGCGGTGACTTCCGCGGCGGTGAAGTGCGGGGCGCCATCGCCCCAGGCGTCGAGGACGTAGTTCATCACCTCGGCGATCCCCTCGTCGGACAGGCCGGCCGAGATCACGCCGGGGACGTGCATCATGTAGGTGCGGCCGATGTCGGAGCGGGCGATGACGCCGACCGAGCCGATGAAGGTCGGGATGCCCGCCGCCGGCTCGCCGGCGCCGCTCATCGTGTGGCACCCCGAGCACTGCAGCGCGTAGCTGGTGCGGGGGGTGACGCCCGCCGCCCCGGCCTCGGCGAGCGCCGGGCCGGAGAGGAGGATCGCGACGGCGAGGAGGGCGCGGCGCATCGCGCCCTACTCCGTCGCCGGGCGCAGGGCCTTGACGTCGGCCATCGTCGCGCCGGCGCGGGCGGCGGCGACGTCGTCGGGCGTCACCGTCTTGTCGGTCTTGCCGAGGTCATGGAGCACCCAGGTGCCGATCGCGGCGAGCTCCTCGTCGGTGACGCCGGGGACCGGCGGCATCATCGTGCCCGCGTACATCTCGCCGCGCACGGTGATCTGGGCGTTGAGGCCCTTGGTGGTCACGCCGGCGATGTACTTCGGCGCGTCGTCGCCGAGCGCGGCCCAGAAGTCGGGGCGGTCGAGCGGCGGCGCGAGGCCGGGGGTGCCGACCCCGCCGGAGGCGTGGCAGGCGGAGCAGTGCGCCTCGAAGAGCGCGGGTCCGTCGTGGCTGGCGGCCCCGGCGGCGCCCCCCGCGAGGAGGAGCGCCAGCACGGCGAGGGGCGGCTGGCGGCCGGTCATTGGGCCTCGCCCATCACGATCGAGACGGTGCAGTGGTAACCCTTCTCGGCGTTGGCCATGCACCAGTTGATGTCGTTGTAGAGGCCCATGCGATAGCCCGGGCGCTCGCCCTTGTTGTTGTTGCAGAAGGTGGCGCCGAGCACCGCCGGCTTGCCGCAGCAGTCGTTGTAGCTGATCAGGTAGTTCCTGCCGTCGTCGGGGTTGGCGCAGGTGCCGACCCACGACACCGACGAGGCGGCCGAACCCGGCGGGCAGGTGGTGAGGCTGCCGCCCGACTGCTCGCAGACGAAGCCGTCGATGGCGCAGTGCCGCCAGTAGGCGCAGGGATCGGCGAGATCCTCGGGGGGCTCGGCGGCGTTGGCGCGGCGGTCGAAGGGAAGGACGGGCAGCCCCGCCGCGGCGCCGGCGACGAAGACGCCGGTGGTGGCGAGGAATGAGCGGCGGCCGAAGGTCCGGGCCGAGGTCCGCACGTTGGCCTCGACGACCTTGTCGAAGCGCTTGAGCAGACTGTCGATGATGCGCGACATGATCGGTTTCCTTCTTGTCTAGGAGCTGAGGCCCGCGATCGCGGCCTGATAGGACGGGATGCCGGTCTCGGAGGCCGTGAACAGGCTCTCGAGCTGCTCGCGGCTGTTGACGAGGCCCTTGGCCGCGACCTTGCCCGCCGGGTCGATCAGGACGGCGAAGGGCAGCTTCGCCACCCTGAAGCTCATGCCGAGCTCGGGGGAGAGGACGTAGGGAAAGCCGCCGAGCCCCTCGCTCTCGATCAGGCGGCGGTGCAGCGCCTCGCGGCCGTCCGAGGCGAGGACGACGTCGAGCCATTTCGCCTCGTCGCCCTGGATCGACTTCAGGGCGGGGAGGAGCGCCTTGCAGATCGGGCAGCTCGTCGAGAGGAAGAAGAGGAGCTGGGCGCGGCCGCCGGCGCCGAGGGTGACTGGCGCGCCGTTGAGGTTGGCGAGCGCCAGCCGCGGCGCGGCGGCGCCGAGGTCGGGGCCGTTCGAGGACATCATCGCCCCGACCGGGGAGACCCGCTCGAAGAGGATGCCGACCTGCCGGGCGAGCGCGAAGATCACGCCGAGCTGGAGGAGGACGATTACCCAGAGCGCGACGACGGAGAAGCCGAGGAGCGTCACTTGCCGCCCTCCCGGATGTGCGGCAAGTGGGCGCCGAGCTTCTCGGCGACGCCGTATTGCGCGGCGAGGACGAGGGCTGCGGCGATGGCGATCGCCGCGCCGAGCGGCGGGACGGTCGCGACCGGCAGGACGGCGACGGCGAGGCCGAGCGCGGCGAGGACCGCGTTGCGGGCGAGGGTGAGCGCCGAGACGACCTGCGGCGCGCCGCCGCAACCGCACTCGATGCGCGTGCGGCCGCTCGCGAGCGCCGCCGCCATCAGCGCTCCGTAGCCGGCGAAGAGGCCAGCGGCGACGAGGCCCCCGATGGGCCGCGTCGCGGGGACGAGGAGGGCTATGATCGCAGCGATCTCGGCGGCGGCGAGGGCGCGGACGATCGGCGCGGCGGCGGCCTCGGGGACGAGGCCGTAGCCCTGGGCGAAGCCGACGGTCTCGAGGAAGCCGTCGAGCTTGTGCCAGGCGGCGCGGGCGAGGACGATCACCAGGAAGGCAGTGAGCGTCACCGACGCGAGCGCCGCCGGGGCGAGGGTGTCGGGAAGCGCCGCCATCGTCAGAAGTCGGTGGCGAGGATGGTCGGGAAGAGGGCCGCGCCCTCGCGCGAGGCGGTCTCGGTCAGGCTGACCTTGCCATCCTCGGACTTGACCTCGTAGCGATGGACGCTGCCGTCGTGGCTGACGCCGAAGAGCACCGGCGCGTCGCCGCCCGAGACCTCGATGCTGGCCTCGTGATGGGCCGGCGAGCGGCCGACGACCGTCATCGTCGCGGCGTCGATCGCCCAGATCTCCTCGGCCGGGCTCTTGTGCGAGCCGTCGGTCGGGTTCGAGTGCATCAGGACGAAGAGGGTGTTGGCCGGCTTCGAGTAGGCCATCAGGTTGTAGCCGCCCGGGGCCCAGCCCTCCTCGGCGAACTTCACCTGCTTGTCGAGCACCGGCTTGTCGCCCGAGTCGTCGACGATGTAGAGCGTGCCGCCGTAGGTGACGTAGACGAGCTTGCCGTCGATGCGCATGGCGTCGCCGTAGAGCGGGTCCTTGTCGGCGTCGAAGATCTTCTCCGACTTTGCCGGCGCCCCAGCCTTGCCGGCGGCGTCGTAGGTGAACTTGGCGAGGGTGCCGTCGCCGCAAAGCATGGTGAAGGCCGTGCCCTGCTCGGTCGGGTAGGCCGTCCAGCAGCCGGGCGTCGGGATCTCGCCGAGGTCCTTGCCCTCGACGCCGTCCGCGATGGTGATCGAGGTCGCCGGGGTGGCGTTCTGGGCGATGACGAACTTGCCGTCGGCGGAGACGTTGAGGGTGCCGCGCTGGCTCAGGGCCTGCGCAAGCTTCGGCGAGACCATGAACTCTTTCTTGGCCTCCAGCGTCTGCGGGTCCCACGCGTGGATCACCGCCTCGACCTCGCCGTAGCTGTAGCGACGGAGGTAGACCGACGAGGTGTAGAGCGTCGACTTGTCGTCGCTCATGTGCATCGTCGCGAGGGTGCCGGTGCCGATCGAGCCGACGACGGAGAGGTCGTCGGCGTTCAGCACGTAGATCGGGCTCGAGCCGTTGATGCCCATGTCCATCATGTAGACGTGCGGGCCGTCGGGAATGCGCTCCGTGACAGTCAGGGTCTCGGCCGGGAGCGCGTCCTGGGCGAGGGCGGCGGCGCCGGAGCCGGCGAGCGCGGCGAGGGCTACGAGGAACTGGCGTTTCATGGGCAACCTGCTGGGTGAAGCTCGTTCTGGTGAAGTTGCGGGCGCGCGGGCGCCGGTGGCGAAGCTCGTGCGGAGATAATCCGTCCGTGCCGGCGTACGGCGTCAAGGGCCTCCCGTCCCGATGCCGGGCCTTCCATGGGCCCGAGCTTGGATCCATAGCATACCAGCAGGCTGAAATCCGGGGTTTCCGCGCCACGCGACGTGGCGGCTCGCGCCAAAATTTCCTCGGAATGTGCTGGCGGGTCTCGCCGTACGTCGACAAGGACAGGCACGAAGCCGGCCGCCGCGCGTCGTCACCCGCCCGGGGGACGGGCTCCCCTCCGCAGTCTCAGAATGCCACAGTCTCGACAGACAGGGGGGCGGAACCCAGCGTCATTGAGCCATTGAGGCGCCATTGGTCCGAGCCCAATGGCGAACGCGGTCCACATCGCGCTCGGCGTCTGCGCCGACGGCGCGAAGAAGGTCCTCGGGCTCTGGCTCGAGTAGAACGAAGGGCGCGAAGTTCTGGCTCCGGGTCATGAACGCGCTCAGGAACGCGGCGTCGAGGACCTGCTGACATCGTCCAGAGTTGGCGCCGGGCCTGGCCAAAGGTGATCCCGTTCTACGGTCTCGCCAATGAGGTCCGCCGCGTCGTCTACACCCATCGAGGCCCCTGAACGCCAAGAAGCTCCTGTTCCCGGTCTTGAACAAGGCCGAGAAGGAGTGGACCATCCCACCACGGGAGTGGGCGATCGCCAAGACCCAGTTCGCCATCATCTTCGGCGAGCGCTTCACCAGGGATGGCCTGATGTTCAGCCGCCCGCCCCGCATACGGAATTCCCGACAGTCCCGATCCTCGGCGACTTCAGCCTTCCTCCGGCGTGGAGGTATTGCAGCGGCCGTTCACGCTCCGCTCCGCCGGGACGCCGAAGATCGCCGAACCGCCGGCGCTGCCGGATTTCGACAACAGCGCACTGATGGACGCCGCCACCTTCCATCATCGCCGGCGCGCTCGACGTCTTGCCGGTCGCGGCCGAGATGTAGCACTCCGCGCGCACCGCGCGGCATATGTGACGGGCGGCGCCGCCGCCCGCGCCGAGGTCGACGCGATCCTGAAGGAAAGGTGGTCCCAGCGTTCCAAAAGTACGCACTGACCGAGGCCGCGCCCTATAGGAGGAACTGGCTGATCACCAACGTCGGCGTCACCTACGGGCCGGCCTACTGCGCGCGCACTGCGGTCAACCTCGTCGGGATCTGGGCCAACGTGCTGAGCGAGGTGGTCTACTTCGTCGCCTCGAAGGACGCCAGTGGCCAGCCGCTCAACGGCTCGAAGAGCTACTGGGCACTGCCCCGATGACGGGCTGCCGCAGTCGATGGTCGATGGCTACTGGTCGGTGATCCTCGTCGGCGTGCCGGATTACCGCGTCGTCCCGAACCCGCTAGGAGCTGTGGACACTTATCGTATCCATAGGACGATTGCGGCGACGAGGACGACGGCGAGGAAGTTTCTTGCCGTCTTTTCATATCGAGTGGCGACCCGCCGGAATTGCTTGAGCTTCGAGAAGCAGCACTCGACGAGGGAGCGCATGGCGTAGAGGTCCTCGTCGAGCGGATATCGTCGTGTGCGCGAGGGGTTGTTCGGGATCACGGCCAGGGCGCCCTTTTCGGCGATCGCTGCGCGGATGGCGTCGCTGTCGTAGGCGGCGTCCGCCATCCCCGTTCCGGCGGAAGCAGCGGCCCGAGGATCTCCCAATCCCTGTCCGAGAGCAGGCGCTGATCATTCAAGGTCGGTCTCCCAGATACGTACGACCTTGAATCATCTCTTCCACAGAAGGGGAATCCCCCTTTGTCAACACGACCTAGGGTCTGTCCCCATAAACGGGATTCCCTTCGGTGACCGGTTCTGATTCAACCTTTCCGAAAGAGGAGGGTTTCATGCGGCGTCACGAGTTGAGCGATGAGGAGTGGGCGGTCATTGAGCCGCTTCTGCCGAACAAGCCGCGCGGGGTGCCGCGGGTCGATGATCGCAGAGTGACGGTCGTTTGCCGCGGCGGGGAACGCGGCTTCAGCAATCCCTGCCGCAATCCAAATGCGAGCTCATCAAGTTATCGACGATTTGGTGCGAATTGGGGCCCGAGTCCGGTTCGTTGGCGGCAAGGACCCGAAGAGCCGCTTTGCGGCGATCATACGGCGCAGCTCGTCGATCGCGTCGCTGAGCCCTCGGTTGCGCAGAGGAGTCCTTACCCGAGCCTGACGCGCCTCGGCTATGTCCAGAGCGGCAAGCGCCAGCCCGTCGCGGGCGTCCGCGAAGTTCAGCATGCCAACGACGCCCGCCGGGGACCACTCCGCATCGCCCTCGACGTTGAGTTCGAGCGCGCCGTTCCAGGACAGCCAGCCGGCACGGCTGCCGTCGAAAAGCAGTTCGCCGCCCTCCCCCGACATCGCCGCTCTGGGCGCGAGGCCGAACCCGGCGCGCGGCCCGACCTCGTCGATCCAGTCGCGCAGCACCTCGAACAGCCGCACCGAACGCGTCGCCGCTGCATGGAACGACGCATGGCCCATGAGCAGCGCATCCAGAGCCGGGCCGATTAACTCTTCGAGAGGAGCGCCGCCGAGGAAGTCGGCGACGCCATAGTGCCTGAGCTCGACGTAGGTGCCGCGCCGGAAATTCGCCGCGAACGTCTTGCCGTCCATGAGCGTCTGATTAAGAAAGCTCTCGAAGTCGCCGGTCATGCGCCGCGCTCCTCCTGATAACCTCAGGTTGCGCAACAGCGGCGCGCCAAAGCTGTGCCGCTGGAGCCCGGTGTAACTGGTACCGTCCCGAGCGGCGCAGCATCGCGCCCTCATCCACCCCGGCGGCGAAGCGCGCCGGATCCGGGGCGCCTTTGCCGGGTGCATCGACGTTGATGTGCCAGCCAAAGCCCTCCGCGAACTCGGGATCGGCGTTCTCGAAACCATCCATGTCGAAGATCGCATCGGCGATGCGCCCGCGCATCTCCTCGGCGTCCGGGAGCCGCAGCGGCGGCGTCGTCAGCTCGACTCCGGCGACGAGATAATCCGGCCAGTGCAGCGGATCGAGATCGTATTCCGACACGACGTGGAACCCCGGCCGGGACTGGTCGCCACAGGGTGCCGACCAGCGCACGCCGGTCATCTCAGTGAGCCGGCGCGCCACGGCCAGACAATAGCCTGGCGTCGCCCGGTCCATCGGCTCGTCGCGGCCCGTGAATCGGGCGTCGCCGAGGTCGCCCAGCACCACCTCGACCTCGAACCCGACGCGCCAGCCGGATCTATCACTCGTTGCCATTTTTCGCCTCCACGCCAATCGGCGTATTCTTGGCCGCCGCAGGCGAGAAAATGCCTGAGAAGCGCTTGGTGTACGTCCAAATCTCTGGGTTGGCCTTCTAACGCCCGGCTGCTTCCGTCGAACGACCTGCGTCTGCGGCGTGCTCGCGCGCCTGCATCGCCGCCCTCCTATTCAACGGCGATGCCCGAGACTCCTGCGATCGCTGCTTTCGAAAAACCTAATCGGTCCAGGACGCCCTGATCCAGACATGAGCCTCGAAAGCACCCTCGATTGCGCCGGCGAGCGCCCGTGACGCGGTGCGCATGGCGACACGATGCTTGTCGGAGGGCTTGGCGGCATTCTCGACCTTGAGGCGGAGCTGTCGTGTGGTGGAAGGCTCGAACTCGACTGCACGCTTTGCTCCGCGACGCCCCATAGGGCCCAACCAGGCGAAGAGCGCGTCCTCAAGAGCAGTTGCAGCCTCCGCAAGGTGTACCGTGTGATCCGAGAAATTGCCCCCCGTCTGCGGGCCGGCGCGCGCGCCGCAGTGGATCGAGAGATCGAGCATCAGCGCGCCCCGGGGCGTCGCGAAGGCCTCCCCAAACCAGGCGGCGGCTGCCTCGAGGGTGGCGCGCATGGCCAGAAGCCCGCGCACGAGAGAAACGGGGTAGTCGCCGGAACGGAGTGTGATCCAGGCCCGGTCGTCGTCGGTGATCTCGACCTCGACGGAATGGAAGCTGCCATCGTGCTCAAAGTACCGCCAGACGTTGACCGAAGCGCGCTTCCAATGCCTTTTCCTCAGCCTGAGCCCGACGCGCCATTCTTCCGGAATGCCTGATGCGAGCTTCTGGACAGCCTCGTGCCAGTCCCTCGCCGGTGCGTCCCTGACCAGAACCGCCTCCGTCCCTGGCAATGCGCCCGGCAGCGCCAGGGCAAGGACGGATGCGAGGTCGCTCATGTCCGGCTCGTGGTCGAGCGCCGTCAGGACCTCGGCACGCGTTTGTTCCAGGCTCCGCAAGGGGTAGGTACGCTCCTCGGCTACCGAGATCGTTACGGGGAGAGGGTCTGGCGCACGAAGCGTCCGTGGGGGCATGTCCCCGCCATAGAGGGGGTCGGGCTCGAACTCGGCCGGCCCGGACGATGGCCGCTCGTGCCGGATGTGCCGCTCGTCGTGGGCCCCGATCAGGTCGCTCGGCACCCAGCTAGGGCCTTTTGAGATTCACCGGGTGTTGAGGACAGTTGCTGTGGCGTAGATCATGGCGGCGAAGCTTTCGTCGGTCTTGCATGCGCGGAGGGCGATCCGTTTGAAGTCCATGAGCTTGCA
>NZ_JAGOMQ010000083.1 GCF_017993425.1 Amaricoccus sp.
GCCCAATCCTGGTTCCGTATCGGCTTCGACCGCATCCGAAACCTTCTCAGCTCCGATCACAGCCACGCCCTCCACGCATGGCGCAGGCTTGGAAAGCCAGCACAATTTAAGGGAGTCGTGTAGTGTGACGCTGGTCACACTACACGACAGTGGAGTGCCCGGCCCGGGCACATAGGTTACAGATTGTACCGATCACATGGGTGACACCCTCGAGCCGAACGGGGTGTCGATGGTTTGCAGGGTTCGTGCCTCCAGATCGATGTATCCGAGATCGTAGTGCATGAAGCTGACGAGCCAAAGGTCGGTGTCGACCTCGCGCAGGCCGAGGCGCTGGCCCTCGAAGACGGTGGAGATGATGACCGGGCGTCCGTGCAGGGAGATGGTGCCGTTGCGGGCGACGACGAGGTCGCGGTCGTGGAAGGGATAGGCGAGCTCGGGCAGGCCCGGGAAGGGACGCGGCGAGGCGGTGTAGACCTCGGCCGGCATCCTCATGGCGAGCGCCTCGTGCGGGCGCTCGGCGTTGAACGTCGCGACGAAGGCGTCGAAGCGGGCCTGTTGGGCGAGGCTGTTGGCGGCCGCGGGCCGGGTGGTCTCCTGCTTGAGAGTGAGGTGCATGTGTAGTGCACACAATTCTCCCGCAGTGATCTTAATTCCGCCGCAATGACGGAAGTGACCGGGCTTTACCGGATGACCTCGGAAGGGTCGAGGAGCGCCTTCGGGTCGAGGTCGAGCATGCGGCAGATCGCGCGCGCCTCGGGCGAAGGTTGAGGGGCGGCCGCCGCATGAGGGCTCAGCCGCGCGGCGACCGGCCGCAGGATGTGGGCGTAGGCCGGCGCGCCCGCTGCGATGAAGTCTTCGAAGCTCTGCGGCTTCTCGCGACAGAGCGCCGTCGCCCAAGGCCGCATGGCCGGCGTGATGAAGCCCGCCGCCAGCGCCTCCCCGACGCGCTTCTCGGCCGCGCGCTCGCTCATGCTGGCGAGCGCGGTGTTCCGCTCAGCCAGCAGATCGCGCATCACCGCGACCGGCGCATAGTCGGCGGGGTCTGGCTCCGCGACCTCGGACTTGGCGAGGAAGGTTTCCATGCGCTCCATGAGGGCGAGAAGGCGCTGGTCGGTGGCATCGGCGGTGGGTGTCTTCTCGGGGGCGTCGGGCACGGTGGGCTCCTCGCGCGACAGCGCGGTCAGTTCGAGATTGGGGTTGTGGACGAGGCCCGCGCCGGTGAGCCGCCGCACCTGCCGGTCTTGCGGGGAGTAGCGGATCACAGGGCTGAGGTAGCGATAGGCCTTCGCGCCGATCAGCGAGCGGGCGAGCGCCGTCCATTCGACCTTGCCCCAGAGGCCGTCAGCGCGGGCTTGCAGCGCCTTGATCCAGCCGGCGGCCGGGATCGGGCCGCTCTTCAGCTCGGCCTGCGCCTCGGTCTGGTGCTCGTAGTCAATGACCAGGTCGAGGCCGCGCATTGAGGCCGCGATGACGGCGTCGGGATCGGAGAGCTTGAAGGCGCGGCCATCCTGCCCACGGAAGTCGCCGATGGGCAGAAGATGGACCCAATCCGGCGCATCGCCCACACCCTCGCCAGGCGTGAGGTCAAGGGCGGCGCAGGCGGCGGTAAGGTTAGACGGCATAAGCCCCTCCGTCGTGCAGCTCGCCCCCGCGCCCGGCGCGCGCGGCGCGCCGTTCGATCTCGCGCAGGACCTCGCGCGCGATCTCCTGCGGCGACTGGCTGGGCGCGGCGTGGATCACGATTTCGCCGACGCTGACCGTAGTGCTGCTTCGGCTGCCGCCGGCGCGCAGCGCCTTCAGCTCCCGGCTCGAGACGACGTTGCCGTCGATGCGCGGGACGAAGAGCTCCTGCCCTTCCTCCATCCAGCGATAGACCTGCCCGGCGCGCACCGCGCCGCCAAGCGCCCGGCCCGGCGGCGTCGCCTCGGCCGCGCCGATCTCGCCGCCGCCGGCCTCGCCGCCGCCGGAGACCCAGTCCCAGCTGCGCCGCAGCCAGTCGGGCACGATCGCCGCGAGCTTGGCCTGGATCGCGTCGACCATCGGGCCGACGATCGACAGCATGCCGTCCCAGGCGGTGCGCAGGAGCCGCACGCCGGCGTCATAGAGGCTGAAGTCGAAGACGGCGGCGATCTTCTCCTGGACGAAGGAGAGATCCCAGCCGGTCAGGTACTCAGCCAGGTTGACCGCGCCTTCGAGCATCAGCCGGAACGGATTGAACTCGGCGAGCGCGGTCAGAACGCCGCTGAGCAGCCCATCCCCGAGGGCCGCCCGCACCCGGTCGACCTTGTCCTGGAAGAAGGCGACGACGCCGCCCCAATTGCTGTAGATCACGTAGGCGAGGCCCGCGATCGCCGCGCCAAGGGCGGCGATCGGATTGAGCATCGAGACGAAGTTGACGGCGAGCATCGCGGCGCGGAGCGCCCAGAAGCCGGCGCCAAGGCCTGCGACCGACTGGATCAGCACGGGGTTGGCCGCCGCGAAGTCGCCGAAGGACTGGATCATCGGCGTGATCGCCTCGAGCAGCTCGACGAACGCCGGCAGAAGCGCGGCGCCGGCGACGACGGACAGCGCGGTCATGCTGTTGGACAGTATGGTCAGGCGGGATCGGGTGGTCTCGGCGACGCCCTCGTACTCGCGCGTCATCGACCCGGCATACTCGGCCCTGTTCCCGACCAGCCCGAAAGCGCCCTCAAGCAGGCCGATGTTCTCGATGAGGGGCGTGACGCTGCCGATCGCCTCCTCGCCGAACAGCATGCTGATCGCGCCCGCGCGTTCATGCGCCTCAAGCCGACCGAGCGCGCCGACGACGTCGAGGATCGCGCCCTTCGCGTCGACCTGCATGCGCCTGGCGAGGTCGACGGTATCGAAGCCGAGCCGCCCCAGCGTCTCGGACTGGCGTTTGGTCGCAGCCTCGCCATTGGCCAGCGCGCCGGTGAAGTTCCTCAGCGCCGTGGCGGCGATCTCCGGCCCGAGGTCGGAGGACAGGAAAGCCGTGCCGAGGGCCGCGACCTCCTCGGCCGCCAGGCCCACGGACATCGCGAAGCCGCCCTGACGCTGGATCAGGTTCGTCAGCTCGCCGGCCTGCACGCCCATCTTGTTCGAGAGGTGATTGACCGCATCGCCGAGGTTCAGGGCGTCGTCCTGGGAGAGGCCGAGCGTCCGCCGCCAAACCGCCATCGCGCTTCCGGCCGCGCTGGCCGAGATGTCGAAGGCGATCCCCATCTTTCCGGCCGCCTCGGCGAAGGCGATCAGCTCGGCGCGCTTCTCGGCGTCGGGCAGCGCCTCGTCGATGAAGCCGCCGGAGCCGGCGGCCGCGACGATCTCTGCGATGCCGTCGGCCAACATGGGCAGGCCGCCCGACGTCGCCAGCTTCTGGATGTCGCGGCCGAGCACCTCCAGCCCGTCCAAGGCCTCGAAGTCGACCACCTTGCCGACCTCGGCCATCTTCGCCTCGAAGGCGATGGCCGGTTGCAGGGCGCGGTGCATCGCCCAGCCGACGCCCGCGATGGCGGCGGTCTCTGCCGCCATGTTCTCACGCTGGCGCTTCATTTGACCGTCGGCCATCCGCATGGCGCCGCCGGCCATGCTCTCGACCTTCGCCATCGCCGCCCGTGCCGGAGCGGTGGCGCGGTCGACGAACTTGAGGATCAGGGCGACGTTCAGATCGGCCAAGGGATCACTCCTCCTCTTCGGGCGTCTCGGGCGCCGGATCGCCTTCGCCGGAGAGCCAGGGCGAGACGATGATCTCGGCGGTGCCCTTCCACGGGTTGGAGCCGCCGCCGTCGTTGGTCTCGGCGTTGAGGAGCTTCAGCGCCGCCTCTTCCAGCGTCGGCGGCACGACGAGGACGGTGGGGCGGATGCCGAGGATGCGCCCCTTGTCGCCCTTGAGACCGGACATGGCGGCGCGCGCGGCGGCGTAGCTCGCCGCGGTCAGCGCCGCCTTCGACCCGAAGGCGAGCTGCCAGAGGCCGAAGCCGGCGTTGGCCCGCGCCCGGATGCCGTAGAGATACTCGTCGGTCATGAAGACGCGGGTTTCGTCGTGCCGGTTGACCGTCTGGAACTCGTACTCCTCCCGCTCCTGCCAGATGATCGACCGGACGGCGCGCGAGGTGTCGAAGAGGAACCAGGCCGGGCCGGTCCCCGCCTGCATGTTGCTGACCAGGCGGAAGGTGCGCCCGTCGATCGTCACCGGGCCGGCCGGGTCGGGCACCGGGTGCTCGGCGTCGAAGAAGTTCTGGCCGTCGTAGCAGGGCGACGAGAAGCCGGCGTTGAGCAAGCCGAAGATCAGCTCGTCCGGGTGCTGGCGGGCGTTGTGGCCCATCTCGGCGAACATCGGCTTGAAGACGCCGAGCCGGTCGTCCGCGAAATCCGAGCGGGTGATCGAGACGGTGGCCTCGAAGCGGCGGTTGACGATGGTGAAGCCGAAGGCTTCCAGCGCCTTCAGCTCGCGCTCGCCCGAGACCCATTCCCGGAGCTGCGGGAACTGGCCGAGCCAGCCATAGGTCTCGTCCCGCGCCGAGCTGGGGACGGTCATGGCGATCTTGTTCCAGGCGACGGGGGCCTTGGTGTAGGCGTCGGTGTAGACGGACTTGAAGCCCTTGAAGGCGAGGTCGAGCGCCTCGGGATTGAGGATCATCGTGGGATTCCTGCGAGGTGGGGTTGGCGGAGGTGTCCGCGCTGAAGGAAGTCCGCCCGCCAGTGCGAGGCGGTGCGGCTGTGGACGTTGAGGGCGGCGGCGACCTGCGCGAGCGAGCTTCCGCCACGCAGGAGGGCGAGCGCGGTCCAGCGCTGGCGGTGCTTGCGGGCGGCCGGCCCCATCGGAACGGTCAGTCGCCCATAGCCTATCTCGCGCCGAAGCCAGTCCTTCGCCGGATCATGCGGCGTGGCGCGGACGGGAACGATGACTTGCCGGCCGGCGTGGCGCAGGAGGAAGGCCTTGACCGCCTCGGAGCCCAGCTCGGCCTCCATCGCGGGAAGCCAGCCGGGCACGACGACGCCCATGCTCTGGCACTCGGCGCAGGTGGGGAAGAGCAGGTCGGGGGTCGGGTCGCGAGACATGCCCGGAGGCTATGTCAACCCTGACGACCGTTTCACCTTTGAACGAAATCAGGGGCGGGAACGCGACGCCCGGATGGCCGTAACCCCATCGCGGCACATGACCGGCTCCCCGAATGACTCGGGCGTCGCCCTCTGAAAATGCCCCCGATCGGTCCAAAAATCAACCCGGAGGGCCCGCCGGCGGGCCGTCGCCGGGAGGCCCCCGGGCAGACTTCGAAAATTAAAGGGGTTTCCGGCGTTTTTAAAGGGAGTCTGGCGCCGGCGGGTAGGGAGACGGCCCCCCGAACGGAAGGCCCCTCAGCGGCCCGCTCCGCGAGTCTGGCGACGGGGCCGAAAAATGGCGAGGGGCGGCGCATCGCTGCGCCGCCCCTCCCGCTCGCCGGCCCGCCTCGGTCAGGCGGCGCGGGCCTTCATCGCCTTCAGCGCGGTGATGACTGTGGATCGGCATGGAATGTTGACCCCCTGAGCGGGAGGATCGGCGTCCAAAATTGACCCCCCTTCGCCCGCGGTGGCGCGGACACTGCCCGTCCATGTTGGCGGATGGGCGGGAGGGGGATGA
>NZ_JAGOMQ010000054.1 GCF_017993425.1 Amaricoccus sp.
TTTTTTTTTTCAAGCAGAAGAGGGCATACGAGTTAGGAGTCCGTCTCGGGGGCTGGGAGATGTGTAAAAGAGACGGGGGGAGGGCGCGCCTCGGGGGAGGAAAGGCGTCCGGGGCCTATAGGGGAGGGCGACGGGGCCGCGGTTGTCGGTGGGCGACACGCGGCGCGGCGGTCGGGGCGGTGGAGGGACGGGCGCCGGGGGCGCGGCAGGATCTCCCGGCGGCGCAGCGGGGCTCGGGGGGAGGGTGCGTCGGCGGGAGGAGAGGCGGCCGGGGTCTGGCCGGGGAGGGCGACGGGGCGGCGGCGGTTGTCGGTGGGCGGCACGCGGGGCGGCGCCGGGGCGGTGGAGGGACGGGCGCCGGGGCGCGGCAGGACGCCGGGCGCGCAACGGTCGCGGGAACGGCGCCGATCTGGGGGGACGGCGGCGGTCGGGGCGGGCGGCAGGGCTGGCGGTCGGGGCGGGCGGTCGGGGCGGGCGGCTATTCGGCGGCGAGGCGGTCGCAGAGGCCGTAGGCGTGGCGGACGAACTCGGCGAGGCGGTTGGCGAGGGGGGCGCGGGGGCCGGCGGCGACGTAGAGGCCGACGTGGTAGGCGGGGAGCTCGGGCAGGGCGCCGCCGTGGCGGATCGCCTCGCAATGGGCGGGGACGGCGCTCTCGAGCTGGACGCAGACGGCGAGGTCGGCGGAGACGGAGGCGTCGACGGCGGAGGTGTTGTCGGCGTCGACGGCGAGCTCCCAGGGCGTTTCGGAGAGCTCCAGCGCGTCGATGGCGGGGCGCTTGAAGAGGCAGCGGTTGACGGAGGCGAAGGGCAGGGGGCGGGCGCGCCAGGCCTGGCCGCCGGGGGCGCCGACCCAGACCAGCGGCTGGCGGTCGAGCGACTGGCCGCCGGGCTCGATCTCGGCCTCGGTGGTCAGGATGACGTCCATCTCGCCGCGGGCGAGCAGCTCCTTGAGGTTGGCGGTGAAGGTCGAGTGCAGGCGGACGCGGACGCGCGGATACTCGGCGGCGAAGCGCTGCATGGCGCGGGGCGCGTGGGGGTAGATGATGTCGTGGGGGACGCCGAAATTGACCTCGCCCTCGAAGGCCTGGTTGGTGAGCCGGCCCCAGGCCTCGTCGTTGAGGACGAGCATCCGCCGGGCGTAGCCGGCGAGTTGCTCACCCTGCGCGGTCAGCGCCACGCCGCGGCCGGAGCGGTCGATCAGCGACTGGCCGGTCGCCTCCTCGAGCCGCTTGAGCTGCATGGAGACGGCGGACTGGGTGAGGTTGAGCTGCGCCGCGGCGCGGGTGACGCCGCCCGCGTCGGCGACGGTGACGAAGGAGCGCAGGGCGGCGAGGTCGAGGTTGCGGGGCATATCATGATCCGTGATGAGGCGCGCCACGTCTATTCGTTATGATCATGCATCCGGTTCGGGTAGAAATCAAGCATGGTGATGCGACGGTCGCTCGCCATGACGGAACGCGATGGAGCCCGACGATGCACGCCTCGACCCGGCGCCTGAACCCCACCCTTTCCTGGGCCGCGCTGGCGGCCGCGCTGCCGGGCCGGGCGCTGGCCCGGATCCTCGCCTTCGACGCGCGCTGGCGCGAGCGCGAGGCGGTGCGGCTGCTCGACGACCACCTGTTGCGCGACATGGGGGTGACGCGCGCCGATCTCGACGCGGCGCTGAGCCGGCCCGAGGGGCTGCGGCTACTGCGCCGTGAGAACGAGATCGAGGACTGACGGGCCGATGTCGGCGACGATCGCCGCCACGCCGGCGGCGTTCGGGTGGATCATGTCCGGCTGCATGAGCGGGCGGGCGGCGCCGGGGTCGGCGAGGTCGCCGATCCCGGCGAAGAAGTTCGGGTAGAGCAGGGTGTCGTGCGCCGCCGAGAGGTCGGTGTAGATCGCGTCGAAGGCGAGGCGGTGCTCGACCCCGAAATTGCCGATGCCCGGCACGCCGACGAGCAGGACGGGCAGGTCGCGCTTGCCGATGGCGGCCAGGATGCCCTCGAGGTTGGCGCGGGTCTCCGCCGGGTCGACGCCGCGCAGCAGGTCGTTGGCGCCGAGCTCGACGATGACGGCGTCGATGTCGGGGGTGAGCGTCCAGTCGACGCGGGCGAGGCCGCCGGCGGTGGTGTCGCCGGAGACGCCGGCGTTGACGATCGTGGCGTCGGGCGCGCCGTTGTCGCGGAGCCAGGCCTGGAGCCGCGGCACGAAGCCTTCCGCCTCGGGCACGCCGTAGCCCTGGGTCAGGCTGTCGCCGAGGGCGGCGATGACGACGGGCCCGGCCGCGGCGGGGGACGCGAGGACGAGGAGCGTGGCCGCGGCGGCCGCGAGGGCGCGGAGGGGCGCGGCGTGCGACGCCGCGGACGGGGCGGGGGGTGCGACGCCGAGGCGGTTCGTGCCGGGCGCAGTCGGGACGGGGGTGCGGCGGGCGACGGCGAGGTTGAGCAGGGGGCCCCGCGTCCCATATGCCTCGGGCGTCGCCGTCGAGGGTTCCGGTCTCATGTCGTCTCCCGTCATCGCGCTCGAGGATGTCGAGCTTACGCTCACGGGCAATGCCGGGCCGGTCAAGATCCTGCGGGGCGTGACGCTCGCGGTGACGCGGGGCGAGACGCTGGGGCTGGTCGGGCCGTCGGGGTCGGGGAAGTCGTCGCTCCTGATGCTGATGGGCGGGCTGGAGCGGGCCACGGGCGGCGCGGTGCGGGTGCTGGGGCAGGACCTCGGCGCGCTGGGCGAGGACGCGCTGGCGCGGTTCCGGCGCGGGCGGGTCGGCGTGGTGTTCCAGTCCTTTCACCTGATCCCGACGATGACGGCGCTGGAGAACGTCGCGACGCCGCTGGAGCTTGCCGGGGCGGAGGACGCCTTCGGGCGCGCGGCGGCGGAGCTTGAGGCGATCGGGCTCGGGGCGCGGCTCCATCATTATCCGGCGCAGCTCTCGGGCGGCGAGCAGCAGCGGGCGGCGCTGGCGCGGGCCTTCGCGCCGCGGCCGGAGCTGTTGCTGGCCGACGAGCCGACCGGCAACCTCGACGGCGCGACCGGCGCCGGGATCATCGACCTGCTGCTCGGGCTGCGCGACCGGCACGGGGCGACGCTGGTGCTGGTCACCCACGCGCCGGAGCTGGCCGCGCGCTGCGACCGGGTGGTGCGGCTGCGCGACGGCGGGGTGGAGCCGTGAGGCCCGGGCCGCCGCGGCGCGCGCCGGGGTAACACGTGTGATAACGGGGTTAATCTGTTGAAATTACGCAATAATCTTGGAGCGCGCGCGACTTGGGCGGCGTAATGAGGACGCCGGCGGCGCTCAGGATCGCGGCCCGGGAGTTGCGCGGCGGGATCGCGGGGTTTCGGGTGTTCCTCGCCTGCCTCGCGCTCGGGGTGGCGGCGATCGCGGCCGTCGGCTCGGTGCGCGCGGCGATCGAGGCGGGGCTCGACCGAGAGGCGGCGACGCTGCTCGGCGGCGACGTGGAGCTGGAATTCACCTATCGCTTCGCGGACGAGGCCGAACGGGCGTGGATGGCCGGGAACGCCGTCGCGGTGTCGGAGATCGTCGATTTCCGCTCGATGGCGGCGCGGCCCGACGGCGAGCGGGCGCTGGTGCAGGTGAAGGCGGTCGACGGCGCCTATCCGCTGCGCGGCGCGGTCGCGCTGGAGGGCGGCGGCAGCCTCGCGGCGGCGCTGGAGGGCGGGGACGGTCTGCCCGGGATGGTCGCGGCGGGGCTGCTGCTCGACCGGCTGGGCGTGGACGTCGGCGGGGTGCTGCGGCTCGGGGAGCAGGATTTCCGGGTGACCGGGCGGCTTGCCTCGGAGCCGGACGCGGGCGCGAGCGCCTTCGCCTTCGGGCCGCGGGTGATCGTGCGGCGCGAGGCGCTGGCGGCGAGCGGGCTGCTCGGGCCGGGGACGCTCTTCAACTCTTCCTACCGGCTGGCGCTGCCGGCGGGCGCCGATCTCGGGGCGCTGAAGGCGGCGGCGGCGGAATTCGCGGACAGGGGGCTGCGCTGGCGCGACCGGCGCGAGGGGGCGCCCGGGATCGGGCGGTTCGTCGAGCGGCTGGGGGCGTTCCTGGTGCTGATGGGCCTTGCGGGGCTCGCGGTCGGCGGCGTCGGGGTGGCGGCGGCGGTGCGCAGCCATCTGGAGGGCAAGACGGAGACGATCGCGGTGCTGAAGACGCTCGGGGCGTCGGGGCGGACGATCCATGCCGTCTATCTGGCGCAGGTCGGGCTGCTGGCGGCGGTGGGCATTGCGGCAGGGGTGGCGCTGGGGGCGCTCGCGCCGTTCGCGGCGGCGCCGCTGGCGGCGGGGCGGCTGCCGGCGCCGATGCTGCCGGCGATCTACGGGAGGGCGCTGGCGGAGGCCGCGCTCTACGGGGCGCTGACCGCGCTCGTCTTCACGCTCTGGCCGCTGGCGCGGGTGCGCGACATGCGGGCGGCGGCGCTCTTCCGCGACATGGGCGGGGCGGCGCGCGCGCGGCCGGCGGTCGGGGCGATGGCCGTGACGGCGGCGCTGGCCGCGGCGCTGGTCGGGCTCGCCGCCTGGCTGTCGGGCGAGGCGCGGATCGCGCTCTCGATGGCGGCGGGGGTCGTCGGGGCGCTGGCGGCGCTGTGGCTGGCGGCGCGGGGCGCGCAGGCGCTGGCGCGGCGGGCGGCGCGGGCCGGCGCCGGGCGCGGGCGGCCGGCGCTGCGCTGGGCGCTCGGCGCGGTGGGCGGGCCGGGGGCGGAGACCGCGCCGGTGATCATGTCGCTGGGGCTCGGGCTCGCCGTGCTGGCGGCGGTCGGGCAGATCGACGGCAACCTGCGGCGGATGATCGCCGCCGACCTGCCGGAGCGGGCGCCGGCGTTCTTCTTCGTCGACATCCAGAACGACCAGCTGGCGGCGTTCCGCGCGATCGCCGGCGGCGTGGCCGGGGTGGAGGCGGTGGAGACGGCGCCGATGCTGCGCGGGGTGATCACCCGGATCAACGGGCGGCCGGCGCGCGAGGAGGTCGGGCCGCACTGGGCGCTGAACGGCGACCGGGGGGTGAGCTATGCGGCGAGCCCGCCGGAGGGGACGGAGATCGTCGCGGGGGCGTGGTGGCCCGAGGACTACGCCGGGCCGCCGCTGATGAGCTTCGCCGCGGAGGAGGCGGCGGAGATGGGGCTGGGGCTCGGCGACGAGATGACGCTGAACGTGCTGGGGCGCGACCTGACGGCGCGGATCGCGAGCCTGCGCAAGGTCGAGTTCCGCAGCATGGGGATCAACTTCCTGATCGTGCTCGACCCTGCGGCGCTCGCGGGGGCGCCGCACACCCATATCGCCACGGTCTACGCGGCGCCCGGGGCGGAGGCGGCGCTGGTGCGGGCGGTGGCGGCGGCGATGCCGAACGTCACCGCGGTGAGCGTGCGCGAGGGGATCGCGCGGTTCGGCGAGGCGCTGGCCGGGATCGCAGCGGCGACGCGCTGGGCGGCGGCGGCGACGCTCGCCACGGGGATCGTGGTGCTGATCGGCGCGGCGGCGGCCGGCGAGCGGCGGCGGATCTACGAGGCGGCGGTGCTCAGGACGCTCGGGGCGGAGCGGCGGACCATCCTCGCGAGCTTCGCGCTCCGCGCCGCGATGGTGGGCGCGGCGGCGGGCGTGGTGGCGGTTGTGGCCGGCGCGGCGGGCGGCTGGTGGGCGGTGACGCGGCTCCTCGACGGCGACTTCCGCCTCGAGCCGGGATCGGCGCTCGGGATCGTGCTGGCGGGCGCGGGGGCGAGCCTCGCGGCCGGGCTCGCCTTCGCCGCGCGGCCGCTCGCGACGCGACCGGCGGCGACGCTGCGGGCGCGCGACTGAGGCAACGCTCGCGATTCGCACGAAAAAGTATGTGATTCTTCGGCGTGATTCGTCTTGGTTCTGCTTGAAACGATCCCGGTTTTTCCCAATATGGCGGTCAGGGCCGGGGGCGCGTCCTTGCGGCCGACCCGTTTGCATGGAGGAGATCGATGGCGGAATTCGAAGCGGTGCGTCGCCCAGGCGTCGGCGCCGGCGTCCGCACGGCAGCCTACGACGAGGGCCTGCGCGCCCACATGAGCAAGGTCTACGGCACGATGGCCGTGGGCATGGTCATCACCGCGCTCGCGGCCTGGGCCGTCGCCGGCCTGTCCGTCTCCAGCGTCCCGACCGAGTACATGATCGGCGACGGCAAGTATCTGACCAGCTTCGGCGTCGCGATCTACGCCTCGCCGCTGAAGTGGCTGATCATGTTCGCGCCGCTGCTCTTCGTGTTCGGGCTGAGCGCCGGGATCACCCGGATGTCGGCCGGCGCGGCGCAGATCGCGTTCTACGCCTTCGCGGCGGTGATGGGCCTGTCGATCTCGTCGATCTTCCTGGTGTTCACCGGGCTGTCGATCGTGCAGGTCTTCCTGGTGACGGCGATCGCCTTCGCGGCGCTGAGCCTCTGGGGCTACACGACCAAGCGCGACATGTCGGGCTGGGGCACCTTCCTGTTCATGGGGCTGATCGGCGTGGTCGTCGCCTCGATCGTCAACATCTTCCTCGGCTCGCCGGCGCTGATGTTCGCGGTCTCGGCGATCGGCGTGCTGGTGTTCGCCGGCCTGACCGCCTACGACACCCAGCGGCTGAGGAACGAGTATCTCCAGCTCGCCGGCACCCAGGGCGAGGCCTATCTCGGCCATGCCGCGATCCTCGGCGCGCTGAGCCTCTACCTGAACTTCATCAACATGTTCATGATGCTGCTGTCGCTCTTCGGCAACCGGAACTGACCGGACCGACGCAAGACGGCGCGAATCGCGAGCCGCCGGGCCCCAGGGTCCGGCGGTTTTGCTTTTTGCGCCGTGGCGGCGCGCCGGCAGGATGCCGCCGATGCCGCGCCGCCGGGAGTGGGAAACGATTGCGCAGCCGGACCGGCGTGATAGGTGGCCGCAGGGGAAACGTTTCGGAGGCGCGGATTTGTCCCGGAAGGGCAAGACGCTCAAGGATCTCGCCGCGCGGCTCGACATCTCGGTGGCGACCGCCTCGCGGGCGCTGTCGGGCCATTCGCGCATCGCCGCCGCGACGCGCGAGCGCGTGGCCGCGGCGGCGCGCGAGATCGGCTACGTGCCGAACCGCGCCGCGCGGGCGCTGGTCTCCGGACGCTCGGGCTTCGCGGCGCTGGCGCTGCCGGTGCGCGGCTACGGCGTCGGCGACGCCTTCCTCGGCGAGTTCGTCTCCGGGCTGACCGCGGGGCTGGGGCGCACCGGGGTGGATCTGGTGCTGACCACCGTGCCGGCGAGCCGGACCGAGCTCGAGGTGATCCGCAGCCTCGTCGTCGGCGGGCGCGCCGACGGCGTGGTGATCGCCCGGGTGACCGAGGAGGATCCGCGCGTCGACTACCTGACCGCGCAGCGCTTCCCCTTCGTCGCCCATGGCCGCACCCGCGACGCCGGGGCGGCGTTCTCCTGGGTCGACACCGACGGCCGGGCCGCCTTCGCCGAGGCCGTCGACATGCTCTACGCGCTCGGGCACCGGCGCTTCGGGCTGGTGACGATCGACGAGCCGACGACGTTCCGCGCCCACCGCGAGGCCGGGCTGCGCGAGGCCCTCGACCGCCGCGCCGATCCGTCGACGCGGCTGGAGACGGTGGCGGTGCCGCGCTTCGACCGGGCGCGGCGGGCGGCGGCGGTGCGGGCGATGCTCGACCGGCCGGACCGGCCGACGGCGGTGCTCGGCGTCTTCGACGGCATCGCGATCGGGGTGCTCGAGGAGGCGGCGCGGCTCGGGCTGTCGGCGCCGGCCGACCTGTCGGTGATCGGCTTCGACAACACGCCCGAGGCGGCGCTGGCGCCGCCGGGGCTCACCACCTTCGATTCCGAGATCCACCGCAGCGCCGAGACGATGGCGGCGATGCTGACGCGCGCCATCGCCGACCCCGACGCGCCGCCCGAGACGCTGCTGGTCCGCCCGCCCCTCGTCGCCCGCGGCAGCCACGGCCCCGCCCCGCGCTGACCGCCGCGACGCCAGGACGCCAGCGCGCCGCGGGTCCCCGGATCAGGAGCTTGCCGACGGCCCTCGGCCTCGCGGCCGGCGGGCCTATTCCGCGGCTTTCAGGACGGACGGATAGAACTCGGCCGGCCCGGCCGCACGCTCGAAGGGCGACGCCGTGGGGAAGTAGCTCTCGAGGAAGCTCGAGAGGTGCGTCTCGTAGCCCTCGAGCTCGCCGTCCGGCGGGATGTAGTCGTTGAGGCAGACGACGGAGCGCCCCCGCGCCCTGGACCGTTCCGCCAGCAGCCGCGCGTAGCTCTGCGGCGCCGAGGCGTCGCGGACGCGGACGTACCAGCCCCGGTTGACGGTGAGCAGCGTCTTGCCGGTGATGTAGCCGACATACGGGTGCAGGAAGCTGCAGCAGAGCAGGTCGTCGGGCTGGCGGAACCGGTTGCGCCGGAAGCTCGCGTATTCCGCGGCGAAGCGGCGCTCGCATTCCTCGGCGACCGAACGGCGCTGCGGATGGTACATGTGCGTCATCCGGCGATCGACCCACACGCCCCAGTCGCGCAGGATCAGGCTCCGGGCGTTCTTCGCGCCCCATTCCGTCGCGGTCTCGTTCGGCACGGGCGGCGCGTTGCCGATGCGGTTGTCGCTGATGAACCCGTAGGAGAGGCCGCCCTCGGTGAAGGCCTCGATCTGCTTGACCGGGCGGAGCAGCATCACGTCGTCGTTGAAGTAGATGTAGTGCTCGCTCAGGCCCGGGATCTTGTGCAGCGCGCTGCCGATCACGTGGGAGTTGAAGGTCGGCAGGTGCTCGGGCGCGAGGATCTGGTCGTGCGTCACCACCGTGAGCTTCGGGTGATCGGCGAGCCAGCCCGGCCTCTGGCCGTTGGTGACGAGGTAGATGTGGTTGTACCAGGGCGCGAAGCGCTCGATGGAGCGCAGCGAGTAGCGCAGCTCCTCGTGGCAGGCGAAGCGCGCCTTGGACATCGTCGTGCGGTTGATCTCCGGCGGCAGGTGCGCGGCGAGCTGGTCCTGGAAGGCCGGGTCGTCGCTGTCCACCCACGTGTAGACGATGTCTACCGGGAAAGTCGGCTGGAAGATCTCGGTCTCGACGGAGACGAAGCGCTTGCGGATCGCGACAGGATCGGCCGGAGCGGTGGCGGGGGACTCGTTGCGCTTCTCCGCGGGCACGGGCTTCTTCGTCAGCCATTTCTGGACCCGGCGCGCCCGCCAGGCTATGGCGTGGCTGATCCGTTCCTGTAGATCCATCTCCGCCCTCGTACGGACCGTCGTTTGTGACGGTTCCGTTACATCAGCGCGAATGCGTTGGCCAGCCCCCCGGGGGCCTACGGCATTCACACATCCCGGCTGAAGCCACGGATCGGGAGGAATGGGCCGCGACGGGGACGCCAGACGGATTTGACCCGTGGCAAATCCGTCCGCGATCGCCCCTCGGGGGGCGAGCGCGTCGCCGCGCTCGCCGGGGCGCTCACGGCCGGATGGCGCGCTTCCGCAGAAATCTTTACCCCTGACGACCTCCGCGCCAGCGCGCTCCGGTCGTCGGCGCGGCGAAAGCCGTGCTTTCGCTTGTCGCGCCGCAGCCTCGCGGGCGGAGCCCGCTTCGGTCGGTCGGCTATCGGCTTCCTGTCGTTCGGTCCATGGCGGCTGGAGGAGAAGCGTGAATTCGCTAGCCCGGGGGCGGGCGCGCGGAGAGGTGAGGGGTCAGCGCCAGAACGGCGGGGTGTCGGCGAAGGCGCGCCAGCGCTCGAAGAGGCGGGGGCGGTCGGTCTCGGCGCGGGCGGCGAGGACGCCGAGGGTCCAGCCGACGGCGCGCTGCGCGGCGGGGTCGCCGTGGCCGGGCGCGCCGTGGCCGGCGAGCTTCTCCGCCGCCATCGCGCCGTCGTTGAGGCTGCCGAAGGCGTCCTGCAGCGACTTCAGCGGGCGGAGGAAGGCGTCGACCTTCTTGCGCGGGAAGACCGGGGCGAGCATCTCGGCGGCGTAGCGCAGCTTCTTCAGCTCCTTGCGCAGCTCGTGCAGCGCCTCGGCGTCGCGCTCCTCGATGCCGCGGCCGCGCCTCATCGCCTTGCGGCGGCGGGCGTCGAGGAGGCCGGGCGCGAGGTCGGCGACCGGCGCGGCGAGGCGCCCCGTCTGTGCGTAGTCGGCGGGGTCGAGCCAGCCGCGGGCCTCGATCGCCTCGAGGAGGTCGAAGACGAAGCCGGTCGTCTCCGGCCCGGCGAGCCGGGCGCGGACCTCGTCGCGCACCGACTCGCGGCGGGCGGCGAGCGCGGCGTCGAGCGCGGCGCGGGCCGGCTCGTCGAGGCCCGGGCCGGCGGCGCCGGCGACCACCTCGTCGATCAGCACGTCGGCGTCGCGGAGGCGCCCGACCACCCGGCCGAGGTCGCGCGCCGCGTCGGAGAGGCCGGCGAGGCGGCTCGCGCCGAGGCTGGGGCCGAAGACCGCGAGCGCGGTGCGGAGCCGCCGCAGCCCGACCCGGAGCTGGTGCGGCCCCTCGTGGTCGTCGCTCACGAGGGTGACGACGAGGTTTTGTGAGACCTGCGCGAAGCAGTCGCGCAGCACGTCGCGGGCGGCGGTCTCGACGCTCGCCTCCGGCTCGAAGGCGACGGCCCCTGCCGGCCGGGGGCGCGCCGGGTCCGGGGGCGGCTCGCCGCGGGCGATCCGGTAGCCGAGCGCGCTCTTGTTCGCCGTGGCGAAACGGACCGGGCCGCGGGGGAAGAGCCGGCGCGCCAGCGCGAACACCGCGGCGACCTCGCCCTCGACGAGCTCGATCTCGGCCTCGAGGATCGGGGCGCGCGCCGCGCCGGCGACCACCTCGCCGCGGTCGAGGGCGAGCTCGACCACGCCCTCGGGCAGGCGCAGCCGCTCGGCGGCGCGCTCGACGCGGGTCTCGAACACCGGCTGCAGCGGCGCGCCGCCGGCCGCCTCGGCGATGGCGGCGTAGGCGCCGCTCGGGTCGGGGCCGTCGAGCGCGAGGCGGCCGCCCGGGGCGGGGATCTCGATCTCCTCGTGGGAGTAGAGCCCGGCGCCCCCGGCGCGTCGGCCGCGCTTGACCGTCTGCACCCAGCGCCGGCCTATGCGACGCAGGCGCAGCGCGATGCCGGCCCCGGCGAGCGCGTGCGCGGCGGTGTCGATGTAGATCGAGACCAGCCGTTCGCGCCGGCGCGGTCCCTCGCGCAGCGCCGCGAGCGCCGGGCTGCGGGCGAGGCGCGCCGCCTCGTCGGGGTCGAGCGTGATCTTCAGCTCCGTCTCGATCATGTCACACTCGCGCCCCTGTCGCGCTGCGGGCGCGAAGTCGTTGCCGGAAGGCCTCGGGCCGTGCTACCTTCGGATACGGAAAGTCGCGTTGTATGTCGTTCGCCCAGTTCGCGGAGTCCGCATGGCCTCGAGACCGATCGTGATAGCCTCGATCCGCCTTTCGGCCGCCCTTTCCCGCTTCCCGTCGCTCAGTCGCCTGTCGCATGGCCGCCCGTCACAGGGAGGATTAACCTTTGCCCGATAGGCTGCGCAAGACCGGGGTCCGGCGGGGGGTCGTGACGTGAGGTGAGCATGGCAGGACGCGCGTCCAGGACATCGCAACCCGCCGGGGGGCTCCTTCTCCCCCCGGCCCGATCGCCCCGGTCCCGTCAGCCATGACCCAGTCAGCCCTTGGCCCCGAGCTCGGCATCGCCTCCGACTTCGTCCGCTCCGGCATCGAGAAGACCGGCATCCCGCTGACGCGGACGCTGGAGGCCTATCTCTCGATCACCTTCGCGCGGTTCATCGGCAAGGCGATCAACGTCGACCTGCTGACGGTGCGGACGACCCGCGCCATGGACGGAGGCGCGCCGCGCGACATCCTCCGCGCGCTCGCGGACGAATGCCTGATCGCCTGCGCCTTCTTCCAGGAGCGGCTGCGGCGGAACGGCACGATCC
Source organism: Amaricoccus sp. (assembly GCF_017993425.1). GTDB lineage: Bacteria > Pseudomonadota > Alphaproteobacteria > Rhodobacterales > Rhodobacteraceae > Amaricoccus. Next base: position 11,848 of record NZ_JAGOMQ010000054.1, read on the forward strand.
GGCACTATGTCGGCGTCGGGCAGACCGCCTACGACGCGGCCGCGATGACCGAGCAGGCCTACGGCTTCGTGCACATGCGCGACGTGATCGCGGTGGCCGCCGGGCGGGACCGCGACGCCGGGCCGGCGGCGCTCCTCGACCGGGCGCGCGCCGGCAGCGGCAGCGCGCGGGCCGAGCTCGCCGGGCAGAACGTCGTGCTCGGTCCCTGGGCCGGCGGCCGCGGCGGCGGTCTCGTCTGGCGCTGAGCGCCGGGGCACGTCAGGGGTCGGGCCGGTCCGCGGCGTCGGCGTCGGCGCGGCGGGCGCGCTGGCGGTCGATGTGGCCGATCTGGGCCATGATCGACACCAGCACCGATCCGGTCCAGCCGAAGGCGAAGAGGCCGGCCATGGCGATGATCGGCCCGAGCAGCCGCCATTCGTGCGGCAGCTCCAGCGAGCCCTCGCCGAGCGTCGTGTAGCTCTCCAGCACGTAGTAGTAGCTGTCGCGCAACGAGCCGAAGAGCCCGTGCCAGTAGAGCGGCAGGGCGAAGAGCAGCGTCTCCAGCATGTGCAGCGTGGCGAGCGAGCCCACCGCGGTGGCGAGGATCAGGTTGCTGCGCCAGTGGCGGGTCTCGGAGGTCACCCGCGCCCAGCTCCGGTTGAAGGCGCGCACGACGAGGCGCAGCCCGACGCCGTGGATCAGGATGGTGGCGACCAGCATGAGGAGGCCGATCCCGACCTCGACGAGCGGCGAGGTCTGCGCCAGCTGAACGCCGGTGCGGGCGAGCTGCTCGCCGGTCTGCGCCAGGTTGTCCATCGGCCGTCCCCTCGTCGCGCCGCCCCGTTTGCGGCGGGAGAGGCGCCCGTGTCAACGCCGCCGGAGGTCGCGCCAGCGGCCGAAGCCGGGCCGGGTCGCCAACCCCCGCGCCGCCGGGGACGGCGGGAGCGGCGCCCTGTCAACGCCGCCGGAGGTCGAGCCAGCGGCCGAAGTCGAGGCGGGTCTCCCACCCCCCGGCGCGGCTGAGGAGGGCGGCCGCGGCCCGGGCGATCCCGGCATGGGCGACCCAGAGCGTCCCGGGCGCCGCCTCGGCGAGCGCGACGGCGACGCGGGCGGCGAGCTCGTCCACGGTCTCGCCGCCATGCGGCCGGGCGCCGTGGAAATCGGCGGCCCAGGCGTCGAGCTCGCCGCGCGGGATCTCCGCCCAGGCGCGGCCCTCCCAGGCGCCGAAGTCGAGCTCGGCGAGGCGCGGGTCGATGGCCACCTCCAGGCCGCGGGCGGCGCCGATGCGCTCGGCGAGGCGCAGGCAGCGCGTGAGCGGGCTCGACCGGACGGCCGCGACCGCCGGCAGCCCGGCGAGGATCGCCGCGGCCTCCGCCTCGAAATCCGGGCCGAGGGCGAGGTCGCTGCGCCCGTAGCAGAGGCCCTCGTGACCCGCCGGCCGGGTGTGGCGCAGCACGATCACAGCCACGCCAGCGCCCCGAGGTAGAAGCCGATCTCGCTCGTCTGCTGCACCGCGCCGAGGCAGTCGCCGGTATAGCCGCCGAGCCGCCGCTCGAAGCGGCTGCGCATCAGCCCGTGCCCGACGGCGAGCCCCGCAAGCCCCGAGACCGCCGCGCCCGGGGCGGCGAGGGCGAGGGGCAGGACGGCGGCGAGCCCGCAGGCCAGCGCGAAGCCGAGGCTGCGCGGCCCGACGCCGCGCGACACCGGCTTGCCGGTCCCGTGGTCGCGCACGTAGCGGCTGGTCGCGAGCACCAGCACCGACGAGGCGCGGCTCGCCGCGTGGCCGGCGACGAGCGCCAGCGGCGCCAGCGCGAGGGGCAGGGCGGCCAGCGTCAGGACGCGCCCGACCAGCACGAGCGTCAGCGCCGCGGCGCCATAGGTTCCGATCCGGCTGTCGCGCATGATCTCGAGCGCCCGCGCGCGCGTCGCGCCGCCGCCGAGCCCGTCGCAGGCGTCGGCGAGCCCGTCCTCGTGGAACGCGCCGGTGGCGAGCACGCCGGCGGCCACGGCGAGGAGCGCCGCGACCTGCGGCGGCCAGACCAGCCCGGCGGCCCAGAAGACCGCCCCGGCCATCGCGCCGACGAGCGCGCCCACGGCCGGGTGCCAGCGCGGCGTCGCGGCCATGCGCGCCGGCGTCCAGCCGACGTCGCGGGGCAGGGGCAGGCGGGTGAGGAACTGCACGGCGAGGAGGAGGATCGCCGCCTCCTCGGCGAGCCGCGCCCTCATGCCCGCGCCACCCCGGCGCTCTCGAAGCTCGCCATCTCGGCCAGCATCGCCGCGGCGGCCCGCACGATGGGCCAGGCGAGCAGCGCCCCCGAGCCCTCGCCGAGCCGCATGTCGAGGTCGAGGAGCGCCCGCGCGCCCAGCCAGTCGAGGAGCGGCCCGTGCCCCGCCTCGGCCGAGCGATGCGCGAAGACCAGCGCTCCCCGCGCGCCCGGGTCGAGCGCCGCCGCGCAGGCCGCGGCCGCGGTGGCGATGAAGCCGTCGACCAGCACCACCCGCCCGGCCGCGGCCGCCCCGACCATCGCGCCGGCCATCATGGCGATCTCGAACCCGCCATACTCCGCGAGCGCCGCCTCCGCCCCGAGCCGCCCGCCGGTGCGGGCGGCGGCGCGGGCGAGGATCGCCGCCTTGGCCGCCAGCCCGGCGTCGTCGAGCCCCGCGCCGCGCCCGACCAGCCCGGCGAGCGGCAGGCCGGTCAGCTTGTGCGCCACGGCCGCCGCCGAGGCGGTGTTGCCGATCCCCATCTCTCCGAAGGCCGCCGCCGTTTCCACCGGCCCGGCCCCGAGCGCTCTTCCGGCGTCGAGCGCCGCGGCGAGCTGGCCGCGGGTCATCGCCGGCCCGTCGAGGAAGCTCGCGGTTCCCGCCCCGATGCGGCGCGAGACGAGGGCAGGGTGGTCGAGCGGCGCCCCGGCCACCCCCGCGTCGACGACAACGACCGGCACCCCGAGCCCCCGCGCGAACACCGTCGCCGCCGCGCCCCCGGCGAGGAAGTTCGCCACCATCTGCCGGGTGACCGCCTGCGGATAGGCCGAGACGCCGGCCGCGGCGACGCCGTGGTCGGCGGCGAATATCGTCAGCGTGCAGCCGTCGAGCCGCGGCGCGAGCGTGCCCTGCAGCCGCGCCACCTGCGCCGCGATCTCCTCGACGCGGCCGAGCGCGCCCGGCGGCTTGGTCTTGCCGTCGATCGCGGCGCGCAGCCGTGCCTCGAAGTCGCCGCCGCTCACTCGGGCGCCGGGGGCGTGGGCGGAGGCCGCCGGCTCAATTGCACCGCGAGGATGCCCGCCATGATGATCGCGACGCCGACGCCGTCGCGCAGCGTGACGTGCTCGTCGAGCACCAGCGCCGCCACGGCGACGCCGAAGAACGGGTTGAGGAAATGGAACGTCGCCGCCCGCGTCGCCCCGATGCGCCCGACGAGCACGAACCAGATCATCGTCGCCACCAGCCCGGGAAAGACCACCGTATAGGCGAAGGCGAGCAAGAGCTCCGGCGTCCAGTTGACCGTCCAGGTCTCGAAGAGCACGGCCACCGGCAGCAGCAGCGCCGCCCCGACCAGCATCTGCAACCCGACGATGATCCAGAGCCCGCCCGAGCCCGAGGCGTTGCGGACGAGGAGCGTGGCGACGGCGAGCGCGAGGACGCCGCCGACGCAGAGCGCCAGCGCCACCGGATCGGCCCCGGCGCCGAGGCGCGCGGTCATGATGACGAGGACGCCCGCGAAGCCCGCGGCGAGGCCGGCCATGGCCAGCGGGCTCAGCCGCTCGCCCAGCGTCGCCCAGGCGAGGCCGGCGACCACGAGCGGCAGCAGGCTCGCGACGATCACCGCCACCGAGGCGTCGATCGTCCGCATGGCGAGGAAGTTCAGCCCGAGATAGAGCGCGTTCTGGCAGAGCCCGAACACCAGCACCGCCATCCACTGCGTCCGCCCCGCGGGCAGGCGCTGGCCGAGGGCGGCGCCGATGGCGAGCGCCAGCGCCCCCGAGATCAGGAAGCGGACCGAGAGGGCGAGGAAGGGCGGCGCGTCGTGCACGACGATGCGCGCCGAGGTGAAGGCCGAGCTCCACATCGCCACGAACGCGACGCCGAGCCCGAGCGCCCGCCAGTCCATGCCCGTCCCGGCGTCCGCGCCAGCCGCCGGCGTCGCGGCGTCAGGCGTTGATCACGTCCTTGAGCTGCTTGGCGATGGTCACCTTGGCGACGCGGTCGGCCGGCTTCGTCATCTTCTCGCCGGTCGAGGGGTTGCGCACCTCGCGCTCCGGCCGGGCGCGGCAGGCGAACTTGCCGAGGCCGGGCAGGCTGACCGCGCCGCCGGCGGCGACCTCGCGGGTGACGACGTCGGTGAGCGCGTCGAGCGCGCGGTTGGCCGCGGCCTTGTCCATGCCCGCGTTCTCGGCGATCGCCGCAACCAGCTGGGTCTTCGTCATGGCCTTCTGTGTCATCTGGCGTTCCCTGTCCTGTGCCGTTCTTGCCGCCTCGCGCGTCGGGGTCACGCCGGCGTGCGCGGCACTTAACCGGCTCGCGCCGCCGAACTCAATCGCCGTTCGGCCGGGGCGGGCGTATTTTCGCCGCGCAGGCTGCAATTATGGCGCGAGTGGTGCGCGGGCGCATCGCCCCCGGCCGGCCTAAAGGAAGGCGGTCTCGTCGAAGCTCCGCAACTTGCGCGAGTGGAGCCGCTCCAGCGGCATGTCGCGCAGCGTCTCCATCGCGCGAATCCCGATCAGCAGGTGCTGGGCGACCTGGCGCTTGTAGAAGGCGGTCGCCATGCCCGGCAGCTTCAGCTCGCCGTGGAGCGGCTTGTCGCTGACGCAGAGCAGCGTGCCGTAGGGCACCCGGAAGCGGAAGCCGTTGGCGGCGATTGTGGCGCTCTCCATGTCGAGCGCGATGGCGCGCGCCTGGCTCAGGCGGGCGACCGGCCCCGACTGGTCGCGCAGCTCCCAGTTGCGGTTGTCGATCGTCGCCACCGTGCCGGTGCGCATGATCTTCTTCAGCTCATAGCCGGTCAGCCCGGTGATCTCGGCCACCGCGTCCTGGAGCGCCACCTGCACCTCGGCGAGCGGCGGGATCGGCACCCAGACCGGCAGGTCGTCGTCGAGGACGTGGTCCTCGCGCATGTAGGCGTGCGCCAGCACGTAGTCGCCGAGGCTCTGCGAGTTGCGCAAGCCCGCGCAATGGCCGAGCATCAGCCAGACATGCGGGCGCAGCACCGCGACATGGTCGGTGATCGTCTTGGCGTTCGACGGCCCGACGCCGATGTTGACCATCGAGATCCCGGAATGGTTCTCGCGGATCAGGTGGTAGGTCGGCATCTGCGGCGCCTTGGGCGCCGAGGGCGTCGACGCCCCCTCGCGCGTCGTCACCGCGTTGCCGGGGCCGACGAAGGTCGTATAGCCCGAATCCGGGTCCGCCAGCGCCGCGAGGGCGTAGTCGACGAACTCGTCCATGTAGAACTGGTAGTTGGTGAAGAGGATGTGGTTCTGGAAATGCGCCGGGCTCGTCGCCGTGTAGTGGGCGAGGCGGGCGAGCGAGTAGTCGATGCGCTGCGCGGTGAAGGGCGCGAGCGGCCGCGCGCCGTCGGGGCCGGGCTGCGGCAGCCCGTTGACGATGTGGTCGTCGGTGGTGTTGAGGTCCGGCACGTCGAAGATGTCGCGCAGCGGCCGGTGCAGCGTGTCCTCGATCGAGCCCTCGACATGCGCGGACTCGCCCATGGCGAAATGCAGCGGGATCGGCGTGTCGCTGTCGCCGACCCGCACCGGCATCCCGTGGTTCTGGATGAGGAGCCCGATCTGCTGGGTGAGGTAGCCGCGGAAGAGGTCGGGCCGGGTGATCGTCGTGGCGTAGACCCCCGGCTCGACGACATGCCCGAACGAGAGCCGCGAATCGACCTTGGCGAAGCTGCCGGTCGCCACGCTGATCATCGGGTACCAGGCGCGGAAGCGCCCCTCCGGCGTCTCGCCCGCCATCACCCGCGCGAAGCGGTCGCGCAGGAAGCCGGTGGCGCGGTCATAGCGCCGGGCGATCTCGGCCACCGCCTCCGCGGCGTCGGTGAGCATTACGTCGCTCTCGGATTCCGGAGAGATCACCGGCAGCTCGACGAGGGGCTTGCGGGAATGCATGAGGATCAGCCGGGGATGAACAGGTCGGTCTTCTCGAAGCGGTCGACGTCGATCAGCCCGAGATCGGAGATGCGCAGCGACGGGATGACGACGAGCGCCAGCAGCGAGTGCTGCATGTAGGCGTTGTTGAGCCGGCAGCCGCAGGCCGCCATCGCCGCGACGACGCCCTGCGCGCAATCGGCCACCTCCTCGGCCGGCGCGTCCGACATCAGCCCCGCGATCGGCAGCGCCACATGGGCGAGCTCAATCCCGTCGCGCCACACGCTCACCCCGCCGCCGATCTCGCGCAGCCGGTTGGCGGCGCGCGCCATGTCCGCCTTCGAGGTGCCGACGACGATGATGTGGTGGCTGTCATGCGCCACCGTCGAGGCGACCGCGCAGGGCGTGTCGTAGCCGAAGCCCGCCACGAAGGCGTTCGTCACCCCGCCCGTCGCCCGGTGCCGCTCGACGAGCGCGATCTGGCACACCTCGCCCGCCGCCTCGACCAGCCCGTCGCGCACTGCGAGGTCGGCCTCCAGCGCCCGCGTCGGGGCCTGGTTCTCGACCACCCCGATCACCCGCGCGCGCACCCGGTTCGTCGCGCCCGGCGCGGGAATGTCGAAATCCGCCGCCACGAGGTCCCGCTTCATGTTCACGGTGTTGCGCGCGCTCTCCGGCCAGCGGAAGCCCGGCTTCGGCGCGAGGCAGACCCCGCCCTCCGCCACCACCTCGCCGCGCGCGATCACCGTCTCGATCGGCAGGGCGCGCAGGTCCGAGGTCAGGATGCAGTCCGCCCGCCGCCCCGGCGCGATCGCGCCGAGCTCGCGCTCCAGCCCGAAATGCGTCGCGGTGTTGATCGTCGCCATCTGCAGCGCCACCAGCGGATCGAGCCCGCACTCGATCGCGTGCCGCACCACCCGGTCCATGTGGCCGTCGTTGACCAGCGTTCCCGAGTGGCAGTCGTCGGTGCAGAGGATGAAGTTCCGCGGGTCGATCCCCTTCTCCGTCACCGCGGTGATCTGCGCCTTGACGTCGTACCACGCCGAGCCGAGCCGCAGCATGGCGCGCATCCCCTGCCGGACCCGGGCGATGGCGTCCGCCTCGCGGGTGCCCTCGTGGTCGTCCGCCGGCCCGCCCGCGGCGTAGGCGGGGAAGTCCGTCAGGTCCGGCGAGGCGAAATGCCCGCCCACCGTCTTGCCGGCGCGCTGGGTCGCCGCGATCTCGCCCAGCATCTTCGCGTCGCCCGCCACCACCCCGGGATAGTTCATCATCTCCCCGAGGCCGACGATGTTCGGCCAGCCCATCGCCTCGGCGACCTCCGCCGGCCCGAGCTCGGCCCCCGTCGTCTCCAGCCCCGGCGCCGAGGGCGCGCAGGAGGGCATCTGCACGAAGACGTTGACCGGCTGGTCGAGCGCCTCGTCGTGCATCAGCCGCACGCCCTCGAGCCCCAGCACGTTCGCCACCTCGTGCGGGTCGACGAACATCGTCGTCGTGCCGTGCGGCATCACCGCGCGGGCGAACTCCGTCACCGTCAGCATCCCGCTCTCGACGTGCATGTGCCCGTCGCAGAGCCCGGGGATCAGGAAGCGCCCGCCCGCGTCGATCACCCGCGTCCCCGGCCCGATCATCGCGCCCGCGTCCGGCCCGCAGGAGGCGAAGCGCCCGGCCTTGATCGCGATGTCCGCGCCCGGGATCACCTCGCGCGAGTGGACGTTGACCCAGGCGCAGTCGCGGATCACGAGATCGGCCGGGGCGCGGCGGGCCGCGACGGCCACCAGATCGGCGGCGACGTCGGGCCAGGCGGGGAAGGGCGGTCTGGACATGAGGCCAGATCTCACGGACCCATGGGCGGCATCAAGCCATTTCTCCCGGCGCCCCCGCGGCCCGGGCCGCGAGGATCGCATGCCCGACCCCCTGCACGAGCTGGAAGCGCTGGCCGACCCGGCCCGCGCCGCCGAGATGGCGGCCTACCACAAGGCCCCGCGGCGCTACCTCGGCGTCGCCGTGCCTCAGATCCAGGCGCTGGCCGACCGCTGGCGCGCCGAGCGCGACGTCCCCGCGCGGGTGGCGCTGGCCGCCCGGCTCTGGGACAGCGACGTCCACGAGGCCCGCATCGCCGCGGCGAAGCTGCTCACCCAGGCCCGCATCCCGTCGCACGAGCCGGAGGTCTGGGCCGAGCTCCTGCGCTGGGTCCCGGCGTTCGACGCCTGGGCGATCGCCGACCACGCCTGCAAGGCCGGCCAGCGCCGGCTGGTCGCGGTCCCGGCCCGGCTCGACGTCGTGGAAGGCTGGGTCGACGACCCCACGATGTGGGTGCGCCGCGCCGCGCTGGTCGCGACGCTGCCGTGGTCCACCGCGCGCCACCCCGACGCGACCGAGCGCGCCGCCCGCGAGCGCATCCTCGGCTGGGCCGGGCGGCTGGTCGCCGACCGCGACTGGTTCATCCAGAAGGCGATCGGCTGGTGGCTGCGCAGCCTCGCCCCCCACGACCCGCCCCGCGTCCGCAGCTTCCTCGCCGGCCCGGGCGCCGGCCTCAAGGCCTTCGCCCGCCGCGAGGCCGAGCGGCGGCTGCCGGGGTGAGGCGCCAGGCTGCCATCACCCTTCGTGACCGAACGGTCGGACTGCACGACAGTGGAGAGAAACCCCGGTCGGGAGAGTGCGGGACGGTGACGCCAGACGGATTTGACCCGTGGCAAATCCGTCCGCGATCGCCCCTCGGGGGGCGAGCGCGATTCCGCGCTCGCCG
>NZ_JAGOMQ010000022.1 GCF_017993425.1 Amaricoccus sp.
CTCGCCCCCCGCAGGGGCGATCGCGGACGGATTTGCCACGGGTCAAATCCGTCTGGCGTCGGCGTCGCGGCCAGTCTCGGGCCGGGCTTCCTCTCCACTGTCGTGCAGTGTGGCTCAATAGAATTACCAACCTTTTATTCGTAAATCATACCAAAGGCTTGGCCGATGTCCCACTGTGGGACATCGGCCGGGCGCCGCCGGCGCCCGGCCGGGGCGGGCTCAGAAGCGCAGCGCCTTGGCGTGGCGGATCTGGGGCAGGGTGGCGATCTCGGCCAGCGCGTCGGCCCCGACCGGCTCGTCCACCCCGAGGAAGGCGATCGCCTCGCCGCTCTTCTCGGCGCGGCCGAGCGCGAAGGTGGCGATGTTGATGCCGAGCGCCCCGAGCTTCGTCCCCAGCGCGCCGATATAGCCCGGCGTGTCGGTGTTCGTGGTGTAGAGCATGTGCGCCATGGGCTCGGCCTCGAGGTTGATGCCCTTGATCTGGATGAACCGCGGCTTGCCGTCGGAATAGATCGTGCCGGCCACCGACCGGGTCTGGTTCTCGGTGGTGACGATCAGCCGGATGTAGGAGCCGAAGGCCCCCTGCGCGTCGCGCCGGGTCTCGGCGATGGCCACGCCGCGCTCGCGCGCGACGAGCGGGGCCGAGACCATGTTGACGCCGCCCTCGCCGACCAGCGGCCGCAGGAGGCCGGCGGTCAGCGCCGCGGTCAGCGGCTTGAGGTTGAGCTGGCCCACCTCGCCCACGTACTCGATCTCGATCCCGGTGATCGCGTGCTCGGTCACCTGCCCGGCGAAGCTGCCGAGCATCTCGGCGAGCCCGATCCACGGCTTCAGGATCGGGGCTTCCTCGGCGGTGACCGAGGGCGCGTTGAGCGCGTTCGAGATCGCGCCGGAGACGAGATAGTCCGACATCTGCTCGGCGACCTGCAGCGCCACGTTCTCCTGCGCCTCCGAGGTCGAGGCCCCGAGATGCGGGGTGCAGACCACGTTCGGCGCGTCGAAGAGCGGGTTCTCCTTGGCGGGCTCCACCGCGAAGACGTCGAAGGCCGCCCCGGCGAGATGCCCCGAGCGCAGCGCCTCGGCCACCGCCGCCTCGTCCACCAGCCCGCCGCGGGCGCAGTTGATCAGCCGGGCCCCCGGCTTCATCCGGGCGATGCGCTCGGCCGAGAGGATGCCGGCGGTCTTCTCGGTCTTCGGCACGTGCAGCGTCACGAAATCGGCCCGCGCCAGCAGGTCGTCCACCTCCTCGATGCGCTCGATCCCCAGCGCCTGGGCGCGCTCGGCGGAGAGGAACGGGTCGTAGGCGATCACCTTCATCCTGAGCCCGATGGCGCGGGCGGCGACCACCGAGCCGATGTTGCCCGCGCCGATCAGCCCCAGCGTCTTGCCGGTGATCTCGACCCCCATGAAGCGGGACTTCTCCCACAAGCCCGCGCGGGTGGAGGCGTCGGCGGCGGGGAGCTGGCGGGCGACGGCGAACATCATGGCGATGGCGTGCTCGGCCGTGGTGATCGAGTTGCCGAAGGGCGTGTTCATCACCACGATCCCCTTGGCGCTGGCGGCGGGGATGTCGACGTTGTCGACGCCGATCCCGGCGCGGCCGATCACGCGGAGATTGCCCGCCTTCGCGATCAGGTCGGCCGTGACCTTGGTGGCCGAGCGGATGGCGAGGCCGTCGTAGTTGCCGATGATCTCGGCGAGCTTCGCCGGATCCTTGCCGAGCTTCGGCTGGAAGTCGACCTCGACGCCGCGGTCGCGGAAGATCTGCGCGGCGGCGTCCGAGAGCTCGTCGGAGATGAGAACCTTGGGCATGGGAATGGCTCCATGGTCGGCGGAAGCAAGGCTCCGCCGTTCGTCAGGGAAAGGAAGGGATCAGGCGCGAGCGGTCGCGAAGGCCCAGTCGAGCCAGGGCCCCAGCGCCTGCACGTCGTCGGCGTCCACGGTGGTGCCGCACCAGATGCGCAGGCCCGGCGGGGCGTCGCGATAGCCGGCGATGTCGTAGGCGACGCCCTCGGCCTCGAGGAGCTTCGTCAGCTTCTTGACGAAGTCGCGCTGCGCCGCCTCGTCGAGCGCCGCGATCGCCGGATCGACGATCGACAGGCAGACGGAGGTGTTCGACCGCGCCGCCGCCTCGGCGACGAGGTTCTCCACCCACGGCGTCGCGTCCACCCAGCCTTGCAGCGCGGCGAAGTTGGCGTCGGCGCGGGCCCGGGTGGCGTCGAGGCCGCCGATCTCCTCCATCCAGGCGAGCGCGTCCACCGCATCGGCCACGGCGAGCATCGAGGGGGTGTTGATCGTCTCGCCGGCGAAGACGCCCTCGATCAGCTTGCCGCCCTTGGTCAGGCGGAAGATCTTCGGCAGCGGCCGGTCGGGGACGAAGCTCTCCAGCCGCTCCACCGCGCGGGGACTGAGGATCAGCACCCCGTGCCCGCCCTCGCCGCCCATGGCCTTCTGCCAGGAGAAGGTGACGACGTCGAGCTTGTCCCAGGGCAGGTCCTGCGCGAACGCCGCCGAGGTGGCGTCGCAGAAGGTGAGCCCCGCGCGGTCCGCGGCGATCCAGTCGCCGTTCGGGACGCGCGCGCCCGAGGTCGTGCCGTTCCAGGTGAAGCAGATGTCGGCGTCCTTGCGCACCTGCGTCAGGTCCGGGAGCTTGCCATAGGCGGCGGTCAGCACGCGGCAATCGGCGAGCTTGAGCTGCCTGGTCGCGTCGGTGGCCCAGCCCTGGCCGAAGCTCTCCCAGACCAGCATGTCGACCGGCCGCGCCCCCAGCATCGACCACATCGCCATCTCGAAGGCGCCGGTGTCGGAGGCGGGCACGATGCCGACCCGGTAGCCCTCGGGCACGCCCAGCACCCGGGCGGTGCGGTCGATGGCGTCCTTGAGCTGCGCCTTCGGCTTCGCGGCGCGGTGGCTGCGGCCGAGGAAGGCGCGGGCGGCGACCGCCTCGGCGGTCCAGCCGGGACGCTTGGCGCAGGGGCCCGAGGAGAACTCGGGACGCGCGGGCCTGACGGTCGGCTTGACGGGAAGGGGCGACAGCGTCGCAGCGGGCTGGCTCATGGCCGAAGCTCCGTCGTCAGGGCGATGTTCCTGAGTGCGCCCCGCTCGCCCTGGTCCGGGGACGCGCCCGCGGCCCCCATAGGCCATTGCAGGGCCCCTGCCAAGGGGGAGCGCAGCGCCGACGGCGAAGTCGCCGCGGCTCCGCCGGGATTGCCTTTCGTCCGGTTTTGTTCCATTTTCGTTCGCATGGTTTCCGCCGTCCCCCCTGTCTCATCGGCTCCCGGCGGGGCGCAGCGCCCGCGGGATGACGAGCTTCAGGCCCGACCAGACGGCGTCCACGGCGCAGACCTTCACGTCGACGAGGCCGCCGGCGAGGGCGAGGGAGCGGATCACGTCCTCGGTGAGCGTGGTGGGAACCTTCGCGGCCTTTTTCGGCCAGGCGATCCACAGCGCCCCGGCGGGGGCGAGCCGCGCGCGGAGCGCCGGCAGGGCCGTGGCGAGGAGGGCGGCCTCGCGCTCGAAGGCGATCACCAGGTCGAAGGGACCGGGCGGCGCGGTCTCCGCCGTCCCGGCCATGCAGGTCTCGGCGAAGGGGAAGGCGGCCAGCCCGGCGAGCGGACCGGCGGGCGCGGCGAGCAGCAGCGCCCGCATCCCGGGCTTGCAGCCGAGCTTCGCGACGAGGGGCCTGCCGGAGTAACCCGCCGCCTCCGTCATGCCCGCCTCCCCTTCCTCCTGCCGCCGTCATGCCCGGTCCGCGCATGAAAGACGAGGCCGGTCAGGACGAGGGCCGGATGGCCGGGCCCCGGAAAGGCGAGGTCCGGAAGGGCGGGGAGGTAAAGGACGATGGCAAGGCCGCCGCTCCGTGGCCGCGTCCGCCGGCCTGCGTGCCCGCCGGCGAGCTCGGGCGGCCGCCGAACGGGGCGCGGCTCGCGGTGGCGGGGATCGTCGTCTGCCGGCAGCGTCCCGGCACGGCCAAGGGGGTGATCTTCGTCACGCTGGAGGACGAGACCGGGATCGCCAACGTCGTCGTCTGGGCCAGGACCTTCGCGCGGTTCCGCCGGGCGGTGATCGCCGGCCGGTGCCTGAAGGTGACCGGCCGGGTGCAGCGCGACGGCGAGGTCGTCCATGTCGTCGCCGAGACGGTGGAGGATCTCTCGACCCTGCTCGACCGCCTGCCGGGCCTCGACGCCGCGCCGGAATGACCGCGAGCCCGTCCGCCGCCGCGCGGTCAGGCGGGAACCACTTCCCCGGCGTGCTTCTCCATCAGCGCGGCGGCGTTCTGCATGACCTTGCGCACCCCGCGGGCGGCCTGGCGGATGCGGTGCTCGTTCTCGACGAGGCCGAGCCGCACGTAGCCCTCGCCGTACTCGCCGAAGCCCACGCCCGGGGCGACCGCGACGGCGGCCTCGGCGAGCAGGATCTTCGAGAAGGCCATCGAGCCCCCGGCCGCGAAGGGCTCGGGCACCGGCGCCCAGGCGAACATCGTCGCCGGCGGCGCCGGGATCGCCCAGCCGGAGCGGCCCATGGCGTCGACGAGCACGTCGCGGCGCGACTTGTAGATCGCCCGGATCTCGTGGATGCAGTCGTCCGGCCCGTTGAGCGCCGCCGCGGCGGCGACCTGCACCGGGGTGAAGGCCCCGTAGTCGAGGTAGCTCTTGATCCGGGTCAGCGCGCCGACCAGCCGGGCGTTGCCGACGGCGAAGCCCATGCGCCAGCCCGGCATCGCGTAGGTCTTGGAGAGCGAGGTGAACTCGACCGCCACGTCCTTCGCGCCCTCGACCTGCAGGATCGAGGGCGGCGGATCGCCGTCGAAGTAGATCTCGGCATAGGCGAGGTCCGAGAGGACCCAAAGGTGGTGCTTCTTCGCGAAGCGGATCAATTCGCGGTAGAAGTCGAGGTCGCAGACCTGCGCCGTCGGGTTGGAGGGGAAGCTGACCACCGTGGCGACCGGCTTCGGCACCGAGTGGATCACCGCCCGCTCCAGCGACCGCAGGTACTGCTCGGGATCGAAGCGGCCGTCGTGGAGCGCGGGCACGTGGCGCAGCGTGCCGCCGGCGATCATGAAGCCGTAGGGGTGGATCGGGTAGGAGGGGTTCGGCACCAGCATGACGTCGCCCGGCGCGGTGATCGCCATGGCGAGGTTGGCGAGGCCCTCCTTGGAGCCGAGCGTGGCGATCACCTCGGTCTCGGGATCGACCTTCACCCCGAAGCGGCGGGCGTAGTAGCCGGCCTGGGCGCGGCGCAGGCCGGGGATGCCCTTCGACGCCGAGTAGCGGTGGGTGCGCGGCTTCTGCGCGGTTTCCACGAGCTTGTCGACGATGTGGCGGGGCGTGTCCATGTCGGGGTTGCCCATGCCGAAGTCGATGATGTCCATGCCCTCGGCGCGGAACTTGGCCTTGAGCCGGTTCACCTCGGCGAAGACGTAGGGCGGCAGGCGCTTGATGCGGTAGAACTCTTCGGACATGGAAGGACCGTCGGCCGGGGGTGGCGGGCCTGCGTTATAGCGCCGCCCGACGCCGGGCGACAGGGGAGATCCGCGGGAGGCGGGCGTCGCGATGACCGAGCCGGAGGCGCTGGTGGTGCTGGGCGCGAGGGTGCTGGCGAACGGGGCGCCGGGGCCGGCGCTGCGGCGGCGGATCCGGCATGCGCGGCGGGTCTGGGCGGCGGCGCCGGCGGCGATCGTGGTGGCCTCGGGCGGGCCGGCGGGGGCGCGGGTGAGCGAGGCGGCGGTGATCGCCCGGGCGCTCCGGGCCGGGGGCGTGCCGGAGGCGGCGATCCTCGTCGAGGACCGCTCGCGCGACACCTTCGAGAACGTGCGCTTCGCCGTGGCGCTGCTGCGGGAGCGCGGGGTGCGCCGGGCGCTGGTGGTCAGCGACCGCCACCACCTGCCGCGGGCGCTGCTGACCTTCCGGCTGCTCGGGATGCCGGTCACCGGCTCGGGTCCGCCCTGGGGATCGGGCGGCCGGCCGCTGCGCCGGGCGCGGGCGCTGCTGCGCGAGGCCGCGGCGCTGCCGTGGTGCGCGGCCCGCGCCATCGCCTGGCGGCTGTCGCGGGGCTGAGCGCGCGTGTTCACGCGTGAATATTCGCTAAGTCATTGATTTCTGGCAGAGGTTAATGCGACCTTGCCGCGTTTGCCGCGCTTCACGACATCGAGATACCGCCTTTTTGCATTTGCTCGGGCTCGTCCAGCCGCATCGCGGGCGACGGGCCATCAGGCGCCCGGCCCTGGTGTCGGTGTCGCCCGCCCGCGCACGAGCGCGGCTGTGTGCCGCTGGCGCGGGAAGTCGGGCGCGGGGCCGGCTTCCCCACGGCGCGCAGGCGGGCGGGACAACGGTGACGGGCCAGGGCGCGGCCGTCGGCCGCGGGGCGGTCAGCGGGCGGCGGCGTCCTGGACCCAGGCGAGGCTCTGCTCGATCATGCCGTCGAGCACGTCGGGGCCGGTGGCGACGCCGAAGGCGGGGTCGGTGTCGAGCACGACGAGGGATTCCTCGCCCTCGTGGTAGCGCAGGAAGATCTCGCCGGCGGCGGGCTGCGGGGTGACGAGCTCGTCGCGGGAGCCGACGATGACGAGGAGCGGCCCCGGGTAGCGCGCCGCGGCGGCGACCGGGTCGGTGGTGGCGAGCTCGCGCCAGAAGAGCGCGCGGAGCGTGGTCTCCTCGCCGGATGGGAGCGTCGCGGTGATCTCCTGGTCGGCCGGCGCGGCCAGCGCGGCCATCGTCGTCTCGACCCCGAAGAACCCGGAGAAGTTCCAGAGCGGGTTCTGCGCCGGGGCCCAGAGCACGAGGGCGGCGGCGTCGGGGCGCGCCGCGGCGACGTGGGCGGCGACGAGCCCGCCCTGCGACCAGCCGAGCACGGCGACGCGGCTGGCCAGGGGGTGGACGTTCAGCCAGTCGTAGGCGGCGGTGGCGTCGGCGATCTGGCCGGAGAAGGTGGTGTCGCGCCACTCGCCGCCGCTCTCGCCGACGCCGCGGAAGTCGATGCGCAGGCTCGCGACCCCGCCCTCGGCGAAGCGGCGGGCGGTGCGCGAGAGCACGCCCTCGTCGGCGCCGGCGACCGCGAGCCCGTCGCGGGTTCCGGCGAAGCCGGGCAGGAGGAGCACCGTCGCGTGCGGGCCGGGGGCGTCCGGCACCTCGAGCGTGCCGACGATCGGGCCGCCGGGCACGTCGATCTCGACGCGGCGCTCGTCGGCCGAGGCGGCGCAGGCGAGGAGGGCGGCGAGGAGGCCGGGGAGGAGGGCGGCGAGGAGGCCGGTGGCCACGCATGGCGCCAGGAGCGCGCAGAGGCGCGCCGTGCGGCCCGTCGCGACAAAGCCCGCGCCCATCCCGTTCCTCCCGGCTCGCTTGCCCCCCCGCCACGCTGGCTCAATCGCGGGCCGCTGTCCACGCCGTTGCGCAGGGTTGACACCCGGGCGGGCGGCGGCGCCACTGGCGGCGCGAGGGCAAGCGGAGGCCGCGGGGCATGATCTGGGGAATGGCGAGGCTGGCGCGGCGGATCGCGCTCCTCGCGGCGGCGGTGATCGCCGCCATCGTGGTGGTGCGCGGGGCGCAGGCGATCCTCGACCCGGATCTCGCGCCCTGGCACCGGCTGGTTCCGGCGGAGGCGGGCGCCGAGGAGATCGACGCGATGGACTGGGCGGGCTGGCTCGCCCGCGAGGATGCGGTCTTCGCCGAGGTGCGGGCCATGGCCGAGGGGCTGGCGCCGGAATATCGCACGCCGGAGAACCGCTACAACCCGGAGAGCCCGCTCTATCCCGAGGGATTCGCGGTCGACTGGAACCGCAGCTTCACCCTGGCGCCGGAGGGCGCGCCGCGGGGGGCGGTGGTGCTGGCGCACGGGCTGACGGATGCGCCGTTCAGCCTGCGGCATGTGGCCAAGCTCTATCAGGAGCACGGTTTTTACGTGGTCGCGCCGCGGATGCCGGGGCACGGCACGACGCCCGGCGGGCTGTCGGCTTCGGTGTGGCCGCAGTGGATGGCGACGGTGCGGATGGCGGCGCGGGAGGCGCGGGCGCGGGCGGGGGACGGGGTTCCGCTGCACGTGGTGGGGTACTCGAACGGCGGGGCGCTGGTGACGAAGTATGCGCTGGAGGCGCTGCGGGATCCGGGGTTGCCGAAGCCCGACCGGGTGGTGCTGTTCTCGCCGATGATCGGGGTGACGCGATTTGCGGCCTTCGCCGGGCTCGCCGGGCTGCCGGCGGTGTTGCCGGGGTTCGTCAGGGCGGCGTGGCTCGACCTGATCCTGGAATTCAATCCGTTCAAGTACAACAGCTTCCCCGTCCAGGCTGCGGTGCAGTCTCACCGGCTGACCCGGGCCTTGCAGGGCGATCTGGAGGCGGCGCGGCGGGAGGGCGTGATCGCGGGGATGCCGCCGGTGCTGGCGTTCCAGTCGGCGATCGACGCGACGGTGTCGGCGCCGGCGCTGGAGCGGGAGCTGTTCGGGCGGCTGCCGGCGAACGGGAGCGAGCTGGTGCTCGTCGACGTCAACCGGGCGGCGGTGCTGGCGCCGCTGTTCTCGACCTCGGCCGATGTGGCGGCGGCGCGGATTTTGCCAGCGCCGCCAAGGACATGGCGGGCGAGCGTCATCGGGGCCGCCGGGTCGGGCGACGCGGCTGCCGTGGCGGATATCGTCGAGGCGGGCGAGACGGAGGCGACGCGGCAGCCGCTCGGGGTCGAGTATCCGCGCGACATCTTCTCGCTGTCGCATGTGGCGCTGCCGTTCCCGCCCGACGACGGCCTCTACGGCTATGCGCCTGATCCGGCGGACGATTTCGGCATCCGCATCGGCACGCTCGGCGGGCGGGGCGAGACGGGGGTGGTCTCGGTGAGCGCGGCGACCTTCCAGCGGCTCTACGCCAACCCGTTCTACGACCAGATGGCGGAGCGGATCGCCGCGGCGATCGAGGCGGATGCCGGCGCGAAGGCGCCTGCGGGGCAGTGAGCGCGGCGGAGCCCGGCAAACCGTTGGGGCGGCTTGGAAAAGCCGGGCTGGAATGTGGCTGGAATCCGGCTGGAATCCGGCTTGCCGGTTCTTTACGGGTCGTTGACGCGGCCGCCGCACGGGGCGGTCGCAAAGCGGGGCCGGGGCGCTAGGTCTCCCGCGATGCTCCGCCTCGCCTCCGTGACCAAGACCTATCCCGGGGCCGAGCGGCCGGCGGTGGCGGAGGTGTCGCTGCGGCTCGGGCCCGGGCGGACGCTGGCGCTGACCGGGGAGAGCGGCAGCGGCAAGTCGACGCTCTTGCATCTCGCCGCCGGGCTCGACACGCCGGACGCGGGCGAGATCGCGGTCGGCGGCGAGCGGGTCGACGGGGCCTCGGACGCGGCGCGGGCGGCGCTGCGGCGCGACGCGATCGGGCTCGTCTTCCAGCAGTTCAACCTGATCCCGAGCCTCGACGTCGGCGCGAACCTCGCCTTCCAGGCGCGGCTCGCCGGGCGGCTCGATCCGGGCTGGCAGGCGGAGCTGACGGCGCGGCTCGGGCTCGCCGGGCTGGAGCGGCGCTATCCGGAGGCGCTGTCCGGCGGCCAGCAGCAGCGGGTGGCGATCGGGCGGGCGCTGGCGGCGCGGCCGCGGCTGATCCTCGCCGACGAGCCGACGGGAAACCTCGACGAGCCGACGGGCGACGCGGTGCTGGGGCTCTTCCTCGAACTGGTGCGGGACGCCGGGGCGGCGCTGCTCCTCGTCACCCATTCGGAGCGGCTGGCGGCGCGGCTCGACGCGCGGGCGCACCTGCGGGCGGGGCGGCTCGCGTGAGCGCCAGGGCCGTCCTCGGGGCGCTGCTCGCGCAGAGGCGGCGGCGTCGGGCGGCGCTGGCCGCTTTTCTGCCGGGCGCCCGTTCGGAGCGGCGGACAGACGCAAGGGCGCATCCGCGGGCGCGGCTGGCATGAGGGCGGCGGTCGTCCTCGGGGCGCTGATGTCGCATTGGCGGCGGCATCCGGTCGAGCTGGCGGCGCTCCTCCTCGGGCTGGCGCTCGCCACGGCGCTCTGGTCCGGAGTGCAGGCGCTGAACGCCGAGGCGCGGGCGAGCTACGCCCGGGCGGAGGCGCTGCTCGGGGCGGACCGGCTGGCGCGGATCGAGGCGCCCGGCGGCGGGCGGTTCCCGGTCGCCGACTTCGTGGCGCTGCGCCGGGCGGGCTGGCCGGTCTCGCCGGTGCTGGAGGGCGACGTCGCGCTCGGGCCCGCCGGGCTGCGGGTGATCGGGATCGAGCCGCTGACCCTGCCGGCGGCGGGCGACGGGTTCGGGGTCGGCCCGGGCGGCGCGCGGGTCAACGACTTCCTCGCGCCGGGGGGGCTCGGGCTGGTCGCGCCCGAGACGCTGCCGGGGCTCGCCGGCGCGCCCGGGCTGCCGCCGCTCGCCGAGGCGCGGGACGTGCCGCCCGACACGCTCGTCGTCGACATCGCGGTGGCGGAGCGGCTGCTCGGGGTGACCGGCGAGGTGTCTCGGCTGCTCCTGCCGTCGGAGGAGGCGGGGCCCGTCCTGCCGGCGGCGCTGGCCGGGCGGCTGGCGGTGACGCGGCCGGAGGGCGGGGACGACCTCGACGGGCTGACGGAGAGCTTCCATCTCAACCTGACCGCCTTCGGGCTCTTGAGCTTCCTCGTCGGGCTCCTGATCGTCTATGGCGCGATCGGGCTCGCCTTCGAGCAGCGGAAGCCCGTGCTGCGGGCGGCGCGGGCCTGCGGCGCCTCGGCGCGGCTGGTCTTCGCGGCGCTGCTGGCCGAGCTGGTCGGGCTGGCGCTGGTCGCCGGCGTCGTCGGCGTGGCGGGGGGCTACCTGCTGGCGGCGGCGCTCCTGCCGGACGTGGCGGCGTCGCTGCGCGGGCTCTACGGGGCGCGGGTGCCGGGGACGCTGGGGCTCGCGCCGTCGTGGTGGGCCGCGGGCCTCGCGATGAGCCTCGTCGGGGCGCTGGCGGCGGGGGCGGCGAGCCTGTGGCGCGGGGCGCGGCTGCCGGTGCTGGCGGCGGCGCAGCCGGAGGCCTGGCTCGCGGGGCGGCGGCGGGCGGTGCGGGCGCAGGCGGGGCTCGGGCTCGCCGTCGCGCTGGCGGCGCTGGCCGTGTTCCGGGTCGAGGGCGGGCTGGTCGGCGGGTTCGCGCTGCTGGGCGGCGTGCTGCTCGCGCCGGCGCTGGTCGCCCCGGCGCTGCTGGCGGCGGGGCTCGCGCTTGCAGCGCGGCGGGCGCGCGGGGCGCTGGCGCAGTGGGTCTGGGCCGACATGCGCCAGCAGACCGGGCCGCTGGCGCTGGCGCTGATGGCGCTGCTGATCGCGCTGGCGGTCAACGTGGGGGTGGGGACGATGGTGGGGAGCTTTCGCGCCACCTTCCTCGACTGGCTCGACCGGCGGCTGGCGGCGGAGGTCTATGTCACCACGCGGGACGGCGAGGCGGCCGCGGCGGTGGCGCGGTGGCTGGACGCGCGGCCGGAGGTGACGGCGCGGCTGCCCGTGCTGCGGGCGCCGGTGCGGGTGGCGGGCTGGCCGGCGGAGGTTCAGGGCCTCGCCGACGACGCCACCTATCGCGACGGCTGGCCGCTGCTGGAGGCGGCGGCCGGGGCGTGGGACCGGGTCTTCGCGGGCGACGGCGTGCTGGTCTCCGAGCAGCTGGCGCGGCGGGCGCGGGTGGGGGTCGGGGACATGCTCGACCTGCCGACGCCGGGCGGGGCGTGGCGGCTGGAGGTGGTGGGCCGGTTCGCCGACTACGGCAACCCGGAGGGGCAGGTCGCGGTCGGCGGCGCGGCCTTGGCGGCGCGCTGGCCGGGGCTGGAGGCGCGGCGCTTCGCGCTGCGGGTCGAGCCGGCGGCCGCGGCGGGGCTGGCGGCGGAGCTGCGGGCGGAATTCGGTCTGGGGCCGGAGGGGGCGATCGACCAGGCGGCGCTGAAGGCGGGGGCGCGGCGGGTGTTCGAGCGGACCTTCGCGGTGACGGTGGCGCTCAACGCCCTGACGCTGGCGGTGGCCGGGGCGGCGCTCTTCGCGAGCCTGCTGACGCTCTCGGGGATGCGGCTCGCGCAGCTCGCGCCGGTCTGGGCGATCGGGCTGACGCGGCGGCGGCTGGCGGCGATCGAGACGGGCAAGACGCTGGCGCTGGCGGCGCTGACGGCGGCGCTGGCGCTGCCGCTGGGGCTCGCGGTGGCGTGGACGCTGACGGCGGTGGTCAACGTGGCGGCCTTCGGCTGGCGGCTGCCGGTGCTGCTGTTCCCCTTGCAGTGGGCGGCGCTCTTCGCTCTGGCGCTGGCGACGGCGCTCGTCGCGGCGCTGTGGCCGGCGCTGCGGCTCGCCCGGGCCGAGCCGGCGGATCTGGTGCGGAGCTTCAGCGGTGAGCGGTAGGTCGGGCATGGAACGGCCGTTCGGCCCGGTCTCCGGCCTTCGGCGGTTCGGCGCGACTGCCCGGGCGGGCGGGAAGCGCCTGCCGGGGGGCCTGCGGTGTTCACACATCCCGGGTGAAGCCACGGATCGGGAGGAATGGGCCGCGACGTCGAAGCCAGACGGATTTGACCCGTGGCGAATCCGTCCGCGATCGCCCCTCGGGGGGCGAGCGCGTCGCCGCGCTCGCCGGGGCGCTCACGGACGGATGGCGCGCGACGGAGAAATCTTCACCCCTGACGGCTTCCGCGCGCAACCGCGCTCCAGCCGTCGGCGCGGCGAAAGCCGTGCTTTCGCTTGTCGCGCCGTGGCCTCGCGGGCGGAGCCCGCTTCGGTCGGTCGGCTATCGGTCTATGGCTGGCGGAGAAGCGTGAATCCGCCAGGCCGGGGGGCGGGCAGGCGCTGCCGATGGCGGCGCATCGGCGGGGATTCCGCGCCCGGCGCGCGTGTCCGGAGGCGCGGGGAGGCGGGACGCGGGCACCGTCGGGTCCGCAGGGAGACGCGGGGGTGAGCGTCCGGGTCATCCTGCTCGCGCTGGCGCTGCTCCTCGGCGCCGGGGGCGCGGTCGGGCAGGGCTATGCCGGGCTCGGGACGGCGGCGGAGGGGTTTGCGGCGGTGACGCGGCCGGCGGACCTGCGGTTTCCGCGCGACCATGGGCCGCATCCGGCGTTCCGCATCGAGTGGTGGTACCTGACCGCCGACCTGCGCGGGGAGGACGGCGCGGAGTACGGGGCGCAGTGGACGCTCTTCCGGGTGGCGACGCGGCCCGGGGCGGAGGGGGCGGGCTGGGCGAGCAACCAGATCTGGATCGGCCATGCCGCGGTGACCTCGGCGGCGGCGCACCGCCATGCCGTGCGCTATGCGAGGGGCGGGGTCGGGCAGGCGGGGGCGACGGGGGAGCCCTTCGCGGCGTGGATCGACGACTGGACGCTGGAGAGCCGGGCCGGCGAGGGCGAGGATGCGATGGCCGCGGTGCGGGTCGCGGCTTCGGGCGAGGGCTTCCGCTTCGCGCTGGAGGGGCGGGCGGCCGGGCCGCTGGTGCGCCACGGCGAGGCGGGCTTCAGCCTCAAGGCGGCGGCGGGGCAGGCGTCCTACTACTACAGCCAGCCGTTCCTGCGGCTCGCGGGCGAGCTGGAGATCGACGGGCGGCGGGTGGCGGTGAGCGGGACGGGGTGGATCGACCGGGAATGGTCGAGCCAGCAGATGAGCCCGGAGCAGACCGGCTGGGACTGGTTCTCGCTGCACCTCGACGACGGGGCGCGGCTGATGGCCTACCGGCTGCGCGACCGCGGCGGCGGGGGCGCCGCCTTCGGGACCTGGATCGCGGCGGACGGGACGGCGCGGCCGCTGGGGCCGGGCGAGATCGTGCTGACGCCGACGCGGACGGCGGAGGTCGCGGGGCGGCGCCTGCCGGTCGGCTGGCGGCTGGAGGCCCCGGGGCTGGGGGTGGCGGTGGACACCGAGGCGGTGAACGCGCAAAGCTGGATGGGCGGGGCCTTTCCCTACTGGGAGGGGCCGATCCGGGTGACCGGGACGCATCCCGGGCGCGGATACCTGGAGCTGGTGGGCTACTGAGGGAGGCGGCGATGGAGAGGGCGGAGAGCGTCAACGTGCTGGGCGAGCCCCTGAAGCCCTGCGCCTTCGACCCGGCGACCGGCTTCTTCCGCGACGGCTGCTGCAACACCGGGCCGCAGGACCGCGGCAGCCACACGGTCTGCGCGCGGATGACGGCGGAGTTCCTGGCGTTCTCGAAGGCGCGCGGCAACGACCTGTCGACGCCGCGGCCCGAATACGGCTTCCCGGGCCTGCGGCCGGGGGACCGCTGGTGCCTCTGCGCGGCGCGCTGGCAGGAGGCCTGGCTGGCCGGGGCGGCCCCCAAGGTGGCGCTCGCCTCGACGCACCGGGCGGCGCTCGAGCATGTCAGCCTCGAGGCGCTGAAGGCCCACGCCCTGCCCGGGCGGGCCGACGCCTGACGGCAAGGTCCGTTCGGGCGCCCGCATCGGTCGGCGCGACGCCCGCGCGGGTTTCTCCTCGCGATCTGGCGAGCGACGAATCGCGACGCGCCCGCCCCGGGCAGGCGCGCCGCGATTGCGAGGTCCGGGAATGCTCCGGAGGGCATCTGCCGGTCACGTCCCGGAGGTGGCGTAGCAGCGGGGTGGCGGCGCCCGCCCGAAGGTGCCTTGCTTCGTCCGAAGGTACTTTGGACTGACCAACCAAGCCGACGGCCAGCCAGGGCGCGTGGCGCGCACGGCACGCCACGAGACCGGCGGCCGCTGGACGCCGGCGGGAACGGTGGCCTGACCTTGCCGTGTCCTCGCGGCCGGGCGGCGTGAGCGGCGAAGCCTAGGCCCGCCGCGCTCGATCCTAGACGCTCGTATAACCGGCGTCGGCGTTCACGATGGCGCCCGTCATGAGGCTGGACGCGTCGGAGGCCAGGAACTGGACGATCGAGGCGATCTCGTGCGGCTTTCCCATGCGTCCCGCCGGGGTCAGCTCGAGCCAGCGGTCGACGAGCCCGGGCTGGCCTTCGAGGCTCTGCAGCAGCGGGGTCTCGATGTAGGTCGGGGCGACCGCGTTGACCCGCACGCCGCGCTTGGCCCATTCGACCGCGAGGGAGCGGGTGAGGTGATGGACCCCGGCCTTCGAGGCGTTGTAGTGGCATTGCGGCTGCGGGACGTTGACGATCTCGGCCGACATCGAGCCGATGTTGATGATCGCGCCGCGCCCGGCCTCCAGCATCCGCCGTCCGAAGCCGCGGCAGGTGCGGAAGACGCCCGTCAGGTTGACGCCGATGACCCGGTCCCATTCCGCGTCGCCCATCGCCTCGGCCGGCGTGTTGAAGACGATGCCGGCGTTGCAGACGAGGACGTCGAGCGGCGGCAGGGCGGCGGCGAGCGCGTCGATCGCGGCGCTGTCGGTCACGTCGAGCGCCTCGGCCCGGGCGGCGTATCCCTGCGCCCGCAGCGCGCCGGCGGTCGCCTCGGCGCGGTCGCGGAGAATGTCGGTGCAGATCACCTCGGCGCCGGTCGCGGCCAGCGCCTCGGCCACCGCCGCGCCGATGCCCTGTCCTGCGCCGGTCACCAGCGCAAGCCTGCCGGTCAGATCGAGCCTTGCACGATAGTCCACCATGTGTCCTCCCGCCTTTTTCCTGTGCCGGGCCGGCTCCGGAGAGCGGCCCGGCGGCCGTCGGTCAGGTCAGCGCGCAGCGCAATGGCTCGCCCCGCAGGCCGCGCAGCGCCTCCTCGGCGGCGAGCCGCTGCAGCGCATCGACCGATGCATCGGAATAGAAGGCCGCGTGCGGCGACATCAAGACGTCTGGCGCGGCGCGCAGCGGTGAATCTTCCGCCAGCGGCTCGGTCTCGAAGACGTCGAGGCCGGCGCCGGACAGATGTCCCGAGGCCAGCGCAGCCGCCAGCGCGGCCTCGTCCACCAGCCCGCCGCGCGAGCAGTTGATCAGGATCGCCCCCTCGGGCATCCGGCGGATCGCCGCCGCGTCGATCATGTGGCGGGTCTCGGCGGTGGCCGGGACATGCAGCGACAGGATGTTCGCGGCGGCGATCACCGCGTCGCGGGCCAGCGGCTCGACGCCCGCCGCGCGGGCGGCCTCCTCGGATACGTAGGGATCGTGGCCGACGATCCGGCAGCCGAAGGCGCTCATGCGGCCGGCATAGGCGCGGGCGATGCGTCCCATGCCGATCAGGCCGACGGTGGTGGTGCGCAGGGATCGCAAGCCCTGCGCCATCGCGCCGATCTTCCAGCCGCCCGCCCGGATTCCGGCGTCGAAGCGGCCGAGCCGGCGGCAAAGCGCGAGGGTGAAGGCCGCCGCGTGGTCGGCGACCTCCTCGACCCCGTAGTCGGGCACGTTGCAGACGCGGACGCCGAGCTCCCTCGCCGCGGCGAGATCGACGTTGTCGACGCCGACGCCGTAGCGGACGACGACCGCGCCGGGCGCGAGCGCGGCGAGAACCGGGCGGGTCATCGGCGCGAAGTTGTTGAGCACCGCATGGGCGCCCGCGACGGCGGCGAGGGTCTCCGCTTCGCCGCGGCACTGGTGCTCGGCGAAGGCCGCGCCCGCCGCCTCGGCCGCGGCGCGCTCGTGGCGGACGCCGCCGAAGGCCTGGTCGGTGACGACGAGGCGCTTCGCCTCCGCCGCCGCGGTCACAGGAGCCCTCGCCCGGCGAGGTTGCGCATCAGCGCGCGGACGCCGAAGGTCCAGGGCGCGGCCTCGTCGGCATGGGTGACGGTGTTGCGCAGGGCGCCGAGGAGGGGCGTCGAGATCTCCACCACGTCGCCCGGCTTGTGGGTGAAGCCCGACCCCTTCTCGGCGCGGTCCTGGGTCGGCGCGAACATGGTGCCGAGGAACAGCATGAAGCCGTCCGGGTACTGGTGCGAGGCGTTGATCGTCTGGCTCACCAGGTCGGCGGGCTTGCGGCTGATCTCGGCCATGTTCGACCGGCCGGTCATGGCGAAGCCGTCGGCGCCCGTCACCGACATGGTCAGCGTCGCCGCCTCGATGTCGGCGAGCGTGAAGCCGTCGTCGAAGAGGCGGATGAAGGGGCCGATGGCGCAGGAGGCGTTGTTGTCCTTCGCCTTGCCGAGGAGCAGCGCCGAGCGGCCCTCCACGTCGCGCAGGTTCACGTCGTTGCCGAGGGTGGCGCCGCGGATATTGCCCTTGCTGTCGACCGCGAGCACGACCTCGGGCTCGGGGTTGTTCCAGTCCGAGATCCGGTTGACGCCGACCTCGGCGCCATGGCCGACCGACGCCATCGGCTGCGACTTGGTGAAGACCTCGGCGTCCGGGCCGATCCCGACCTCGAGGTACTGCGACCAGAGGCCCTCGGCGATCAGCGTGGCCTTGACCGCCGCGGCCTTCTCGGAGCCGGCCTCGATGTTCGAGAGGCTGTCGCCGATCAGCGCGCCGATGCGGCTGCGCAGCGCGTCGGCGCGCGCCGGATCGCCGGAGGTCCGCTCGTCGATCACCCGCTCGACCATGCTCTGGGCGAAGGTCACGCCGCAGGCCTTCAGGGCCTGAAGGTCGCAGGGGGCGAGCAGGCAGGGGCGATCGGCGTGGTATCCCATCGCCGCCGGATCGAGGACGAGGTCCTCGGGCTTCCCGACCGGCTCGCCGGTCAGGGAGTCGAAGCGGGCGACCGGATCGTCGTCGAGGAAGTCCGCCATCGTGACCACCTGGTCGGTGACGTCGATCAGAACGCCGTCGCGCAGGATGACGACCGACGGCCCCTTGCCGGGACGCCAGACGCGACCGACGAGCCGCGCGCTCGCGGGGGAACTGGGCAGCATGGAATCTCCTCCCTGGATGATAGTTTTACTACTGTTCTGCACTCCATCGGTCAAGGCCCGTCCGGCCGGGGCGTTGCAAAATTCCATCGTCGCAGGACCGGAGGCCCCTCAGTTTCACCGCAACATACGGTAATATATGAGATAATCCGTCATGGGGGCAGCATGGCGGTGGCGGCGGCAGACAGGCGCCGGATCTCCGACGGCCCGAAATGCGGCTTGCCTCTGTGTAGTAAATCTATATTCTGTCCGCGACTCGCCGGGCGTGCGGGGCGAAGGGGAGGAGGCCGGGATGGCGGATCAGGCGGTGCTCGACGGCGTCGGCGCGCTCGATGGAGCGCTGTTCATCGCGGGCGCGTTCCGCCAGGGCGCGGGAGACCGGCTGCCCGTGCGCAACCCCGCGACGGGCGAGGTCATCGGCCACATCGCCGCGGCGACGCCGGACGAGATCGACGCCGCCGTCGCTGCCGCCCGCGCGGCCTTTCGTCCGTGGGCGGCCGCGGTCCCGAAGGCGCGGGCTGCGGCGCTGCATCGCCTCGGCGATCTCATCGCCGGCG
The DNA here is from genome assembly GCF_017993425.1 of Amaricoccus sp. Classification (GTDB taxonomy): domain Bacteria; phylum Pseudomonadota; class Alphaproteobacteria; order Rhodobacterales; family Rhodobacteraceae; genus Amaricoccus. The sequence goes on from NZ_JAGOMQ010000022.1 coordinate 18,196, forward strand.
ACGCGCTCGCCATGGCGCGGCTGATGACGCTCGAGCAGGGCAAGCCGGTCAACGAGGCCAGGGGCGAGATCCTGAAGCTCGCGGAGGCCTGCCACTTCTATGCCGAGGAAGCGACCCGCGTTCACGGCGAGATCGTCCCGAACGACCAGCCGGGCTTCCAGAGCCTCGTCGTGCGCGAGCCGATCGGCGTCGTGGGCGCGATCACCCCGTGGAACTACCCGGCCGAGCTCGTCGGCTGGAAGCTCTGCGCGAGCCTCGCCGCCGGCTGCACGATCGTCATCAAGCCCGCCGAGCTCACGCCCTTCACCGCGCTCGCCATCGCCGCGAAGGTCGCCGAGGCCGGCATTCCGGCGGGCGTCGTCAACGTGGTGACCGGCAAGGGCTCGGTCGTCGGCCAGGCGCTGGTCGACCACCCGGACGTCGACAAGATCGCCTTCACCGGGTCGAGCGCCGTGGGCCTGCACATCCAGCGCACCTGCCCGCGCATCAAGCGGCTGTCGCTCGAGCTGGGCGGCAACTGCCCGATGATCGTCACGGCGAGCGCCGACATCGCCGCCGCGGTCAAGGGCGCGGCCCGGCGCAGCTTCCGCAACTGCGGCCAGATCTGCATCGCCATCAACCGCATCTACGCCGCGCGGCCGGTCTACGAGGAGTTCGTAACCCGGCTCGGCGCGGCGGCGGAGGCGCTCACCGTGGGCAACGGGCTGGAGCGGCCGGACGCCGACCTGGGCGCCATGGCCTCCGACGAGCCGCTCGCCAAGACCATGGCCCATCTCCAGGACGCGCTCGGCCGCGGCGCGAGGCTGATGGCCGGCGGCGGCGCGCCGGAGGGGGCGGAGTACGCGAGGGGACATTTCTTCCGGCCGACCGTGCTCGCCGACTGCACCCACGAGATGCAGGTGATGACCGAGGAGACCTTCGGGCCGCTGGTGGGCGTCGCGCCCTATGACGGGATCGACGAGGCGATCCGGCTGGCCAACGACACGCCCTACGGCCTCGCCTCCTACGTCTACGCCCGCGACCTCGAGGAGATCCAGCGCCTCTCGGCCGGGCTCGACTACGGCAACGTGGCGATCAACAACGTCGACGCGGGGATCATGAACGCGCCCTATGGCGGGCGGAAGCAGAGCGGCGTCGGCTACGAGCACGGCCGGGAAGGGCTGCTCGAATACTTCAACTTCAAGCACGTCCGCCTGCACCACGGCGTGGGGGCGTGACATGACGGCCGCGCTCCTCGGCATCGACATCGGCACCTCGGGCTGCAAGGCGCTGCTGATCGGCACGGACGGGACGGCGATCGCGGCGGAGACGGCGACCTATCCCCTCGCCCAGCCGCGTCCGGGCTGGACGGAGCAGGATCCGGCGCTCTGGATCGAGGGGGCGCGGCAGGCGGTCGCCGGCGCGCTCGGCAAGGCCGGGCCGGTCGAGATCCTCTGCGTCGGCCTCTCCGGCCAGATGCACGGGCTGACGCCGCTCGACGCCGGCCACCGGGCGCTGCGCCCGGCGATCCTGTGGAACGACCAGCGCAACGGCGCGGAATGCGCCGGGATCACCGAGGCGGCCGGCGGCCCCGAGGCGCTGCGCGCGATCACCAACAATCGGATGCTCGTCGGCTACACCGGCGGCAAGATCCTCTGGATGCGCAACCACGAGCCGGAGCTGTTCCGGCGGATGGCCGTGGCGCTCAATCCCAAGGACTACCTGCGCCTCGTCCTGACCGGGGAGGTGGCGAGCGAGGTCAGCGACGCCTCCGGCACGGGGCTCTTCGACGTCCGGGCGCGCCGGTGGGCCGCCGGGCTCGCGGAGACGGTCGGCATCGACCCGGGGCTGCTGCCGCCGGTCTTCGAGTCCCGCGAGATCACCGGGCGCATCTCCGCGGCGGGCGCCGCGCTCTTCGGCCTTCCCGAAGGCCTTCCCGTCGCCGGCGGCGGCGGCGACAGCGTGATCCAGACGATCGGCTCCGGCGTCATCGCGCCGGGCGAGTTGCAGACGACGATCGGCACCGCCGGCATCCTCGCCGCCGCGCTCGACGCGCCGGAGGACAACCCGGACGGCCGCCTCCAGGTGTTCTGCAACGTCGCGCCGGACAAGTGGCACTGCATGGGCGTCTCGCTCAACGCCGGCGGCGCCCTGGCCTGGTTCCGCGACGCGGCCTGCCGGGCCGCGTCCGGGGAGGCGCCCTCGTTCGAAGCCATCGCTGGGGAAGCAGGGGAAAGCCCGGCGGGCGCCCGGGGGCTCCTCTTCCTGCCCTACCTCAACGGCGAGCGTTGCCCGCACCCCGACCCGACGGCCCGCGGCGCCTTCGCCGGCCTCACCGCCCGCCACGATCGCGGCGACATGGCGCGCAGCGTCATGGAGGGGGTCGTGCACGCCTTCGGCGACATGCACGCGCTGATGCGGACGATGGGGATCGAGGGGCGGATCATCAAGGCGTCGGGCGGCGGCGCGCGCTCGGCCCTGTGGCGGCAGATGCAGGCGGATTTCTTCGGCTGCGACGTGGTGACGACCGAGGGCGCGGCCGAAGGCGCGGCCTTCGGGGCCGCGCTGGTGGCGGGTCTCGCCGTCGGCGTCTGGCCGGACGCCGCCGCGGCCGCGGCGAGCTGCCGGCCGCTGACCCGGGAGACGCCCGACGGGGCGGCGACCGCGCTCTACGCCCGCGCCCACGAGATCTACCGCGCCCTCTACCCCGCGCTGTCCCCGGCGTTCGCGGGGCTTGGCGATCCCGCCTTCGACGCCTGACCAGGAGCCACGGATGTCCGACTTCTCGGCCTTCATCTTCGACTTGGACGGCACGCTGATCGACAGCGCGCCGGACATCGCCGCGGCGCTGAACGTCGGCTTCGCCCGGAACGGCTGGCCCGAGCTCGAGGCCCGCTATGTCGAGCGGTTCATCGGCAACGGCCCCATGCGGCTCATCCGCGACATCCTCGCCGACCGGGGCATCGACGCGACGGAGCCGGAGATCGAGGCGGCTCACGAGGCCTATCGCAAGGCCTATCTCGCCGAGCCGGCCGCGCGCACCCGGTTCTATCCGCATGTCCGGGAGGACCTCGCCGCGCTCCGCGCCGCCGGCCTGCGCCTCGGCGTCTGCACGAACAAGCTGCAGGCGCTCGCCGACGAGGTGCTGCGGATCCTGGAGCTCGACCACCTGTTCGAGGCGGCCGTCGGGGCCGATGCGGTCCCGGCCTGCAAGCCCGATCCCCGGCATCTCCTGGCCGTCGCCGAGCGCATGGGGCTCGAGCGCGGCGCCTGGGGCTATGTCGGCGACACCAACGTGGACCGGGCCACGGCCGAGTCGGCGGGGGCGCCGTTCTTCGTCGTGCCCTGGGGCGGGGGCGCCGAAGTTCCCGCGGCGGAGAGCCGGCGGTTGACCCGGCTGGCCGATCTGTTGCAGCACCGCCGTCAGGCCGCAGCGGAGTAGCGGTCCGATGGAGCCGCGGCATGACAGTCAGCCTCCTGCAGCAGGTCTTGATCGAGCAGCCCGCCATGGGCCCCGCCGAACGGCGCGTCGCGGCCTTCGTGCGGACCTCGCCGTCGGAGGTCATCCACATGAGCATGGCGCGGCTGTCCGAGATCTGCTCGGTCAGCGATCCGACGATCATGCGCTTCTGCCGGCGGCTGGGCTTCGAGGGCTATCAGGACTTCAAGCTCAACCTTGCCCAGAGCCTCGTGCCCTCGGCGCCCTTCGCCTACGAGCAGATCGTCCCGGGCGACAGCATCGACAACGTCGTGCGCAAGACCTGCCGCAACTCGCTGAACGCGGTGCAGCGCCTGCTGGAGGATCTGGAGCCGGAGCAGATCGAGGACGGCGCGCGGCTCCTGCAGGCGGCGTCCTGGATCGGGATCTACGCGACCGGCATCTCCGAGGTGACGGCGCTCGACGCGGAGCACAAGTTCCAGCGGCTCGGGATCCGCTGCCAGGCGCTGCTCGGACCCAAGACGCAGTGGATGCATGCCGAGAGCGCCCGGCCCGGCGAGGTCGCGCTGATCTTCTCGCAGTCCGGCCATACCAAGCACATGGTCGAGGTGGCGATCGCGGCCCGGTCGGGCGGGGCGCAGGTGGTCTCGGTCGCGGCGGGGGAGAGCCCGCTGGCCCAGGTGTCGGATCTGGTCATCGCCGTGCTGCCCTACGACCGTACCGAGATCATGACCCCGCTCGCGTCGCGCTTCAACCATCACCTCGTCATCAACATGCTGGTGACGGCGATCGCCATGGCGTCGGGCAGCGAGTTCCCCGACCAGTTGCCGGCGCTCGATTCCTGGCAGACCGAGAAGATCTGAGCCGGGAAGATCTGAGCCGGCGCGCCCCGGCCCCTGCCGCGCATTCCCATCCCCGACCGACCGCGCCGTCCGCGTGGCGCGCCGGATCGCGTCGATTCGAACGATGCCGCGCCTTCGGGCGCCGCGAGGAACAAGGAGAAAGCCAATGAACCCCCAAGACGAGGCCAAGAAGGTCGCCGGCCGCCGCGTCATCGCGGACTTCGTGCGCGACGGCATGAAGCTCGGGCTCGGCTCCGGCACCACCTCGCATTTCTTCGTGCGCGAGCTCGGCAAGCACGTGGCCGGCGGGATGAAGCTCACCTGCACCACGACGTCGCGCTCGACGATCGACGTGGCGCGCGAGGTCGGGATCGAGATCACCGACCCGAACGAGATCGGCGAGATCGACCTGACGATCGACGGGCCGGACGAGATCGACCGCGCCTTCAACATGATCAAGGGCGGCGGCGCCTGCCTGCTGTGGGAGAAGATCGTCGCCCACGCCTCGAAGCGGATGATCTGCATCTGCGACGAGACCAAGATCGTCGACCGGCTCGGCGGCTTTCCCCTGCCGGTGGAGGTCGTGCAGTTCGCCTGGAAGCAGACCGAGCGGCTGGTGGCGCGCACCCTCGAGGAGGGCGGCGTCCGGGGCGCAGTGATCGAGCGGCGGATGCGCGACGGCCAGCCGGTGGTGACCGACAGCGGAAACTTCATCCTCGATTGCCGCTGCGGCGTCGTGCCGGCGCCGGCGGCGCTCGAGATCGAGCTCAACCGCATCCCCGGCGTCGTGGAGAATGGCCTCTTCACGCGCGAGGCGGCGGGCATGGTCGTCGGCTGCTTCGACGGGACCTCCTACGTCGCGATGCGTAAGTAGTAAAACTTCACGACCGCGACCCATGCGGGCCGCTCGTGGGGGGCCGAGTCCGCCCACGGTAATAATTTGTGTTTTTACAGCCGGTTAGTTCGGTGGTGAGGGTTGCGTCGCGATAGGAGCGACCCGATCTGCCGAGTGAATCAGCCTTGACGTGAGCGGCAATATCTAGTATAACTATCCACAGAAGCGAAGCCCGGGGAGGAAACGGGAATGGACCACGAAGCAAGCATCAGCCGGCGCGGCATCCTTGCCGGCGGCGCGGCGCTGGGGCTGGGGGCGATGGCGGGACGCATGGCGCTCGCGCAGGATCGCCTCTTCATCCCCTACTCGAACAAGAGCCTCGACTATTATTTCTTCGTCATCCAGGAGGAGGCGGTGAAGCGGGCGGTGCTCGCCAACAATGGCGAGTTCCAGGCGACCAACGCCAACTTCGACAACACAAGGCAGCTCGAGCAGTGGCAGAGCCTCCTGCTCTCGCAGCCCTCGGCGCTGGTGTCGGACCCGATCGACAGCCAGGCGATCGTCAGCGCCATCCGGCGCTTCAACCAGCGGGGCGTGCCGGTGGCGATCATCGACACGCCGGCGGACGGCGGCGACGTGGCGATCACCGTGAGCTTCGACAACCATCTCGGCGGCGTCATGGCGGCCGAGGAGATCGTCGCGCGGCTGGTCGAGCGGCATGGCAGCCCGCGCGGCACCGTCCTCAACTGCTACGGCGCGCTCTCCTCCGTGGCCTGGCGCCAGCGCAAGGAGGGGATGGACGAGGTCTTCGCCAAGTATCCGGAGATCAACTACCTGGCGCGGCCGACCGAGGGGCAGCTCGACCAGATGCTCGCGGTCACCCTCTCGACCCTGTCGGAATATCCCGACCTCGACGCGGTGCATGCGCCCTCGGATTCGCCCTCGCGCGGCATCGTCACCGCCCTCCAGCAGAAGGACCGCTGGAAGAAGGTCGGCGAGGAGGGGCACGTCATCTTCGTCAACATCGACGGCGAGCCGGTGGCCCTGAAGTGGATCCAGGAGGGCTTCATGGACGCCTGCGTCTCGCAGGATCCGATCGCCTACGGCGAGATCGCCGTCGAGATGCTGATCAAGCACGCGCTGAACGGCGAGGCCGTCCCGATCGGCCCCTACGAGAACAAGAAGTACTTCTGGGAGACGGGCGAGATCGTCGAGGGGAAGACCGGTCCGACGCTCATCATTCCGCCCTTCGTGATCAACGGCGAGAACTCCGGCGATCCGCGCCACTGGGGCGCGGTCGCCGAGAAGGACTGGGGCATTCCCTACGCCTGATCCGCCGGTTCGAGACGACGGCCCGAGCGGCGCGACGCCGCTCGGGCCCGCTCTGCGGTCGCGAAGGGAGGAACCGCGATGACCCAGAACCAGCCCCTCGGCGAGAGCCGGGCGGCCGACGACATGATCCTCCGCGTCGAGGACGTGGTGAAGACCTACGGCGCGGTGAAGGCGCTGCGCGGGGTGTCCGTCGAGATCCGGCGGGGAACGATCCACGGGCTGCTGGGCGAGAACGGCGCCGGAAAGTCGACGCTCGTCGGCATCATCTCCGGGCAGCGGTCGCCCACCTCGGGGCGGGTCGTCATGGACGGCCGGGCGCTCGACCATGTCGACGTCAAGTCGATGGAGGAGGCCGGCGTCTTCCTGGTGACCCAGGAGCCGATGATCATCGACAACATGACGGCCGCCGAGAACCTGATGCTCGGCATCTGGCCGACCAGGGGCGGCTTCGTGAACTGGAAGGAGCTGCGCGCCCATGCCGCGCAGATGATCGAGGGCACCGGGATCGACCCCGACGCCCTCGCCGGCAAGCTCGATGCGGTGACGCGGCGCAAGCTCAACATCCTGCGGGCGATGTTCTCCGGCGGCAAGGTCATCATCCTCGACGAGCCGACCGCGGCGCTGACCGTGGCCGACCGGCGCGCGCTCTTCGACTTCATGCGCCGGCTCAAGGCCGAGGGCGTGACCTTCATCTTCATCTCGCACTACAACGACGAGATCCTCGAGATCTGCGACGCGGTCTCGGTGCTGCGCGACGGCGCGCTCGCCGGCCGCTCCGAGGACGTGCCGCACATGAGCTCCGAGCAGCTCACCGAGCTGGTGCTCGGCCGGGGCCTGACCCTGTTCCAGCGCAGCCGCCGGGATCATGCCGGCAAGGCGCCGGCGATCTCGCTGCGGGACGTGGAGGCGCGCGACGTCCGCCTCGCGGCGCTCGACATCGCGCCGGGCGAGATCGTGGGGTTCACGGGCCTGCCGGGGGCGGGCGCCAAGGAGCTGGCGCGAGCCGTCTTCGGCCTCAACGCGGCGAGCCGCGGCAGCATCGCCATCTCCGGCGCGCCGCCCCGCCCCCTGCCTCGCTCGCCGTCGGAGGCCTTCGCCTCCGGCATCGCCTTCCTCTCCGACGACCGCCGCCGCGACGGCGCGGTCGGACAGATGTCGATCGGCGAGAACATCGCGCTCTCGTCCCTGCGCATGCGCAGCCGCGCCGGCTTCATCGACCGCGCGGCCGAATCCGCGGTGGTGGAGCGCTACTTCGGCGCCATGGGCGTGAAGGCGCCGAACCCCGGCTACGCCGTCGACACGCTGAGCGGCGGCAACCAGCAGAAGGTCTGCCTCGGGCGGGTCCTCGCCACCAATCCGCGGCTGCTCATCGTCGACGAGCCGACGCGGGGCATCGACATCGGCGTCAAGCAGGACGTGCTGCGCATCCTCGACGAGCTCAGCCGCGCGGGGGTGGCGGTCATCATCGTCTCGACCGACACCGACGAGCTCGTCCGCGCCGTCGACCGCGTCTGCATCTTCGACCACGGCGACATCCGGGAAACGCTGACGGGGGACGCGATCACCGTCGACCGTCTCCGGGGAACGGCCCAGGCATGACCGGCCCCGCAAAGCAGGAGACACGGGAATGAGCAACGCAACCGCGACCACCAAGCCGGTCGACGCCGCGCCCGCATCGGCCGGCGGAAACGCCGCCCTGGCCTGGGTCCTGCACAATGTCGTCTGGATCTGGCTCGTGGCGCTCGTCGTCTTCTTCGGCGCGTTCAACGAGTACTTCCTGACCGTCTTCAACCTCCAGAACGTGATGGTTCAGGCGACGGTGCTCGGCATGCTGGGCCTCGCCATCGCGCTGCCGCTGCTCGTCGCCGAGATCGACCTGTCGATCCCGGCCAACGCCGGCTTCTCGTCCGCCATCGGCGTGCTCGCCTATTCCGACCTCGGCCTGCCCTGGTTTCCGGCGATGCTCGCCGGCCTCGCCGTCGCGACGCTGATCGGCTTCCTCAACGGCCTCTGCATCACCCGGCTCCGGATGGTCTCGCTGATCGAGACGCTGGCGATGATGATCATCCTGCAGGGCGCGCTCCTCGCCATCACCCAGGGCAAGACCCTGACCAACCTGTCGGACGGCTATGTCTGGATCGGCCAGGCGGCGATCGGCGGCTGGCCCGTGATGCCGCTGGTCTTCCTCGTCGCGCTCGCGGCGATCGGCGTGATGCTGCGGCGGACGGTCCTCGGGCGCAGCATCTACGCCGTCGGCGGCAACCCGGTCGCCTCGAACTCCGCCGGCATCCGGGTCGATCGGGTGAAGATCACCGCCTACACGATCTCCGGCCTGCTCGCCGGAATCGCCGGCTACCTGCTCGCCTCCTGGCAGATGGCCATCACCTCGAACCAGGGGTCGAGCTACCTGCTCTACGCCATCGCGGCCCCGATCATCGGCGGCGTCTCGGTGTTCGGCGGCCGCGGCAACGTCCTCGGCGTGCTCGGCGGCGTGCTGCTCTTGACCGTCATCCAGGTCGGGCTCGCGATCATCTCGGTGCCCTCGTTCTACGTCGGCATGATCGGCGGGGTCATGATCTTCATCGCCGTCGCCATCGACGCCTTCCGGGTCCGCTACTTCAGCTGAGGTCGCGGCCCCGCCAGCAGCGGAGACCATCCATGCCGTTCACGCCCAGGGGCAAGCACCTGATCGCCGGAGAATGGGTCGAGGGCGGCGACGCCTTCGCCTCCGCGCCGGCGCAGGGACCCGCGCACAGCTTCTCGGCGGGCACGCCCGCGCTGGCGGCGCGCGCCGCCGCCGCCGCCGAGGACGCCTTCTGGATCTATGGATACTCGAGCCGGGAGGAGCGGGCGGCCTTCCTCGACGCCATCGCCGAGGAGATCGACGCCCGCGGGCCCGACATCACCGAGATCGGCGTCCAGGAGACCGGGCTTCCGGCCGCGCGCCTCGAAGGCGAGCGCGGCCGGACCATCGGGCAGTTGCGCCTCTTCGCGGCGCATATCCGCGACGGCGCCTATCTCGACCGCCGGGTCGACGCGGCGCTCCCGGACCGGCAGCCGGCCCCGCGCCCCGAGATCCGGATGATGCAGCGCCCGGTCGGACCGGTCGCGGTGTTCGGCGCCTCGAACTTCCCGCTCGCCTTCTCGACGGCCGGCGGCGACACCGTCGCGGCGCTCGCCGCCGGCTGTCCGGTGGTGGTGAAGGGCCATCCCGCCCATCCCGGCACGGGCGAGATCGTCGCCGAGGCGATCCTCGCGGCGATCCGCCGGACCGGCATGCCGCCGGGCGTCTTCGGCCTCGTCCAGGACGGCGGCCCCGAGGTCGGCGCCGCGCTCGTGACCGATCCCCATGTCAAGGCCGTGGGCTTCACCGGCTCGCTCGGCGGCGGCCGGGCGCTCTTCGACCTCTGCGCCGCGCGGCCCGAGCCCATCCCCTTCTTCGGCGAGCTCGGCAGCGTCAACCCGATGTTCCTCCTGCCCGCGGCGGCGGAGGCGCGCGGCGCGGCGATCGGCGCGGGCTGGGCCGCCTCGCTCAGCCTCGGCGCCGGCCAGTTCTGCACGAACCCGGGCATCGCGGTGGCGGCGGACGGCCCGGCCGCCGACGCCTTCGTGGCCGCGACCAGGGCGGCGCTCGAGAAGGTCGGCTCCCAGACCATGCTCACGGAGGGGATTGCCGAGGCATACCGGCGGGGCAAGGCGCGCCTGGCGGGGAACGCGGCGGTGCGGGAGCGCCTGGCGTCGGATGCGGGGCCACGGGAGGCCACGCCAACCCTCCTCGAGACCACGGGCGACGCCTTCCTGGTCGATCCCGACCTCGGTGAGGAGGTCTTCGGCCCGCTCGGCCTCGTGGTGCGGGTGAAGGACGCGGCGGCGATGCTGGCGGTTGCAAAGGCGCTCGCCGGGCAGCTCACCGCGACGATTCACATGGACGACGCCGACCGCCAGACCGCACGAAAGCTCCTCCCCATCCTCGAGCGCAAGGCTGGCCGGATTCTCGTGAACGGCTTTCCGACGGGCGTGGAGGTCGTGGACTCCATGGTCCACGGCGGACCTTATCCCGCATCGACGAACTTCGGCGCGACCTCGGTCGGAACTCTCTCGATCCGCCGCTTCCTTCGTCCGGTGAGCTACCAGAACCTGCCGGAGGACGTGCTTCCCACCGGCTGAGCCGGCGCCACGCCGGAAGCTGAGCCCGTGTGGCTTAGATGCCGCGCAGTGCGGCACGGGTCATGCCGTTGATATCGCTCCGGAAAAGTATTGACGGGGCAGTTGTCCACAGGCGGTGGTGGCGACCCCGGCGTGACTCGAACACGCAACATTCTGCTTAGAAGGCAGATGCTCTATCCGGTTGAGCTACGGGGCCGCAGGCGGCGGGGCGAGTCGCCCGCCGCGCGGGGATGGTGTCGCATGGACCCGCGGGCTGCAACCCTGCCGCGCTGCGCCGCGTCGGCGCGCTGCCGGGGAGGCCGCCGCCTGGCGGGCGCGGGCGCGGGCCGCGGGCCTGGTCGATCGCCCGAAAATCCGCTGGAAACCATCGACTGGCGACAGGTCCGTGGCTTTTCGAAGGGCGCCCGGCGGCAAACCGCCTAAAGGGAGGCGGGAGCGGAATAATCGCCTTGCAAGCTGTTCCGAGAGCCTGCGCTGCGACGGCTCCCGCGACGCCGGTGAGCGCCGCGGCCGCGCGGGGCCAGGCGCCGCCGCCGGCGACGACGGCCGGGACGTCCGGCCAGAGCCGCAGCCGGCCGACCCGGACCCCGCGGCGGGCGAGCGCTCGCGCCCGTCGCCGCGCCGGGCCCGGAGCCGCCGCCGGCGACCGCTGCCGCGACGTCCGGCCGGAGCCGCAGCGGGCCGGCGCCCCGGCGGCGCGGGGAAACCTGCCCCGGCAGGGGAAGGGAGCGAGGGGCGGCGCCACGACAGGCGCCGACGGGCGGGCCTTCGGGGCGGTCGCCGTGCGGCGGCAGACGACGGGCCGCCGGGGCGGCCTCAGGCGACGCGGGTCACGGTCAGCCGGCGGGTCTCGCCGTTGCGGGTGCGCCAGTCGAAGGAGGCGCCGGCGCTGAGGCCGATCAGCGCCACGCCGATCGGGGTGAGCACGGAGACGCGGGCGTTGGCGATGTCCGCCTCGGGCGGCATCACCAGCACCACGGAGGTCTCGCGGCCGGTGGCCTCGTCGCGGTAGGTCGCCTCGCGGCCGAGGCCGACGACGTTGGCGGGAAGCTCGCCCGGGGCGACGACGCGGGCGCGCGCGATCTCGTCGAGGAGCCGGCCCGCCACCTCGGGAAGCTGGCGCAGCGCGCCTTCCGCCGCGGCGGCGAGCCGGTCGGCCTGGGTGGCGTCGAGGACGATGTCCGGGGCGCGCGGGGCGTCGGACGCGGGTCTGGTCGGCATGTCTGCCTCCTGATCGGGATGCGGGTCGCCGCCGGCGGCGGCTGTGGGGGGAGGGCAGGCGAGCCTTGCCTGCGCGACGGTCCGGAGACCGGCGCGGCGGGAGCTTCCTGCGGATGAGATGCCCCGGGCGACGGGAACGGCGCGCGCCTACCTCGCCCGGGGCAGGGAGCGGTTGAGGAGACGGGCCCCCCCGGAAAGGACGTGTCGGCGCGCGATCATGATCCCCCAGAGCTATCGCGGCAGGCGCTTGCTGTCAAACCGGGCGGGTCCGGGCTCGCCGGGGCGGCGCGCCGGGAGCTGGCGTCGGGCGTTGTCGCGGCCGCCGTTCCGGCGGTCAGAGGCCTGCCTCGAGGCGGTCGAGGAGGGCGGCGAGCATGGCGTCGCAGCGGGCGAGCTGCTCGGTCGTGACGTACTCGTCGGGGCGGTGGCCCTGCGCCATCGAGCCGGGGCCGCAGACCACCGTCGGGACGCCGAGCCGCTCGTGGAAGAGGCCGCCCTCGGTGCCGAAGGCGACCTTGATCGTGCCGTTCGCCCCGGTCAGGCCCTTGACGAAGGCGACGGCGGCGGCGTCGGGGGGCGTGCCGAGGCCGGGGTAGTCCATGAACTCGGCGATCTCGATCGCCGCGTCCGGGTCGGCGGCGGCGGCGACCACGCGGGCGGCGGCGGCGTCTATCTCGGCGCGGAGCGCGGCGGGGTCGTCCTCGGCGAGGTGGCGAAACTCGAGGTCGAGCTCGCAGCGGTTCGGCACGATGTTGAGCGAGGCCCCGCCGGCGATGCGGCCGACATGGACGGTGGTGTAGGGCACGTCGTAGTCGCCGTCGCGCCGCCCGGTCGCGACGATGCGGGCCTGCAGCGCGCGCAGCTCCGCCGTGAGGTCGGCGGCGAGGTGGATGGCGTTCATCGCCAGCGGCGCGAGCGCGGAGTGGCCCTCGCGGCCGCGGCAGACGGCGCGGAGCCCGCGCTTGCCCTTGTGGCCGGTGGCGACCGCCATCCCGGTCGGCTCGCCGACGATGCAGAGGAGCGGGCGGACCGGGGCCTGCGCGAGCAGGTCGATCAGCGCGCGCACGCCGATGCAGCCCACCTCCTCGTCGTGGCTGAGCGCGAGATGGAGCGGCGTCCTGAGCGGCCGGCGCGCCGCCGCCAGCGCGCAGGCCAGCGCCGCGGCGACGAAGCCCTTCATGTCCGCCGCGCCGCGGCCGTAGAGCCGGCCCTCCGCCTCGGTCAGCCGGAAGGGCGGCCGGGTCCAGGCCTGCCCCTCGACCGGCACCACGTCGGTATGGCCGGAGAGCAGGACGCCCGGGCGGTCGGCCGGGCCGATGGTGGCGTGGAGGTTCGCCTTGGTCCCGGTGGCGTCGGGGACGACGAGGAGGCGCGCCCCGGCGGCGGCGAGGAGGTCGCGCGCCCACTCGATCAGCGGCAGGTTCGCGGCGGCGCTGACCGTCTCGAAGGCGATCAGCCGCTCGAGGATCGTCCGCGTGTCCATCCATCCGCCTCCCCGCCGCCGCGCCCCGCCAGCAAAGCGCAAGCCCGCGCCGGAGGGAAGGGGCGCCGCGCGGCGGCCGGCGCGGCGGGTCCCGGACCGCGCGCGCCCCGACCCGCCGCCCCACACTGCACGACGCCTGTCTGCTCTGCTGGATCCTTGGGGCGCGCGCGCCGACCGACCGAAGCGGGCTTGCCCGCGAGGCCCGGCGCGACAGGCGAAAGCACGGCTTTCGCCGCGCCGACGGCTGGAGCGCGGTTGCGCGCGGAAGCCGTCAGGGGTGAAGATTTCTGCGGAAGCGCGCAATCCGTCCGTGAGCGCCCCGGCGAGCGCGGAATCGCGCTCGCCCCCCGAGGGGCGATCGCGGACGGATTTGCCGCGGGTCAAATCCGTCTGGCGTCAGTGTCGCGGCCCATTCCTCCCGGTCCGTGGCTTCAGCCGGGATGTGTGAATGCCGTAGCCCGCAGGGGCGATCGCGGACGGATTCGCCGCGGGTCAAATCCGTCTGGCCGCGGCGGCGCGACCTGCTTCCGGCCGGGCTTCCGCTCCGCTGTCGCGCAGTGACCCGCCGCCGCTCCGACCCCACGCCCGCCCGGCGCCTTGATGGCGCCGGGCGGGCTTGCTAAGCCGCGGGGCGTAGCGCATCGGGGCGGGGCGATGGCCAGGAACGGGGTGGGCGAGGATCGGGCGAAGGCGGCCGCCGTGCGGCCCTTGCGCGCGCTGGCGCCGTTCCTCGCGCCCTATCGCGCCATGGTCTGGGGGGCGCTCGTCGCGCTCACCGTCACCGCCGCGCTCTCCCTCGCCCTGCCGTTCGCCGTGCGCAGGGTCGTCGACGGGTTCTCGGTCGAGTCGGTCGGGCTGATGGACGCCTACTTCGGCGCCGCCATCGGCATCGCGGCGCTGCTCGCCCTCGGCACGGCGCTGCGCTTCTATCTCGTCACCCGGCTCGGCGAGCGCGTCGTCTTCGACATCCGCAAGGCGGTCTACGACCGGGTCATCGGCATGAGCCCGGGCTTCTACGAGCGGATCATGACTGGCGAGGTGCTGTCGCGGCTGACCACCGACACCACGGTGATCCTCGCGGTGATCGGCTCGGCCGTCTCCGTGGCGCTGCGCAACGCGCTGACGCTCGTCGGCGCGCTGGCGCTCCTCTTCTACACCAGCCCGAAGCTCACCGCGCTCGTCCTCGTCGGCGTGCCGCTCGTCGTCGTGCCGATCCTCGCGCTCGGCCGGCGGCTGCGCGGCCTGTCGCGCGAGAGCCAGGACCGCATCGCCGAGGGCGCGGCGCAGGCCACCGAGACGCTCCTCGCCGCGCAGACCGTGCAGGCCTACACCCACGAGGCGGCGAGCCGGGCGCGCTACGCCGCGGTCGCCGAGGCGGGCTTCGACGCGGCGCGGCGGCGCATCGTGGCGCGCGCGGTGCTGACGGCGATCGTGATCTTCCTCGTCTTCGCCTCGATCGTCGTCGTGCTGTGGATCGGCGCGGCGGACGTGCGCTCCGGCGCGATGAGCCCGGGCGAGCTGGTGCAGTTCGTCATCTACGCGGTGCTGGTGGCGGGCTCGGCGGCGGCGCTCTCCGAGATCTGGGGCGAGCTCCTGCGCGCCGCCGGGGCGACCGAGCGGCTGGTCGAGCTCCTGCACATGGAGGACGACATCCACGACCCCGCCGACCCCGTGGCCCTGCCGGCGCGGGTCCGCGGCGAGATCGCCTTCGAGGACGTGACCTTCCGCTATCCGGCGCGCCCGGAGATCGCCGCGGTCACCGGCCTCGCCTTCCGCGCCCGGCCGGGCGAGACGGTGGCGATCGTCGGCCCCTCGGGCGCCGGCAAGACCACGATCCTGCAGCTGCTGATGCGCTTCTTCGACCCGGATTCCGGGCGGATCACCCTCGACGGGACCGACATAGGCAGCGTGACGCGCTCCGACCTGCGGCGGCAGTTCGCGCTGGTGCCGCAGGAGCCGGCGATCTTCGCCGCCTCGGCGCGCGAGAACATCCGCTTCGGCCGGCCCGAGGCGAGCGACGCCGAGGTCGAGGCGGCGGCGCGCGCGGCGGCGGCGCACGAGTTCCTCGTGCGGCTGCCGCAGGGCTACGACACCTTCGTCGGCGAGCGCGGGGTGATGCTCTCGGGCGGCCAGCGCCAGCGCATCGCCATCGCCCGGGCGATCCTGCGCGACGCCCCGGTGCTCCTGCTCGACGAGGCGACGAGCGCGCTCGACGCCGAGAGCGAGCGGGCGGTGCAGGCGGCGGTGGAGCGGCTGGCCGAGGGGCGGACCACGCTCGTCATCGCGCACCGGCTCGCCACGGTGAAGCGCGCCGACCGCATCCTCGTCTTCGAGGAGGGCCGCATCGTCGCCGAGGGCGCCCATGGCGCGCTGGTCGCCGAGGGCGGCCTCTACGCCCGCCTCGCCCGCCTCCAGTTCACCGACGGCGCCGCCTGACGCCCCGGGCCGCCGGTGGGTCGAGGCGGCGTCGTCGTCCGCGACGGCGCCCGCCGGGAGACATGCGCATGTCTCCCGGCTCGACGCGGAGCGGCAAGTGCCGGGACGGCGGAACCTCGAAGTGAATCGCACGGCGCCGCGAAACGCGGCGCTGATAACGACGCAATGATTCTCACCGTTCATATTCAAAATATTTCAAAATATATTTGCGCGCAAATCAGATCCGCACACCGCACGCCGCGTATGTAGTGCTGACTGCCCATATCACGGCGTCGTCCATTCGCCGCTACCCGTGCGGAGAGTCCTGCACGACCGCAACACGAAACCTCCGAGCGCAATCATCCTCCGGTTCCCGCGGGGAAACCGCGAAACCCGCGCACCGCCGCAGCGCGCCGCGGGCGGAACGGCTGAGCCGGGGCGACGCCGACGCGGCGCCTCCCTCCGCCCGGTCAGGCGCGGAAGCCCGGGGCCAGGAGACGGGCGATCCTGGGGCGCAGCGCCGGGGCGAGATCCTCGGCGATCAGCCCCGGGCCGGCCTCCTGACCGGCCTCGCCGTGCAGCCAGACCCCGGCGCAGGCCGCCTCGAACCCCGGCAGCCCCTGCGCCAGCAGCCCGGCGATCACCCCGGCGAGCACGTCGCCCGAGCCGGCGGTGGCGAGCCAGGGCGGCGCGTTCGCGTTGATCGCGGCGCGGCCGTCCGGCGCGGCGATGACGCTGTCGGCGCCCTTGAGCACCACCACCGCCCCCGACCGCGCCGCCGCCGCGCGCGCCCGCGCCAGCCGCGAGCCGGAGAGGTCGGGGAAGAGCCGCGCGAACTCGCCGTCATGCGGCGTCAGCGCCACGGGCGCTTCCCGCGCCGCGACGGCGGCGAAGAGCGCCGAGGGGGCGGGAGCGAACAGCGTCAGCGCGTCGGCGTCGAGAAGCACCGCGGCGGGGGAGGCGAGCGCCGCCTCGACCAGCGCGCGCTCCGCCGGGCCGGTCCCGAGGCCCGGCCCGAGCGCCACCGCGTTGAGCCGCCGGTCGGCCAGCATCCCGGCGAGCCCCCCGGCGCCGTCCACGCGGCGCAGCATCACCGCCGTGAGATGCGCCGCGTTGACCGCGAGCGCGCCGGGCGGGCTCGCCAGCGTGACGAGCCCCGCGCCGGCGCGCAGCGCCGCGCCGGCGGCGAGCCGGGCGGCGCCGGTGCGGCTCATCGGCCCGGAGACGACGACGGCGTGGCCGCGCCGATACTTGTGCGCGTCCCAGCCGGGGCGGGGCAGGGACCCCGCCCAGAGCGAGGGCAGGTTCTCGAAGGTGCGGGGCGCGATCTCCGCCAGCGCCGCCGCCGGGATGCCGATGTCGGCGACTGTGACCCGCCCGCAGAGCGCGCGCCCCGGATAGAGCAGGTGCCCCGGCTTCTTGCGGAAGAAGGTCGCGGTCGCCGCCGCGGCGACGCAGGGCCCTGTCGGCGCGCCGTCGTCGGCCGGCAGGCCGCTCGGCACGTCGACCGCGAGGACCGGCGCCGGGCCTTCGTTCATCGCCGCGACCAGCGCCGCCGCCGCGCCGTCGAGCGGCCGCGTCAACCCGGCGCCGAAGAGCGCGTCGACGACGACAGCCGCCTCCGGCAGCGTGCGCGCCAGCGCCGCGGCGTCCTCGATCGCCCCCGGCCAGCGATCGCGCGCGATCGCCGCGTCGCCGCGCAAGGCGGCCGGCGCGCCGAGGAGCGCCAGCCGCACCTCTCGCCCCGCCGCCGCCAGCAGCCGCGCCGCTATGAGCCCGTCGCCGCCGTTGTTCCCCGGCCCGCACAGCGCCAGCACCGGCCCCGAGGGCGCCAGCGCCGCGGCGGCCCCGGCGACGGCGCGCCCCGCCGCCTCCATCAGCGTCATCCCCGGCACGCCGGCCGCGATGGCCAGCCGGTCCGCCCGGCCCATCTCGGCGGCGGTCAGCACCTCGTGCATGTCAGCGCCGCGCCATCGCCGCCCGGATCCGCAGGTATTCCGAGATGTTGTCGAGATCGACCACGCCCACGAGCCGCCCCTGGCTCAGCAGGCACACCAGCCGCCCCTCGCCGCCCTGCAGGCTGCCGAGGAGCTCGGAGAGCGTCGCCGAGACGTCGGCCACCAGCGGCCGCCCCATCGCCGAGCGCACGTCCCCCGCCGCCCCGCGCTCGTGCAGCGCCTTGAGAAGCCCCGCCTGGCTCAGCACGCCGACGAGCCGCCCCGCCTCGATCACCGGGAAGTCCTTCTGCGCGCCGGCGAGCGTCAGCTCCACCGCCCGCGACAACGGCTCCTCCGGCCCGAGCACCGCGAAGCTCGTCATCATCGCCCGCGCCGCCGGCTGGCTCGCCAGCCGCGCCTCGGCCTCCATGGCGCTTGCCTCCGTCCCCGCTCCGATCCACACGAAGGCCGCGATCAGGATCAGCACCGGGTTCCAGTAGAGGCCCAGGAGCCCCAGCCCCACGGCGAGCGTCTGCCCGACCGTCGCCGCCACCCGCGTCGCCCGCACCCGGTCCATCCGCATCGAGAGCAGCGCCCGCAGCACCCGCCCGCCGTCCATCGGAAAGGCCGGGATCAGGTTGAAGACCGCCAGCGCCAGGTTGGCGGTCAGCAGGCTCGGCAGGAAGTCGAGCCGCCCCACCTCGGCCGCCAGCAGCGACCCCGGCCGCCCGGCCGCCTCGATCAGCAGCCACGTCGCCCCGGCGATCGCCAGGTTCACCGCCGGCCCGGCCAGCGCCACCACGATCTCCTGCCGCGGCTCGCGCGGCATCGATTCGAGGAGCGCGATCCCGCCGATCGGCAGGAGCGTGATGTAGCGCGTCGCGATGCCGTAGCGCCGCGCCGTCAGCGCGTGCCCGTACTCGTGCAGCAGCACGCAGACGAACAGCATCACGATCAGCGACAGCCCGGCCAGCACCCCCGCGAGCGTCCCGGTCTGCGACCAGTAGACCGCCGCGAAATACGCCAGAAGCGCGAAGAACGTGGCGTGGACATAGACATCGATGCCGGCGAAGCGGCCGAGTTTCGCGGACCATCGCATCGCTGGCTTCCCTGTCGCGCCGGTTGCGGACATGCTGCCCCGGAACCCGGACCCCGTGCAAGCGGCGTCCCGCCGCGCCGCCCGCTCCACCCTTGCCCCTCCCGGCGCAAGGGCGCAGATCCACCCGGCGCCCCGGCCGCAGGCGGGGGCGCCGCCATCCCGCCCGCAGGCAGGGCGCGCCCCGAACCCGGCGCCCCGCCCTCCGGCAGGGGCGCGGCAACCCGGCGTCCCCGCCCGCAGGCAGGGGCGCCGCCGCAACCCGGCGCCCGCCCGCAAGGGCGCGCCCTCGACCCGGCGCCCCGCCCGCAGGCGGGACGCCGCCGCATCCCGGCGCCCCGGCCCGCAGGCAGGGGGCGCGCCCACCTCCCGGCGCCCGGCCCGCAGGCAGGGCCCGCCCGCATTCCGGAGCCCGCCATGAGCACCCGCAACCTCCACCACGCCCTCGCGCCGCGCGCCATCGCGGTGGTCGGGGCCTCCGAGCGGGCGGGCTCGCTCGGCGCGGCGGTCATGCGCAACCTGCTCGCCGCCGGCTTCGCGGGCCCGATCTACCCGGTCAACCCGCGGCTCGACCGGGTGATGGGCCGCGACTGCCTGCAGGGCGTCGACGACCTGCCCGACGGCGTCGACCTCGCCGCGGTGGCGACGCCGCCCCTCGTCGCGCCCGACTCCGTCGCCGCCCTCGCCCGGCGCGGCGTCCCCGTCACCGTCGTCCTCACCGCGGGCGTCAGCGCCGCCGGCCAGCGCGTCATGCTCGACGCCGCCCGCCCGCGCGTCATGCGCATCGCCGGGCCGGACGCGCTCGGCCTGATGATCCCCGGCGCCGGCCTGAACCTCAGCGCCGCGCCGCTCTTCGCCCGGCCCGGACGGCTCGCGCTGATCTCGCAGTCGGGCGCCATCGCCACCACGCTGATCGACTGGGCGGCCGAGCGCGACATCGGCTTCAGCCACGTGGTCAGCTTCGGGGCGATGGCGGACGTCGACGTCGGCGACTGCCTCAACCTCCTCGCCGCCGAGGGCGGCGCGCGCGCGATCCTGCTCTACCTCGAGACCATCCCCTCGCCGCGCAAGTTCCTCTCCGCCGCCCGGGCGGCGGCGCGCATCAAGCCGGTGATCGTGCTCAAGGCCGGCCGCAGCCCGGTCGCCGCGGCGGCGGCGGCCACCCATGCCGGCGCGCTCCTCGGCGCCGACGCCGTCGTGGACGCGGCGCTGCGCCGGGCGGGCGTCCTGCGCGTCGACGGGCTCGCCGAGATGTTCGCCGCCGCCGAGACCGTCGCCCGCTTCCGCCCGCTCGACCGCGCCCGCGTGGCGATCGTGACGAACGGCGGCGGGGCCGGCATCCTCGCCGCCGACCGCCTCGCCGCCGCCGGGGCCGAGTTCGCCACGCTCGCCCCCGCGACCCGCGCCGCGCTCGACGCGGCGCTGCCGCCGGGCTGGGCCGGGCCGAACCCGCTCGACCTGATGTCCGACGCCACGCCGGAGCGCTACGCCGCGGCGCTCGAGGCGATCTCCGCCGACCCGGGCGTCGACGTGACGCTGACCTTCAACTGCCCGGCCGGCGTGTCGGATTCCGAGGCGATCGCCACGCGGGTCGCCGGCCTGACCGAGAGCGGCCGCATCAAAGGCAAGCCGGCGCTTACCGGCTGGCTCGGCGGCGCCGCGGCGCGCGGCTCGCGGGCGATCCTGCGCGCCGCGGGGCTCGCGAGCTACGACACGCCGGGGGCCGCGGCCGACGCGGTGCGCCACCTGACCGAGTGGGGCCGCGCGCAGGCGGCGCTCCTCCAGGTGCCGGACCGCAAGCGCGACGACGCGATCCGCGGCACGCCGCCCGGGGCGCGCGAGGCGGTGCAGGCGATCCTGCGGCGGGCGGCGGCGGACGACCGCGGGCTGCTGACCGCCCCCGAGGCGGCGGCCGTCCTCGCCGCCTACGGCGTCCCGGTCGCCCCGGTGCGCGTCGCGGCCACCCCGGTCGAGGCGGGCGACGTCGCCGCCGACATGCTGATCGAGCACCGGGCGCTGGCGGTGAAGCTGTTCTCGCCGGACGTCTCGCACAAGTCCGACGTCGGCGGCGTCGTCCTCGACGTCGTCACCCCGCAGGGGGCGGAGGAGGCGGCGCTCGACATCGCCGGCCGGCTCGCCCGCGCCCGCCCGGAGGCGCGGCTCGCCGGCTTCGTGGTGCAGCCGATGATCCGCCGCCCCGAGGCGCAGGAGCTGATCTTCGGCGTGGCGCAGGACCGGGTGTTCGGGCCGAGCATCGTCTTCGGCGCCGGCGGCGTCGCGGTCGAGCTGGTCGAGGACGTCGCCGTGGCGCTGCCGCCGCTCGACGCCTCGCTCGCGGCCGAGCTGGTGTCGCGCACCCGGGTGGCGCGGCTCCTCGCCGGCTACCGCAACCGGCCGCCGGCGAGCGCCGACGCGATCCACGGGCTCCTCGTCACGCTCTCGCACATGGTCGAGGACCTGCCGGCGCTCACGAGCCTCGACGCCAACCCGGTGCTGGCCGACGCCGCCGGCGCGATCGTGCTCGACGCCCGGATCGAGATCGACCCGTCGCTGGTCGACGTCGCGCCGCCGAACCCGCGGCTGGTGGTGCGGCCCTATCCCGGCGACTGGTCGCGCGCGGTGGGGCTCAAGGACGGCGCCTACCTGATCCGGCCGGTGCTGCCGCTCGACGCGCTGCTCTATCCGGACTTCTTCGCGAAGCTCGACGACGAGGACGTGCGGATGCGCTTCATGGCGCCGCGCCGCCACTTCCCGCAGGAGATGGCGCTGCGGCTGACCCAGCTCGACTACGACCGCGAGATCGCCTTCGTCGCCATCGCGCCCGACGGCTCGCTCGCCGGCGTGTCGCGGCTCGCCTGCGACCCGGACCACGAGAGCGGCGAATACGCGCTGGTGGTGCGCTCCGACCTCGCCGGCCGCGGCATCGGCACGATCCTCATGCGCCAGCTCCTCGACTACGCCCGCGCCGACGGGGTGCAGCGCGTCGAGGGCATGGTCCTCGCCGAGAACGCCCCGATGCGCGCCCTCGTCACCCGCCTCGGCTTCACCATCGAGCTGATGCCGGAGGACCCCGGCGTGGTGATGTCGCACCTGACCCTGTAGGCGCCTTCGACCGACCGAAGCGGGAGGCCCGGCGCGACAGGCCAGGGCGCCGCGTTCGCCGCGCCGGCCGCCGGAGCGCGCCGCCCCGGCCCGCCTTCCGGGCCGGGCTTCTTCCGGGCGAGATCCAGGCACACTGCACGACAATGGAAAGGAAGCCCGGCCGGGAGCAGGTCGCGACGGCGCCGCCAGACGGATTTGACCCGTGGCAAATCCGTCCGCGATCGCCCCTCGGGGGGCGAGCGCGTTGCCGCGCTCGCCGGGGCGCTCACGGACGGATTGCGCGCTTCCGGAGAAATCTGCGCCCCCCACGGCTTCCGCGCGCAACCGCGCTCCAGCCGTCGGCGCGGCGAAAGCCATGCTTTCGCCTGTCGCGCCGGGCCCTCGCGGGCGAGCCCGCTTCGGTCGCTCGGCGCGCGCGCTCTCCGGGGATCCAGCAGGGAGGGCAGGCGTCGTGTGGTGTGGGATCCAAAAGTTACAATGTAACACATTAAATGAAATCAATGGCTTGGGTAATTTTCACGCGTGAACACCTGCGCCGGGCCTTGTCGCGTGGCGGCGGCGCCGGCACTATTCGCCGGCACGGCCGGACCGCGTCCGGGCCTCGACGGGGGACGGATGCTCAGGATCGCGACGATCGCGGACAAGGAGGCCGTCGAGGCCGAGGCGCCCTTCGAGGCCCGCATGACCGCGCGCACCCTCCACCAGCAGCTCCGCGAGACCGCCGGGCGCTTCCCCGGCCGCCGGGCGACCACCTTCCGGCTGAAGTCCGGCCCCGCCGACAAGGTGGTGAGCCTCACCTGGAGCGAGCTCCTCTCCGAGGTCACCCGCGCCGCCAACCTGCTGCGCCGGCTCGGGGTGGGGCCGCAGGACGCGGTCGCCTACATCCTGCCGAACTGCCTCGAGGCCCCCGTCGCGCTCCTCGCCGGCGCCACCGCCGGGGTGGTGGTCCCGATCAACCCGCTGCTCTCCGCCCCCCATATCGGCGGCCTGCTGGAGGAGGTCGGGGCCAAGGTCGTCGTCACCCTCGCGCCCTTCCCGAAGACCGACCTCGCCCAGAAGGTGGCCGAGGCCGTCGCGCTCGCCCCCACCGTGACCCACGTCCTCGAGGTCGACCTCGCCCGCTACCTCGCGCCGCCGGTCTCCTGGATCGTCCCCTTCCTCCGGCCGAAGCTGGAGGCCCGCAACTCCGCCCGCCGCCTCGACTTCCGCAAGGCCTGCGCCGCCGAGCGCGGCGACGCCCTCGACTTCCCCGAGGCCGATCCCGACCGCGCCTGCGCCGCCTTCCACACCGGGGGCACCACCGGCCTCCCCCGCATCGCCCGGCACCGCGCCAGGGGCATCCTCTACAACGGCTGGCTCGGCAGCTCCTACATCTTCTCCGAGCAGGACGTGCTGATGTGCCCGCTCCCGATGTTCCACGTGCTGGCGGCCTACCCGATCTTCATGTCCTGCCTCGTCTCCGGCGCAGAGCTGGTGCTGCCCACCCCGCAGGGCTACCGCGGCGAGGGGGTGATCGCGAACTTCTGGAAGCTCGTCGCCCGCCACCGCGCCACCTTCCTGATCATCGTCCCTACCGCCGCCTCCGCGCTGATGCAGCGCCCCGTCGACGCCGACGTCTCGACCCTCCGCTTCGCCATCTCCGGCTCCGCCGCCATGCCGGTCGAGCTCTTCCACCGCTTCGAGGCGGCGACCGGGCTGAAGATCTGCGAGGGCTACGGCATGACCGAGGCGACCTGCCTCGTCTCGATCAACCCGCCCTGGGGCGAGCGCAAGGTCGGCTCCGTCGGCTTCCCCTTCGTCTACACCGACGTGAAGATCCGCGACTGCGACCTCGACGGCGCCGTCCTGCGCGACTGCGGCCCCGACGAGGTCGGCGAGATCTGCGTGAAGAACCCCGGCGTCAACCCCGAGGTCTACGCCGACGCCCACCGCAACCGCGGCATGCTGACCCCGGACGGCTACCTGCGCACCGGCGACCTCGGCCGCCTCGACGCCGACGGCTACATCTGGATCACCGGCCGCGCCAAGGACCTGATCATCCGCGGCGGCCACAACATCGACCCCTCCACCATCGAGGAGGCGCTGCTCGGCCACCCCGCCGTCGCGCTCGCCGGCGCGATCGGCCAGCCCGACGCCCATTCCGGCGAGGCCCCCGCGGTCTACGTCGAGCTCGTCGCCGGCGGCGAGGCCACCCCGGCCGAGCTCTCCGCCTGGCTCGCCGAGCGCGTCCCCGAACGCGCCGCCGCGCCGAAGCACGTCGAGGTCCTGCCGGAGCTCCCGAAGACCGCGGTCGGCAAGATCTTCAAGCCCGACCTGCGCCGCCTCGCCATCGCCCGCGTCTTCGACGCCACCCTCGCCGCCGCCGGGGCCGGCGCCCGCGTCGGCCTCGTCGAGGAGGACCGCCGCCTCGGCCTCGTCGCGGTGCTCGACCCCGGCCCGGCCGGCGCCGCGGAGGCCGACACGGTCGCCGCCGCCCTCGCCCCCTTCGTCACCCGCTGGCGCTGGCGCAGCGCCGCCGCCTGACGCCTTTTCCTCGTCGGCTGACTGGTTCCCTCGCCTCCGCGAGCGGCGAGAATTCGCCCAAGCGGTTAATAGCGTCGCCGCTCGGGTTGACCGAAAGCGCTTGCGCCGCCACCCTTAGGGCGAAGGAGGTCAAAGGCAAGGCGCGTTACGAAGAACATGGCGACGTCGACGGGGGGGTCGACGACACGGGGATTCTGAATCCTCGATCGCCGCAATCTCACCAACTCGCGCAAGGCTAATCAATTCTCGGCGAACGCTCGCGTTTCGCCGCTGCCGACGTGCGCGCTGCTGCGCGCCGCGAGAAAGCCAGCTCGTGATCCGGCCCCAGGCCGCGATCCCGGACCACGATGCCCGAGGGCAAGAAGGAGTCTTCAATTTGTCCACTTTTACGGTTGCGACGCAGTCGCAGCTCACCGCCGCGCTGCGCAATGCGTCGTCCGGCGACACGATCCGGCTGCAGAGCGGGTCCTATGACCTGAAGATGTCGAGCAGCCGCCAGAACGACTTCGAGTTCAACAGCAACGTCACGATCACCTCGGCGAGCAAGGATCGCCCCGCCTCGATCAAGCAGATGGTGCTGAACGAGGTCTCGAACGTGACGCTGTCGGACCTGGTCATGGACTTCGAGCGCGGCGGGTCGGTCTCCGGGCCGCTCGAGCGCGACAAGAAGTTCTTCGTCCAGGAATCTTCGCACGTCACCTTCGACAACGTCACCTTCCAGGGCGAGGTCCGCAACGGCTACGGCACGGGCCTCGGGCTGCGGGTGAAGCAGTCGAGCGACATCGAGGTGCTCGACAGCGAGTTCCTCAATCTCGAGAACGGGCTGAACTTCTCGAACGTCTCCGACGTCCACATCTCCGGCAACACCACCCGGCGCATCTCGAACGACGCGATGAGCTTCGGCGGCATCGACGGCATGGTGCTCGAGGACAACGACTTCATCGACTTCCACTCCAACCCGAACCAGCGGCACAAGGATGCGATCCAGTTCCGGCTGACCAAGACGGAGCCCGGGACCCGCGACATCGTCATCCAGAACAACAGGATCGACAATCCGGAGTCGACGCACGGCATCCTGTTCGGGAACGCGGCGTTCAAGAGCGGCGATCGCGACGCCTTCTACCGCGACATCACCGTCTCGGGGAACGACCTGCATACGGCGCACATGATGGGCATCTATGTCGAGAGCGCGATCGGCGTCGACATTCGCAACAACGTGCTCACGCATAACGGGGCGGACGGGTTCAACAAGCTGGTCAACATCCCGGTCATCACCGTCTCGACCAACTCGCGGGACGTCAGCATCCTCGGGAACAAGGTCTCGAACGTCCAGAAGGCGGAGAGTTCCAGCTGGACGGTCAGCGGCAACGATACGAGCGGCGCGACGGCGCTCGCGGCGACCAAGGCCTCCGCCACGCAGGCGACCGCGCGGGTGATGGCGGCGGATGTCGGGACGGCGGCGGAGAAGACCGTGGCGGCCACCGCCGTGGCCGATGCGGGGCAGGAGCATCGGGCGACGCCCGCCGGGCTGAAGCAGGGCGGGGTGACGGCGCCGGCGCTCGACTTCGACGCGGGGGACCAGTTCGTGTTCACGCGGTTCCACGACAACACGTTCCGGGATGCGCCGGGGGGCAATGCCGTCCACGACTTCTTCGACGGCAGCGCCGTCAGGATCGACAGCGTGGTCGACCTCGCCGAGCTCGTCGCGCACTCGCCGGCGATCTCGGCGGAGGTGAACGAGGCGCGGGACACGCTGACGCTCGCGATCGACCAGGGATCGGACGGCGTGGTCAAGGCGACGTTCGAGGGGCTTGGGCACGCCTTCCTCTTGGTGGACCCGGACCTCTTCTGAGCGAGCCCCGGGGGGCGGATCGCCGCGGCGCGGCGGTCCGCCTCAGGCGAGCGCGGGGACGCCGAGGGCGCGGCGCATCCGCTCGACCACCACCTCGGCCATGCGGTTGATCCGCGCCACCCGGGCGTCGTCCTGGTGGCGGACGAGGTAGAAGGCCCGCAGGATGCGGATGTCCTCGGGGAGCACGACGGCGAGCTCGTCGTGCTCGCGCGCCACGAAGTCCGGCAGGATGCAGAGGCCGCAGCCGCGCAGCGCCCAGCGGAGCTGCATGATCAGCGAGTTCGAGGTCAGCGAGGGCTCGGCCGAGCGGCCGAGGAGCGCGTAGTAGTCGAGCTCCTTGTCGAAGATCATGTCGGAGATGTAGCCGATGCCGCGGACGCCCTCGAGGTCGTCCATGCCGCGCACCGGGCCGAGGCCGGCGACGAGATCCTTCTGCCCGTAGAGCCGCAGCCGGTAGTCGGCGATCTTGCGGACGGTCAGCCGCCCGGCGCTCGGGGGCGAGACGGTGATGGCGAGGTCGGCCTCGCGCTTGGAGAGCGAGAACATCCGCGGCAGCGCCACCACCTGAACCTGGAGGTCGGGGTTGTCGCGGCTGAGGGCGTCGCAGGCGTCGATGAGGAGGTAGTTCGAGACGCCGTCGGGCGCGCCGATGCGGACGGTGCCGGAGAGGCTGTCGGACTGGCCGCCGGCGTCCTCCACGGCGGCGGCGGCGATCGTCTCCATCGCCTGGGCGTGGTCGAGCAGGCTGCGCCCGGCCTCGGTCAGCGTGTAGCCCTGGGGCGAGCGGTCGAAGAACTTCGAGCCGAGCGCCACCTCGAGGGCGCCGATCCGGCGGCCGACCGTCGCCGGGTCGAGCCCGAGGCTGCGGCCGGCGTTCTGCAGCCGCGACTGGCGGGCCACCGCCAGGAACACGCGCAGGTCGTCCCATTTCATCTTGCTTTTTTGCATGGCCGGTTTGTAGCACGCGGAAAGGCCGCTGCAAATTCGCAAGCGGGCCATGGACCTGCGGGCGAGGGGGCGCCATATGGGCTTCGGGCGCCCGCGCCGCGCTCGCTCCCGGTCGCCGCCATGCCCGAGCTCGTCGTCAAGCCGAAGACCGAAACCGAGGCCCGCGCCCGTCCGGCGCGGCCGCCGCTCTATCGGGTGCTGCTGCTGAACGACGACTATACCCCCCGCGACTTCGTGGTGGGGGTGCTGCGGCTGGTGTTCCGGCTGAATTCGGACCAGGCGCGCCGGGTCATGCTGATCGCCCATACGCGGGGCCTGAGCGTGGTGGCGGTCTATACCCGCGACGTCGCCGAGACCAAGGCGACGCAGGCGACGGAGCACGGACGGCGCGAGGGCTATCCGCTGACCTTCCAGACCCAGCCCGAGTCCTCGGAAGACGGGGCCTGAGCCGCCCGCGGCGTGAAGTCGGCGCGGCTGTTCACGCGTGAAAATTCGCTAAGCCATTGATTCTGTGTAATCGTGAAGGGGACCTTGCCGGCCGTAGGTCGGTTGGGCCAACCGATCCGCGTGACATGCTGCACGTCGGTGGAGCGGAAGCCCGGTCGGAAGCAGGTCGCGACATCGAAGCCAGACGGATTTGACCCGTGGCAAATCCGTCCGCGATCGCCCCTCGGGGGGCGAGCGCGTTACCGCGCTCGCCGGGGCGCTCACGGACGGATTGCTCGCGACGGAGAAATCTCGACCCCTCACGGCTTCCGCGCCAACGCGCTCCAGCCGTCGGCGCGGCGAAAGCCGTGCTTTCGCTTGTCGCGCCGGGCCTCGCGGGCAAGCCCGCTTCGGTCGGTCGGTCGGTCGGTCGGCGCGCGCGCCCCGTGGATCCAGCAGGCGTCGTGTAGTGTGCGGCCGTAGGGTTCCTTGCCGGCCCCGGGGGCGTCGGCCGGCGGGCATGAAAAGGGCCCGGAACGGCGTTCCGGGCCCCCTCCTGTGTCGTGCGTGGCGTCGCTCAGTGCTCGCCGCCCGCCATCGCCGCCTCGCGGAGCTCCTCCTCGGTGGCGCTCGCGCCGTTGAAGAGGACGTTCAGGAGGACCGCGCCGATCGCGGCGAGGATGATGCCGCTGTCGATCAGCGGATGGATCGCGTGCGGCAGCCACATCTTGAAGTCGGGCGCGACGAGCGGGATCATGCCGAGGCCGATCGAGATCGCGACGACGAAGAGGTTGTTGCGGCCGGTGGTGAAGTCGACGCGGCCGAGGATGCGCACGCCGGTCGCGGCGACCATGCCGAACATCACGAGGCCCGCGCCGCCGAGGACGACCGTCGGCAAGGCCTCGACGAGGGCGCCCATCTTGGGGATGAGTCCGAGGACCACCATGATGGCGCCGCCGGCGACGCAGACGTAGCGCGAGCGGATGCCGGTGACCCCGACGAGGCCGACGTTCTGGCTGAACGAGGTGTAGGGGAAGGTGTTGAAGACGCCGCCGATCACCGTGCCGAGGCCGTCCATCCGGAGGCCCGCCGAGAGCGCCGGCTGGGTGAGCTTCTTGCCGGTGATGTCGGAGAGGGCGAGAAACATGCCGGTCGACTCGATCAGCGTCACCAGCATGACGATGGTCATCGTGGCGATCATCACCGGGTCGAAGATCGGCATGCCGAAGTGGAAGGGCCGGATCGGCGCGAACCAGGCGGCGGCGGCGACCTTCTCGAAGTGCATCATCCCGAGCGACGCGGCGATGACCCCGCCGACGACGATGCCGAGCAGGACGGCGATGTTGGAGAGGAAGCCCCGGGCGAAGCGGGCGAAGCCGATGACGACGGCGAGCACGATGATCGAGAGGATGATGTTGGTCACCGGCGCGTAGAGCGGGTTCGGCACCGAGGCGGCGAGCTTGATGCCCTCGGGCGCCGGGGGGATCGCGCCGGCGCCGGCCTTCGCGGCGTCGAGCCAGGCGGTGTTGGCCGGGTCGACGAGCATCGGCGCGGTCGGGCCGAAGGGGTTGCCGAAGATCCAGTTGATGCCGATCCGCATCAGCGAGATGCCGATGACGAGGATGATCGTGCCGGTCACCACCGGCGGGAAGAAGCGCAGCGCCCGGCTGGCGAGGGGCGCGATCAGGATGCCGACGACGCCGGCGCCGATGATCGAGCCGAAGATCATCCGCGCCCCGTCGATGCCGGGATGGCTGGCGGCGATCGACAGCATCGGGCCGACGGAGGCGAAGGTCACGCCCATCATCACCGGCATGCGCACGCCGAACCAGGGCGTGGCGCCGTAGGATTGCAGGATCGAGACCACGCCGCAGCAGAAGAGGTCGGCCGAGATCAGGAAGGCGACGTCCTCGGGCGCGAGCTGGAGCGCGCGGCCGATGATGAGCGGAACGGCGATGGCGCCGGCGTACATGACGAGGACGTGCTGGAGGCCAAGCGCGAACAGCTTTGGCGCTGGCAGCATCTCGTCGACGGTGTGAACGGCGTCTGTCGCCATGGGTGTCTCCTCGGTGTTGGCAAATTTCGGGCTGGCAGGCGGCGCTTCGAGACGTCGTCGCCCGATCGAGCCGTATTGGGCCTTCCTTCCCCCTCCCGAGCAGGCGGGGTCGTGGGGCCGCGTCAATGGTCGGTCAGGCGGGGTCCGTTGTCCAGCATTGCGACGGGGGGCAAAATCGACAGGACTTTCGCGCGCTGCCTTAAAATCCTGCCAGGGGGGGGGCGTGCGCGCGGCGTGCGGCGGCGTGGACAGGCGGGCCGCCGAGGCATAGGATCCCGCGGGGATCGTCCTCGGGGCTACGCGATCGCGGCGTCCGGGGCAACGGGCGGCGGCGCGCGCGACGCCGCCGGCACAGGGGGGCGCGGGATGGCGGCGACCAATCTCGTCTATGTTTCCATCGACGACATGCGGGCGGTCGACGACTGGGGGCGGTTCGCCGACCTGGTGGTGACGCCCAACATGGACCGGCTGGCGGCCATGGGGACGACGTTCGAGCGGACGGTCTCGCAGGTGCCGCTCTGCAACCCCTCGCGCTCCAGCGTGCTGAGCGGGACGCAGCCGAACAAGACCGGGGTGCTCGACAACCAGATGCCCTGGACCGAGCGGATCGACGCGGCCGACACGCTGCCGGCGGTGCTGAAGGCGGCCGGCGCCTACGTGGCGAGCTTCGGCAAGATCTTCCATACCGAGGTCACCATCGACGCGGCGCGCCAGTCGGTGATGTTCGACGAATACCTGCCCGGGGCCTCGGTCAACGGCCAGCGCTCCAATGTCGTGGTGGACGAGCTCTATCACGATTTCCCGTTCAATTCCGGGCGGTATCGAGGCAACGACCTGCAGGACGAGCGCAACGTCGCGGCGGCCGTCGACTTCCTCGAGAACCGGGCGGGCGATCTCGACGCGCCGTTCTTCCTCGCCGTCGGCATCTCGAAGCCGCATCTGAGCTGGTGGGTGCCGGGGCGGTATTTCGACCTCTACGACCCGGCGGCGATCCGCACGGCGCTGACCCGCAGCCTGCAGGACGGCACGATCATTCCCGGGAACGGCGAGTATTTCGACGTGCCGCCGATGAGCGTGCCCTCGCCGGAGCATGCGGGGATCGCCGCCGACATCGACCTCTGGGCCGACTATATCCACGCCTATCTCGCCTCGGTCAGCTATGCCGACGCGAAGCTCGGGCAGGTGCTCGACGCGCTGGAGGCGGACCCCGCGCTCGCGGCCGACACGGCGATCCTGATGTGGAGCGACCACGGCTACCATCTCGGCGACAAGGACCGCTGGGGCAAGTTCACCCACTGGCGCGAGTCGACCGAGGTGCCGTTCATCCTCGTCGACCCGGACCAGCCCGGCGGGCGGACGGCGCGGCAGGTGGTGAGCCTCGTCGACCTGTTCCCGACCGTGCTCGACATGATGGGGATCGACGCGCCGGCGCGGCTGGAGCTCGACGGCGACAGCCTGATGCCGATCATGAGCAATCCGCGGACGAGCTGGTACGATCCGGCGAGCGGCCGCGGGGTGGCGCTGACCACGATCGACGGCTCGGTCTCGGTGCGCGCCGCGGTGCCGGGGGTGGGCGACATCCGCTACACGATCTATCCCGACGGCACGGAGGAGCTCTACGATATCGGCCGCGACCCGAACGAGCACGTGAACCGGGTGGACTACGCGACGGGCGAGGGGCTGACGGCGGCGGACGACGCGCTCCGGGCGACGATGCGCGGGCTGATGGACCAGCAGCTCGCGGAGCACGACTACCTGCGGAGCGACGGCGTCAATCCGGTGCGCGGGACGGCGGCGGACGAGCTCATCATCGGCGCGAACCTCGAGACGGGGCGCGACGATCTCGGGGGGCGCGGCGGGGACGACGTCTACGTGATCTATCGCGACGCGCGGATCGTCGAGACGGCGGGCGGGGGCGACGATCTGGTGATCATCCGCGACGAGGTTCTGGAGCGGAGCTTCCAGCTGCCGCAGAACGTGGAGTCGGTGCAGGTGCGGGTCGGCTTCACCGGCGGCGGCCGGGCGAGCACGATCATCGGCAGCGAGCTCGCGAACGACCTGCGCGGCGGCGGGGGCGCGGACGTGCTGCTGGGGCTCGCGGGCGCCGACATGCTGTTCGGGGACGGCGGGCGGGACACGCTGCGCGGGTCCTAC
The DNA here is from genome assembly GCF_017993425.1 of Amaricoccus sp. Classification (GTDB taxonomy): domain Bacteria; phylum Pseudomonadota; class Alphaproteobacteria; order Rhodobacterales; family Rhodobacteraceae; genus Amaricoccus. The sequence goes on from NZ_JAGOMQ010000022.1 coordinate 50,003, forward strand.
GCCGACGACCGGCTGACCGGGGGCGGCGGGGCGGACACGCTGGAGGGCGGGTCGGGGAACGACGTCTTCGTCTATCTGGCGGGGCGGGACTCGCGGCCGGCGGACGCCGACGTGATCCTCGGCTTCGACGGGCGCGGGAGCGCGGCGGGGGACCTGATCGACCTGTCGGCGCTCGACGCCGACACGCGGGTCGACGGCAACCAGGCCTTCCGCTTCGGCGGCACGGGCGGCGGGCGGATCCGGCTGATCGACAATGCGGCGGGCGAGACGGAGGTTCTGGCCAACGTCGACGGCGATCCGGACGTGGAGTTCCGCATCGTCATCCGCGACGGCTCCGCCCCGGCGTCGGCCTACACGGCGGCGGATTTCGCGCTGTAGGGCAGGGCGCGTCCGGACGGAAGCGTCCGGGGGTAGAGCTCCGCAGTCGTCCGCGAGGGCTGGGGCAGGCGGCGGCCTGCACGGCGGCGGATTCGCGGCGGAGGGGGAGGTTCGGATGGGGCGGGAGCGTCCGGGACGGGATCAGATCTGCTTCTCGGGCATCTGCACGACGAGGCCGTCGAGGGCGTCGCTGACCTTGAGCTGGCAGGTGAGGCGCGAGCGGACCGGGTCGGGCTCCCAGGCGAAGTCGAGCATGTCCTGCTCCATCATCTCCTTCGGCGGCAGGCGGTCGACCCAGGCCTCGTCGACGTAAACGTGGCAGGTCGAGCAGGCGCAGGCGCCGCCGCAATCGGCCTCGATGCCGGGGATGTTGTTGTCGCGGGCGCCCTCCATCACCGTCAGGCCGCTCGGCACCTCGACCTCGTGCGGGGTGCCGTTGTGCTCGATATAGGTGATGCGCGCCATTTCCGTCCTGCCTGCAAGTGGAACGGCGCCTTATCTAGCGAGCCCGACGCGCCGCCGCCAGCCCTGCTCCCGGGCCTCGTCCGGCCGCGCTTGCCGGGAGGGGGCGCCTTCGCTATGTGTCGGGCGGGGATTTCCAAGGCGGAGGCGGCGGATGCGGCGCGTTGTGATCACCGGACTCGGCATGGTGAGCCCGCTCGCCTGCGGCGTGGAGGAGACCTGGGCGCGGCTGGTCGCGGGCCAGTCCGGCGCCGGGCCGATCACCCGCTTCGACGCGGGCGCGCTCGCCACCCGGATCGCCTGCGAGGTTCCGCTCGGCGACGGGTCGGACGGGACGTTCAACGCCGACGACTGGATGTCGCCGAAGGAGAGCCGCAAGGTCGACACCTTCATCCTCTTCGCCATGGCCGCGGCCGAGCAGGCGGTGACGGACGCCGGCTGGAAGCCGGAGGACGAGGAGGAGCGCCTGCGCACCGGGGTGATGATCGGCTCGGGGATCGGCGGGCTCGCCACCATCGCCGAGACCTCGCTCATCCTGCGCGACAAGGGGCCGCGGAGGGTGTCGCCGTTCTTCATCCCGGGGAGCCTCATCAACCTCTGCTCCGGGCAGGCTTCGATCCGCTACGGGTTCAAGGGGCCGAACCATGCGGTGGTGACCGCCTGCTCGACCGGGGCCCATGCGATCGGCGACGCGGCGCGGCTGATCATGTGGGGCGACGCCGACGTGATGGTGGCGGGCGGCGCCGAGGCGGCGATCTGCGAGCTGGGGATCGCCGGGTTCAACGCCTGCAAGGCGCTGTCGACCGGGTTCAACGACGCGCCGGAGAAGGCGAGCCGGCCCTATGACCGCGACCGCGACGGGTTCGTGATGGGCGAGGGCGCCGGGGTCGTGGTGCTGGAGGAGCTGGAGCACGCCAAGGCCCGGGGGGCGAAGATCTACGCCGAGGTCGCCGGCTACGGGCTTTCGGGCGACGCCTATCACATCACCGCGCCGGCGCCGGACGGGGACGGGGGCTACCGGGCGATGCAGGCGGCGCTGCGGAGCGCCGGGATCACCCCGGACGAGATCGACTACGTCAACGCCCATGGCACCTCGACGCCGATGGGCGACGAGATCGAGCTCAACTCGGTGGCGCGGCTCCTCGGCGGCCATGCGGGGCGGGCGACGATGTCCTCGACGAAGTCGGCGACCGGGCACCTGCTCGGGGCGGCGGGGGCGATCGAGGCGATCTTCTGCGTGCTCGCGCTCCGCGACCAGGTGGCGCCGCCGACGCTCAACCTGGAGAACCCCTCGGTCGACACGCCCCTCGATCTCGCGCCGCTGAAGGCGCGGGAGCGCGAGATCCGGGTGGCGCTGTCGAACTCCTTCGGATTCGGCGGCACCAACGCCTCGCTGGTGCTGAAGCAGGTCGCGTGAGGCCCCGGCGATGATGCGTCATGTCGCCGCCAACGTGCTGACGCTGCTCGTCCTCGGCCTCGTGCTGGTCCTCGGCGTCATCACCTGGGGCCAGTCGCAGTTCCGCGCGCCCGGGCCGCTGACCGCGCCGCTGCGGCTGGAGGTCGCCCGCGGCGAGGGGCTCGGCAGCGTCGCCGATCGGCTGGAGGCGGCGGGGGCGATCTCGAACGCCTCGGTGTTCCGCATCGGGGCCCGCTACGCCGGGCTCGACGCCGGGATCAAGTTCGGCGAGTACGAGTTCCCGGCCGGCGTCTCGATGCAGGCGATCCTCGACCAGATGAACACGGGCGGCAACGTCGTCCGCCAGGTGGTGATCCCCGAGGGCTGGACGAGCTGGCAGGTGGTGGAGGCGCTGCGGGCGCGGGAGGACCTGAGCGGCGAGATCGCCGAGGTTCCCGCGGAGGGCAGCCTCGCCCCGGCCGGCTACGACTACCAGCGCGGCGACGACCGGCAGGCGATGCTCGACCGGATGCGGGCCGAGCAGGACCGGACGCTGGCCGAGGCCTGGGCGGGGCGCGACCCGGACCTGCCGCTCCGGACGCCGGAGGAGCTGCTGGTGCTCGCCTCGATCGTCGAGAAGGAGACCGGGGTTGCCGAGGAGCGCAGCCGGGTTGCCGGGGTCTTCGTCAACCGGCTGAAGCGGGGGATGCGGCTCCAGACGGATCCGACGGTGATCTACGGCATCACCAAGGGCCGCGAGACGCTGGGGCGGGGCCTGCGGGCGAGCGAGCTCGCTGCGGCGACGCCGTTCAACACCTATGTGATCGGGGGCCTGCCGCCGACGCCGATCGCCAATCCGGGCCGGGCCTCGATCCTGGCGGCGGCGAACCCGGAGCGGACGGACTTCCTCTATTTCGTGGCCGACGGGTCGGGGGGGCATGTCTTCGCCCGGACGCTCGAGGAGCATAACGCCAACGTCAACGCCTGGCGCCGGCTGGAGGCGCAGCGGGCGCTGGAGGCGCAGCGGGCGCTGGAGGCGGAGAAGGGCGGAGCGGCCGGGCAGGGCGAGGGCGGGGCGGCGACGGGGCAGTGAGAGTGCAGGGAGAAAATGTCGCACAGCGCGACGCTATTCACTGCATTGATATTGAATGATAAAAGACGCGAAGTAATTTTGTTGCGCGACGTTGGCGGCCGTCAGTCGGGCGCGTAGAGGCGCTCGATCTCGTCGAGGACGAGGTCGGTCAGCCGGCCGGTGGCCTCGCGGCCGGTGAGGTGCGGGCGCCAGCCGTCGCGGGTGCGCTCGCGGCGGATGGTGACGGCGTAGCGCGGGCGGAGCACGAGTTGAGCGAGAAAATCGCGCAATTGGGAATTTTACTGAATTTGTGCACAAATATATTTCGAAATATATTTCGAAAATATTTTGAATATAAACGGTGAAAATCATTACATCGTCATCAGCGCCGCATTTCGCGGCGCCGTTCGACTCACTTTGCAGTTCCGCCGTCCCTGCCCCAACCGCTCCGCGTCGAGCCGGGTGACATGCGCATGTCACCCGGCGGGCGCCGTCGCGGGACGGGCCGCGCCGCTTGGGAGGGGCGGCTGGCCGGGAGGCAGGAACCGTGTCGCACAGCGGGGCGCAACCAAGGTGCGGACGGCCCAACCGTCCGCCAGCCTGGCGCGACGCTCGGGGCGGGCGGCGGTGACGCAGCGGCGACGGGGCAGCGCGCCGCGGGCGGAACGGCGGAGCGCATGCGACGTCGACGCGGCGCCTTGGGTCCGGCCGCCGGAGGCGGGCGGAGGGGTGTTGCGCGGCAGAAGAACGGGGCGCGCGGTGGTTGGGGGCGTGCAACCTGAGGTTGACAGGGCGCGCGGTCGAAGGTATAGCTCCGGGCAAGCTGGAAGAAGTGGGTCGGCAGGACGGGCGAGAGCCCGGGCCTGCCGTTTCTTTTCTGCCCGGGCGGAGCAGCCAGGGCTCATGTCACATGACGATTTCAGCAGCAGAGGAGTTGCGTTCGGCCGACGTGCTCGAGCGTAACTATGAAATGTACCGTGATCTCTCCTTGGCTTTGAAGGAACGGATCGCGCAGATCAAGGGCGGGGCCGACTTCGACCCCGACTGCAAGGCGACCATGGATGCTCTCCAGAAGCAGTCCAAGGCGCTGCAAACCGTACTCGATCTCGAGGCAAGTCTTGCAAAACGAACCAGAATCTGGGGCGACGCCGGAAACGGCGGCGCGGAGCTCGACCTCGCCGCGGCGCGGGCCGAGATCGCTCGGAGACTTGCCGCGTGGTCCGGGGAAGGGTGATCTCGAGGGGTTTCTCGACACGCTCTCCCCGAACGCGCTGATGGCGCTGCCGTGGCTCTTCGAGCATTGGGCGATCGAAGGGCACCAGCTCGCCCCCGACGGGGACTGGTCGACCTGGGTGATCCTGGGCGGCCGGGGGGCGGGCAAGACCAGGGCCGGATCCGAATGGGTCCGGTCCATGGTCGAGGGCGGCCGGCCGGGCGACCCGGGGCGCAGGTCCCGGGTCGCCCTGGTCGGCGAGACGCTCGACCAGGTCCGCGAGGTGATGATCTTCGGGGAGAGCGGCATCCTCGCCTGCTCGCCCCCCGACCGCCGGCCGGAGTGGCAGGCGACGCGCAAGCGGCTGGTCTGGCCGAACGGCGCGGTGGCGCAGACCTTCTCGGCCTCCGATCCGGAGAGCTTGCGGGGGCCGCAGTTCGACTGCGCCTGGTGCGACGAGCTGGCGAAGTGGCGCAAGGGCCAGGAGGCCTGGGACATGCTGCGCTTCGCGCTCCGGCTCGGCGAGCTGCCGCAGGCGCTGGTGACGACGAGCCCGCGGAGCGTGCCGCTCCTGCAGGCGATCCTGGACGAGGCCGGCACGGTGGTGACGCGGGCGCCGACCTCGGCGAACCGGATGCATCTGGCGCGGAGCTTCCTCGAGACGGTGACGCGGGCCTATGCCGGCTCGAAGCTCGGGCGGCAGGAGCTCGACGGCGAGATCGTCCGCGATCTCGACGGGGCGCTCTGGCCCTGGGAGCTGATCGAGGCGGCGCACCGGCCGGGGCCGGAGACGCTCGACCGGGTGGTGGTGGCGGTCGACCCGCCGGCCACCGCGGGCGGCGACGAATGCGGGATTGTGGTGGTCGGCGCCGTCACAGACGGGCCGCCGACCGGCTGGCGGGCCGAGGTGCTGGCGGATGCGAGCATTGCGGCGGCCAGCCCGAACGGCTGGGCGGAGCGGGCGGTGGAGGCCTTCCACCGCCATCGCGCCGACCGGCTGGTGGCGGAGGTGAACCAGGGCGGCGACATGGTGGCGACGCTGATCCGCCAGGTCGACCCGCTGGTGCCGTTCCGCGCCGTGCGGGCGAGCCAGGGCAAGGCGGCGCGGGCGGAGCCCGTGGCGGCGCTCTACGAGCAGGGGCGGGTGACGCATCGCGGCGTCTTTGCCGCGCTCGAGGCGCAGATGGCGCAGATGACGACCGGCGGCTTCGCCGGCAAGGGCAGTCCCGACCGGGTGGACGCGCTGGTGTGGGCGATCACCGAGCTGATCGTCGACCCGGCCTCGCGGCATCTCCGGCCGCAGATTCGCGGGCTCTGAGCCCCTCGGGCGGCGACGCCCTTCGTGAGCAGACAGCAAGGAGCAGGCTGGCCATGGTCTGGCAGATATTCCGCATGTCGAAGCCGCCGGCGGCGCCCGAGGCGAAGTCCTCGGCCGCGGCGCCGACGCTGGCGTTCCACGGGGCGGGGCGGGCGGCCTGGTCGTCGCGCGACGTGCCCACGCTGACCCGTATCGGCTTCCAGGGCAACCCGGTGGCGTTCCGCTGCGTGAAGCTGATCGCCGAGGCGGCGGCGGCGGTGCCGCTGGTGGTGCAGGACGCGGCGCGGCGGTTCGACGCGCATCCGCTGCTGGAGCTTCTCGTGTCGCCCAATCCGGGGCAGAGCGGCGCGGAGCTGATGGAGGCGTTCTACGGCTATCTGCTGCTGACCGGCGACGCCTATCTGGAGGCGGCGGGCGAGGTGGCGGGCGGCGGGCCGCGCGAGCTCTACGTGCTGCGGTCGGACCGGATGACGGTGGTTCCGGGGACGGACGGCTGGCCGGTGGCGTTCGAGTATGCGGTGGGCGCGAAGAAGCATGTCTTCGACATGCGGGCCGAGCGGCCGCCGGTGCTGCACGTCAAGAGCTTCCATCCGCAGGACGACCATTACGGGCTGAGCCCGCTGCAGTCGGCGGCGGCGGCGATCGACGTGCACAACTCGGCCGCGGCCTGGTCGAAGGCGCTGCTCGACAACGCGGCGCGGCCCTCGGGCGCGATCGTCTATCGCGGCGTCGACGGGCACGGGGCGCTGGGCGCCGACCAGTATGCGCGGCTGGTCGAGGAGCTGGAGATCAACCACCAGGGCGCGCGGAACGCCGGGCGGCCGATGCTGCTCGAGGGCGGGCTCGACTGGAAGCCGATGGGGTTCTCGCCCTCGGACATGGAGTTTCATCGCACCAAGGAGGCGGCGGCGCGCGACGTGGCGCTCGCGTTCGGGGTGCCGCCGATGCTGCTCGGGCTGCCGGGTGACAACACCTATGCGAACTACGCCGAGGCGCACCGGGCGTTCTACAGGCTGACGGTGCTGCCGATGGTCGCGAAGACCATGGCGGCGATCTCGGGCTGGCTGCCGCTCTACTACGGCGAGGGCTTCCAGCTGAAGGTCGATGACGACAACGTGCCGGCGCTCGCCGAGGAGCGCGAGGCGCTGTGGCGGCGGATCGCCGGCGCGAGCTTTCTCAGCGACGCGGAGAAGCGCCAGCTGCTCGGCCTGCCGGCCGCGGGCGGCGCCTGATGCGCGCCGCGGCCCGTGGGGGCGGATCGCGGTTCCTCTACGAGCCCTTCGACGCGGCGCATGTCCGCATCGATGCGAACGAGCGCATCACCGAGGAGCGCTGGCGACAGCTGGAGCGGCGCCTCGAGGACATCGAGGAGACGCTGGAGCGGCTGGAGGGGCGGGTCTGGGTCGCCGTCTACGGCGCGGCGTCGCTGATCCTCGCCGACATCGCCTACGGGCTGATCCGCATGAGCATCTCTTGAGGGACGCAACCATGACGCAAGGCATCGCCGGCTATCCGGCGCTCGAGACCAAGTTCCGCCGCTTCGACGGCGAGCTGGCGCTGAAGGACGGCGCGGTGATCGCCGGGTACGCGAGCCTGTTCGGCGCGACCGACCAGGGCGGCGACGCGGTGCAGAAGGGGGCCTATGCCGGCTCGCTCGCGCGGCTCTCCCGCAGCGGCCACGCGGTCAAGATGCTGTGGCAGCACGACCCGACGCGCCCGATCGGCGTGTGGGACGAGGTGCGCGAGGACGAGCGGGGCCTTTTCGTGAAGGGCCGGCTCCTCCTCGAGGTTCAGGCGGCCCGGGAGGCGCATGTGCTCCTCCAGGCCGGGGCGATCGACGGGCTCTCGATCGGCTACCGCACGATCCGCTCCGAGAAGTCGGGCGCGGGCGGGCGGCTCCTGCACGAGGTCGAGCTCTGGGAGGTGTCGCTCGTGACCTTCCCGATGCTGCCGCAGGCGCGGGTGCAGGCGGAGCCCGCCGAGGGCGACGCCGAGCTGGCGCGGACGCTCGCGGAGACCTTCCGCGCGGCGCGGGAGATGCTGGCGTGACCGACGCCGGCGAAAGGAACAGCAAGCAAGGGACCAGTCTCATGCAGAAGTCTGAAGCAGCGTCCGGCGCGGGCAGCGCCGCCGCGCCGGTTTTCAACCCGGCCCAGGAAGTGAAGGCGGCCCTCAGCGGGTTCCTCGGCGAGTTCGGGGCCTTCCAGTCTGAAATCAAAGCGAAGCTCAAGGAACAGGACACCCGTCTGGCCATGCTCGACCGCAAATCCATCGCGACCTCCCGCCCGCCCCTCGGCCGTGTCGAGGGCGAGGCCCCGCACAAGAAGGCCTTCGGCGCCTACCTGCGCTCGGGCGACGACGACGCGCTCCGCGGCCTCGTGATCGAGGGCAAGGCGCTCTCGACCGCCGTGGCGGCGGACGGCGGCTATCTGGTCGACCCGCAGACCGCTGCCGAGATCGTCGGCGTCCTGCGCTCCTCGGCCTCGATCCGGGCGATCGCCAACGTGGTGCAGGTCGAGTCCGGCGCCTTCGACGTGCTGGTCGACCACACCGACATCGGCTCGGGCTGGGCGTCCGAGGCGACGACGACCGGCGAGACCGGCACCCCGCAGGTCGATCGCATCTCGATCCCGCTGCATGAGCTCGCCGCGCTGCCCAAGGCCTCGCAGCGGCTGCTGGACGACAGCGCCTTCGACGTCGAGGGCTGGCTCGCCCAGCGCATCGCCGACAAGTTCAGCCGCGCCGAGGCCTCGGCCTTCGTCAACGGCGACGGCGTCGAGAAGCCCACGGGCTTCCTGAACTATCCCAAGGTCGACAACGACCTCTTCGCCTGGGGCTCGCTCGGCTACGTGCCGACCGGTTCGGCGGGCGACTTCTCGGGCAGCGACCCGGCCGACGCGATCGTCGACCTCGTCTATGCGCTCGGCGCCCGCTACCGCGCCAACGCGACCTTCGTGATGAACTCGAAGACCGCCGGCGCCGTGCGCAAGATGAAGGACGCGGACGGCCGCTTCCTGTGGTCGGACGGTCTCGCCGCCGGCGAGCCGGCCCGCCTGATGGGCTATCCGGTGCTGATCGCCGAGGACATGCCGGACATCGCCGCCAACGCCTTCGCGGTCGCCTTCGGCGACTTCCGCGCCGGCTACACCGTGGCGGAGCGGCCGGACCTGCGCATCCTGCGCGACCCGTTCTCGGCCAAGCCGCACGTGCTCTTCTACGCCACGAAGCGGATCGGCGGCGACGTCAGCGACTTCGCGGCGATCAAGCTGCTGAAGTTCGCGGCGAGCTGAGGCACGGGCGGGCGGGGCGTGGTCCCGTCCGTCACCTGATCCGGCGCGGTCGGCGGCGGCGGGGGCGCCCCGCCGGCCGCGTCGGTGGTCCGTCCCCGCAAGGGGCGGGCCGGCACGTCCCCGCGTTCTCCGGCTGCTGCTCCCTTTCGCTCGGGCGGCGCGGGGGCGTGCCTGTTCATGGCCGTGACCGGAGGGGGTCGCGGCGTCTCGCTTCGCACTGACCGGGCCCGGGCCCTGAGGGAGAATTCCAGATGATCCTGACCGAAGTGAGCGCGCCGGCCGCCGGGGCGGTTCCGGTGCGCGCCTTCGCCGAGCACCTGCGGCTGGGGACGGGCTTCGCCGACGACGGCTCGCTCGACGCCGCGCTCGAGCTTTATCTCCGTTCGGCCATGGCGGCGATCGAGGCGCGGATCGGCCGGGCGCTGCTCGCGCGGCCCTTCACGCTGACGGTGACGCGCTGGCGCGAGGACGCCTGCCAGGGCCTGCCGATCGGGCCGGTGCGCGCGGTGGAGGCGGTGGCGCTCGTCGATGCCGACGGCGACGCCGAGCCGGTCGATCCGGCGGCCTGGTCGCTGCATCGCGACAGCCAGCGGCCGCGGATCGTCGGCCGCTTCGGCCGCAGCCTGCCGCGCATCCCGAGCGCTGGCCATGCAGAGATCCGCTTCGAGGCGGGGTTCGGCGAGGCCTGGGCCTCGGTTCCGGCGGACCTGCGGCAGGCGGTGTTCCTGCTGGCGGCGCATTATTTCGAGAACCGCAGCGACAGCGACGTCGCGCCGGGGGCGATGCCCTTCGGGGTTCTGGTGCTGATCGAGTCCTATCGCGCCGCCCGGCTCGGCGGGAGCGCCGCGTGACGCGGGCGGTCCGGCTTTCACGCCGCCTGACCCTGGAGGCGCGCGAGGTCGCGCCCGACGGGTCGGGCGGCCAGACGGTGAGCTGGCGGGCGCTTGGCGTGCTCTGGGCGGAGGTGACGGCGCGCACGGGCCGCGAGGTCTTCGCGGGCGAGCGGCCGGCGTCGCGGGTTCCGTACCGGATCGTTGTGCGGGGAGCGCCTGTCGGCGCGCCGTCGCGGCCGCGGGCGGAGCAGCGGCTGCGCGAGGGGGAGCGGGTCTTCGACATCCTCGCGGTGGCCGAGGCCGATCCGGCCGGGCGGTACCTGGAGATCGTCGCCGAGGAGGGCGTGGCGTCGTGAGCTACGAATTCGCGGCCGCCTTGCAGGCGGCGGTCTACGGGCGGCTGGCGGGGGATCTCGCGGTGGCCGCGCTGGTCGGCGAGGCGATCCACGACGGGCCGCTGGAGCGCGGGGCGGAGCCCGCGGCGGCGGACTACGTGACGCTCGGCGAGGAGGAGGCGCGCGCCTTCGGCAGCAAGACGAGCCGGGGCGCGGTGCATGACTTCACGGTGGCGGTGCATTCGGGCCGCGACGGGTTCGACCGGGCGAAGCGGATCGCGGGCGCGGTCTGCGCCTGCCTGATCGACGCGCCGCTGGAGCTCGCGGCCGGGCGGCTGGTGGGCCTGCGGTTCCTGCGGGCGCGGGCGGAGCGGGGTCCGGCCCCGGAGAAGCGGCGCGTGGCGCTGCGGTTCCGGGCGGTTCTGGACCAGGACGACTGAGTTTCATCGAGAGGACGAGGACATGGCGGCCCAGAGAGGCAAGGACCTGTTGATCAAGCTGGACCTGACCGGGGCCGGCGCCTTCGAGACCATCGCCGGATTGCGGGCGACGCGGATCGCCTTCAACGCCGAGACGGTCGACGTGACCAACCTCGGCAGTGAGGGGCGGTGGCGGGAGCTGCTGTCCGGCGCGGGCGTGCGCAGCGCGTCGATCTCGGGCTCCGGGGTGTTCCGCGACGCGGCGACGGACGAGCGGGCGCGGGCGATCTTCTTCGCGGGCGAGATCCCGCGGTTCCAGGTGGTGATCCCGAGCTTCGGCATCGTGTCGGGGCCGTTCCAGATCACCGGGCTGGAGTATTCCGGCAGCCACGACGGCGAGGCGGTCTACGAGCTGTCGCTCGCCTCGGCGGGCGCCGTGAGCTTCGAGGCGATCTGATGGCCAACCCGTTCCGCGGGGAGGTCGACCTCGTCGTCGACGGCGAGCCGCGGCCGATGCGGCTGACGCTCGGCGCGCTGGCCGAGCTCGAGGCGCGGCTGAAGTCGGATTCGCTGATGGAGATGATCGGGCGGTTCGAGACGGGCGGCTTCCGGGTCCGCGACCTGGTGGCGCTGCTCGTCGCGGGCCTGAACGGCGGCGGCTGGCGGGTGAGCGAGCCGGAGCTCCTGGCGCTCCGGATCGACGGCGGGCCGGTGGTCGCGGCGCAGGCGGCGGCGCGGCTCCTGAAGCTCACCTTCAGCGTGCCGGGCGAGGACGAGGAGGCGGCGTGACCGGGATCGCCTGGGCGCGGCTGATGCGGCTCGGGATGGTCGAGCTCGGCCTCGCCCCGGGCGTGTTCTGGGATCTGACCCCGGCGGAGCTGATGCTTCTCGCCGGGGTCGAGGCCGGGCCGGCGCCGATGCGGCGCGCCGGGCTCGAGGCGCTGATGGCGCTCTATCCGGACCGGTCGCGCGGCGCGAGCGCGCCGGGCCGGGCCGCGCAGGAGGGATGATGTCGGACTACGAGAACCAGATCGACCGGCTCGACGCGCAGCTGGCCGGGCTCGAGGGCAGCATGGCGGGGCTCGAGGGGGTGACCTCGGCGTTCCGGCGCGAGCTCGACGGGATGGGCGGCAGCCTCAAGGACGCAGGCACGCAGGCGACGGGGATGTCGCGGTCGGTGACGACCTCGCTCAGCCGGGCGTTCGAGGGGCTGGTCTTCGACGGCAAGCGGGCGTCGGAGGTGTTCTCCTCGCTCGGGCGGAGCCTGTCGGGCGCGCTGCTGAACCAGGCGCTGGCGCCGGTCCAGAAGTCGGTCGGGGGGGCGCTCGCCGGGGGGTTGCAGTCGATCCTCGGCGGGCTGCTCCCGTTCGCGAAGGGCGGCGTCCTGTCGGGCGGTCGCGTCGCCGCCTTCGCGCGCGGCGGCGTGGTGGACGGGCCGACGCATTTCCCGATGCGCGGCGGGGTCGGGCTGATGGGCGAGGCGGGGCCGGAGGCGATCATGCCGCTGGCGCGCGGCGCCGACGGCCGTCTCGGCGTGCGGACGGGCGGCGGAAGCGGCGGCGGGACGATCAACGTCACGATGAACGTCTCGACGCCGGATGCGGCTACCTTCCAGCGCTCGCAGGGGCAGATCGCGGCCGAGCTGTCGCGCGCGATGAAGCGCGGACGGCGCAATCTCTGAGGGAGTGAGGCGGATGAGTTTCCATGAGGTTCGGTTTCCCGCGCCGCTGTCCGTCGGGTCGAGCGGCGGGCCGGAGCGGCGGACGGAGATCGTCGAGCTGCGGAGCGGCTTCGAGGAGCGCAATAGTCCGTGGGCGCATTCGCGTCGGCGCTACGACGCCGGGCTCGGCGTCCGGTCGCTCGACGACCTCGCGGAGGTCATCGCCTTCTTCGAGGCGCGGCGCGGGCAGCTTTACGGGTTTCGCTGGAAGGACTGGACGGATTTCCGCTCCTGCCGGCCGTCGGAGACGCCCCGGCCGTTCGATCAGGCGATCGGCGTCGGTGACGGGACGCGCCGGGAGTTCCAGCTGACCAAGCGGTACGGGACGGGCGAGGACGCCTATCTGCGACCGGTGACGAAGCCGGTCGACGGCACCGTGCTCGTCGGGCGCGCCGGCGTCGCGCTGGCAGCGGGGCAGGGGCATTCGGTCGACCACACGCGCGGTAGGGTGCTCTTCGAGGCGGCCCCGGCGGCGGGCGCGGCGATCACGGCGGGGTTCGAATTCGACGTGCCGGTCCGTTTCGACGCGGACCGGATCGCGACGAGCCTCTCGAGCTTCGCCGCGGGCGAGATCCCGTCGATCCCGGTGGTCGAGGTCCGGGTCTGATGCGCGTCGTTCCTGCGGAGCTTCAGGCGCGGCTCGACAGCGGCGCGACGACGCTATGCCGCTGCTGGCGGGTGCGGCGACAGGACGGGCGGGTGTTCGGCTTCACGGATCACGACGGCGACCTGTCGTTCGACGGCACGGTCTTCGCGGCGAGCAGCGGGCTCGATTCTTCGGCGGTGCAGTCGTCGACGGGGCTTGCGGTCGACAACGCGGACGTGATGGGCGCGCTGACCGATGCCGGCGTCACGGAGGCGGACGTTCGCGCCGGGCGCTTCGACCGCGCGTCGATCGAACAGTGGCTCGTCGACTGGCAGCGGCCGGAACTGCGGGTTGTGCTCTTCGCCGGCGCCTTCGGCGAGATCCGACGGGCGGACGGCGCCTTCGAGGTGGAGCTGCGCGGGCCGACCGAGGCGCTCAACGCCGCGGTGGGGCGCACGATCCAGCGGCGTTGCGATCGACGTCTCGGCGACGAGAAGTGCCGCTTCGACAGGAACGCGCCGGGGTTCTCCGCCGAGGCGGAGGTCACGGCGGTGTCGGAAGCGGACACGTTCACGGTCGCGGCCGGATTGGGCGGGTTTCAGGCCGGCTGGTTCAAGGGCGGCGTGCTGAGCTGGCTCAGCGGCGCGAACGCCGGCATGAACGCCGCGGTCCGGGTGGACGCCGCGCTTGGCGACGGTGGCCGGCGCGTGGCGCTCTGGGTTCGGCCCGGGGCGGCGATCGCTCCGGGCGATAGGTTCCGCATCTTCGCCGGCTGCGACAAGAGCCCGGAAACCTGCCGGGCCAAGTTCTCGAACTTCCTGAATTTCCGCGGATTCCCGCACATCCCGGGCGATGACTGGGTCGCGGCGTATCCGCGGAGCGGCGAGGTGAATGATGGCTCGAAACTCGGACGCGGATAGCGCCTCGCCCGACGAGGTTGTCGTGGCGCGGGCGCGAGCCTGGATCGGAACGCCCTACCGCCATCAGGCGAGTTGTCGCGGCGCCGGCACGGACTGTCTGGGGCTGGTGCGTGGACTGTGGCGGGAACTCCTCGGCGTGGAGCCGGAGCGGCCGCCCGCCTATACCCCGGACTGGTCCGAAACCGGCCAGACCGAGGACCTGCTGCTGGCCGCGAGACGGCATCTGGACCCCGTGGAGCTTGCGGAGCGCCGATCCGGCGATGTCCTGGTGTTGCGCATGGCGGACATCGCGGTGGCCAAGCACGTCGGGGTGCTCGCGCGTTCGGCGGCTGGGCACGAGACGCTGATCCACGCCTATTGCGGTCACGGCGTGGTGGAGTCGCCGTTGACGCCGGCCTGGTCTCGCCGGGTCGTCGGCGCATTTCGGTTTCCGCTCGAAAGGGATTGAGAATGGCCACCCTGCTCCTCTCCGCCGCCGGCGCGGCGATCGGCGGCTCTTTCGGCGGGTCGGTGGCCGGCATGGCCACCGGCGTGATCGGCAAGGCGGTGGGCGCGACGCTCGGCGCGGTCATTGATCAGCGCCTGACCGGCGCGGGCTCGGAAACGGTGGAGACCGGGCGGGCCGAGCGGTTCAAGGTCATGGGGGCGGGGGAGGGCGAATGCCTCCCCCGTGTCTTCGGGCGTGTGCGGGTCGCAGGGCAGATCATCTGGTCCAGCCGGTTCCTCGAGGACGTCGATACAACGCGCGTCGGGGGCAAGGGCGGCGCGGGCGCGCAAAAGGTCAAGGAATACAGCTATTCGATAAGCCTCGCCGTCGCGCTTTGCGAAGGCGCCGTCGTCCGGGTGGGCAGGGTCTGGGCGGACGGCCAGCCCCTCGATCTGGCGGAGATCACCTGGCGGCTTCACCTGGGCGACGAGGAGCAGGTCCCGGATCCGCTGATTGCGGCGATCGAGGGGGACGAGGAGGCGCCGGCCTACCGCGGCGTGGCCTATGTCGTCTTCGAGAACCTGGACCTGACGCCCTTCGGGAATCGCATACCGCAGTTCAATTTCGAGGTGATGCGTCGGGCGTCGGTCTCGGCAGGGGCCCGTCACCCGGCCGAGGATGTGCGGGCGGTGGCGCTCGTGCCGGGCACCGGGGAGTATGCGCTGGCGACCACGCCGGTCCACTACGGGCGCGGCAAGGGACGGTCGGAGTTCGCGAACGTCAACAATGATCGCGGGATGCCGGACCTTGTGGCGTCGCTCGAGCAGATGCGGGCGGACCTGCCGGCGGCCCGCGCGCTTTCCCTGGTGGTGAGCTGGTTCGGGGACGACCTGCGCTGCGGCTCCTGCACGATTCAGCCGGCCGTGGAGCAGGTGGAAGCGGACGGGCGGCCCATGCCGTGGGTTGTTTCCGGCGTCGGCCGTTCCGCGGCGAAGCAGGTCAGCCGTATGGAAGATCGACCCGCGTTCGGCGGGACGCCTGCGGACGCCTCGGTGATCGAGGCCATCCGGCACATGGCGACGAGCGGCCTGTCGGTTATGTTCTATCCGTTCATCCTCATGGACCTGCAAGCCGGCAACGGATTGCCTGATCCCTGGGGCAACGGCGCGGAGCAGCCTCGTGCTCCGTGGCGGGGGAGGATCACCCTGGGCGTCGCGCCGGGGAGGCCCGGCTCGTCCGATAAGTCGGTGGCGGCGGGTGCGGAGGTTGCGGCGTTCTTTGGAGCGGCTCGGCCGTCGGATTTCGCGGTCGAGGGCGGCGCGGTGGTCTATCGCGGCCCCGCGGAGTGGTCGTACCGCCGTTTCATCCTGCACTATGCCCACCTCTGCGTTTTGGCAGGCGGCGTTGACGCGTTTTGCATTGGCTCCGAGATGCGGGGACTGACGCAGATTCGGGACGCGGCGGACGCCTATCCAGCGGTGCGGGAGCTCTGTGCGCTCGCGGCGGACGTCCGGACGGTGTTGGGGCCGCAAACCAAGATCGGGTACGCCGCGGACTGGTCGGAGTATTTCGGGCACCAGCCGGGGGACGGCTCCGGGGATGTCCTGTTTCATCTCGATCCGCTCTGGGCGCATCCGGCGATCGATTTTGTCGGAATCGACAACTACATGCCGCTCTCCGACTGGCGAGACGGCTCGGGACATGCCGACGCCGCCGCGGGTTCCATCTATAACCTCGACTATCTGCGTGGCAACGTGGCCGGCGGCGAAGGGTTCGACTGGTACTATGCGAGTGAGGAGGCGAGGCTCCGGCAGGAGCGTACGCCGATCGCCGACGGCGCGTTCGGCGAGTCATGGGTGTTCAGATACAAGGACATACGGAGCTGGTGGTCCCGTCCGCACCACGACCGGGTAGGGGGCGTACGGGCGGCGCATACAACGGCTTGGGAGCCTCGCTCGAAGCCGATCTGGTTCACGGAGCTCGGATGTCCCGCTGTGGACAAGGGAACGAACCAGCCGAACGTCTTTTATGATCCGAAGTCCGCGGAGAGCTTCTTCCCGTATCATTCGAGCGAGGCGCGCGACGACTATATTCAGCAGCGCTACCTTCAGGCCATTTATTCTTACTGGGCCAGCTCGGGCAACAATCCTGAGTCCAACCGCTACGTCGGGCGAATGGTCGACACGTCGCGCGCGTTCGTCTGGGCATGGGACGCTAGGCCGTGGCCTGACTTCCCCGATCGCCTCGAAACCTGGGCGGATGGCGGGAACTACGATCGGGGACATTGGATCAACGGTAGGCTGGGGATGCCCTCCCTGGGCGAAGTCGTGGCGGAGATTTCCCAGCGGGCCGGCGCTGGCGAAACGGACGTCTCGGCCCTCAACGGAACTGTGACGGGTTATCAGATCGGAAGCGTCGAGAGCGCCCGGCAGAGCTTGCAGCCGTTGATGCTGGTTTACGCTTTCGACAGCTATACGCTGGAGACGAAAGTGGCGTTCGCCGAGAAGGACGGCCAGGTGCGCGCGACCCTGGCGCTCGACGACCTCGCGTTGGCGCCGTCGGCTCCCACGCTTGCGCTCACCCGCGTCGCCCAGACCGAGTCGCCCGGTCGGGTTGCGCTGGGGTATCTCCGAGGGGACGCCGACTATCAGCCAGGCGTTGCTGAGGCGGTGTCTCCCGAGCGATCGGAGCCCGATGCCTCGCAATCGTCCGTGCCGGTGGTGCTGACGGACCAGCAGGCGGGGGCGATCGCGGAGCGATGGCTCAGCGAGACGTCGGTCGCACGGGATATGGCCGAGTTCGCCCTGCCGCCATCGAGCTTGGCGATTACGTCGGGGGACGTGGTTTCCCTGGCGCGCGATGGCGCCGCCGACCTCTACAGGGTCGATCGCGTGGAGGAGGCAGGCCGCCGCTCGTTCACCTGTGTTCGGATCGAGCCGGCGCTCTATCGCGCTTCAGTCTACGCGCCTGCGCGGGTGGCGAGGCGCCACGTTCAGGTTCCTCGGCCAGTCTATGCCGAGTTTCTGGACTTGCCACTCATGTCGGGGACCGAGGTTCCGCATGCGCCATATATCGCGGTTACGCAAACGCCTTGGATCGGACCAGTCGCGGTCTATTCGGCGACGAGCGACCACGGATATGCGCTCAATCAGCGCATTCTGCGGCCCGGTGTTCTTGGCGAAACAGTTAGCCCCATGCCGGCGGCGAGCGCGGGCATGTGGTGGCGGGGCGAGGTGGGTGTTCGCCTCGCCTCGGGTGCGCTTCGGAGTTCGAACGAGCAAGGCATTCTGAACGGCGCGAACGCGGCCGCTGTGCGCCACGCCGAGGGTCAGTGGGAAGTCATCCAGTTCGAAGAGGCGTCGCTGGTCGGCCGCAACGAATACGCGCTCAGGGGACTCCTACGCGGACAGGCGGGCACCGACGGTATCATGCAGGCCGACATCCCTGCGGGCGCGGATTTTGTGCTGCTTGACAGCGGCGTCGTGCAACTCGATCTCCCCGCCTCAGCGCGCGGATTGGTCCGACACTATCGCGTCGGCCCGTCTTCCAGACGTTACAGCGATGCCAGTTTTCTCCATGAAGTGCGGAGGTTTGCAGGTGTCGGCCTGCGACCCTATCGTCCGGCGCATCTTCGTGTGACTCGTGTTTCGAATGGGGATGTGGAAATCTCTTGGGTGCGCCGCACCAGAATTGACGGCGACAGTTGGGAAGGGGCGGAAGCACCGATCGGTGAAGATCGGGAAGTTTATAATATTCTTCTCGTTTCGGATGGACGGACGGTTCGCGAAGCGTGGCCAAGCGCGCCGCGATTTATATACGATCAATCAATGCAAGTCGCGGACGGCAACTTGGCAACGATCAACCTGGCCGTCGCCCAAGTCTCCGACCGGTTTGGGCCTGGCCCGTATGCGCGATTGTCGGTTAGGTTAGCAACCTAAAGTCAGTCCAATTCCGTGAGATTGGTGGAGCCAAGGGGGATCGAACCCCTGACCTCTTGCATGCCATGCAAGCGCTCTCCCAGCTGAGCTATGGCCCCGTTCTGCGCGCCGCGCGTGCGGGTCTTTATGCGGCGCGCGTTGCGACTTCAAGGGGAAAGTTCCCCCGGCTCAGCCCTCTTCCTCCTCACCCGCAACATCTGCGATCTCCTCGAGGTCGACGTTGTCCTCTTCGTCCTCAAGGATATCGTCGGCGAGATCGTCGTCATCGGCGATCACCTCATCGCCATCAATATCGGGCAGATCGTCCATATCGACTGGTTCTGGCTTGGCCTTCTCGGAGCGCGGAGCCTTTGCTTTCACCGCACTCAGCGTATCCACGCCGAAAGTCGCCCCGCAGGCCGGACAACTCACTGGATCGTGGCGAAGATCGTAGAAGCGCGTCGCGCAACTCGGGCAGATGCGCTTGGCTCCCCATTCGTCCTTGGGCATGAAGAAACCTCGGAATGTCGGATGACGGACTCGGCCGCCGGGTGCCACAGACGGTAACCTTTGTCAAAGCCCGATCTGTCAGTGAAATGTCACAGCCCGTAGGATGGAGCCGCACGCCTCCTTGATGCGCCGCAAAAACGAAGTAGGTTGCGCCGGGCTGCGAGCAATAAAGTTTCCCGGGGGAATGGGATGCTGTACCACGCCTATGAGATGACCCACGCTGCGATCTCGCCGATGCGCGCAGCCGCGCAGATGGGCCAGCAGGTTATCCGCCATCCGCTCAACTTCATGCCTGGCGCGTATGGCACGCGTGCGGTCTCAGCGGCCCTAGAGATGTTCATCAACGCGACGCGGCGCTATGGGAAGCCAAGCTTTGGCATAGCTACCACTGTCGTGGAGGGCAAAGAGACGTCGGTCGTGGAGGAGACAGTTTGGTCACGGCCGTTTTGCGATCTTCTGCACTTCCGTCGTGATCTGGCGGAAGACCTGTCTCGTGGCGATCCGCGGGTCTTGATCGTAGCGCCGATGTCTGGCCACTACGCGACCCTGCTGCGGGGAACCGTCGAGGCAATGCTTCCCGAGCATGATGTGTACATCACGGACTGGATCGACGCGCGCGAGGTTCCGGTCACGGACGGCACGTTCGATCTCGACGACTATACCGACTATGTCATCGAGATGATCGACCACCTATCGCAGGATGGCAGGCGCATTTGCGTGATGGCAGTGTGTCAGCCGGGCATTCCGGTGATGGCTGCGGCCGCGCTGATGGCTATGAGAGGAAACCCAAGACGGCCCGCCTCTGTCGTCCTGATGGGCTCTCCGATCGACACCGCACGCAATCCGAAGCAGCCGAATGAACTTGCAAACAAGCGAACTTTAGCTTGGTTCGATAACAATGTAGTTGTGCATGTCCCTTGGCCAAACAGAGGATTTATGCGGCGAGTCTATCCAGGTTTTTTGCAACTGTCTAGTTTTTTGGCTATGAATGTTGACCGACACGTTGATGCTCATGTCCGTCAATTCAGAAATCTTGTCCGAGGTGATGGGGACAGCAGCGATTCGCATCGTCGCTTCTACGATGAGTATCTTGCGGTGATGGATCTTTCAGCAGATTTTTATTTGCAGACTATCGAGCGGGTTTTTCAGAAGCGACTTATGGCAATCGGGGAGTATAACTATCGAGGGGAGAGGGTTTATCTTGAGGTGGTTGAAGACGTGGCTCTCATGACGATTGAGGGGGAAAAGGATGACATTACGGGCTTAGGGCAAACAGAAGCTGCACATGATCTCGTAATCAATCTCCCAGAGTCTCTGCGCCGCCGGTATGTTGCCGAGGGCGTGGGGCACTACGGCGTCTTCAACGGATCGAAATGGCGACGGCTGATACAGCCTGCGGTAGCTGCGTTTATTCGTAGTGCCGAGTTCGAAATGCGATGACCTGGAAAGATCGGGCTGATGTATTTTCGCGCTCGAAAAGTATCGTCAGTTGCGGTTGTCTGGCACGCGCCGGCTGTTTTTTGGGTGAGCCGCGGGCCGAATTGCTTGGATTGAGTGAGATATGGTCGCAGTTGACGCGAAGTCCTGCCCCTCCACCGACCCGATCCAGTGCCTGTTGTGAGGCAGCGACTGCACGATCTGTTCGTACTCGAACTCCGGCGTGCCGCAGAATCTTTTGCCGCGTGCTCCAGGAGAGGTCGAGTTCCTAGGTAACCCTCCTCCTCGGCTTTCAGTTACCCACAAGTGGGGCAACTTTGATGTTGCAGAGCCTGAATCGACCGTGATGCCTTGTCTGGCACCTACAACAAGCGAGCAGGTGCGGGGCGGTGGTAAGCTGGGTGGAGGAGGAGACGGCGGCTTGCGGCATGGGCGACGCCCGGCTGAACCGGCGGCTGGGCGCCATGCTGGCGGCGATGGGAGAGAGGCCGGGCAAATCGCTGCCGACGGCGTTTCAGGACTGGGCGAACACCAAGGCCGCCTATCGCTTCTTCTCGAACGAGAAGGTGAGCGAGGACAGGATACTGGCCGGCCACTTCCAGGCGTCCGCCCTGCGCGTGCAGGTCGTCGAGGGGCCGATCCTGGTGCTCCAGGACACGACGGAATTCTCCTTCACCTGGAGCGCGCCCGAGAAGATCGGCTTCACCAAGACCTCCACCGGGTGCAAGGAGAAGGACGGCCGCTTCCGCCAGCACACGCTGTGTGGCCTGCTGTCGCACGCCAGCCTCGCGGTTACGCCCGACGGGCTGCCGCTCGGCCTCACGGCGGTGAAGGTCTGATCGCGGGACAAGTTCAAGGGCACGGCGGCGCTGAAGCGGAAGATCAACCCGACCCGCGTGCCGATCGACCAGAAGGAGAGCGTCCGCTGGCTCGACAATCTGCGTCGCTCGACCGAACTGATCGGCGCGCCGGAGCACTGCGTCCACATCGGCGATCGCGAGAGCGACATCTACGAGCTCTTCTGCCTGGCGCAGGACCTGGGCACGAACTTCCTGGTCCGCGCCTGCGTTGATCGCCTCGCGGGAGCTGGCGGCACGACCATCGCCAGGGTGATGCAGGACACGCCGCCCAGCGGTACCCACCGGATTCGGTTTCGCGATGCCTCGGGTCAGGAGCAGGAGGCGAACCTCGCGATGAAGTTCGCGACGATGGTCGTCCGGCCGCCGATCGGAAAGCAGAAGCTCTATGCACATCAGACGCTTCAGGTCATCTATGCCGAGGAGATCGATCCGCCGGCAGATCGGCGGTCGGTGTGCTGGAAGCTGATCACCAACCTCGAGGTCGCATCCCACGCCGATGCCATCCACAAGCTTGGCTGGTACGCCCGGCGCTGGAGCATCGAGACCTTCTTCAAGACCCTAAAATCCGGATGCCGCGTCGAGGAGGTCAGGCTCACCACCGCCGATCGCCTCGCCAACTGCATCGCGCTCTGCTGCGTCGTCGCCTGGCGCATCCACTGGATGACCATGCCCGGCGCAGCGATCCGGACGCCGCCCCGGCGGCGGTCTTCACCGACCTGGAGATCGAGTTCCTCGATGCCTCCTCCGATCCTGGGCGGGCCGTCACACGCACCCTCGACTTCTACATGATGCGCGTCGCCCGCCTCGGCGGTTACCTCGCCCGCCGGAACGATGCTCCGCCAGGGACTACTATCATGTGGCGTGGCTTCTCACGTCTCGCCGATCTCGTGGACGGCTTCGCCATACGGAAGGGTCAGGAAACGCCTGTGCGTAACTGAAAGAGTTGTCGGAGGGCCGCCTGACCGGGTTCGGACGATGGTGATAGGTGCGACCTTATGGTCGCCCTTAAGTCCGGACTGGAGATCGAGGTTCTGTCGGCGGCGGACGCGGCGCGGCGCCGGCAGTGGAGCGATGCGGACAAGCTGCGGATCGTGGAGGCGAGCTTCCGGGGATCGCGGATGGCTTCTGCGACGGCGCGGGCGCACGAGATCTCGCGGTCGCTGTTGACGACGTGGCGACGGCAGTTTCGCGAGGGGACGCTCGGGACGGTGGACCGGCAGCCGAACTTCGCGCCGGTGCTGATGGCGCCCGAGGAGACGTCGAGATCCGAGCTGGTGTCGGGCGGAGAGCGGATCGAGATCGTGCTCGGGAACGGCCGGCGGCTGATCGTTGGCGTCGGGATCGATGCGGCGGCGCTGGCGCGGGTCGTCGCGGTGCTGGAGCGGGCATGATCGCGTTCCCGCCGGGGGCGAAGGTCTGGCTCGCGGGCGGAGCGACGGACATGCGGAAGGGGATGAACGGGCTGGCGTTCCTGGTGCAGCAGGGGCTCGGGCGCGATCCGCATGGCGGGGAGCTGTTCTGCTTCCGGGGCCGGCGGGGGCAGCTGATGAAGGTGCTGTGGCACGACGGGGTCGGCATGTCGCTGTACGTGAAGCGGCTCGACCACGGCCGGTTCATCTGGCCGACGCCGGCGGACGGAGCGGTGGCGGTGTCGGCGGCGCAGCTCGGCTACCTGCTCGAGGGCATCGATTGGCGGAACCCGCGGCACACCTGGCGGCCGTCCGCCGCCGGGTGACAATCGTCGGCCTGCGCGGTCGATTTCGCTCCAACGCATTGGGGAGGCGCGATAAACTCGGGACATGATCCCCGGCCTCACACTACACGACACAGTGCTGGCTGAGGGCGGCTGGTTGGATTCTACTGGACGACTCCCTTGCAAGGATCGTCCCATGTCTCACCGAGCCGTCGCCGCCCTCTCCCGGACGCTATGGGGCCATGTCGGCCTCGGCAAGAGCCGCCTGGAGACCCTCTGCATGCTCGTGGTGGGCATGATCGGCGCGCGCACGGTCAATCTCGGCCATATCGCCAGCGCCGGCGCGAGAGGCGTGCAGATCGCGTCGACCTATCGGCGCTTGCAGCGGTTCTTCCAGCACGTGGACCTTGGGCCGGATTGGGCGGCGATGA
>NZ_JAGOMQ010000055.1 GCF_017993425.1 Amaricoccus sp.
GGGAAGATCACGCCACGGCGCCCCGGTGCGCACCAGCCACAGCACCGCCTCGACAAACCGCCGGTTGTCGCGACCGCTGCTCCCCCGCGTCCGCTCGTCACCGATGATGTGCGGCGCGATCCGTTCCAACTGACGATCGCTCAGGACAAGTCGAATTCCCAACGCTGCCTCCTCCATGGAGACAACCTTGAATCACGTCCCTTCCCAAACGGGAATCCCTAGAGTCCACAGCTCCTAGGCCGGCCCGTTGCATTTGGATGCAACTGTGTGCATCATTGCTACAGGCACGGATGAATGTCAACTGCACACAAACGCACTCAATGACAAAGACCGCGACGATTTCAGTAAGGGTTCCCGAGGCCGTGAAGGCCGCTGCGGAAAAGGCAGCCGCCGACGACAGTCGATCAACGGCCTCGCTTGTTGAGAAGCTGCTGACGGCTTGGCTTCGCCAACGCGGCTATCTTCCCTCTGATCTGCCGGAGAAGTCCTTCTGGGAAAGGTCAACCGTATGAAAGAGGATGGATGAGGGAGCAGCGTGCGCGCACCTTGCGCTCACCGGGTGACCTTAGATCGCCTCATCGCAGCCCGCGCGACCGCCGCCGAGCTTCTCCTCCGCGACGGCGGGGAGGGGTTGGCGAAGATCTTCGCACGACTCGACGAAGAGGTCCGCGCTCTCGAATC
Source organism: Amaricoccus sp. (assembly GCF_017993425.1). Classification (GTDB taxonomy): domain Bacteria; phylum Pseudomonadota; class Alphaproteobacteria; order Rhodobacterales; family Rhodobacteraceae; genus Amaricoccus. The sequence continues at coordinate 682 of NZ_JAGOMQ010000055.1, forward strand.
GGTACACGACGCCATCAATCGGGCGCGGGCCATCGCTGGTTGGCCCGCAACAAACACCTGACCCCTCTACCCTGAGAAGCCACGGCCGGCATCCCGCTGACCCCGGCCCGGTATCCAGTCGCCCTTGAGTATATACAATCTGCTTGACTGTCCCGGCGCGCAGATTGTATATACATACCCTATGGAAATCGAGTTCGACCTTGCGAAGGACGCGGCCAACCTCGACAAGCACGGCGTGTCCCTGTCCTGCGCGGCCGATCTCGAAATCCTCGCTTTCGTGGTCGATGACCGCAACGAATACGGCGAGGTCCGGTATCGCGCCTGGGGCCTGATCGACGGCCGGCCGCACTGCCTCGTCTTCACCGACCGCGACGGCCGCATCCGCGCGATCAGCCTGCGCCGCGCGCACGAGAAGGAGATGAGACGCTATGTCCCGCAAGCGCCCTGAGGTCGTGTTCGACGACGACAACCCGGAATGGACTGAGGCGGACTTCGCCCGGGCACGGCCCGCGAGCGAGCTTCCGCCGCATGTTCTGGCCGCCTTTCCTCGCACCCGAGGCGCGCAGAAGGTGCCGAAGAAGGTTGCCCTCTCGATCCGGCTCAGCCCCGAGGTCGTGGAGCATTTCAAGGCCACCGGTCCCGGATGGCAGGGTCGGATCGACGAGGCGCTGAAGAAGTCGATTGCCGGGTAGATGCTCGATGGCTGGCCGGACCAGCCTCACGCTGATCCGGCCCCCTTCGACGCCGCGCGGTTCACGGGCCGCCGCATCGTCTCCCGCGGCGGGTATAGGAAGCCCCGCCCGGAGCTGTCGGAGTTTTGCCACCGCCCGACTAACGCGGCCGCTTCGCGGAGCAACGCTTCCGTCCCGCAGGGTGCGACCCACCCTTTCTCGTGTCACCGCGCGAAAAGCGCGTCGAATGCCGCCGGCGTAAGGGGGCCGGCCCGTTTCTTCCGCCCGCCCGGCCGCGTCGTGTAGAACTGGCCGAGCCAGGCGTTGTCGAGGCGCCGGATGACGCGGACGTGGCGCGGCTCGAGGGGCCAGCGCATGAGCCGCCCCCACGCCTCCACCTCGGCGTAGGCGATCGGGTTCGGCCCCGTCGCGTGCCAGCTGCGCGTCGCCCCCAGCTCGACGAAGGCGCGCCACAGCGGCAGGCCCGCCTCCGGAATGTCGGGGGGGCGCGCCCGATGCGAGATGCGCCTCCAGCGCCTCGACGAGCTGCCGCTCCATGCGGCCGAAGCCGTCCATCATCACCCTTCTCCACGGATCGCGGTTGATCTGCGCGAGGCGGTCAGGCAGGCCGCCATCGTAGGCGGCCAGGCCTCGCGACGTCACCGCACGAGACACCTGCGCCGCCGTACGCGCACGTCCTGCACCCCGCCCGCGCCGCGCATCTCCACGGGCACACGGCGGCCGTCGGGAAGGAGGATGACGGCCTCCCGGCCGTGCACCACGCCGCGCACCTCGCCGCGCCGCCCGCCCGTGTTCGCCGTGCCGTTGGCGAAGCCAAAGAGGCTGCCGATGGCCCCGAGAATGCCCGCGCCGCCCCCTGCGCCGCCGCCGGACGGCGCGAAGAGGTTCTGCAGCGCCATGTCGATCATCCTGTCGGCGACGCGGTCGAGCGCGCTCGCCAGGGCGTCGGCGGCCGAGACGCCGTCGAGGAGATCGCGCACGAAGCCCTGCGTCGCCTCGCCGCGCAGGCGCTGAATCTCCTCGGCCGCCTGCACCGCCTCCTGCTGCCCGGCGTCGAGCTGCGCCTGCGCCACCGTGGCGTCGGCGTAGGCGCCGGCCAGCTGGTCGACCTGCGCGCGCAGCTCGGCCGTGACAGGGATGCCGGCCTGCTGCGCGGCGAGGAGGAGGTCGGTCCGGGCTGAGGCGAACTCGGCCGCTCGGCCGAAGTCGTTGAGGAGCGGGTTGATCTCCGACTGCGCGAGCGTGCCGGCCTTCAGCGCCTGCGTCCGCCGGATGAGCGCCTCGGCCTCGCGGTCGAAGTCATCCGCCCGCTCCTGCGCCCCGCCGCCCCCTCGACTGCCGCCGCTTCCCCCACTACCGCTGCCGCCTGCGGGCGGGGTATAGGTGGGCGGCGTCCAGGTGCGATCGGTCGGGCCCTTCGGCGGCGCGATCGGCGTCCGGTTCTGCAACTCCGCGATGATCTGGTCTTCCTGCGCCGACAGGGCGTCGATCTGCGCCTGCAGGTCGGCGACGCGCTTTTGCGTCGTCGCGCTGTCGGCGGCGCCGAAACCGAGCTTGCGGGCGTTCTCCGTCAGGCCGTCGTCGGCCTGCACGGCGCGCTGCTCTGCCGCCAGGTCGGGCTTCTGCCGGATGAGGTCGTTCGCGCGCTCTTCCAGCGTCGAGGTCCGCTGGTTCTCGAAGGAGCGGAACGACTCGATGAGCTCGACGAGGCTGTCGGCCGCGGAGACGATGGCGGACTTCAGCTCGACGCCCACGGTGTTCGCGATGGTGCGGAACATGCCGTCCAGCTCGGCCGCCGTGGCGATCAGGTTGTCGGACATGACGATGTCCGGCTCGTGGGCGCGGTCGATCGTCGCGCGGATGCCTGCCTCGCCCTGGTCGAGGAGTTCAACGAACCGCTCGCCGGCCGTCCCGCCGAACAGCTCGTCGGCGATGCGGATCTGCGCCGCCCTGTCCATCTGCTCCATGCGGCCGATGATCTCGAGGAGCAGCTCGGACGGGGCCTCGAGCTTGCGCTTCACCTCCTCGGCCGAGTAACCGACGAGGCTGTAGGCGCGCAGCAGGCTCCCGAAGCGGTGACGGTATGCGCTGCTCGACGGGCCGTCGGTTTCGTCGATGATCAAGCCGGAGAGGCGACCCTGGGCTTCGAAGAGCGCGCGCAGCGTACTCAGCAAGTCTTCGTCGGTCAGTCGGCGCGCCCTCTCCGCGATGATGGCGGCTGCGGCGTCGAAGAGGGCGCGGTCGACGATCCCTTCGAAGGCAGCCTCGGCGCGGACCCACTTCTCCGGGCGGTTCCGCTCCCGTTTCTGCTTCAGCTTGAACGACACCCGGTTCCAGACGTTGTCGCCGACGTACTTCGGGTTGATCAGCACTTGGTGGACCGTCCCGCGGGTCCATGGCCGACCCAGGTCGGTCGCGACGCCCCGAGCGTTCAGGGTCTCGGCGCTCTCGCCCTCGGGCTTCGCGTCCACGACGAAGGCGCGATACATCCACTGCACCGTCGACACCTCCTCGGGCGGTCCCGGAACCAGCACCACCCTGTCAGTCTGGATGCTCTTGTGTTCGCCCTTCGTGAGCTCGCCCTTGGGCGTGCCGCCCTGGTCGTCGCCGAAGCCATAGCCGGCCGCGCCACCCTGCCGGAAGCCGTGCTCGATCAGGCGACACTGACCGGCGAAGACCTTCTTCGACAGCTCACTGCTGTACTCGGTCGCCATCATCCGCTTCACGCCCTTGACGATCGTCGAAAGGGCGCTCCCGTCGTTCTCGAACGGCTCAGCACAATACCGAACCTGGATGCCGGCGCGCCGGCAGCGATACTCGTAGTGGGCGCTCTCGTCGGCATCCGGGAACCGGCCCCACCGGCTCACGTCGTAAACGAGGATCGTCGTGAAGTCCGCCGCGCCGCTCTCGACGTCCGCGATCAGCCGCTGAAGCGCGTCGCGTCCCTCGATCCGTAGCCCGCTGCGGCCTTCGTCGGCATACGTTCGGACGATCTCGAGGCCATGCCGGTCGGCATACTGCCGGATCGCGTGGGCCTGGTTCTCCGTCGAGTATTGCTGGTGCTCGGTCGACATGCGCACGTATTGCGCAGCCCGGACAGGAGTTGCGCCTGCCTCGGTCCGCCGGTGATCGCCGCGGTCTCCGCCTCCCGTCACCTGGCCCGGTCCTTTCAGGGCAGGGCCAAGCCCTGCGCCAGATCGCGCGACCGCAGGCATCACCGAGCAGCCGTTTTCGCGCTCCTCAGCCGGCATTGTAGCTGGGGAGGAGCGGAAAAATATTGCCGAAAACGGGCAAGAAGTTTCCGGGCGGGAATGACCGTGATGGCGGCGGCACGACCTACGCCGGGATCGTCGCCGATGCACTCGTCGCGGACCTCGGAGGGACCCACCGGGCCGCGAAGACCCTGATGAACTGGACGGGTGCGGGAGAGCGGACCGTGAAGCATTGGCTTGCTGGCACGCACGGTCCGTGTGGCGATCATCTCCTTGTTCTGATGCGGGAATCGGAAACCGTCTTCTGGGCGATCCTGGCGGCCGCGGGTAGGGCGGATATGGCGGCGACAGCGCATATCCAAGCGGTGCCGCGCGTGACGTCCGGCACTGGACTCTTGGGCCAGCTCGCGCAGGCAGTCGGACCGGCGGGCGAGAAGACACCTGGAGGCGCCGGGCGGGATGACCGTGATGATGACCGTGATCGTCTTGGCTTGGAAGCGCATTGCGGGGCTGCGCCGGACCAGCGCCGGACCTGGTTTCTGGAGGTTGTGGGGGCGGGCTGTCAGGTCGGAGCGGTCGAGATCATGGAGCGCTGGAGGGTCTCGGAGAAGACGGCACGACGGGACATTGCTGCCCTCAAGGCGAAAGGTCTGATGGAGTTCGTCGGCACGCGCCGCTCGGGAAGGTATCGACCAGTTCGCGAAGGCGGCCCTTGAGTTTGCTGCGGTCATAGGGGGGGACGGTGCCCTGATCACGGCGATCGACCACATCGTGACGAGGGTCGCCAACGGCGCCCAGGGCTTCATGACCGCCTCGCGCGTCGCCGTCGGCGCCGGCAACCGGGTGCAGGTCGAGGTCTACGGCACGAAGGGAACCGCCCGCTTCACCAACGAGACGCCGTCGCACTTCGACCTCGCCATCCTCGGCGAGAGCGGCCCGGCGCCGTTCCAGCGCATCCTGAACCGGCCGTCCTCGCCCTACGTCGCCGAGCTAGCCGCCGTGCCGCACGACCTCGTGCCGGTCGGCTACGCCGAGAGCTTCGGCTTCATGATCCACGAGTTCCTGGAGGCCGTCGCCGAGGGCAAGCCCTTCGCCAACGGCTCGATCGAGGACGGCTACCGGGCGGCCCAGGTGCTCGACGCCATCCAGAAGGCGAGCGAAACGAACGCGGCGGTCAAGATCGACTGGGAGAACTGACGATGAAGATCGGGCTCAACACCGACAGCCTCGGGGCGTTCGGCATCGAGGAGATGCTGGACCTCGCCGCCTCGCTCGGCCTCGACACGGTCGAGTTCGGCCTCGGCGGCTGGTCCTCGGCGCCGCATGTCGAGATCGCCACGCTCCTCGCCGACGCCGGCGCCCGCGACCGCCTGAGCGGGCTCCTGCGCGACCGCGGCCTCGCGATCTCGGCGCTCAACGCCTCGGGCAACCCGCTCCATCCGGGCGCGACCGGCCCGAACGACGCCAGGCTCGCCCATGACGCGATCGCGCTGGCGAAGCTCCTCGGCGTCGGGCGGGTCATCATGATGTCCGGCCTGCCCGGCGGCGGCCCCGACGAGAAGATGCCGAACTGGATCACCTCGTCCTGGCCGCTCGAGGCGATGGAGATGCTCGAATGGCAGTGGACCGAGCGGGTGATCCCGTTCTGGACCGACCTCGCCGGCGTGGCGGAGCAGGCCGGCGTCCGGCTCTGCGTGGAGAACCACGGGCGGCAATGCGTCTACAACCCCGACAGCTACTTCCGCCTGCGCGAGGCGGTCGGCCCCGCCGTGGGCATGAACTTCGACCCCTCGCATCTCCTCTGGATGGGCGGCGATCCGGTGGCGGCGATCCAGGCGCTCGGGGGCGAGAACATCTACCACGTCCACGGCAAGGACACCCGCGTCGAGCCCGAGGCGCGCGTGAACGGCACGCTCGACACCCGGCACGTCGTCCCGGTCCCTGGGCGGACCTGGAACTTCGTGCCGCTCGGCCACGGCCTCTCGCGCCGCGGCTGGCTCGAGGTGGTGGGCGCGCTGCGCGACGTCGGCTATGACGACGTGATCTCGATCGAGAACGAGGACTACACGCTCGAGACTCGAGCCGCGATCGCCGAGAGCGTCGACACCCTCCGCTTCGCCATCGCCGAGTCCGCCCGGCGCCGGGAGCCCGCACCGGCATGACAATCGGCGGCCGCCCGGGGCGGTCGCCATCGGCAGCCCATCGGCGCGGTCCGTTACACGACGGGCCGCGTCTGGCTGGCGGTTTTGCCGCAGCCGGCGGCCAGCCGGAAGTGGTGGTGGCCCACGAAGGATCCGGGCCCCCCGCCGACGAATCCGAGTCCGATTCCGCTCGACCTACCCATTTCCCCTCTCGACGTTGTTCCACGCTTCGGAGGCATCCCATATCGTTCGAGCTTCTGGCGGAGCAGGAGTATCCTGACGGGTAGCCGTCACAGGATGATGGTTAAACCTCATCATACCAGCTTCGGCTGCTCAGCTCTCTTCCCTCCCCGCGTGGCCGCCCCTCCCGCGCGGCGAGGTCCGTCCCCCGACGGCGCCCGCCGGGTGACATGCCCATGTCACCCGCTCGACGCGGAGCGGCAGCGGCGGGGAAGGCGGAACCTCGAAGTGAGTCGAACGGCGCCGCGAAATGCGACGCTGATGACGATGCAATGATTTTCACCGTTCATATTCAAAATATTTCGAAATATATTTGCGCAAATTCCGGGGACAGGCAGGCACGCCCGCAATTTTCTTTACGCTGTCATTCTCCACCCGATCAACGTCGACACGCCCGGACCTGTCGATCCGTCGGCCAAACGGAACAGATCAAGCGAGTCCGGTATCAGACCCTCGCGCCCGTTCTTCCGCGGCTCGGGTCGCACACGGGTTCGCCCGGGGATTGCTATGCGGCGGCGAGTTCGACCTGCTCGGCGAGGTCGCGGCCGGCCTCGGCGAAGGCCGCCTCGGCGTCGCGCCCTCTCGGTCAGTACATGACCTCCGCGAGGGTGATCTCGACCGGGGCGCCCGGCGCCGGGATGGCGCTGCCGCGGGCGAGGAGCCAGCCATCGGGGCGCTCGAGGCGGGCGACGATCCGGACCGCCGGGGCCGCGGTCGCGGTCGCGGGCGATGGCAGGGCGAAGGCGATCGCGGTGGCGTCGCCGTCGCTGGGGATGCGGGCCTCGGGCGGGGCCTTCGCGTCCGCCGGGGCGTCGAGGGAGAGGACGAGCACGCCCTTGGGGATGGGGCCGCCGCCGAGATAGGTCACCGAGCCGCGGATCTCCGCCGCGCCCGACGGCGACCCGGACTGCGCCGAAACCGGCCCTGCGGCGGCGGCGACCGCGGCTGCGCCGGCGGCGACCAGCACCGTCCTGCGATCCGTAGGCATCGCGAGGCCTCCCTTCTGCGGCCGCGCCGGCGGGAGCGCCCGGAGGCGCCCCCGCCGGCGGGGGCTAGATGATGACGAAGTTGTCCGCCGACAGGCGGAGGTTCGCGTCGAGCCAGGCGAACTGCACCGCGTCGTCCGCGCCGTCGCCGTCGGCGTCGTAGGAGAGCGCGCCGCTGTCGCGGTCGTAGAGGATGCGGTCGTCGGCGTCCTGCGCCACGCCGGCGGCGCTCCGCCGGAACGCCGCCCCGTCGAGCCCGCCCTCGTCGCCCAGCGCGGCGAAGATCAGGTTGTCGAGCAGGATCAGGTCGTCGCGCACGGCGAAGTCCGTGATCGTGTCGACGTTGCCGGCGCCGAGCGCGGTCGAGAACCGGAACGAATCCGACCCCGCGCCGCCGCGGAGGATGTCGGCCTCCAGCCCGCCGTCGAGGAGGTCGGCGCCGGCGCCGCCGCGCAGGACGTCCGAGCCCGCCACGCCCGGCTCCTCCGGGGCGGGCGGGAAGTCGACCGAGACGTTCACCTTGTAGGCCGAGCCCTCCGGCACCGACGGATCCCAGTCGCCGGTGAACGGCGACCACTGGCCCTCCAGCACGTAGTAGCTGCCGGTCTCCTCCACGACGTAGACGATGCTCGAATCGCGCCCGCTCAGCGAGCCGGGATCGCCGCCGCCGTCGTCGTTCTCCGCGACGATCGCGCCGTCGGCGTCGAGGAGCCGCACCCAGCTGTCATGGACGTCCGGGTCGGCGATGCCGTCGATGTCGATGGTGATGACCGTCCCGGCCGCGAGGTCGATCCGGTAGTAGCCGCCCGCCCCGGTGCCGACCGCGTTGACCGTGGAGTGCAGGACGCTCGTCGAGTCGAAGATGTCCGGGTCGTCGGCCAGCGAGAAGTTGTTCGAGATGTCGAAGGCGTTCGCGATCGAGTCGTTGGTCGCGTCCGGCCCCAGCGTGGCGTAGCCGCTGCCGAGCCCCGGCCGCGGCGGCGCGTCGCCGGCATAGGCGAAGTCGCCGAGCAGCGTGTCCGCCCCGCGCCCGCCGTTCAGCACGTCGTCGCCGCCCTGCCCGGTCAGCACGTTGGCCCCGCGCGAACCGCTCAGCCGGTCGTCGTAGCCGGTGCCCGCGAGGTTCTCGATCGAGCGGTAGACGTCGCCGCCCGAGCCGTCGCCGCCGAGCGCCAGGACCATGCCGCGGCGCGCGCCGGAATAGTCGGCCGTGTCGCTGCCGGCCCCGCCGACCAGCCGGTCGGCCCCGCCGGCGCCGGAGAGCGTGTCGTCGCCCGCCCCGCCGTAGAGCGCGTTCGCGCCCGCGTCGCCGATCAGCCGGTCGTCGTGGTCGGAGCCGAGGACGTTCTCGAACCCGACGACGAAGTCGTGCCGGATCGCCGAGCCGCGGCCGACGATCTGCACCGGCCCGTCGGCGTCGCCGCCGCTCGCCGTGCCGGCCGCGAGGTCGACCGTCACCGCGCCCGTGCTGCCCGCGTAGACCACCGTGTCGACGCCGGAGCCGCCGTCGAGGTAGTCCTGCCCGGCCCCGCCGATCACCGTGTCGTCGCCGGCCTCGCCGTAGAGGATGTCGCCGTCCCGGCCGCCGTCGAGGATGTCGTCGCCGCCGCCGCCATTGAAGTAGTCGCCGCCGCCCTGGCCCCGGAAGTGGTTGGCGGCCTCCGTGCCGATGAACCGGTCGATGCGGTCGTCCGAGCCGATCAGGTTCTCGATGCTGTCGAAGGTGTCGCCCGAGGCGGTGCCGCCGCTCGCCACGTTGGTCGCGAGGTTGACGAGGAGCTGGAACGGGCTCTCGCGGCTGTAGTCCACCGTGTCGACGCCCGCGCCGCCGCGGAAGACGTCCATCCCCGCCTGGCCGCTCAGCGTGTCGTCGCCGCAGCCGCCGTCGAGGATGTCGTCGCCCTGCCCGCCGAGGATGACGTCGTCGCCAGCGCCGCCATAGAGCGTGTCGTCGCCGTCGTCGCTCTCGGTCTGGTCCTCCAAGTCCTCGACGGCGATGGTGTTGTTGATGTCGCGGCTGGCCAGCGAGTCGCGCCCGCCGATGATCAGGTCGTCGCCGCCCATCCCGAAGATCGTGTCGTCGCCGCCCGCGCCGTCGAGCGTCTCGTCACTTTCGTCGCCGTAGATGATGCTGGTCAGCGTGTCGTCGCCCGCCCCGCCCGGCAGGGCGTCGGCTTCGCCGCCCGCGTCGGCGAAGGCCCCGGCCGCGTAGATGATCGTCTCGACGTTGGCGATGCTGCCGAGGTTCAGGCCCGGCGCGACCACGACCACCGTGTCGTTCCCGCCGCCTTCGTCCTCGACCACGAGGTCGTCGAGCGAGTCGACGAAATAGGTGTCGTCCCCGCCGTTGCCCGCCATCCGGTCGCCGCCGCCGCGGCCGTCGAGCACGTTCGCCCCGTCGTTGCCGATCAGGATGTCCGCATAGGCGCTGCCGACGCCGTTCTCGACGTAGTAGTCGGTCGCGTCCGCATTGTGCCCGGCGAAGATCGAGACGTTGTTGCTGTGGCCGTTGACGCTGGAGAACTGCCCCGCGCGCAGGTCGAGGATCGTCCCCGCCGTCGAGCCGGAGAAGTCGAGGACGTCCGTGCCGCCGGTGTCGTGGATCACGAAGCCGACGTCGTGCTGCATCCCCGCCGCCGTCAGCAGGTAGCCGTATTGCGCGCTGCCGAAGCCGTAGACGTTGTCGCCGGTGTTGAGGTCGATGTGCCGGTAGGTGCGCTCGCCGTTCGCGTCGACGGTCGAGAAGAACCGCCGGATCACCGCCTCGATGTCGGCCATCAGCGGCGTCACCGCCGACCAGCGCGAGGTCGCGCCGACGTCGATCCCGTCGAAGTAGGACATGACGCTGTATTGCTGGCGGTCGTAGATCCAGGTCGCGTTGTTGAGGTAGTTGATCTGCACCCCGCCCGGGCCGCTGTAATTGTAGAGGCCGGGATGGTTCAGGCCGAACTCGTGGCCGAACTCATGGACATAGGAATCGAAGACGTAGCCGCCGATGTCGGTCTTGTTCGGCTCGGTGTCGTGGAAGCGCTGGCCGATGCTGACGTAGCGGTTGGCGGAATAGGCGCTGCCGTCGTCCTGCTCGCCGAGCTCCGGGCTCACCACCTCGATCCAGTCGACGTCCGGGTCGAACGGCGCGTCCTCGACGATCTCGAACTTCAGCGGCGTGACCGAGGACCACATCTGCAGCGCGCCGATCGCCGCGGCCTTGTACTCGGGATGGTCGGCGAGCTCGGAGACGTTGATCCGGAGGGTGCCGGCCGCGAGCTCCGGCGTCAGGCTGCGGTCGAGCGCGCCGAGATAGTCGAGAAAGCCCTCGTAGTCCTCGCTCTTGCCGTAGGGATTGTCGGGGGTCTGGTCATTATCCCGCCACGCGTCGCTGGCATCGTCTGGCATCGCAGAGCTCCTCTCTCACGATCGTGCGCACCCGAAGTCCGTCCCGTCCCGCAGCCGAAACGCCGCCGTCGCCGCGAGCATCGCCGCTCCGCCCGGTCCAGCGCCAGATAACTCGCTCGTGAGACGTGTCTACCCCGGCGACGACGCGAGCGGCATCCCGCCGCCTCGGGCCGCCGCGCGCTGGAGCGGTCAGCGGCGAATCGCCCCAGCATGTCAGCAGCTTGTCCTCCGCGCTTCATCCGCGTCTCAGGCGGGCGCATAGCGCGCCGACGGGCCGATCGGCCCGGACGCGACCGCCGCGCCGCGCTCCACGAGGTCGATCAGATGCGCGAGCACGTTGCGCGCCGCGGCCGGGCGCAGGGCGGGCCCGAGGTCGGGATAGACCACGGCCACGATCTCCGGGATGCTCGCCGCCCCGCCGGCCATCGCCGCACGGATCTGCGCCGTCCGCTCGGCCCGGTGCGCCCGCTGCCAGGCGATCATGCCCCGCGGATCGGCGAGCGGCGCGCCGTGGCCGGGGAGATAGACGCCCTCGGCGCGGCCTTCGAGCCGGTCGAGGCTGGCGAGGAACGCCCCGAGGTCGCCGTCCGGCGGCGAGATCAGCGTCGTCGCCCAGCCCATCACCGTGTCGCCGGAGAACAGCGCCCCCGCCTCCGGCCAGGCGAAGCAGAGATGGTCGCCGAGATGGCCGGGCGTGTGGATCGCCTCCAGCCGCCAGCCGTCGCCCGCCACCACCTCGCCGTCGCCGAGGCGCCGGTCGGGCGCGAAGCCCGCGGCGATCCCCTCGCCGCCGCCGAGCGCGCCCTCCGCGGCAAGCCGCGCCATGACCGGCGTCCGCTCCCGCCGCCCGAAGCCGAGCACCGGCGCGTCGAGCCGCGCCGCGAGCCCCGCCGCGCCGCCGACATGGTCGGCATGGCCATGGGTGGCGAGGATCGCCCGCACCCGCGCCCCGGCGGGGACCGCCGCCGCCACCGCGTCGAGATGGCGCGGGTCGTCCGGCCCGGGGTCGATCACCGCGACGTCGCGCCCGGCCCCGACGAGGTAGGTCCGCGTCCCGGTGAAGGTCATCGGCCCCGGATTGGCCGCGGTGACCGCCACGATCCCCGGCGCCAGCGGCTCGGCAACCCCGTGCGCCGGGGCATGGTCGCGCCGGAAAGGATCCCCCGCCATCCGCGCGCTCCCTCCCGCGGCGCTTGCGCCGCCCGGCGCGCCGGCGTAACGCCGCGCCATGCAGCTGCCGAGCGCCAGGTCGTTCCTGCCCCACAGCCTGTTCGGCCGGGCGCTGATGATCCTACTCGTGCCGATGGTGCTGCTGCAACTGCTGGTGGGGCTGGTGTTCTTCCAGCGCCACTACCTGCGCGTCACCGAGCAGATGACCCGCGGTGTCGCGCTGGAGCTGCGCGCGGCGATGCAGGCGATCGAGGCGGCGCCCGACGCCGACGCCGCGCGCGCCGATCTCGCCGTCCTCTCCCGGCCGCTGCGGCTGGCGCTGCGGCTCGAGCCCGACGCCACCCTCTCGCCGGGCGTGCGCCGGCCCTTCGACGACCTGACCGGCCGGGCGCTCGCCGCCACGCTCGAGGACGAGCTGCCCGGGCCGCTCGCCATCGACCTCGCCTCCAATCCGCGCGTCGTCCATATCGGCGCCCCGACCGGCAAGGGCGTCCTCGTCGCCGTGGTGCCGCGCAACCGGATGAGCGTCTCGAACCCCCACCAGCTCCTCGTGCTGATGGTCGGGGCGTCGCTGGTGCTCGGCGCGGTCGCGGTCTTGTTCCTGCGCAACCAGGTCCGTCCGATCCGCCAGCTCGCCGAGGCCTCCGAGGCCTTCGGCAAGGGCCGCTCCGTGCCGTTCCGCCCGGCCGGCGCCGAGGAGGTGCGCCGCGCCGGCAACGCCTTCCTCTCCATGCGCTCGCGCATCGAGCGGCAGATCGAGCAGCGCACGCAGATGCTCTCCGGGGTCAGCCACGACCTGCGCACGCCGCTCACCCGGATGCGGCTGACGCTCGAGCTTCTCGACGCCGACGAGGACGAGGTCGAGGGCCTGCGCGGCGACATCTCGCAGATGGAGCGGATGCTCGAGGAGTTCCTCGCCTTCGCCCGCGGCGACCAGCTCGAGGAGAGCGCGCCGACCGACCCCTTCCTCCTCGCCGGGCGCCTCGTCGAGGACGCCGAGCGCGGCGGCGCCCGCGTGACCCTCGCCGCCCTGAACGAGACGCCGCAGGACCCTTACGTGCAGATGCGCCCCGTCGCGGTGCGCCGGGCGCTGGAGAACCTCGTCGGCAACGCCGCCCGCTACGGCGAGCACGTAGCGCTCTCGGTGCGGCTCCTGCCCAAGACCCTCGACTTCGTCGTCGAGGACGACGGCCCCGGCATCGCGCCCGAGGACCGCGCCCGCGCGCTCGCGCCGTTCTCCCGCCTCGACGCCGCCCGCAACCAGGACGCCGGCGGCGGCGTCGGCCTCGGCCTCGCCATCGCGCTCGACGTCGCCCGCGGCCACGGCGGCAGCCTCGAGCTCGGCCGCAGCCCCGACCTCGGCGGCCTCCGCGCCGTCCTGCGCCTCCCGCGATAGCCCGCCGGCACGCCACGCCCCTGGGGGCAGCCCCCGCCGAGACCGGGCGCTCGCCCTGCGCCCGCCGCGGCAGGACCGCCGGCCCGGCACCCGACGACACGTCGGCAGCGCCCAGCCCCGACCTCGGCGCGCGAGTCCTGCGCCCGCCGTGGTCGTTCCCGCCGCTCTGCGGAAGCCGCGGCGCAGCCGGATGCGACGGGCGCTCCCGGCCCTACCGCTCCGGCGCGTCCGCCGCCTCGCCATCGGCGGCGAGGCTGGCGCGCAGCGCATCGAGGCGGGGCCCCGCGAGCGCCGTCAGCGTGATCGCCGCGCCGTCGGGCAGGCTCCCCATGCCCGACACCACCGCGACGATGCGCGCCGCCGCCCCCTGCCCCGCCAGCACCGGCGCCCCGGAGACGCCGCGCTCCACCGCGCAGCCGACGACCAGCAGCCCGTCGATCGCCCCGAGCGGCGGGCAATCCTCGCTGATCGAGGGGGCCTGCGAGCGGTCGCGGGCATAGGACACGATGGTCAGCGCCAGCTCGCCCGGGTCGAGCGCCCCGACCGCGAAGGGCGCCGCCGCCGCCGGCACGGCGGCGTCGAGCTCGAGGAGCGCGATGTCCGACTTCAGGTCCGCCGCCCGCGGCGCCGCCTGCGCGCTGAACTCCGGCGGCAGCGCCGCCCGCGCCACCCGGCGCACCCCGAGGTTCTCCTCCATCCGCTGCCCGGGCACGAAGCGGAACTCCGAGAGCGGCACCCGCGCCAGCGTGCGCGGGTGAAACAGGCAATGCGCCGCCGTCAGGATCTCGCGCTCCGAGACCAGCGCCGCGGTGCAGAACCGCGTCCCCGCCACGTTGAGCCGCCCGATGCCGCGAAACGCCGCCGCCTCGCTTGCGTCGAGCAGCCGCCGCCCGTCCCGCTCGACCGGCGCCTCCTGCCCCGCCGCCGCAAAGGCGACCAGCGCCAGCGCCAGCCCGGCGAGCGCCCTCACCGCGCCGCCAGCGCCGGCGGCTTCGGCCCCCCGGTCGCCCAGTCGAGCAGCTCGACCGTATGCACCACCGGCGTCGCCACCGCCGCGCCGATCTGCATCATGCAGCCGATGTTGCCCGCCGCGATCGCCTGCGGCCGCTTCTCCTCCAGCGTCGCCGCCTTGCGCGCCCTGAGCGCCCCCGAAAGCTCCGGCTGCAACAGGTTGTAGGTCCCCGCCGAGCCGCAGCAGAGATGCGCGTCGCGCGGCTCCACCACCTCGAACCCCGCCGCCTTCAGCAGCGCCTTCGGCGCCGCCCTGACCTGCTGCCCGTGCTGCAACGAGCAGGCCGCGTGATAGGCGATCCGCATCGGCTCGGCCTGCGTCGGCTCGCGCAGCCCGAGATCGGCCATCACCTCCGAGACGTCCCGCGCCAGCCCCGCCACGACCCGCGCATCCGCCTCCAGCGGATCGCCCGCGAACATGACGCCGTAATCCTTCACCGTCGTCCCGCACCCGGAGGCGTTCACCACCACCGCGTCGAGCCCTGCCCCCCGCGCCTCGGCCATCCACGCCCGGATGTTGCGCGCCGCCGAGGCGTGGCTCTCGCCGACCTTGCCCATGTGATGCGTCAGCGCCCCGCAGCACCCCATGCCGTCCGCTATCACCACCTCGCAGCCGTGCCGGGTCAGCAGCCGCACCGTCGCCGCATTGATGTCGCCGTTCAGCGCCCGCTGCGCGCAGCCCGTCAGCAGCGCCACCCGCCGCCGCCGGGGGCCGACGGCGGGGATCACCTGCGGCTTGTCGAGCGGCCCCGGCGGCTCGATCCGCGCCGGCGCCATGGCGAGCATCGCCCGCAGCCGCGCGTCGGGCAGCAGCCCCGCGAACGGCCGCCCCAGCTTCGCCGCCAGCAGCGCCAGCCGGAACCGCCCCGGATAGGGCAGCACCTTCGCCAGGGCCCAGCGCAGCGCCCGCTCCAGCGGCGGCCGCCGCCAGGTCCGCTCGATATGGGCGCGGGCATGGTCGACGAGATGCATGTAGTCGACGCCCGACGGACAGGTCGTCATGCAGGAGAGGCACGACAGGCAGCGGTCGATGTGCTTCACCGTCTGCGCGTCGGCGGGCCTGCCCGCCTCCAGCATGTCCTTGATCAGGTAGATGCGCCCGCGCGGACTGTCCGCCTCGTCGCCGAGCACCTGATAGGTCGGGCAGGTCGCCGTGCAGAACCCGCAATGCACGCAGGTCCGCAGGATGCGGTTCGACCGCGCGACCTCCGGGTCGCGCAGCTGCTCGGGGGTGAAACTCGTCTGCACCTCAGGCCTCCGCACCGGCCCCGCGGCCGGGATCGGGAACGCCGGCCCCGCGGCCGGGATCGGGCACGCCCGCCGGGTCGAAGCGGGCGCGCGACCCGGCCAGCCCCGACGCGACAGGGGCGCGCATCGGCCCGGGGGTGAAATCCGTCTGCATTCAGGCCTCCGCGCCGGCCATGCGGCCGGGATTGAGGATGCCCGCCGGGTCGAACCGCGCGCGCAACCCCGCCGACAGCGCCGCGACCGCAGCGGGCTCGGGCGGGAAAGCCCCGTGCCGCGCCTTCGCCGCCGGCGAGGCCCGCACCAGCGTGGCGTGGCCGGGGATGCCCGCGAGCGCCGCGCGCACGTCCGTCTCCTCCGGCGCCAGCGCCCAGACGAGGCCGCCCGCCCAGTCGAGCAGCAGCTCCGCCCCCGGCAGCGCCGCGGCGACCCGCGCCCCGTCCGTCGGCCGCGCCGAGACGCGCCAGACCGCGCCCTCGCGCCCCGCGAAGCCGGCGGCGTCGCGCAGCCAGGCCCAGTCGCCCGGCCCCTCGACCACCCGCGCCGGCCCGAACCGGTCGAGCGCCCGCGCCAGCGCCCGCGCCCGGTGCGCCACCGACCCGGCCAGCCCCTCCAGCCGCAGCATCGTCGCCGGCCCGTCGCCGAGCCCGGCCGGCACGTGCGCCGCGGCGCTGACGTCGAAGGGCGAGCCGGTCGCCGCCGTCATCAGCTCCACCGCCGGCGCGACGTCGAGCCCGTCCCAGACCAGCGTCGCCGTCGCCTGCGCCCCCGGCAGCAGCTTGAACGCCACCTCGGTCAGCACCCCGAGCGTGCCGTGGCTGCCCGCCATCAGCTTCACGAGATCAAGCCCGGTGACGTTCTTCATCACCCGCCCGCCGTTCTTGACGACCGCCCCGGTCCCGTCGACGAAGCGCACCCCGATCATCGCGTCCCGGCACGCCCCGGCCTGGATGCGCCGCGGCCCGGAGGCGTTCGTCGCCGCCATGCCCCCCACCGTCGGCGCCCCGTTCGCGCCGGTCAGCGGCCGCGCGTCCCACGGCTCGAACGGCAGCCGCTGCCCCTCCGCGGCCAGCGCCGCCTCCACCTCGGCGAGCGGCGTCCCGGCGCGCACCACCATGGTCAGCGCCCCCGGCTCGTAGAGCGCGATCCCGGCGAGCCCCGCGGTCGACAGCGCCTCGCCCTCGACCGCCCCGCCGATCCCGCGCGTGCCGCCGCCCCGGATCGCCAGCGGCCGCCGCGCCGCGGCGGCGTCGCGGACGATCCCGGCAAGCTCCTCCTCGCTGGCGGGGGCGTGCGCGGACATGGGCTCAGGCCGCCCGCCGGGCTGCGGTATGGGCGAGCGGGAACACCTTGGCCGGATTGAGCAGCCAGCGCGGGTCGAAGACGTCCTTCACCCGCAGCTGCGCCTCGATGTCGGCGGGGTCGTACTGCACGTCCATCAGGTCGCGCTTCTCCACCCCCACCCCGTGCTCGCCGGTCAGGCAGCCGCCGACCTCGACGCAGAGCCGCAGGATGTCGGCCCCGAGCTCCTCCGCCTTGTGCAGGTCGCCCGGCTTGTTGGCGTCGTAGAGGATCAGCGGGTGCATGTTGCCGTCGCCCGCGTGGAAGACATTGGCCACCCCGAGCCCGTAGCTCTCGGTCAGCTCGCCGATCCGGCGCAGCACGAACGGCAGCTCGCTCACCGGAATGGTGCCGTCGAGACAGATATAGTCCGCGATCTGCCCCATGGCGCCGAAGGCCGACTTGCGCCCCTTCCAGATCAGCGCGCTCTCCTCCGCCGAGCCGCTCTCGCGGATCACCTCCGGCCCGTGCCGCTCGGCGATGGCGATCACCTTCTGGAGCTGCTCCGCGATCTCCGGCTCCGAGCCCTCGACCTCGACGATCAGCAGCGCCTCCACGTCCGGATAGCCGGCATGGGCGAAGGCCTCGCAGGCGCGGATGCAGGGCCGGTCCATGAACTCGATCGCCACGGGCAGGATCCCCGCCCGGATGATGTCCGAGACGCAGGCCCCCGCCACCTCGTTCGACCCGAACCCGAACAGCACCGGCCGCGCCCCCTCGGGCTTGCGCAGGATGCGCAGGGTCGCCTCGGTGACGACGCCGAGCTGCCCCTCCGAGCCGCAGACCACGCCGAGGAGGTCGAGCCCCGGCGCGTCGAGATGCGCGCCGCCGATCTCGACCACCGTCCCGTCCATCAGCACCATGGTCACGCCGAGCAGGTTGTTGGTCGTCACCCCGTATTTCAGGCAATGCGCGCCCCCGGAGTTCATGCCGATATTGCCGGCGATGGCGCAGGCGAGCTGGCTCGACGGGTCGGGGGCATAGAAGAAATCGTCCGCCTCCACCGCGCCGGTGACGCTCAGGTTCGTCCGCCCCGTCTGCACCCGGATGAAGCGGTTGGCGTAGTCGACCTCCAGCACCTCGGTCAGCCGCGCCACCCCGAGCAGCACCGCGTCCGCCGTCGGCAGCGAGCCGCCCGCAAGGCTCGTCCCCGCGCCGCGCGGCACCACCTTCACGCCCATCTCCGAGCAGATCCGCATCACCGCCGCCACCTCGGCCGTCGAGGACGGCAGCGCCACCGCGAGCGGCGGGCAGCGATAGGCGGTCAGCGCGTCGCACTCGTAGGCGCGCACCTCGTTCGGCTCCGAGATCACCCCGCCCGGCAGCGCCGCGCGCAGCCGCGCCACGATCTCGGCCTTCAGCCCGAGGATACGGGGATCGGGATCCGGCATCTCCATGGGAACCTCCCGGGTCGCGTCCTGCCCGCATCGTAGGTCCGCCCGACCCGGAAGCCAAGACCGCCGCCCGCGACGCCCCTCCGCGCAGGGCCTGTGTCCGGGAATCGTGCAAGATCGTGCAGGATCGTGCATGTTCAGGCGCCCGGCCACGAGATATCAATGACTTGGCTCGTGTCCACGCGTGAACGCCCGGACCTGCCTTCTCAGCCGTAGCGTTCCGGCCCCAGCCACTGCGCCTCGTTGTAGCGATCCCCGTGCGCCCAGCCCACGGGCAGCGTCGCCTCGATCCGCGCCAGATCCTCCGCCCCGAGCTCCAGCGCCTCGCCGGCGACCAGCTCGCGGAGATGCGCCGCCGAGCGGGTGCCGGGGATCGGCACGACATGCTCGCCGCGCGACAGCGTCCAGGCGATGGCCAGCGCCGCGGCCGAGGTCCCCATCTCCGCCGCCAGCCGCCGGAAGGCGTCGACATGGGCGAGGTTCGCCGCGAGGTTCGGCGTCATGAAGCGCGGGTTCACCCGCAGGAACTCCGACGCCGCCACCGCCTCCGGCCCCGGCGGCGCGTCGGTCAGCAGGCCCCGCCCCACCGGCGAGAAGGCCACCAGCGTGGTCCCCAGCTCGGCGCAGGCCTGCACCAGCCCGAGATCGGGCGCGCGGGTCTGCAGCGAGTACTCCGACTGCACCGCCGCCACCGGATGAACCGCCGCCGCCCGCCTGAGCGACGAGGGCGCGATCTCCGAGAACCCGATCGCCCGGGTCTTGCCGGCCCGCGCCAGCTCGCCCATCGCGCCGGCCACCTCCTCGATCGGCACGGCCGGGTCGCGGCGGTGGACGTAGAAGAGATCGACGCTGTCGAGCCCCAGCCGCCTCAGGCTGCCCTCCAGCTCGGCGGCGAGATGCTCCGGCCGGTTGTCGATCCGCCGCGCCCCGGTCTCCGGGTCGCGCGCGATCGCCGCCTTGGTGGCGATGCGGAAATACCCGTGCCGCGCCTTGCCCTGCTTCGCGAGGAACGCCCCGACGATCCGCTCCGACCGCCCCATCCCGTAGATGTTGGCGGTGTCGATATGGTCGATCCCGAGATCGAGCGCCGCCGTCAGCGTCGCCTCCGACTCCGCGTCGCTCGCCTGCCCGTAGACGCCCGCGAACGACATCGCCCCGAGCCCGACCGCCGCGATCTCCAGCCCCCCCGCCCCCAACCGCCGCTTCCGCATCCCGCCCCCCCCGAATTCCGCCGCGGGACCCTAAGCCCGCCGCCGCCCCGGTCAACCC